>CAPEBR010000042.1 GCA_948602995.1 uncultured Dorea sp.
TTTCCTGAGATGGATCTCCCGGCCGGAAAGCTCCGCTTCCAAAGCATCCTGATTCACAAGGTTTAAACTCTTACGCATCTTGGTCGGGATTACGATCCTTCCCTGTGCATCCAGTGTGCAGATATCGGTATATTTCATAGGTTCACCTTCTTTCTAACAGAAAAGAAGCCGCCATGAGGCCGCTTCCTTTCCAAAAATGATAGTACCTGAAATCTAAGCGGCATAAGCATTTCCCTGCGCCTGATTCTGGTACGGGTTATTTTGTATATTATTTTGCATATAGTCCGGAGCCAGGTTTTGGTACTGTCCGTTTGGTGCATAATCCTGAGATTGTCCTTGGTATTGCCCGTTTTGGGGATAATAGGGATTCTGCCCCGGATATTGCCTATCCTGTGCGTAACCCTGATCCTGACCCTGCGCCTGATTCTGCGCCTGCCAGTCCTGTTGTTGCTTCTCATACGCCTGCTTTCCGTTTGCAATCAGTGACGGTGCCATACATGCCTCCCAGTTGGTGATATAGGAATCCGTGCGCTTTAAGAGCGTATAGAGATCCATATCCGTCAGCTGGATAAACGCATTTTTCTCTGAGAGAAAGCTTCCGGATTTCATATAGGAACCGCCCTTCTGGTTTTGGACTTTCACGCCCTTCCCGTTTACAATCTGAATCCGCCACGGGCTCTTCATTGGACGCCCGCTGGAATCGTTCGTATGGCGCGAGATGGAAAACTGCTGCGCCGTAGAATACCCCTGTACATCGGGAGTACCGTAAATCTTGCTCTGGGACCATTCAAATTCCTGGAATCCGGCAGTGATCCGTGTTAAGATAAACTGGATCTGTTCGGGAGCCAGGTTAAACTGTGCGATCACATTCTTATCGCCGGTGCCGTTGGAATAGTCCTGGATCGTGACCTTGATCAGCGAATTTGCCTTATGGTCATTTTCCTTATACTCTCCTTTGGCATGGAGCTGTGCGTAATGGGTCAGCGCCGCGCATTTCAACTGGTCATAGACGGCGATCAGCTTCCGGTCGGTCTGGACTTTGCAGATCTGAGGGGAAATCCGCGTCTGGTAATTCTGATTCATAAATCAATGTCCCTTCTTTCTAAAATTATTAATTCAAATATTGTTTTACGAGGAGAGCCATGTTCTTCGGCAGTTCTTCGAGCTTTGTGATATCCAGGAAACCATCCTGATAGATCCGCTTGATGTTCTCCTTGTCTGAGCCGATGGCCGCCGCAAAGAGGATGATCCCTTTCTTTGAATATTCCTTCTTAATCCCGCGCAGGTCTGCCTCTGCTTCCGTGCCGTAGTACCCGTAATCCGCTGGCTGCCCGTCGGAAATAATGATAAGAAGCTTCTGGTTTTCCGGACGCCTGCCTAGATGTTCTGCCACATAGCGTAAGGCCGCCCCGTCCCGGTTGCCGTTTCTGGCGCTCATGTCCATCAGCCGGTAGCGGTCGGAAGTATCTAAGGAATCAAATTCTGCATAAGAATAAAGCGCTACCCCGGCTTCACAGTCCGGCGTGGTATGTCCGTAGATAGTGACAGGTATCTGCAGGCTCTGGCAGAAATCGTAAAGTACAATCGCTGTCATCCTTTCGTAAGTAATCCGGTCAGCGCAGCTCATAGAGCCGCTTTCATCGATCAGGAGCCCTACAGCCAGCTTCTGTTCTTCAGAAGGGAGCCTTGTCCTTGTAAAAAATGTGCCGTCTTCATGGTGCAGCGCCCTTGTATCCAGACGTTTTCCAAACTGCAGGTTCTTTAATTTCCCGCCTTCGCTTTCTTCCTTCAGGAGTGGGGCGATGGTTTTCTGCAGCCTTTTGGAAACCCTAAGAAGCGGCGGAGCAATGGTCTGGTAAGATTTGATCAAATAATCCGGCACGCTGCACATCCGGTTTACCGTTACATGGATTCCGGTGTGTGCGTTTCCGTAATGGATATCGTTTGCCGCTTTCTGCAGCTCCTCCGTCATTTCCTGCTGGTATTGTCCCTCCGCTTTTTCCGTTGCCACGCTGTTTATGATCCGGAACAGATCACTGGCGGATTTCTCATAACCGGAACCCAGATACTGGTGGTTATAAGTAATGCCGGGATTATTCCCGTCTAAGACCGTGGACGTTTTGGCAAGCTGGAGCCTGTTCCCCTCCTCCGTCACGACATCCTGCACACTGGACATGGCATCCTGGCGTGCCTGTGGAGAAAACTGCGGCGGCAAACCGGAGCTTTGTATCTGCTTCCCGGCTTCCGTCTGTTTCGGCATTGCCCCGCCTTTGCCGGAGGGCAGAGGGGCACCGCTCTGGATCTGATCGCCGAGAACTTCATTTAGCAGTTGCTTTACCTCATCCTCAGAAGCAGCTTTTAGCTTCTCCCTGGTATTCTCCACCAATGGCTTGATATATTCCCAAAGAATCCCAAGGATATGGTTGGAGGCATGGAGCCGGTCTTTCACATCATCCGAGTAAATAGATTCCTCCACGAAAGGCACGCAATCCTCCAGATAATCCAGATAGGGGCCGGTATAGCCGTTCAGGTTATTGACCGTACCCGCCCTGCAGTATTGCAGGAGAAGGTTTGCCATAATGGAAAAATCCGAATACTCCTGGTCAATCTGGCTCTGGAGGGACGGCATCAGTTCATTCATCCGCAGGCAGTTCAGCTCGATCCCCTGCTTAAAAATGCCGGGATATGCGTCGCACATGCGGGCTTCGATGTAAATGTCTTCTAAAATGTTGCTGATATGGGAAGCGCACTCAGAAAGCGTCAGGCATGTAGCCTTATCCTTCCCATGTACGGCTTCCAGCATTTCCTCGTAGCCTTCCTGATACTGGTCATCGAAAGATGGCTCTTCCGGATAGAAGGAGCCGTTCTCCATGCTGCGCAGATACAACCCAAGGGTTGTAAAGTCCGTAAATAAGAGATGGGCCGTTTCATGGCCGTTCATCCCCACAAGGCTCTCGGAACGCAGCATCCGGGACGGGAAACTCTGGGTAATGTGGTTGCCGGCATTGATATGGATCTTATAGTTATACGTGTAAGCAAGGCCGGCGACACCAGAAGTCTTCATCCGTCAGGGTGAGGGTCTGGTCCTGGATCATCTGCTGTAGTTTTTTCTGGTTGCTGTTCAAAATTCATTCATCCTTTCTTTATATAGTTTTTATTTCCAATCGCAAGCGTTTCGTAACCGGCTATTAAAAGCAGGGAATTATATCATTACTGCTTATTTGCCAGACATCTGTTTTTCTTGCGATCAAAATACTTTTTCCGTCAGAAGTTCTTCCATGGTACAGCAAAAATAAAGCGCCATACGGTAAGTGATATAGGTCGGCGGAAGGACTTTGCCGGACTCGTAATTCATGATGGCTTTCCTCGGTACGTGCAAAATTTTTGCCAGCGTTTTCTGGGAGAGCCTCCACCGTTTGGATTTCCGGAGATAAGAGAGATTGGCCGCAAAGACCTTGCGCATCTCTTCCTCTGTAATCTGATAATCTCTCATAATGCGCCCCCTCTTATGCCGCAAGGATGGAATCCAGGCAGCCGTTCTCTACTTCCTGACGGCTCTCTGCGTCTGCCGAAACAGAGGAGAGGATGGTGTAATGGGCGGCTTCCCGGATATCCCCGCAGACCATGAAGGACTGCACCCAGGAGATTAGCTCCCGGACTCCGCAGCATCCGTCTGTGATCAGGTTCTCGTGGCAGTATTCGGATACGGCTTTCACAATCTTTGCCATGGTCGTTACTGTTTTTTTATCCGTACAGCCGGTAATTCCAAGGACCCGTTTAACTAAGGTATCCTCATCCGGTTCGTCCAGATCGATGACCAGGTTCATTCTGGAGATGACAGACTGGTTCATCTGCTTGCAGCCTGCATAATCATTGTTGGTAGTTACTACGATTGTGGTATCCGGGTGTCGGTGAATGACTTCCCCGTTTGGCAGGAACACGCTGTTACAGCGGTCCAGCAGGGAATTTAAGCCCACCAGCACGCCGGGATTGGCAATGACCGTAGGTTCCTGTAATTCCACAAGATAGCCGTAACGGATTGCCTCTACTAACGGTGTGTCCACATATTTAAACTTCTGGTGGGAATCCTGCTTTGCGTAGTGGTCGTGCATTTCATTGAAAATGGTATCCACCAGCTTCTGGTAGACCGTATCCTCATCCACCGATTCATCATAGGTGCCGGTCAGCTTCTGGTAAGCCGTTGCCGGATCCATCATGATGTCCTGGAAGGTGGGATATTCGCTCTGGAGGGCGGAAAGCTTCCCGTCCACATCGGGCAGAATCTGTCCGAGCAGGTCGAAAATCTCGGTATTTGCAGAACAGGTAATGCAGCGGTAAGGAAGATGGAGGCCGGAAGCAATCGCTTTGGCGCCTTCGGTCTTTCCCGTCCCTGCAGGCCCCCTTAAGAGGAAGTTCCGCATGGGTGATACAGTATTTGTAGTTAATTTTGCGTGTTCGCAGATCCGTTTGATCTCCGGCGGTATGATGTACCAGTCGGGGATCTGCGGCACGGTGAGTTCTTCCTGGGGAGTCAGTGTCCGGGAATCGGACAGGATGTATTTGCCTACGAAATCTTTTTTTGAAACGCTTGCCATTACTTTTCGGGTAGATGTACCGGGTTTTACGACCTGGAAGGTTCCAAGAATGACATCCGTTGGGGAATAAGTGCCTTTCTGTACCGTAAATGACTTCAGCTGCGGAACCGACCCGTTGTTGGGCGTATCACTTGGAATCCCCCCGTTTGCCAAGGATGTTCCATACCGGACGCGCCGGTAGAGGTTATCGCACAGGACGGCCGCGGTCTCCACCGTATTGTCCATATCCGGATAACCGCTGTCCCGGTCATTTTTCAGCTTCTGGTAATGTTCATTGAACTCATCATCTGCCAGAGCGGTTGGGAGAAGTGCAAAGATCAGGGCAGCGCCGCTTTTCTCGTCTTCTTTGAGCATATATTTTCCCGGACTGCTTTCCGGGTCCGGCGGCATCTGGTAACAGCCTGCCGTAAATTTCCCGTTTGTCCGGTTGTAGACTGCTACATGCAGCTCACCCGTTTTGCTCGGATATTCCGCAATCGTAAAGTTGTTGCCCTGGCTTCCGATTGCACCCAGTTCCTCCGGCGGCTTTGCGCCTGTCGGGGACTCTAATTCCATATATGCCAGGATTGCCCGGAGCGTCGCCGCATGGAGCGTGGAACGCTTCTGGGGCTGTGTGCAGTACTTGGAATAGACGTTTTTGCATACCGGGTCGTCCGAATAATCCTCAAAGGGTTCCGGCAGCTTCCGGCGAAAAGACCAGTTGGGTAATAAATTTCCATTTGCCATAATCAATCTCTCCCTTCTATGTCCATGATAATTCCAGTGTGTCGTTGGTTTCTCTTGCTTTCAACTCATCGCGGGTAAAGATGTCCGTGAGGGCTGCCCAGTAATCTCTGGGCGGGAAATGCTGGAAGGTATCTTTTATTTCCGGGGTATTGTTGGCATAAATAAATATTTCACCAGCTTCATTGATATATAGCTTCTGGTGTCCCCTTGCCTGCAGGTCTCCGATCAGTTCCGTTAGTAAGGGTTTCCCGATGAGGGAATACCATGATTCCGGATCCACATGGACAGGAGATTCTGCCGGATTATCAGTCTTAGTGCCATCCGGATTCTTTTGTCCCGGAAGGGGTGTGAAATCCGTAATGGTCATCATGAAAAGCTTCAGATGCCCATACTGGTCCAGGGAAACATCCGCAAAGTTATAATCTCCCGTATGGAAGGTCCGGATACGGATGATGTCGCAATTCAGCAGGGACTCTGCCTTGACAGGACGGGTATACTCCCAGGATGCTTCCGGGTAAGCCGCCTTGATCTTATCCGTAACCTGGTAATTGATCTGACGGATCAGTAGCGTCTCCATGTCAAAGAAAGGGGCTTCCTCCTTTTGTTTCTTACGCTTATGCGTGTGAGTATTTCTTAAGAAAGACGGGGCTGAGATATGCGGTAACATGGGCATCAGGAGGAAGAGAAAGCTTCCTGCAATCCCGGTGATCGCGATGCCGGCAATGACAGACCGGTTCCTTTGTTCTGTGGTAAAGAGCAGAGCCAGGAATAAAATAATGGCGACTGCTTTTATCATTTTGATACTTTTGTGTTCTGCTTTTCTTGTTTTCATTTGGAGTTCCTTTCATATAAATAAATTACGTTTAAAGATGATTTGCAAAAAAAGGAACTGCTGTGTTCAAACGTAAACACGCAATTCCTTTCCTGAAGTGATCTGCAGGAGCGGCTGCCGCTGGCAGGCTCCATAACCGGGTGATTCTGAAGTTATGCAGTGAAGGGAAGCTGTGAGGCCATGCCTTCCGGGATGTTGGTAAACCCATCTCCGGCAAAGCCGCCCTGCGGCGGTGTCTGGCCGTACTGGGCATTCCCTCTCTGCTGCTGGTACATCTGGTCTCCAACGGAACCGTTCTGTGCAGTGGTATTTGCCTGGTAGGAACCGCCTTGCGGAGCTCCTCCGTTCGCAGGCTGCGGGCCGCTGCTCATGTTCCTGCCTCCGTTCGGATAGCTGCCGCCTGCAGCACTATTCCCGTTATTTTGGTAGGTTGCACCTGCATTGCCATTTCCTGCATTGGAATAATTACCATTCGCATTGCCGTTTCCGCCATTGGGATAGCTGCCTCCACCGGATAGATTATTGCCGCCCGGATAATTTGTATTTCCGGCAGCATTTCCACCAGCAGGATACGCGCCTCCTTGTGCAGTGCCGGCAGGATTCTGATAACCGCTGTTTTGCGGGCATGGATTCTGATAGCCTCCGGATCCCGGCGTTGCTGCGCCTCCATTGTACGGTGGTGCGCCTGCCTGGTTTCCGCCTGTCTCTCCTTCTGGTTTGTTGGAAAGGCAGAACTGCCAGTCCCGTACATTGATCTTAGCGCCGGAACCGGCCTGACCGGATCGCTGCCCCTGGCTGTAAACAAAGGGATGGATTTCAAGTTCCCCGTAGATATACAGGCAGGTCCCTTTTTTGACTCCCGCCTTCAGAAGCCGCTCTGCCAGATGTTTGTTCAGATAACACTGATAGAAAACGGATTCATAGGGGTTTTCCGGGTTATTCTGTGCGTTCTGGCTCCTTTGTGAAGTGGCAAGGTCTAAGGAGATGTACTCCGTACCGTTGTTCCTTCCCTGCTGCATGACGGGATCCTTGGTGACCCTTCCCATGAGATGAATGATTGCTGACATAAAATTTCTCCTTTCTGCCCTCTTAGGCGTTGAAATAATAAAAATAGATAAAAGAATAGGAAATCCATGTCTTAGATTTCCTAAAATAAAAAAAGAGCCATTAAGTGACCGCAGGGTGCGGCTATCCTAATGACTCTGATTTCCAAACTTAAACTTACGTGTGCTCTGGAAGAATGGTCCAGACTCCCAATGTGGGATAACACAAAAACTTAAATACATGATTATAATAACACAATATATAGTAATAGTCAATGAAATAAATTCTATATATAGATTGTTCTAAGTTCTAAAAGAATTGGCATGGTCAAATGGAAGGAGGGAATGGCTTGCTAATTTTTCTTACTAATGTTAGTATAAGATTGTAAAAAAATATTTTCTGGATGATAAGAGGTGATGACAGGTGGCAGATATTCTTGAAGCAGTGAACATTCAGTGGCATCCGGGTTTTTATGGCGCGGCAGAATTGGAATTTCTATCAAACAAAGGTGATCTTGAATTTCAGAGGGAATTTAATCTGAGCAAAGAACCCATCCGGATGGATCTGCTCATCATCAAGAAGCTTGCGGATGTTCAGATAGAGAATGAACTTGGACATATTTTTAAAAAATATAATGTCGCCGAATTTAAAAGTCCGGACGATGCCCTTTCCATAGACGACTATTACAAAACAGTGGGCTATGCCTGTTTGTATAAAGGATTAGGAGAAACCGTAGACCAGATTCCGGCGAACGAACTGACCATCTCCATCTTCCGGGAAAGCTATCCAAGGGAAATGTTTGAAGCGATGAAGAATCTGGGAATGGAGATAAAAGAGCGATATCCGGGAATATATTATATTAGTGGAAAGCAGGTGTTGTTTGATACTCAGATTGTGGTGACAAAACAGCTTGACAAAGAAACGCACCGGATATTGCGTATTCTATCAAAACATGTGAGGGAAGAGGATGTCCGGGCTTTTGTCGAAAAAGCTGTGCAGATGTCTGAACCAGGTGACAGAAACAATGTAGATGCCGTTTTGCAGGTAAGCGTTTCTGCGAATAAGGAGATTTATGAGGCGATCAGGAGGTGTGATAAAGTTATGTGTGAAGCATTGAGAGAACTTATGAAGGAAGACTTTGAAAAGCAAGAACAGGAAACAAAGCAGGAAACATTACTCGAAACGATTAAAAATCTGATGGATACTACGAAATGGACAGCAGAACAGGTAATGGCGGCTATGAAAATTCCGGAAGCTGACAGGGGAAAGTATATTGCAAAATTATAAAAAATATTATCTAAAACTAACAGTAGACGAGAGATTGTAAGAATGTAAAGGGTGAAACAATTTTGCAATATAGATTGTTTTATCCTTTTAATTTATGAAAATCTGCAAATAAAATGTTAATACGTTATGAAAAAATATATTTTAGCAATAATACTTGGGTCGGTTGTGGTGTACAGACATTAGCCTGTTATAATTAGATAAATATACTATAAAATGCAGAGAGGTGGAAAAATGGACAGTCAAGCCAGGAAAAAGTTTTGGAACACTTTATGCTCCTTAGATGGAATTGATGTAAAGCAGGATGAGCAGAAATTAGTGGATGCAATGCAGTATCCTCGATATCTGTATCGTTTTCGGCCTGTATCGTTTAGCTCTTTGGATGGGCTACAGAGTAATAAACTATACTTCTCAAGTGCGGACCACTATGATGATCCATTTGATTCGTTTTTGCATATCGACATTCCTCAAATTGAAAATGAAGTAGAAGCATTTTTTAATGCAAGAAAATCTTGGATACCCTACTTGGATAAACTCTCAGATATGTTTGGCATCCCGAAGGATCAAGTGGATGCCTACTTTTCTTCTTTAGAGTTAGGGCCGTCCTCAAATATGGTTATTGGCATTTTAGAACAAATTCAGCATCTCGTACAATCAGAGATGCAGTCCATCTGTTTCTGTGAATCTGAAGATGGTCTAAATGAGCAATTATGGCTCAAATATGCTGAAAACCATAGTGGCTTTGTTCTGGAATATGATAGATAGATAATAATGCTTTTTTGTGTGGAAAACAGAAAATATGTGAGAACTGTCATGCAAAAGATTTCCGCTATCCGGTTTATCCCGTATACTACGCAACAGAAAAATATGATGCAACAATCTTTGCCCGGAATACTGCAATCGTGAAGGCAAGCGCATTTTATCCTAAACTTGTACAAGATATAATATTAGACGGAGTTCCGGCATCTCTATGGGAAAGGGAACGTATTGCATTAATCAAGAAAAAATGTCACGAGCATGACGAAGAGTGGAGGATGATTTATCCTGGACCAGCTGGCGGTCGTCCCTATATTTGCTGGCGACCAAGCAGTGTGACATTGGGCTTGAAAATGTCATCGGAGAAGAAAAATTTAGTTTGCACATTGTCAAAAGTAGCAGGGATTCCACACATCTATGAATGCTATACAGAGAATGGTGAGTTAAAAAGGAAAATGTTTGGATGAGAGTATTGATAGTCGAATTGCAGCGAATATTTCAAAAAAATCCAAAAGGGATTCTGGCTGTTTTAGTGTTAGACATATTGGAAATCGCATTTTTATCGTCAAATCCGCTTGTAATTGGGCAGTGTATTGATAGCTTCTTTGAGCATGACTATTTGTGGCTTTGTGTGCTGATAATTTTACAAGTGGCATTCATATTAGTTCATGTCACAAATAAGGTTTTCGATACTCGCGTTTATGAGAAAATCATAGAAGATAAGAGTAATACATATTACGAAAAGGCCATACGCACAAATACCAGCAACTCGAAAATCACTTCCAGACTTGATTTAGTTATACAAGTATCAAGTTTTTTTGACGGCTGTTTAGTCCAACTAATTGATATAACTGTTGGTACTCTATTTTCGTTAATGTATTTGTTCTGCATGACTGAATGGCCATTGTTTTTTGCTGTGCTTTTAACATCTATTTTAGTGCTTGCTTTTACCCAGCGATTTCGCAGGCAAATCATCAGAAATAAAAAGCAGTTACAAGATATTGATGAGGAAAAGGCAGATGTTATTTCAAGTAGGAAAAAAGCCCGTTATAGGATGTTTTCAAAAAGAAATCGGAATTTGAGAATATTACATTCTGATTTAGACGCTAAATTATACCTTGTAATTGATGTAATGCAAGCTGGGCTTCTGATTTTTGCAATCATATACTTGTTTCGTGGTGGAAGTTACAGTAGTGGACAAGTATTTTCAATTGTTACTTATGTCATTATGCTAAACGAAAACATTTGTGCATTCAATGAAAACATCATAGAAATTGCAGAGTTAATAGATTCTGTCATCCGATTAAATCCCGAAACCGATGAGATGCCATGATTTTATAGCAAGTGCTACTCTATCCTGAAAGATAAACACCAAACGTCCATTGTGGAAGAATGTGGTTTCTCAACCACCGCCAGCCAAAGTCCATCGTCAAATTCGGTGATGGCTTCGGTGCGCTCAGAAAATTCAAACATGAGCATGCCGATAGCGTTTTTTTGGGTCAGCTGCTGGGACTTCTTTTTCTGAAGTGTAGCTAACTTGGTTTTCTCCGTATTGTAGCGAGTCACATAGCCATTATAGCGTGTGGAGCCTTGTATACTCCGGGCATTCTCCTAGATGCGTATCGCTGGAGCAACTTAGTCACCGACTTGATTTCCTGACGGATTTATTTGAGAGGAATGGAGGCTTAATTTCGATGTTGGGAGTACCAGTAATTATGAGTTGAAAAGAGGTAATCAAATGAAAAACCCATGGGAAGATATTTCTTTAGCTGATTATGAAAATCATATGCAGCTTGGTTCTGTTATGCAGCTGCAGGCTATGAATCAAATGATGAAAGGCCAGTTTGACACTTATCCCATTTCCAGTGTAATGATACTAGGCGTCGCAGGAGGTAACGGACTTGATCATATCCAAAAAGGAAAATTTGGGAGGGTATACGGAGTAGATGTCAATTCCTCTTATTTGAAGGAAGTTATTCAAAGATATCCGGATTTAGAGGGAGTTCTGGAATGCCTGTGTATCGATTTGCTCAATGAAACTGATAAGCTGCCAGAGGCAGATATGGTTATTGCCAATCTGCTGGTCGAGTATATTGGCTACGATTGTTTTCAGAAAACAATCCGGCATGTGGATCCGAAATATGTTTCATGCATTATTCAAATCAACATTGAAGATACTTGGGTGTCAGATTCGCCGTATCTGCATGTGTTTGACGGGTTGGAACAAGTACATCATCAAATGGAAAAACAGGAATTAGAGAAAGTAATGCTTGAAATTAATTATCATGTCATCAGAACTTTGGAACATATGTTGCCTAATGGGAAAAAATTAGTACAGATAGATTTTGAGAGATAACGTATTTTTATTCTGATAAATGTTGATTTTAGGGAATTTGAAGTAAATATAAAAACGATAGCATTCAATCTGGATACGAAATATGGTGTGAAAGGTAGGTGAACTAATCACCTACCTAATCGATTAAATTTTTAGTGTTGGTTATTGCGTTTTGGCTATATAGAGATACTGTGTTTAAAGCACTACCGATTGAACAGACACATATGTTTACTGACACCAATTTTTTAAATGTCGTCTGTCCGCAATATTTTTTTACTTAATCCAACTATAAATTCATGAGAAAGGGACGGAATCGACTTGGCTACAATATCGACAGGTATGCCATTTTTTAAACAATTTGAAGCCATCTGAATCTCAATCTGTTTCACTTTCTCTGCAACATAATCTTCTACAGTTTGGCACATAATAGATGCTCCGTTCTTAATATATAATTGCTTCCGTATCTAGTATACCATGAATTAATGGATACACAACGTAAATTTTAATTAGCCGACGCATTCTTATCATTTTGTGTAATCACAGACAGTTCCTCATATCCGAGCAGATCGACAGAAGAATAATTCTTATAACCAGTATCAGGTATAGTAGACTGTCGGAGGTAGAGCCGATAGTGATGTCCGGGAAGCAGCTCGCTATACTTATCCAATGTAAGTCTGTATTCTCTTTGGGTTTCATCTACAAGTACAATCTGGCTTTCTTTTTTGAAAGGCATGGATGTCTGCCTGATACAAGTTCCGGATAATACCCGATAAGCTTCATTGTGGATCAAACGATAGAAACTACAGGTACGGATCAGGCTGCAGAGTCCTATGAGAAGGCTCAGCGTGATAAAAATATCATCCTTGGAATGGATGCCGTAAACACATCCAACCAATACGAAGAAAAAGCCGACTGCCGCCTGGACAATCAGCTTTGTAAATAATGGTTTTGGCATAGTTCTCCTTTCAAAACTGCTGGAATGAAATCTGTTTGTTGAGATACAGGTTCCCGACTGCCTGCAGTACCGGGTACTGGATATGGAGAAGTTGTGCCTCATCCGCCAGTGATTCGTAGGTCGCATCCGTATCCTCATAAAGCAGGTTCCAGACTTCCTTTGGACTTTTAGCTGTTGATCCCTGTTCTACACAGGCGAGCAGTTCTGCTGTGGTAAGATCCGTTGCTTTGGTAAGTTCCAGGACAACCTCTTCCATTGGCTCACATTTTTCTTTCTTCAGATAGCGGCCGAAATCACTGATCTTTATTTTTCCCTCCAGATAGAGCTGGATACAGGTGAAGAGCCGTACCGAAAAACGGTCAGTAACCGGCTGGATATGTAGCTTCCCAAGGAGCCGATACAGGGCATCCACTCCGGTCAGCCCGTCTCCTTTTACAATCAGCCCGCGAAGGAGCAGGCGATTTAAGTAGTGGGAGAAGGAAAGTCCTTTCGGCCGTCCGGAGTCTTCAAGCCGTGACGCATAAGCTTTTTCCAGTTCATAAATCTGCAGGATCTGGAACGCAAGGCAGCTCCAGAGTACAAGTTCATGCTCGGATAATCCATATTCCTGCCTGTTATTGATGACTACCGGGACTGGATTTCCCATCTCATCCCTTTTGATTTTCAAGCTTCCGATTGCGGTGTATAATGTCAGCATAATAAGTACCTCCTCTTTTTCATGTATTTTCCTTTGGAATTATGCCAAGAGAGCATATAATTCCTGATCCTGTCTCAACTGCTTCCTTGCTTTGCTCTGCCATGCCCGGACATGGTTGGACGGAACGCCGTAAATTTTTGCCACCTCCGCACTGGTGTATCCGCTTTGCTGGAGACGGAGTGAGGTAATCCCCTTTTTCAAGTGATTACTGCCTGTACATTCCAGTCTCTTCAGGTAAGAGGCGGATTCCTTTGACAGTACCGCCTGTTCCGGAGTCAGTGTCTCTGTTTTCTGAAACATAAATTCCGGTTCATAGGTGCTGCCATCCTCAGCAGTAAGTAGTGCATCTAGTGAGCAGAAAGCATTTTTCCGTTTTCCATAGTCTCTCCAGTAATCGTAAATCGCATTTCGGATTGCTGCCCTCGCATAAGGCGGGAAGGGCTGCGTGGGGCTGTATTTCATGGCGGCATTGCACAGGGCAAGGTATCCGGTCTGTGTCAGCTCGTCAAATTCATCCTGTGACAGATGAGAAAAACTTCTGGTAAGCGCCCGCACCATCCGGGGAACGAGGCTTAAATGAGCGGTTACAAGCTGTTTTTGTTCATAATTCATGATTTTCTCCATGGTATCCCTCCTTTATCCGGCCATACCAAGCGGTATGTGGTTATTCTGCAGAACTTTGGAAGCTTCCTGTATCAGCTGGTCGCACATATAGTCGCTGAAATTCCCGATATGTGCCTGACGGGTCTGCAGGCAAAATTTATCGCCAATCCACCGGTAAGCCTCCTGGCGGCTGAAGATTCCCTTTCTCCAGAGCTGGTCGAAAATTTGATGGGCCTGGATGCGTTTCTTACGGAGTGTGCGGTTCGCCAGGGAGCCTTTCGGCAGGGATGTTCCCTGATGGACTCCTACATAGGAATCACAGGCCGGATAGTGGCTGCATACATAGACCTTTCCCCCGGATGAGTTCTGGCCATACACATAGGAAGCATCTTTTAATATTGCAGGACTGCCGCAGTAGGGGCAGCGTATTGTTTGTTTTTTCATAAATGTTCACCTCTCTTACGTTTTGTATATGTATAAAATACTTAGAAATAATAATTCTTACGTTTTGTATACGTATATTATAAGTAAATAGACAAGGGATTCCTATAAGTCAAGAGCAAAAACAGGTGCCAATTTGGGACTTTTCCCAATTTCCTCCAGTTAATACGTTAATGTAATAAAGTAGAAGAATAAGCACTGAAAAATTGTGCTGATGCAGAACCTTCCAATGCTTATTCAAAATGTCTTTATATGTTATTATCTTGGGGAAGAAAGTCCTGGCAGAGTTCTGCCTTTATAAACTTCATATTCTTCCTTGTCTGAAAATTCATCTTGCTAAAAAATTTTGCTGTCCGCTATCATACTTCCGGATAAAATATTGCCTGAATCAGTGGAAACAGGCCGCTGTCCGTAAATCTCGGATAGTTGACTGCGGTAAAGATAAAATTAAAGGAGAAGTATTCATGGAAATGTTGAATCTTGAGAAGGAACTACAGGAGAATTCTTATCCGGGCCGCGGCATCATAATCGGAAAGAGTGCGGACGGAAAAAGTGCAGTGACAGCCTATTTTATTATGGGAAGAAGCGAGAACAGCCGCAACCGTATATTTGTAGAGGACGGCGAAGGAATTCGGACGCAGGCCTTTGATCCGGCGAAGCTTAAGGATCCGAGCCTGATCATCTATGCGCCGGTCCGTGTGCTCGGCAATAAGACGATCGTAACCAACGGCGACCAGACGGATACGATTTATGAGGGAATGGATAAGCAGCTCACCTTCGAACAGTCCTTAAGAAGCAGGGAATTTGAGCCGGACGGACCGAATTATACTCCAAGAATTTCCGGAATCATGCATATTGAAAACGGAACCTATAATTATGCAATGTCCATTTTAAAGAGCAATAACGGAAGGCCGGAAGGCTGCAGCCGCTATACATTTGCATATGAGAACCCGGCGGCCGGAGAGGGACATTTCATACATACATACAAATGTGACGGAAATCCGCTTCCAAGCTTTGAGGGCGAGCCGAAGCTTGTGTCTGTTCCGGACGACATGGATGCTTTTGCAGATACATTGTGGAACAGCCTGAATGAGGACAATAAGGTTTCACTTTTTGTACGTTATATCAACATCGCAGACGGAACCTATAAGACAAGGATTGTAAATAAGAATCGGTAGGAGGAGTATGTAAGATGAAAGAATTAGAGTTAAAATATGGCTGTAACCCCAACCAGAAGCCGTCCAGGATCTATATGGCGGACGGAAGCGACCTCCCGATCGAGGTGCTGAACGGAAAGCCGGGTTATATTAATTTTCTGGATGCATTTAACGGCTGGCAGCTTGTAAGCGAGCTTAAAAGGGCAACCGGGCTTCCGGCGGCAACATCCTTTAAGCATGTGTCACCGGCAGGCGCGGCGGTAGGGCTTCCTCTTAGTGATACCCTTGCCAGGATCTACTGGGTAGACGATCTGGGCGGGTTATCACCGCTTGCCTGTGCGTACGCGAGAGCTCGGGGCGCGGATCGCATGTCCTCCTTCGGCGACTTTATCTCTCTTTCCGATGTCTGCGATGCGGACACGGCAAGGCTGATCAAGAGAGAGGTTTCCGACGGTGTGATCGCGCCGGGATATACAGAGGAAGCGCTGGAGATTCTGAAGCAGAAGAAAAACGGAAATTATAATGTTATAAAGATCGATCCCGAATATAAGCCAGAGGCATCGGAGCATAAGGATGTGTTCGGAATTACCTTTGAGCAGGGCAGAAATGAATTAAAGATCGACGAGGAATTCTTTGCAAATATTGTGACGGACAACAAAGAGCTGACGGAGCAGGCAAAGATCGATCTTGCGATTTCTATGATCACGTTAAAATATACACAGTCCAATTCCGTATGCTTTGTAAAGGACGGACAGGCGATCGGAATCGGCGCCGGACAGCAGTCCAGAATCCACTGTACACGTCTTGCCGGCCAGAAGGCAGACAACTGGTGGCTGAGACAGTCCCCGCAGGTAATGAACCTTCCGTTTGTAGATTCTATCCGCCGCGCGGACAGGGATAATGCGATCGACCTGTATATCGGCGAGGATTACATGGATGTACTTGCGGACGGCGCGTGGGAGAAGATTTTCAAAGAGAAGCCGGAGGTATTTACAAGGGAGGCAAAGAGAGAGTGGCTTGATAAGATGACGGACGTTTCACTCGGCTCCGACGCGTTCTTCCCGTTTGGAGATAACATTGAGCGGGCGCACAGGAGCGGCGTGAAATATGTGGCGCAGCCGGGCGGCTCTGTGAGAGATGACAATGTGATCGAGGCATGTAATAAATACGGAATGGTGATGGCATTTACGGGACTTCGTTTGTTCCATCATTAAAAATATGCGGGGATGTCCGATATGGGCATCCCCGTTGTGGTTCTAATTCCCGGCAGGAATTTTGCAGAATAGACCGTCCATACTTCCAAACAGGCAAATGACATTGACGCCTGTTTTTTTCTTATATATTCTTGAGACAACAGATAAAAGAAATGTCGAAAAACGTTGGATAAAGGAGAAAACGGCATGGACATAAGTCAGACAAGGATCAAAGAAATTATTTCAGATACAGGATTCATATTAGACGATATCAGGGAGCTTCCGGAGATAAAGACGGCCCTTTATCAGATGCACTATAAAAAGAACGGGGCGAAGCTCGTCTGGCTTAACCGCAGAGAGGAGAATAAAACCTTCGCAATTGCATTTAAGACTCTTCCTGGTGACGATACTGGCGTATTTCATATATTAGAACATTCTCTTCTCTGCGGTTCGGAAAAATATCCGGTAAGCAAGCCCTTTGTGGAAATGATCAAGAGCTCGCTCCAGACCTTTATGAATGCGTTTACATTTCCGGATAAGACCATGTATCCGGTGTGCAGCCGGAATGAGCAGGATTTTTTAAATCTGATGGACGTATATCTGGATGCGGTGTTCCATCCGCTCTGCGTTAAGAAAAAGGAGATTTTCCTTCAGGAGGGATGGCGTTATGAGATGACGGAGCCGGAAGGAAGCCTTGCCTGCAACGGAGTCGTATACAACGAGATGAAGGGTGTGTTTGCTTCCCCGGATGCGGTGATCGACCGGGAGCTTAACCGCCTGCTTTTTCCGGACAACTGCTACAGATTCCAGTCCGGCGGCGATCCGGAGCATATTACGGAGCTTACCTATGAGGATTATGTGGCAGGCTATAAGAGATTTTATCATCCGTCTAATTCCTGCACGATCCTGGACGGAGATATGGAGATTGATAAGGTGCTTGCAAAGCTTGGAAGTGTCCTGAGCGGGTTTGACAGCCAGGAGGCAGATTTTGAGATAAAGCTTCAAAAACCGGTGCAGCCGGAGGAGCTTGCCTGCTCTTATGAAATCGGCGGCAATGAAGCTTTGGAAAATAAAGTAATTCTTGCAGGAGGCTGGGTATACGGACGCTTCGACGAGCAGGAGAAAAACGCGGCATGTTCTGTACTGTCAGACATTCTTTGTTCTTCGAATGAGTCGCCACTTCGGAAGGCTATTCTTGAAAAAGGACTGGCGGAGAATGTAGAGCTTTCGAAAATGGACGGTATCGAGCAGCCATATTTTGTGCTTGTAGTACGAAATACCTGTGAGGAGAAAAAGGAAGAAGTCTGGCAGACAATCCGGGATACACTGGAGAAACTTACTGTAAATGGACTGGATCATGAGAGGATTGAAGCAGTTTTAAACCGTATGGAATTTAATATCCGGGAGAAGGAATCCGGCATGTACCCGGAAGGAATCGTAAATGCCATGCGGATTTTAGAAAGCAGCCTCTACGGCGGTGATCCGGCACAGAACCTGTGTTACGGACATATTTATAAAGGGCTTAGAGATAAGATAGAAGAAGGATATTTTGAAAAGCTCTTAAGGGAGATATTACTCGAAGGCAGACATTTTGCAAAACTTATCCTGCGTCCGTCCAGAACACTTGGCGAAGAAAAAAGAGCGCGGGAGAATGCAAGGCTTGAACAGATAAAGGGACAGTGGGGTGCAGAAGAAAGGCAGCAGGTTATCCGGGAATTTGAGCATTTACGGAAGGTTCAGCAGACGCCGGACAGCGAGGAGGAGCTATCCATGCTTCCGGCACTTTCCTTATCTGATATTCCGGAGGATATAAAAGAGATTTTGCAGACAGTTACGGAGATAGAAGGGAACAAGGTTCTGATCCAGAAGCTGGATACTGACGGGATTGTCCATATTTCCTATTATCTGTCGCTGGCGGATCAGACACTGGAGGAGCTTAGTGTGATCTCTTTCTTGCGGATGCTTCTTGGACAGACGGAAACAGAGCATTACAGTGCGCTTAAGCTTCAGGAAGAGCTTACGGGAAAGCTTGGACGTTTTCATTCCTACGTGGATGTATATGCGAAGCGTACAGAGACAGAGGAGTGTGCACCGTATCTGGTTATACAGGTATCTGTGCTTGAAGAAAAGCTTGAGGAAGCCGTCCGGCTGATCGGCGAGATTTTAAATGGTTCGATATTTAAGGATAAACAATATCTCAGAACACGGATAAGGCAGCTTCGGATTAATATGGAGCAGCACATACTGATGAACGGAAACAGCTATGCATCCATGGCAGTGGCAGCAGGATTTTCCGCCAGAGGTACAGTAAAGGAAGCATTTCAGGGAATCAGGATGCTCCGCTGGGTTCAGAAAACAGACGATAATTTCGAGGCAGAGGGCGGCCGCCTGATACAGAAGCTTGAAGAGCTGTGCAGGAAAATATTTGTGCGGAAACGCGCAGTGCTCAGTATTACCGGCGATATCCGGGACGTATGGATAACGCAGCTTTTAGGTCTTCTTCCGGACAGAACAGATCAGGCGGGAGAAACGATAAAATATCAGTTTAAAGAAGCCGGGAGAAAAGGTATCATGATTCCGGCTGAGATTGGATTCGCAGGGAAGGGTGCAAACCTTAATATATGTAAGAAAACATATCATGGTGCCATGAAGGTAGCGGCAAGGATGCTCAGCTACGGGTATTTGTGGAATGAGATCCGAGTAAAGGGCGGAGCTTATGGTACAGGACTTACTGTTTCGGGAAACGGTAATGTTATGTTTACATCGTTCCGTGATCCGAATGCGGCAAACTCACTGAAAAGTTTTGACGGAGCCGGCGCTGCTCTTCGCAGCATGTTAAGAAGCAGTGAATCGCTGGACAGATATATTGTCAGTACGATTGCTTCTACAGAGCCCCTGTTAAGCGTACGTCAGAAAGGTATTCAGGCTGCAGAGGATTATTTCTGCGGTGTGACAGCCGATGTGCTAAGAAAGGACAGAAGCGAGATTCTGCATACATCAAAGGAAGAGCTTCTGACAGTCAGTGATGTGCTGGATGAGATCTGCAGGATGGCAGGCGTATGCGTAATAGGCGGAAAAACTTCTCTGGATGCTGTGGGGGCAGTTCTTACACGGATAGAAAACCTGTAAGAAATGCTTAAGCAGAAAATTATAAGAGATATGGGGGTGGTTCATGAAGGATGCCGAATAGACATTGATTTCTTCCGAATAGACCAAACGCGTTGAGGCTCCATCGTATTTTTGTTACGATTGAAAATAATAAATATAAGTAGAAATAGATTCTATTTATATCTAAGGAGCGTGAAAGCATGATTAATTTTTTTAAAAACATGAATAATGTTGTGGCGAAAAGAATCCTTATCGGAGTGGTATCTGCAGCAGTTCTGTGTGCAGGCTTTGGAAGCGGATATCTCATCGCCGAAAAGGGAGGAGTCGATGAATTCTTAGAAGATACGATACTGTCAAAGGATGATAAAAAATCGGATAAGGATAATAAGAATAAAAACGATAATTCCAAGAAAAAAGATGATAAAACAGATGCCGGATCAGCGGGAAACAAAAAGAATGACGCTGCCGGGGCGGGAAGCAATACTACTAAGACAAATTATGTGGATAACGGCGGAGCAAATGTAGGCGGTACAAGCGCGAGTGAAAGCTTTAGTATTAAGATGAGCGATATGTGTACGTTTTCAGATCCATCAGGAATAAGCTTTGACACAAGATATGTACTTTACGGCGGTTCAGACTGTATGCCTGCAAAAAAAGCGGCAAGTATAGGATATAATTGCCAAGGAGTTTATGTGATCTTATACGCAAGCGGCGGAAAGGCGGCGGGTCAATACACCTGCTATGTTATGTCCGGTGAGTCAGAGGCCCAGGGGCTTGCGTCGGCGCTTGCATCAACAAATGACAGCAGTGATTTTAGTTATGGAAACTGGGGCGATGTGGCGTATGAGTATTGCTCTGGAAGCTATGTGCAGACATCTATTGATACGTATTATAAGGCTGGAGCAATAACCGAGGCGACTCCGCAGGCATACCTTGGAATGCAGTTCTACTTTGGAGGGATGAGTGAGTATCAGCCGTCATCAGGTTCAGGCGGCGGAACAAGTAATCCGGGAGTTTCGAATAATCCGGGTAGTTCAAGCAACCCAAGTAATCCAAGCAACCCGAGTAATCCGAGTAATCCCAATACACCGAGTAACCCCAATACACCGAGTAATCCCAATACACCGAGTAACCCCAATACACCGAGTAATCCCAATACACCGAGTAACCCCAATACTCCGAGTAATCCGAATACACCGTCTGTGCCGGCGAAAACTTCAGCATTAAAAGGCACGAAACCAGCGGAAACCTTTGCGGTTCCAATAGGAAATATTCAGTTTGTAGATCCTGCAAATCTTGCTTATGACAGTCGATATGTATTGAGGATAGATGACAAGGCTTCTACGTTTAGTTTCTATGCAGACAAAACAGCAAAAGAATATTATAAAATCATATACAGTAAAAAAGATACTATTGTAGCGGACTATGATATTTTTGTGATGATGGATGAAAAGAGTGCAGGTGAGAAAGCCGATAAGTATGAGGTAAATGATGCATGTCAAAGTATACAGAAAGTTGCGAACGTTGTAATTATCAAAATTAATGCAGAGTTTACACAAACGACAGTTGATAATATGACATCTACATTAAAAAGTTTGGGATGGAAAGCACCGTTCCATAAAGCATATATGGAGATGATGTTTGTGACGGGTGAAGCTGGTATAAACGGCGGCATGAAAGAATGTACGAAGGAATATTTTGATGGAAATACGCCTGGTATATCATCGGCAGAACTTATTGGAACACTGCAGGCGGGGGCTTATTCTGTTAAAATGAGTGACAGTTTTGTGTTTGAAGAGGCTGAAATGTGTCCTCAGACATATAATATACGTTATGTATTATATGACAATGCGAAAGTTGCCGGTATGATGCAGGCAAAGGAAGTTTACATGGTTGTATACACTGATACAGACGGAAAGGTATTAAAAGATTACGGTTGTTTTGTTATGGAAAATTCAGCAGCTGCGAAATCAAAGAAGGAAGAGCTTGCAGGCGGAGGGAATTTCTTATACTCAAATTATGTGTATACATTTGAAACAAAAGGTAATGTTGTATATGGATTTTCAACACAATTGCAAGATAGCATAGAGATGCAAACTAAACCAAGTGAGTATAATCCCGATCCGCTGAAAGAGGCAACAGGAAAAGCCTATCTGGAAAAGATGTATATGCCTGCCGGTATGACAGAGATTATATCGTTTCCAGAGACTAATACGGTATCAGCAGTATCATTATGTGCATTACCAGAAATCTTTGTGGATGCAGATGTGATTGAAACAGATAATATTCTGGCACAAGCAGCCCGAAAAGCAGGCATAGAATCTGAAAGGGTACTTTCTGATGCACTGTCAGTGCCTGAGAAATCGGTTTCCGAAGGACTGATTCCGGCAGATGATGAAAGTACAGATGCTTCATCTGAGGAAAACCTTCCTGAAGAAGGATTTGATCCATCCGAGGCCGGTAATGTAACGGAATCAGGGTCAGAACCGGAAAAAGCTCCGAGTGAGGAGGGATTTGATCCATCAGAAGCAGGTAATACTGGTACAGAAGTTGATGAGACTGTTGCAGAGCCTGAGACGCCTGAAGAATTCGACCCGTCTGAGGCAGGAAGTGTCAATACAGGAGGAGATTCTGAATCAGGAAGTATAGCAGAGCCGGGCGCGGTGCCGGGAGAATCCCAGAATACAAAAGATATTCAGATAACGGAAAATTATATCTATGCAGATCCGGAAGGCATAGAGTATGACGAGCGTTTTGTATTCTATGGGGATGCAAAGAGTGAGCTTGCTTTAACTATTTCCGGTGAAAGGAATGAAGCAGTTTCAGGTGTATTTGTAATTTTTTATGTAAAAGACGGAAAGGTCTTGACAGAATATCGTTGTTTTGTTATGAATGGCAGTGTAGTATGTGAAGAGACAAAACAGGAAGAGCTGGAAGCTCTGATAAACAGCCTGCCGGAGATGGAGAAAGCCTACGAGGCAGCTCCTGCCGGATATAAGGAGTTTATTAAGGATATGTATAAGCTTGAGGAAATGAAAGAAGGAGAAAGGTAAGATGAAAAACAGACTGATTTCTATTATAATGTGTATGATGCTTGGGGCGCTTTTGCTTGGCTGTTCCGGGGGAAATGACAGCAGCTCAGAGAAGGCAGACAGTGGAGAGGAACAGGAGAGCAGCGAAGAGCAGACGATTGATAAGGATTTCAGTATCCAGATGACCGACAGCTATACATTTTCAGATCCGGAGGATTTAGAGTTTAATCAGCGTTTCGTTCTGGTAGGAGATGAGAGCTGCAAGCTTTTATCAGATATGTCTAATATGGGATATACGGCATCAAAAATATATCTTATTTTGTATGCTCAGGATGGAGCTGCAGTAGGTGAATATCAGTATTTTGTAACCCCTGATGAGGTAAGTGCAGCAGAGCTGGCAGATTTTTATACATCGCAGGGGCAGCAGATTACACAGGCAGAAAATGTAATCTATGCTTATTCCGAGGCAGATAAAATACAGGCGACAATCGTTACATTTGCATCAATGGATACAATTTCTGATGAGACACCGGAAGCATATATTGAAATGATGAAGAGCTTCAACGGTTTGGTTGAATACGAGTAAAATAAGGAAAGAACCGGGGAGGGAGTAAAACTCATTTTACTTCGTCCCCGATTTACTAGCCGAAAGGAGATAAAATTGTGGAAAAAAAGGTGAAAAAGGGAGAATCCGGCAGTGGGAGCTGGCGTGATTTCTGGAACCTTTTGAAAAAAATACATCTGCCATGGCATTGGATCATTATTGCATTTTTATGTAATTTCTTTTATAACAAGATCATGCTGAAACTTCCGACAATTACGGCAGGACTTATGAGCGGAAGCTTGGATAATAAGGTGCTGTGGGATGCGATCTGGTTTTATGTACTGTTTACGATCGTACTTTGCGGGGACGTCGCGCTGCGGACTCCGGCTCAGCATATCGCGGCAAGAAATGCAAGACGTGTAATCTGGAAGAAGATGCTTCATATACGGATGGATTATTATGACAGCAATAACCCGTCGGACATTATGAGTACTATTACGAATGATACGACAACGGCGGCGCAGCTTTTGGTACAGTTTCTGGTAGGATTTTTTCCGACGCTTTATTATGTGGCAGAGGCGCTTAAGACCATATCTTCTTATAATATCTGGCTTACTGTGTCAGTATTTCTTCTTTTGCCGATCAAGATTTTATATATGGTTTTTATCGGACGGATGAGGTATAAGACGCAGGATGGACTTTTTAAGGAGATTGGCGGACTGACGGCATATCTTGCAGAACGTGTCAGAAATTTAAGTCTCATTAAGACTTATACAAACGAGGAAAAGGAATTAAAAAACGGAGAGAATGCTGCATATGGACTTTATCATGCCAATATGCGTGTCAGAAAATTGGAATGCACAGTTACAGCGTTAAGTACATTGATCGGAATGGCTCAGGTTATGATTGTTATGGTATTCGGCGTTATTCTTTTGAAGCGCGGTGATATAGATATCAGTCAGTGGGTGGCATTTTATATGTTCTCAGGCACGCTTTCTACAGCATTTTCTAATCTGATAGAATACTGGACAAATCTTAAGATGATCCAGGGAACAATGGCAAGAACGGCAAAGCTTTTACTTGCACCGGAGGAAGAAGAGACGGTAAAAGATACGAAAAAGCCGGGAAATGCAGAGGTTACATTTGAAAATGTTTCTTTCTCTTATGGCGAGAAAAAGGCAATCCAGAATATTTCCTTCCATGTTCCGGCAGGAAGTGCTACGGCAATCATCGGTCTTTGCGGGAGTGGTAAGACGACGTCAGTAAGTCTTCTGGAACATTTTTACGAGCCATACGAGGGAGTGGTTTCTTTTGGTGGGATTCCGGTATCTGAGATGTCTCTGGATGAATTAAGAGGTCATATGGGATATGTACAGCAGGGAGCGGATATTTTCAGCGGAACAGCAAGAGAAGCGCTTACCTACGGACTTCACCGTGAGGTGAGTGATGAGGAGATCTGGGAAGCGGCTGAAAAGACCGGATTTGCAGATGTTTTAAGAAAATGGGAGACAGGTCTTGACTCTCCTGTGGCTCCGGGCGGAACCTCTATGTCGGGAGGACAGAGGCAGAAGCTTGTACTCACAAGAGAGTTTATGCGTAAATCAGACATGATCCTTCTGGATGAACCGACGTCCGCGCTGGATGTGACAGCGTCTAAGATGATTCAGGATACGATTTTTGAGATGTTCCCGGGAAGGACGAAGATTATTATTACGCATGATTTATCTCTTTTGGAAAGAGTGGATCAGATTGTTGTGCTGAATAAGGGAGTACTGGCAGGCTGCGGAAGCTACAAGGAGCTGTATGGAAGCTGTCAGGCATTTATGGAGCTGATTGCCGCCTGTGAGGCAGAAAAGGAGGCAGTAAGGTGATAAAGCTAATTAAAGGATATACGAAAATATTTAAAGGAATGAAACTGCCGTGGCTGCTTTTGTTTTTTGTTGTGGCAATATCTATGGTAAAGTCACATGTGGAGGTGGAGGCCATCACAATTACAGCGTCCATTATTGACGGCACGCAGAATTCCATCAAGACAGATGAGTTGATCCGGTATATTGAATTCCAGCTGATTGCAGGAGTGATTACTATTGCATTTACCTATATATCAGGCCTGGTGCTTCAGAAGATTAATCTCGCGGTCCGTCTGAAGGTATGGAATAAAATGATGCATCTTCCTACAAGCTATTATGATTCAGATAATGTAAATGAGCTTGTTACCCGTGTGACGACGGATGCTGATAATGCAGGAAATTATTTTCAACTTCTGATCAATATATTTACGGCAGCGTATGCCGGAGTTGTGGCGTATCAGAAATTATTTGTTTTCCAGAGTAAAATGGCGATGGCAAGTCTTTTGATAATTCCCATCCTTATAGGTATCACTGTGCTGTACAGTATGCTGTCCTTTAAAACAGGTATGACGGCGAGAACAAGACTTGCGGCAACCATGGGTTATCTGGCGGAGCATGTACGGGGACTCAGGCTGATCAAATCCTTCCGGATGGAGGACGAGGAGCAGAAAAAAGCAAGTAAGATTTTTCAGAAACAGTGCAGGGCGGATATCTTTCTCAGCTATACATCTATGATTCAGCTGGGCGGAATGGAGATGATGGGATGTCTTACGATTGTAATCTCCTTCGTATTGGGGAGTAAGATGGTTGCGGCCGGCGAGCTGACAGTTGGAAAACTGATTGGTTTTTATACGCTTTGCGGTCTTGCGACAGTGCGTCTGGCGGAAATCTGTACATACTTTGGTACGTTTTCGCAGAATGCAGGTATTGTCCAGAAGATCAGTGATATACTGGAGTGCCCGGAGGAGTCAGAAGAAGGATATGAGATGGATGTTGCGGACGCTGATATTATTCTGAAAAATGTAGACTTTTCTTATCAGACAGCGCCGGTGCTTAAAAATCTGGACTGTATAATTCCGAAGGGCAAGATCACTGCAATAGTAGGAACGAACGGCGCCGGGAAAAGTACGCTTTTTAAGCTTCTGGAGCGTATGTATGACCCGACGTCCGGGACGATTTACTTCGGAGACAGAGATGTAACAAAGTTCAAGCTGTCCTCATGGAGGAAAAGCTTTGCAATCGTATCACAGGATAAACCGATTCTGTCCGGTACGATCAGGGATAATATCGTTTATGGTGTGGAGCGTCCGGTATCCGAAGAAGAGCTGATCCATGTAGCGAAGATGGCGAATGTTTATGATTTTGTTATGAATACGCCCGGACATTTTGACGCAGAAGCGGGCCCGGGAGGCTCTAATTTCTCAGGAGGGCAGCAGCAGTGTATTGCTATTGCCAGAGCTATGATGCGTAATCCGGATTATCTTCTGCTTGATGAGGCCACAAGTAATCTGGATGTAAAGAGCGAACAGCTGGTGACGGAGGCGCTCAGTAATCTGATGAAGGGGCGTACGACAATTTTGATTGCGCATAATTATTCGGCCACTATATTTGCCGATCAGGTAATTGTTCTGTGTGACGGAGAGATCAAGGGCTGCGGTACGCCGGAGGAATTGCTTGAGTCAAATGAATATTACCGTACATTTGCAAAAGCGGGGGCAGGAATCGCGAAGTAGAGCCGGATATACGGCAGTTAAGATAAAAAACAGTGGAAAGAAGGATAGAAGATGAATTCAAAAATAGTAGCTTGCTATGATTATAGCAAGCTTGAGGTTCAGGAGGAGCTGGGACGCTGGCATATTCCGGACAGTGAGATTGAAGCAGAGCTTGAGGCTCTGGCGAAAGATCACTCCAGGGAGGAGGAGATAACAGGAGAGACCAAAAACGGAGACTGTGTGCGATGTATCTGTGTAAAGGCAGAAGAGGAGAGCTGGAAGAACAGAACAGTTCTTCTGTATCCTGGCCGCAGGCTCCCGGGAGCAGAAGGTGCAGAAGAGGCAGTTCTTGGGAAAAAGCAAGGGGAAGAGTTTGTATGCCAGATTAAGGATAAGGAGCTTACGCTTAAGATTGTGCAGGCTGTACGGAGCCATATGATGAAGATTGATGATGAGCTGGCAGTAAAGCTGGGCATCCCGGAAGTTCATACGGTGGAGGATTATTATCGCTGGTATCATGAGCAGCACGATAAAGAGAGAAAAGAAAAGGCCTGTATAGGAATTGCACGCTATTGGCTGGAGGAGATATCAAAAAGAAGTGAGTTTGATATCGATGAAGCGGAAAAGAAGAGCTGGTGTGATACCAGGGCCCGTCTTATGTATGATGGCATGATGGCAGCCGGCTATGATATGAAGAAGACCCAGGAGGGTGAAGTTATCACAGAGGAAGAGGCGCTAGAAAGAGCCGCAGAAGAGCAGGAGAGATATTTTATTCCATATATTATATATTCTTATTTTTCTGAAAACGACGGATTCACATTAACGGAAGAGGATTTTGCCGCAGAGATTGAAAGGATGGCAGAAGAGCGCGGCGAGAAGGCGGAAGATCTTATGAAGCAGGCAGACATTACGATGTTCAGGGAAAGAGCGTATCAGGAGCATACCTTTCATCTTTTGATGGCGGATGCAGAGAAATATCTGGAGGTGTAGGAGCATGGCAGTTATAGAGGCAACAAGCGAAAATTTTGATGAATTGATTCATTCGGCAGAATATGTGATGGTAGATTTTTACGGCGACCACTGCGGGGCATGTGTGGGAACAGTACCTTATTACAGAGAAGCAGCAGACGATATGGCGTTTATTAAATTTCTCCAGGTAAATACTTCTGTATATAGGGATCTTGCAAAAAGATTCAGGATTATGGGAATTCCGGCATTCCGGTATTTCCATAACGGCGAGCTGGTTCACAAATCCGTAGGAGGTATGGATACGGAGATGATACATGCACAGCTTGCTGAGATGCTTTATCACGATTGATTACGGGGCGGCATAAGATGGCTGCTGCCCGCATGATTGAAAAGAGGATTGAGGAATGCTATACTAAACTGGACTATTGCGGATTTAAGAAGGGAGGGAGTACCATGTTAATCGCCGGATATGGTTTTTTGAGTGTGGGAGCAGCGCTTTCCTGTTACTTTGCCTTTGAATGGCTGGGGATGGAAAGACGGCGCGGCATGGTGCTGTCTCTGATTGCAGGTGTAATCTGCGGTTTATCGGTTTGTTTGAATCTTAGTACCAGGATGAATGGCGTTGTCTGCTTTTTATTCCTGGCTGTATTTATCCCGATTGTTCTGGAGCCGAAGAGTATGTGGGTTGATATTGCCGCTGCTGTGTCGATTGCATATGCGCAGTTCGGGATGCTTCAGGTGACGGCGGGAACGATATTCTGTATAGAATTTCTTTCCTTATATTTTCGTATTATGTTGATTGTACTTAGCTTTCTGACTGCATATGGGTTATGCAGTAAAATGTCAGGGGAATTCCCGGGAACAGGCTGGCAGGAATATTTTTCAGGGCAAAAATATGTTGACGGCGATAATGAATATAGTAATGCAGAATATTTGATGGAAAAGCTGGGGATATATTTTGCATTATACGCGATGTGTCTTGTTATACCTGCGGCGGCAGGAATTTATACAATACCTGTAATGAGTCTTGAGTGGTTCGCTTTTTTTGGCGGATTTAAACTTCTGAATCTGATGATTTCAAACCGCAAGGAGAAGCTGGCAGTGCTTACAGAGAAGCAGTACCGGGATGACATGCAGACCTATATGAGCGTGATCCGTTCCCAGCGCCATGACTATAATTTTCATGTGCAGACGCTTCACGGGCTTCTGCTCAGGAAGGATTATGAGGCGTGCGAAAGCTATCTGAATGAGCTTTTGAAGGACTCTATTGAAATGAATCAGATACTGCCTGTCTATGATGCGGCGGTCAGTGCGCTGATTCTTTCCTTTAAGAATAAGGCGGCTCAGAGCGGGATTCATATGGATATTTCTATAGAAAATGATTTGTCACAGATTGCTACGAGTGTTTATGAGACGAATAAGGTGATTGGAAATCTTCTGCAGAATGCGATTGATGAGACAGAGATGATTCCAGATAAATCTTACGGAATCAGGCTCTCCATTCTTAAACGGGGCGAGTTTTGTATCATCAATGTTTCAAACCGGGTAAGCAGGCTGAATCCTATGGCGTCCTATCAGGTGGGGCATTCCTCCAAGAAAGGTCATGAGGGGATCGGGATTGCGTCAATCCAGACGCTTGCTTCTAAGTACGGCGGAGTGGTCTATTCCAGGATGGAAAAGGATATTATATATTTTGTTGCAAAGCTCCCATTGCGGCTTTATAAGGAGGAGACTTGATGTATGACAGACTGGTGCTTCTGGTGGATGACCAGCCTCTTGCGGCGGAGGATTCGATTGCCGCTTTAAAGCATTATGTGTCTGGGGAACAGATATTATATGCGGAAAATGCAGAAGGTGCTGTGAGGATGCTGGAGGAACGTCCGGTGTCTTTAGTATTTCTTGATATAGAGATGCCGGATATGAGCGGTTTTGGGCTGGCGGCATATCTTGAGGAAAGGCATAAGGGGATTCCCTATGTATTTCTGACCGGCCACGCGGATTTTGCGGCAGAGAGCTATGAATATGAGCCGATTGATTTTCTTACGAAGCCGGTGGATGTGGCGCGGCTTGGAAAGACATTTGAGAGAGTGGAAAAGAAGAGCGCTCCCTCTGCGGGGAAGGTGGCTGTCCGGACAGGCCAGGATTATGCCCTTGTGGACCCGAAGGAGATCCGGTATATCTGCAAGGAAAAGAGGAAGATCTGGATACGGCTTAAGGATGGGCGGGAATACCAGGTTGCGCTGTCTTTAGAAGAGCTGGAGCAGATTTTCTGTGATTATGGATTTTTCAGGTGCCATCAGTCTTTTCTGATCCCGTTAGGGGATATCAGGCAGGTGAGCGCCAGCATGTTCGGGCAGACCTATGAGGCGGTGCTGGGGGAAGACACCACTGTTCCGGTCAGCAGGAGTAAATATGCGAAGCTTAAGGAGGAGCTTAAGCTTCTGGGGATTCCGTTTGTAAAAGGTGTTGTGTCAAAATAGAGGTATTTTAGTTGTAAGGATATAAATAGTTGGAGGTTTAAGATGAAGAGAAAAACAGTACTGGTACTATGTCAAGAAAAAGTACAAGTTAAACGTGGACTTTTTTGTCGAATTAATACCGTCTTATTTCTCTGGCTTCAGCTATCATGTCTTCCAGATCTTCTAATTCGGCTGCCATCTCTTCACGGATATCCTGAATCCGCTCCATGAGATCTTCCAATAAATCCCACAGTTCTTCCTTTTCCCGGACTAGCTTTTCCACGCTTTTCGACTTCATCCTACACTTCCTCCTTCCTATCTTTTTCTTGCCCTGCAGCCACTTCCTTTTATGGTAGTCACGCCGTTTCCTTCATTTTCATCTCCATCTCATCCAAATATCTTTTCTCATATTCATCTGGAGACTGGTATCCACAATGGCTGTGTATCCTGACCGTATTATAAAAAGCCTCTATATATTCAAATACAATTCTGTATGCATGGTTGTAATCCACTATCTGGAACCGGCTGATCCATTCCCTTTTTATCAGGGAATGGAAGCTTTCTATGCAGGCATTGTCCCAGGGGCAGGCTTTCGCCGAATAACTGCGTCTCATCCCTTCGGTTGCTTTCTCATAATCTCCACAGGTATATTGGCTCCCCCGGTCGCTGTGGATGACCAATGGTCTCTCCACATGCCGTTCTTTCTTTGCTTTCCTCACAGCTTCCAGCACCCATTTCTCCTCCAACGTCTCCCCCAGCGTCCAGGCTATGATTTTTCTCGAATACAGATCCATGATGCTGGCCAGATATACAAATCCTTCTCCGGTCCATATGTATGTGATATCCGTACACCATGCGGCATTCGGGCTTCCCGGATGGAAATCCCGGTCTAACAGGTTCTTTAATTCATTGCTGAAATCTGGATCCCTTGTTGTCTGGGTGCGATGTTTCCTGTAACAGGCCGCAAGCCCCATTTCCCTCATGTAATTTCCTACGGTCTTTTCGCTGATCTGATCGCCATCCCGGCGCATTTTTGCCGCTATTTTAGGTGCTCCATAGATCCCATGGGACTCTTCATGTATGGCTTTGATTTCTTTCATCCGTTGCTCCTTTTTAACCTGGCAGCCGGATGGAAGATGTTTCCTGAAAGCAATGTAGCCGCTCCTCGAAACGCCTAAAATCCGAAGCACCCCGCTGACATTCAGGCGGCGTTCCCCCTCTTCCTTTAACCTTTCTTCTTTCCTTTGGGTCTCAAGGAAGAGAGCCTGTGTCATTTTCCCAGAATGCCGATGGCTTTTTTTAAAATTTCAAGTGCATCCTTTGTATCCCTGAGCTCTTTTTTCAGCATGGCATTTTCTTTTGCTTCATCGCTCGCATAGTTCCCCGACCCTCTTGTGGGTACCGCCCCAGAGTTTTCTCTGGCAATATCCACCCAGTTTCTCAGGGCATTACGGCTTATTCCAAGGTTTTCCGCACATTTCCTCAATCCCAGTTCCTTATGAGAAAGATAATACTGCACTGCGTTTTCCTTAAACTGTTTATCGTACTGTTTACTCATGAAAAATTCCCTCCTGCATTCCTTTCCATTATACAGTTATTTCTGAAATCTTCCACTTTTAACTTGTACTATTTATATTCTAACATCACGGTTCCATATGAAGTTGTAAGTATATTTTCACCTCCTGCAGCAAAAAACGCAGCTAATATCCGGGGATGAGGCAATGCCTCGGATACTGCTGTGCTGTTTCTGCACATAATTTTGACAATATCAATTTTAACATATGACTTTTACGGTGTAAATCGCACAACCGTGCCAGTTTAAGAAATTATTGTGCCATTTTTATAGCATGTTCCAAAAGTGTTAGTATGCGTTCTGTTGGATACTGTTTGCGGATTTTGGGAACAAATATACTGATAGAAATGGTACAAACGCTTTTAGCGTTGGCTGAAAATGGAGGTCGAACAGATGCAGGGATTAGGGAAACGGATCCAGAAATGCCGGGAGGAGGCAGGAATGACGCAGGAAGCGCTGGCAGAGCGCGTGGGGATCAGCTGGAATTATCTTGGGGCGATTGAACGGGAAGTGAAAACACCGAAGCTTACCACCCTTGTCAAGATCATCAATGCCCTGGAGGTATCAGCGGATGATGTGATGCTGGACGTGCTTCGTGTTGGAAGGAAGGCGCGGTGTACAAAGTTAGAGGAGAAACTTCAAAGCCTCCCGGATAAGAAACAGGAGAAGATCCTGCGGATTCTGGACTTTCTCATTGAGGAAGAGAGAAGATAGCCTGTGCAAGTGTACGGGTTATTTTTTTACTATTCATTTAATACGCAATATAATACTGGAAAAATATAGAAATCAAGTATTATATGATGAAAATGCGGTCTGTGTTTGCTATACTGATTCTGATAGCGTTGGGACTATATCTATTGGAATCAAGGAGGGAGTATGAGCAGAAACAAGGCAGTATTTGGAATCGGTATCCTGTGTTTTACAGCAGGGATGTATTTTGGAGGAGTTTTAGCAGGGTTTAAGAGGCAGGAGCTTCCGGCTGAAGAACTGGAAATGAGGAGGACATGGGAAAGGCAGGAACAGCCTCCGGCAGACAGTACGCTTGCTGATCCGTCAGAGTGTTATCTATGCGGGAGCCATAACCGGAGCCTGATGGGCATGTTCCGGGGAAGGGACGACCTGGGAGTGATCTGTGTCAATGACTGGTATGTGATGGATATGCGGATCCGGAATCTGGACGGGATGGGCGGAGGCGGTTCCGGCTGGACCGTTGGTGCAGAGGGAGCCTGCAGTTTTCAGACGGACCGGAATCCGGAACGGTGAATTTCAGAGGTTACAGTAGAATATGGTACAAACAGTATCTTTGATGTGAAGAAGGTGCAAGACCACTTGTGCCAGACCTGTCTGGATAAGCTATTGGAGGTCATGGACAGTTATGGATATGAAGGAGAAGAATCAGGGGTAAGGGATATATGTCTGGTGGATTTTCAGACGCTGGAGCTCTATTCCCTGCAGGAGCATTACATATCCCATTATATCCGGGATTATTATGTCCAGGTAGACGGACAGGATGGCAAAGAGCTGGAGGTAACAGGCATCTATACGCCGGTACTGGAGAATGGGGAGCGGACAACAGACGTTGCAATGGAATCGGAAAACAAGTATAATTGACCTAACTTAAATTAAGAAAAGGGTGTCTGTCATGATAGAGTGTATCGTTGTTGGAACTGGCGGATTTATAGGAGCGGTCTGCAGATATTTAATAGGAATGATCCCATTGAAAGAAGGATGTGTATTTCCAATCAAAACACTAATGATAAATATTGTGGGTTCTTTTCTGATTGGAATTGTTACTGCATTGGCAATAAAAACAGATTTTCTGAATCCCAGGACAGTGTTATTCCTGAAGGTCGGGATATGCGGAGGCTTTACTACATTTTCTTCCTTCGCATTGGAGACAACAGATTTGATGAAAGATGGAAAGATGCATCTGGCGGCCATTTATACTGTACTCAGTGTTACGCTTGGGGTACTGGCTGTATTCGCAGGCCAGAGAATTGTCAGGAAGGGATAAGAGGACGATGAGCAGAAGGGGATATGTTCCGGAGGATGAAAAACAGTTTGCCGGGAAGCAGTTAGAATTGCTGCAAAAAGCATCAGATGAAGTGCAGTTCCTTCTGGACAGGGGATATGATGTCAAACCAGTCACGACTTTTGTTGGCAACCATTACCTGTTTTCCGAGCGGCAGCGACTGGCCCTGGCAAGGTCGGTGTCGGCAAAGAAATATATTCAAAAGCGGCTCCATAAGGAATTATTGCAGACAGGAAAGGAATATCT
>CAPEBR010000043.1 GCA_948602995.1 uncultured Dorea sp.
ACAAGCGTTGGTTTATTCAGCTGGGCAATCACATTCGCCATCGTAAATGTCTTGCTAGACCCCGTAACCCCTAGAGCGTGTTTGAAAATTCATTCCTGCCACCTGCACGCCCCACTTTGCGGCTAATTTGCCCCGCATTCAGTCAGCGTAGCCCACTACGCCTCCTTCATTTGGGGCAAATTCCCCACAACTTGTGACGCACATTTGGCAGAAAGCAATTTTCAAACACGCTCTAGTAAAGTCTGGAATTGATTGCCCTCCTTGAAGCCTTTGACCAGTTCGGCAATTGCCTGTGGCTAGTCTCCTGTGGGTTGGTATGGAGCATGTAATTTGAACATATTTTGTTCATTTTTCATGACCGAACCTCCTTACTATGTTCACTATTGGCCCGAAAATCTCCTTGATTTTCTGTAAAATTCCTGTCTCAGGGTATTCTTTTTCCGGCCAATACAGCAATTACACGAATAAAGTCACTAAAACTGATTTTCCTGACCAGGCGGTACTGTCAAATCCTGTCCAATATTCCATAGCAAAGAATAGCACAGAGAAGCCTGTATGGAAAGTCTGTATATTCATTTTTATTTAGAACATTTGTTCTTTTCCAATTGTACCAAAAGACAACTACAAATACAAGAGGGAAAATGAAAATCTTTTTCCGACAAATATGCAAAAAATCCGCAGAATAGACTTTATACCTATCCTGCGGATTCCGACACCCATTTTTCTAAAATTCCATTTATCTTGCGATGATGTCTTTTACAATCTTTTCAATAAGACTTCCTTATCATTTTCAGATATCTTTATAGCCGACATAGCCTGCTCTGAATTTAACTTCATAGTCTCCATCAAGTTCTTCACCACCTCATACAAGGCGTCTATTCTTTTTGTTTCTGCATACTTTTCAACAGCTTCGCACATGATTTTTCTACCTCCTTCTTCTTTAAAATGCTTCACACCTTTCGCCAATTCAGGATAATAAATATCTTTAGATTCTTTACATCCGAAGTCATGCATCAATTTGCCGATTGCATCTTCTCCTTTATAGCTGCCATTTACATATACGATATGGGAACCATCATTAAATGAATCATCAATTTCCTCAAAGTGGCGGTTTACCGTATAAACAGGCAACCCATGACCAAATATATCCGTCTGTGTGATAAAGACCATATACGAATCCCTTAATTCTGAAAACTCCTGCCCTGCTTTCAGCATCCGGACGTCCATCATACTGCTGTTAAATCTGGCGCGGCGCACATGCGCCCCCTCCGGCTTCTTCTGAACTTCGATATTGTAATATCTTCCTGTGCTGTCTTTGGCTAAAATATCCAAACGGATATCACGGCCGCCTACAATAGGATTCTGAAATCCCCGCTGAGAGACAACACTTATTACCGTGATATCTCCCTGTTTCAGAATAATCTTTAACAGAAGCTCTGTGGCTGGGATATTATGGTCAAAAACCATGGACATCAGGTCGTCGTCAAACAAATCCATATCATCAACAATCTGCTCTACTATCCTGCTATCCTGTATCATTTCTTTTTTCATTTGCACACCGCCTTTATCTATAAAATATTATATCCCCTAACACCGGTATTTACAATACTTTTTCCGGCCTGCCACAGCAAAAAGAGGCAGATTCACTGCCCCTCTTCCAAATACCATTCATGGATATCATCCATTTCTTTCACATCTGAGTAATCATAACCTTTTGACCCACTGCTGTCTTCTTCTACGCTTTGCAGTTCCCTGGGAATTCTAATTTCTTCCTGGAACATTTCTTTCAGCATTTTTTCATCCATAGTGTCATATGGATGGACCTCTCTGATAAATTCCTGTATTTCCTCTTCGCAATCTTCAATGATTGCCTGCAAATCTGCATACGTGTCAACTGTTATCATGGATTTTGCATGTCCCATTGATACGGCAACTGCTTTTTGGTTGATCGCGGTCCATGTTTTGCAAAAGTGGATCAAAGAAGAAGCTGATCTGACGGCTATGCTCCCGATTCTTTCCACATATATGGGACACAAAACAGTGCGGTCAACGGCTGGGTATTTGCGCCTGACCGCAGAAGTTTATCCGGATTTGATGAAGAAAGTGGAAAGGTCATGTGCATATGTTATCCCGGAGGTATGCTATGAAGGAAACTGATTTCGCACGCCATCTGACTCAGTTCCTGTGATTACCCCTCATTGGCTGCGGCACAGCAAAGCAATGCATCTGCTTCAATCTGGTGTCAATCTTGTTTATATCAGGGATTTACTGGGACACTCAAATATTTCAACAACTGAAATCTACGCCCGTGCAGATGAAAAAATGAAACGTAAAGCATTGATGGAAGCTTATAATAGTCCCTCATCTGACAAACTGTCGGCATGGAAAAAGGATAAAGACCTTCTTGATTGGCTGAAATCTTTGTAAGGAGTTATCCCGAATTATGCAAAGTTAAAAGGAGTCCATACCCTAGAGCGTGTTTGAAAATTGCTTTCTGCCAAATGTGCGTCACAAATTCCCCACAAAGTGGGGCGTGCAGGTGGCAGGAATGAATTTTCAAACACGCTCTAAAACAGGATGATTAACAAAAAAAGACTACTCCCGCAGAAGAGTCCATGCTAAAAAGCACGGAATTCTGCGAGAGTGGTCTTTTTGGGGGAAACAGATCTAAAAAGTAGTCCTAAAACATCACGAATTATGCAAGCAGAGGCTTTAATGCTTCTGCAAGCTGGTCCTTCTGTGCCTGTGCTTCTGCAAGATCCTTTCCCAGGGTGGTAAAGTAAGTCTTGATCTTCGGTTCAGTACCGGACGGGCGTACAATTACCGTTGCACCGCCCTCTAAGGTGTAGATTAGTACATTGGCAGAGGGAAGGCCTGTCTCTTCCGGCTTCGTGTAATCAACAGCGTTTACAACCTTGATACCGCCGATCTCGGAGGGCGGGTTATCCCGCAGACTCTGCATAATGCCTGCCATCTTATCCATTCCGGTAAGTCCCGGGAACTCGAAGCTGTCCACCTTGTTCAGATAGCGTCCGTATTCTGCATAGATCTCCTCCATCCTCTGCTTCAAAGAGCTGCCAGTGCTTCTGTAATATGCTGCCATCTCACAGATGAGCATGGAACCGATGACTGCATCCTTGTCGCGCACATATGGTCCGGCAAGATAACCATAGCTTTCTTCAAAACCAAAAATAAAACGATCCTCTTCTCCGTCTGCTTCAAGACGTGCAATCTGATCTCCGATCCACTTAAATCCAGTCAGTACATTCCTGAGTTCAACACCATAATGCTCTGCAACAGCATCAGCCAAAGGTGTAGATACAATGGACTTTACAGCAACCGGCTTTTCAGGCATGGTCCCCTTTTCGATACGTCCTGCGCAGATATAGTCAAGGAGAAGAACTCCTACTTCATTGCCGCTTACCAGCTCATAGGAACCGTCCGGACACTTCATGGCAATTCCCACACGGTCTGCGTCAGGGTCAGTTGCAAGCATCAGGTCTGCGCCTGTCTCCTCGGCAAGCTTTAATCCCTGCTCTAAAGCAGCGAAAATCTCCGGATTCGGGTAGCTGCAGGTTGTAAAGTATCCGTTGGGATATTCCTGATCCGGTACAATCGTAATATCAGTGATCCCGATATCCTTTAACACCTGGGCTACAGGAACAAGCCCTGCGCCGTTTAAGGGACTGTAGACGAGTTTCAGCCCTGCACTCTTGCACAGGCCCGGTCTTACCTGGCGTGATTCAATGGCTTCGTAGAGAGCCTTCTTACAGTCATCCCCTACAAAGCGGATAAGACCATTTTCCACGCCTTCTGCAAAGGAGATATACTTTGCACCGTCCAGTACGTCGGTCTTCTGAATCTCTTCGTATACAATGGCAGCCGCATCATCTGTCATCTGACATCCGTCCGGCCCGTACGCCTTATACCCGTTGTACTTTGCCGGGTTATGTGAGGCAGTTACCATAATTCCTGCATTACAGCTATAATAGCGTGTTGCGAATGAGAGAGCAGGTACTGGCATTAAGGCATCATAGATTCTGACATGAATGCCGTTCGCTGCAAGAACACCTGCCGCAGTCTTGGCAAATACATCACTCTTTAGCCGACTGTCATAGCTGATTGCAACCGTCTGGCTTCCTCCCTGTGTCTTCACCCAGTTGGCAAGCCCCTGCGTTGCCTGACGTACAACATAAATATTCATACGGTTGGTCCCTGCGCCGAGCACTCCGCGCAGTCCCGCCGTGCCGAATTTCAGTGCTATAGCAAAACGTTCCTTGATCTCTTCTTCATTTCCTTCGATTCTGGACAATTCGGGTTTCAGATCTGCATCTTCCAGATCAGCCGACATCCAGCGCTTATACGCTTCTTGATACATATTGACCACTCCTACTATTTTTTTGTCGATATTTTAGTTAAGATATACAAAAAATACCATCTATAATATACCATGTTTAGCATGATATGGCAACTAGGGACGGGGCATTTTTAAAAATGCCCCGTCCCTAGTTTGATTTACCTGAATAAATACTGGTATTTTCTTCGCTGCTGCAAAATAACGGTATAAACTCTCTTCTTTGCCGCATCATCATAGATATTCTCCTTTTCCAGGAGTCCGCGGATCTCTTTCTCTCCAAAGGAAAACCGGATCTGCTGCCCATAAAGCTCTTCTGCAATGTCAAGCTGCTCTTCAAAAGACTGACAGAAGGTTTTTGCCTCTGCCTTCTGCATCAGATCCAATGCCTCTTCGCCCATGGGATAATCCATCAGGGTATCCGAAAGAAGTGCTGCACCCTGGTCAAAAATCGGGCAGTAACGAAATGCATGTTCTCCATCCCATAAGACTGCAATATTATGCAGATGTCTGTCTTCATTTAAAAACAGGGCGTCTACTGCAAGTAATTTGCACATATATCTGCCAAAATGCTTAAGTCCGGTTAGCCTCTCTATCTGTTTTGTCAAAAAAATAAGACGCTTCTCATAGTCACAGATCTGATAGATACTTTTATAAAGGCTCTCACCTGACTCCATCTGATACAGACGCTCCAGTGTTATAAGCTGCCAGCCTTTTTTAGAAAAGTCCTTGCTTTTGCATCCTCTGTAAAGATGATTTTGATATTTAATTTCCTCTGTTTCATACACGACATATTCTTCACATTCCAGATCAGAATATTGAAGCAGACCAGATACCATATACTCTGCAAGTCCTTCATAACCTGTATAATCTGCCTTGTACCAGTAGATGCCGTCCGTCCATTTAAGCTGATTCCCTTTTGAGGAGAAGCCGGTATAAAACAACAGGTTTTTCGAAAATAACTCAACCATGCCGCTACCTCTCTATCTTAATCCAGAACTCATCCTCTGCCATCCGTCCCTCCGTTTTCTCAATGATCAGAAAGGGATCATAAAACGGCAGCTGCAGTTCCCTTAGTATCAGTTTCATCTTATCACGGCTCCTCGGGAAACATCTGGCTTCCAGGAATTCCTCGTATTGATCATAACTAGGGTTTTCCAGCCTGCCAAATGCACACCTTAGGAAATTTTCACTATAATTTTTTACGCTGACATTGCGTTTTTTTTCATCAACATCTATAACTGTGCATACCTCATCTCTGAACATGTATAATAAACGAAGCGGTGTTTTTTTCTCTGGAAGTTTCTGCTCTCCTTTAACCATGAATTGTCCCATCGGTCACTGACCTCCTTTTGCCATGAATCAGCCATTATCACCTAGCCTCATCCACACTAATTAACCGATACTGTTCTTCTCTGTTTTTATTATATCAACAAGCAATTTCCATGTAAAGAACAGAATGAGGTTCGATCGGGGACGGGGTAAAATTAATTTTACCCCGTCCCCGATTGCCATGAAGCCGGAAAGGGTGCTATAATAATACCTACTAAAAATGATGGAGGCAGTTATATGAGATTAACAGAGCTGTTGGAACGTTTAGAATATGAAACTATTCAGGGCAGAAGTGATATTCAGATTACCGCCCTGGTCAATGATTCCCGGAAAGCCGGGCCGGGAAGCGCCTTTGTGTGCATCTCGGGAGCCGTGTCCGATGGACACGGATATGTACAGGAGGTTGCGAAGAAGGGAGCGGCGGCCGTGATTGTGGAAAAGGATGTGGAGGCGCCGGAGGGGCTTACTGTTATCCGGGTTGCGGATACCAGGTATGCGCTGGCGCTTATGTCTGCGGCATATTTTGGTTATCCGGCGGAGAAGCTTAAGGTAATCGGTATTACCGGCACGAAGGGTAAGACAACCACAACTTATATGGTACGGTCGATTCTGGAGGGCGTGGGGCACAAGGTGGGGCTCATCGGAACCATTGAAGCGATTATTGGTGATGAGACGATTCCGGCAAATAATACGACGCCTGAGTCTTATACCATTCAGGATTATTTTTCCAGGATGGTTAAGGCAGGCTGCGATTGTGTTGTTATGGAAGTTTCCTCCCAGGGGCTTATGCTGCACAGGACAGCGGGCATCCCTTTTGAGATTGGGATCTTTACAAATCTGGGGGAGGATCACATTGGCCCCAATGAGCATAAGGACTTTGAGGACTACAAGCGCTGCAAGGGACTTCTGTTTAAGCAGTGCAGAATCGGAATTGCGAACGCGGATGACCCGTGGTATAAGGACGTGTTTAGGGATGCGTCCTGTGAGACTGAGACTTTTGGCTTTAAGGAGGGGGCGGATCTTCGCGCCGAACGAGTGGAGCATATATCAAGGCCGGGTTATCTCGGGGTGAAATACCATGTAGCGGGCTTAAGTGATTTTGACGTGGAGATTGATATTCCGGGTGAGTTCAGTGTATATAACTCCCTGACAGCGATTGCGGTTTGCAGGCATTTTGACGTCCCGGCGGAAAATATTAAGAGTGCTCTTAAAGTGGCAAAGGTAAAGGGCCGGATTGAGATGATTAAGGTGTCGGATGAATTTACCCTGATGATCGACTATGCGCACAATGCAATGAGCCTTGAGAGCCTGCTTCACACGCTGAGGGATTATAACCCGGAGCGCATCGTGACAGTGTTTGGATGCGGAGGAAACCGGGCGAAGAGCCGGCGCTATGAAATGGGCGAGGTGGCAGGAAGACTTTCGGACTTTACGATTATCACATCAGATAATCCCAGGTTTGAGGAGCCTCAGGGCATTATTGACGACATTGTGACTGGAATTAAGAAGACAGAAGGAAAATATATTGAAATATGTGACCGGAAGGAAGCGATCCGGTATGCGATCAGGAACGGAAGGCCGGGGGATGTAATTATTCTTGCCGGAAAGGGACATGAGACCTATCAAGAGATTAAGGGAGTAAAATATGACATGGATGAGCGTGTGCTGATTCAGGAAATATTAGAGGAGCCTGGGGAGTAAGGCAGACAGCATGTATGCAAGGGTAATTATAGATATTACACATGAAAAACTGGATAAAGTATTTGAGTACAGTATCCCTCCAGAGCTTGACGCAGTGCTGCAAACTGGCATGGAGGTGATCGTTCCCTTCGGAAGGGGGAACCGGCAGACATCCGGTTATATTGTTGGATTTACGGAAAAACCGGACTATGCGCCGGATCACATCAAGGAGATTTTGCAGATTGCCGATGGCAGAAGAGCTATTGAATCAAAGCTTGTAACCCTGGCGGCATGGATGAAGGAGAACTATGGCGGCACCATGATTCAGGCCTTAAAGACAGTTCTCCCTATTAAAAAGAAGGGAAAGCTGCTTAAGAAGCGGTTGGTGCGTCTGCTCCTTGACGAGGAAGAAGGGAAAAAACAACTGGACTTCTATCTGAATAAGAATCAAAAGGCGCGGGCAAGACTCCTTGCAGGCCTCCTTGACCAGCCGCGGCAGGAATATGAGCTGATCACAAAGAAGCTTCATGTGCCCGCATCTGTTATCCGGACACTTGAGGAACAGGGCGTGCTGAGCGTGGAGGAACAGCAGGCATTCCGAAGTCCCTGGTCCCTTCACATGGCAGACCAGAGAAGGAACAGGCATGAGATTGTCCTGTCCCCGGAGCAGAGGCAGGCAGCAGACCTGTTTATAAAGGATTACGATCAGGGGAAATACGAAACCTATCTTCTGTACGGTGTGACCGGAAGCGGCAAGACAGAGGTCTATATGGAGATGATCAGCCATGTGGTGGCAAAGGGATGTCAGGCGATCGTCCTGATTCCGGAGATTGCCCTTACCTATCAGACTGTGCTCCGCTTTTACGGAAGATTCGGCGACAGAGTGTCTATTTTAAATTCCAGGCTTTCTCCAGGGGAGCGGTCTGACCAGATGGAGAGGGTAGGGCGGGGGGAAGTGGATGTGATGATTGGTCCCCGTTCCGCCCTTTTTACGCCATTTTCGAACCTGGGACTGATCGTAATTGATGAGGAACATGAGACAGCATATAAGAGCGAGCAGGTTCCCAGGTATCATGCCAGGGAGACAGCTGTTATGCGTGGCAGGCTTGAAGGGGCAAGTGTGGTGCTTGGTTCAGCAACTCCGTCCCTGGAGGCCTTTTACCGGTGTGAAAAGGGGGAATACACCTGCCTGACTCTGGCAAACCGCGTGGCTAAGAAGGAGATGGCGGCTGTATATACAGTTGATATGCGGGAAGAATTAAGACGGGGCAACCGTTCGGTCTTAAGTGACAGGCTTAGTGAACTGATCACAGACAGACTGCAAAAGGGCCGGCAGATTATGCTTTTTTTAAATAGAAGGGGATATGCAGGATTTGTTTCTTGCCGTTCCTGCGGATATGTAGTAAAATGTTCTCATTGTGATGTATCTTTATCTGCTCACAAGAACGGCAGGCTGGTATGTCATTACTGCGGATATGAGGAGCCTGCAGTAAAGGAGTGCCCGTCCTGCGGCTCTCCCTATATCGGTGGCTTCAAGATGGGGACAGAAGCAATAGAAGATCTTGTAAAACGCCGGTTTCCCCAGGCAGGAGTGCTTCGCATGGACATGGACACAACCCGGACAAAGGATGGGCATGAAAAGATTCTGTCTGCCTTTGCAAATGGGGAGGCAGACATTCTGATTGGTACACAGATGATTGTAAAGGGACACGATTTTCCCAATGTAACGCTGGTTGGAGTACTGGCAGCGGATATGTCGCTTTACACAGATGATTACCGGGCAGCAGAAAGGACCTTTGCGCTTCTTACCCAGGCGGCGGGAAGAGCCGGGCGCGGCAGGAAACGTGGAGAGGTTGTCATTCAGACTTACAGCCCGGAGCATTACAGCATCACCTGTGCAGCGCGCCAGGATTATGAAGGATTTTATGAGGAGGAGATGCGTTACCGGCGGCTGATGGGTTATCCGCCGGCGGCAGAGCTTCTTGCGGTTCTCGCAACCGGTGAGGATGAGGAGCTTCTTAACACGGCAGCCGGATACCTGAAGGAATTCGCGCGGCGGGCAGGAGGTGACAGAGGACTTCAGATCATCGGGCCGGCAAGCCCCTTTGTGGGAAAAGTCAGTGATGTATACCGCAGAGTGATCTATCTTAAGAGCAGAGACTATCAGCTGTTAATCACAGTTAAAAATTATATGGAGCAGTATATTGAAATAAATAAAGGGTTTCAGACGCTTCGGATTCAGTTTGATTTTAACCCGCTAAATATTTTTTAAGGAGAATAGAACTATGGCGATAAGAAAGATTCGTGAGCTGGGAGAAGAAGTATTAACAAAAAGGTGTAAGGAAGTACCGAAGATGACGCTTCGGACGAAGATTCTCATCGGGGATATGCTGGATACGATGTATGATGCAGGAGGCGTAGGGCTTGCGGCGCCTCAGGTGGGGATATTAAAACGGATTGTAACCATTGATATTGGGGACGATACGGGTGCACTGATTCTGGTGAATCCAGAGATCCTGGAAACCAGCGGCGAGCAGACCGGAGATGAGGGATGCTTAAGTGTTCCGGGGAAAGCGGGAGCGGTGACGAGGCCCAATTATGTAAAGGTAAAAGCATTTAATGAAAAGATGGAGGAGATTGTGGTAGAGGGCGAGGAGCTTCTTGCCCGGGCAATCTGCCATGAGGTTGACCACCTGGAGGGAAGGATGTACGTGGATCTGGTAGAAGGCGGGCTTCATGATGTTGAGATGGAGGAAGAGTAGCAGATGAGAGTAATCTTTATGGGAACACCAGATATTGCAGTAGGAACACTTCAGGCGCTTGCGAAGGAGCACGAGGTCGTGCTGGCAGTTACGCAGCCGGACAAACCAAAGGGAAGAGGCGGGAAGATGCAGTACACCCCGGTAAAGGAAGCAGCAGTTTCCCTGGGAATTCCTGTCTGCCAGCCAAAAAAGATAAGAGAGCCGGAATGTGTTAAGAAGCTTTCCGAATATCACGCAGATGTGATGGTGGTGATTGCCTTCGGGCAGATTCTTCCAAAGGAGATTCTGGAGATGACGCCCTATGGATGTATCAATATCCATGCGTCCCTGCTCCCGAAGTACAGGGGGGCGGCGCCGATTCAGTGGGCAGTGATTAATGGTGAGAAGGTTTCCGGCGTGACCACAATGCAGATGGATGAAGGACTGGATACCGGAGATATACTCCTTAAAGAGGAGATTATTTTAGAGGAAAAGGAGACAGGCGGGAGTCTTCATGATAAGATTGCACAGTGTGGTGCAGCGCTCTGCCTTAAGACACTTAAGCTTCTGAAGGAAGGAAAGATTGTGCCGGTAAAACAGGGGGAGAGCCCAACGGAATATGCCCGGATGCTGGATAAAGGCATTGGTAATATTAACTGGGAGTCACCTGCAGTGTCCATAGAGCGTCTGATAAGAGGGCTTAATCCATGGCCCAGTGCCTACACGCACTGGAACGGAAAGGTTATGAAGATCTGGCAGGCCGAAGTGCAAAAAGGAGACAGCGGCAGAGAACCTGGAACAGTTGTGGATGTGCAAAAGGATGGCTTTCTTGTGCAGACAGGCACCGGCCTTCTGAAAATAACAGAATTACAGATCCCGGGAAAGAAGCGGATGGATGCGGGGGCATTCCTGCGTGGATATACGGTCGAACCAGGTTTCATGTTTGAAAATATGACGATGTAAGCGTCAAAAGGTATTTTGACGCTTCTGATACACGGATTGTTCCGTGCTTACGCACTCCCACAATCCTAAAGTCATGCTTTTTCATGCAAGCATGAAACGCATGACCTTTTGACGCTTGTATCAAAATATTAAATAAATATGAAATTGAAGTTTTTTTGCGGTTTTTCATATATAATAGTCTTTAATTGAATTGACTGTTTTACAATAGAAGGAGGAATTGTATGTATTATCCAATGTATTTTGACCCCACATATTTTCTTGTTCTTCTGGGCGTGATTATCTGTCTGCTGGCATCCTCCAGAATGAAATCAACCTTTCATAAGTATTCGAGTGTACGTAATCACTCCGGCATAACAGGGAAAGAGGCAGCAGAGCAGATCCTTCACCGGGCAGGGATTTATGATGTCCGGGTAGAACGGGTGTCAGGTGACCTCACGGATCATTATGATCCCAGAAGCAAGGTCTTAAGGCTGTCGGATTCCATTTATTCCAGGACGTCAGTGGCTGCCCTGGGAGTAGCTGCCCATGAGTGCGGGCATGCCATCCAGCATCAGGTGGGATATCTCCCCCTTTCAATCAGGGGGGCGCTAGTGCCAGTGGCTAATTTCGGGAGTACCATCGCCTGGCCGCTGATTATCATCGGGATGTTTATCGGCTCCGGATCCTCCTCCCTTTTGATTAATCTTGGCATCCTGGCCTTTTCACTGGCTGTACTCTTTCAGATTGTAACACTTCCAGTGGAGTTTAATGCATCAGGCCGGGCGATTAAGATACTGGGTGAATCCGGCCTTCTATATCCGGATGAGGTGCATTCGGCGCGGAAGGTGCTGACAGCGGCAGCGCTTACCTATGTGGCAGGTGCAGCATCTGCAATCCTGCAGCTTCTCAGAATCCTGATCCTTACCAGTGGCAGAAGGGACGATTAGAAAGATGACAATAACAGGCCGGGAGATTGTGCTTGAGACCCTGCTTCTGATTACAAGGGACGGAGAGTTCAGTCATATTGCTTTGAAAAATGTTCTTGACAAATATCAGTATCTGGATAAGAAGGAGCGTGCATTCATTTCGAGAGTTGTGAATGGCACGCTTGAACGCATGATTGAGATGGATTATATCATCGATCATTTTTCCAGTATAAAAGTGAAAAAAATGAAGCCGGTTATACGGACGATCCTCAGAAGCAGCGTGTACCAGATCAGGTATATGGACAGTGTCCCGGATTCTGCAGTCTGTAATGAGGCGGTTAAGCTTGCGGCAAAAAAAGGTTTTTTGAATCTGAAGGGATTCGTCAATGGAGTTCTCCGGAATATCAGCCGGAGGATCAGTGAGGTTCCTTTTCCTGACAGAACCGACCTGCGAAGGTTTATCTCAGTAAGATATTCCCTTCCGGAATGGCTGGTGAGCCAGTGGCTTTCGGTGTATGATGAGGACACAGTCATTGGAATGGGGGAGGAATTTTTAAAGGAAAAACCGGTATCCATCCGGTGCTGTACGAACCGGATTACGCCTGGGGAGTTGGAGGACGAGCTTGCAGCAGAAGGAGTTACAGTAAGAAGAGAACCGGTAGTTCCCGGAGCATTTTATATAGCAGGCTATGATTATATAGCAGGGTTAAAGAGTTTTCAGCAGGGGCATTTCTATGTACAGGATTTAAGCTCCATGCTTGCGGCAGGATGGGCAGAGGTGAAGGACGGAGAGTATGTAATTGATGTCTGCGCAGCGCCGGGAGGCAAAGCGCTGCACATTGCAGAGCTGCTTGGCGGCAGCGGTCATGTGGAAGCAAGAGATCTGACGGATTATAAGGTGTCTCTGATCCAGGAGAATATTGAGAAAAGCGGACTTTTGAATATTGAAGCATTAAAGCGTGACGCCCTTGTGACGGATCCGCAAGCCCTGGAAAAGGCGGATCTGGTCATTGCGGATCTGCCTTGTTCCGGACTGGGCGTACTTGGGAAAAAGCCGGATCTTAAGTATAAGATGACGGAAAAGCAGCAGGGAGAGCTTGTAAGGCTTCAGAGACAGATTTTATCCATTGTAAACCATTATGTGAAGCCTGGCGGAAGACTTCTGTTTTGCACCTGTACGATTCACCGGAAGGAAAATGAAGAAAATGCCGTATGGTTTGTAAAGAAATATCCGGAGTTCACTCTTGTCCGCGAACGACAGCTTCTTCCGGGAAAGGACAAGACAGACGGATTTTATATGGCATTATTCCAAAGGGCGGGGCTGTAAAGGCTTGTATATCAAGTGCGGTGGAAGTAGCTTCAAAGTGGGATAGATGCATTACTGCGAGAGGGAAGAACTGTGAAAAAAAAGGATATTGTTTCTTATAATTATGAAGAGCTGGCACAGGAAGTGCAGGCCTTTGGAGAAAAGCCGTACCGGGCAAAGCAGATTTATGCCTGGCTCCATGAAAGAGGGGCAGACAGCTTTAAGGAGATGACCAATCTTTCAAAATCATTGCGGGAGCGTCTGTCTGAAGAATACGAGATTGCCCAGATGCGCATTGCAGCAAGGCAGAGGTCAGAGCTTGACTCTACGGAAAAATTTTTGTTTGAGCTTTCAGACGGTAATCTGATTGAGAGTGTACTGATGAGGCATACCTATGGCAATTCGGTGTGTGTCTCATCCCAGGTGGGCTGCCGGATGGGATGCAGGTTCTGCGCTTCCACCATAGACGGACTGGAGAGGAATCTTACTCCGTCGGAGATATTAAGACAGATCTATCAGATTCAAAAGCTTACGGAGGAGAGAGTTTCCCATGTGGTTGTCATGGGAACCGGGGAGCCTCTTGATAACTATGATAATTTTGTGAAATTCATACATATGATCAGTGACAGTCACGGCCTCCATATCAGCCAGAGGAATATTACAGCTTCCACCTGCGGGATTGTACCTGGCATGAGAAGACTTTCGGAAGAAGGACTCCAGATTACGCTGGCTCTTTCTCTCCATGCTTCCAATCAGGAGAAGAGAAAGCAGCTAATGCCTGTGGCAAACCGCTATGAGCTTGAAGAGGTGCTTAAGGCCTGTGATGATTATTTTAAAAGAACAGGGAGACGTGTTACCTTTGAATATAGCCTGGCAGCAGGCGTAAATGATACAGAACAGGACGCATGGGAGCTCTCAGAGCTTCTTAAGGGCAAAAACTGCCACCTGAATCTGATCCCGGTAAATCCGGTAAAAGAGAGGAATTTTAAGAAGCCTGACAGTAAAAAAGCCCATGAATTTGAAAATAAACTTGAAAAAAACGGAATAAATGTTACTATAAGAAGGGAAAGAGGTTCCGATATAGATGGAGCATGCGGACAGCTGAGAAGAAGATATGCTGCCGGCAAGAGGGAGAAACAAGAATGAAACTATATGCAATGACTGACGTGGGAAGAAAACGTGAAATTAATCAGGATTATGTATATGTGACGGATAAGCCGATCGGTCCGTTCCCGAATCTGCTTGTAGTTGCTGACGGCATGGGCGGTCATAAGGCAGGAGACTTTGCGTCGAAGTATACAGTCATGGTGCTGCGGGAGGAGCTTGAGAAGACGACTCTTAAGAAACCGGAGGAAATTCTGAGGAATGTTGTTGCGATAGCGAACCACAAGCTGATACAGATATCCGAGACTGACGTGAAGCTGGAGGGAATGGGTACGACGCTGGTGGCGGCCACTGTAATTGGAAATACACTATACTTTTCGAATGTTGGAGACAGCAGGCTCTATCTGATTAATGATAAGATCCGTCAGATCTCAAAGGATCATTCTCTTGTGGAAGAGATGGTCAGGCTGGGAGGAATTAAGGCAGAGGAAGCAAAGCACCATCCGGATAAGAATATTATCACAAGGGCGATGGGAGTGAAGGAAGACGTAGAGGCAGACATCTATGAGTACAGACTGCATAAGGGAGATCTGATTCTGATGTGTACAGACGGCCTGAGCAATATGGTAGAAGATGAAGATATGTTTGATATTGTAAAGAGTGCAAGGGATATTGTAGAAGCTGTATTGATGTTGATAGAAAAGGCAAATAGTAATGGCGGGAAGGATAACATAGGGGTTGTTATGGCAGAGCCACTGGCAGATGAGGTGAGCAAATGGTGAAAGATGGGATTTTTTTAGGAAAACGGTATGAGGTGCTGAGCAAGGTTGGCGCCGGCGGTATGGCAGACGTGTATAAGGGGAGAGACACGATGCTGAACCGGTATGTTGCGATTAAGGTTTTGAAAAGGGAATTTCGTGAAGAGGATGAGTTTATACGTAAATTCCGTTCTGAAGCCCAGTCTGCGGCAAGTCTGTTAAATCCGAATATTGTGAATGTTTATGATGTGGGAGAAGACAGGGGTCTTTATTACATGGTCATGGAGCTTGTAGAAGGCATTTCACTTAAGGAATATATAGAGCGAAAGGGGAGGCTTTCTCACAAAGAGGTCATTAGTATTGCGATCCAGATGTGTACCGGCATCGGGGCTGCGCATGCAGCTGGAATTATCCACCGTGATATCAAGCCTCAGAATATCATTATATCCAGGGACGGCAAGGTAAAGGTTACGGATTTTGGCATTGCAAAGGCAGTAACCTCCAACACCATCAGTTCGAACGCCATGGGTTCTGTTCATTATACGTCGCCAGAGCAGGCAAGGGGAGGCTATAGTGACGCCAAAAGTGATATCTATTCGATTGGTATTACTCTTTTTGAGATGGTTACGGGACAGGTGCCTTTTGACGGTGATTCCACTGTATCAATTGCCATTAAACATCTTCAGGAAGAGGTTACGCCTCCTTCAGAATTCGTGCCGGATGTTCCATACAGCCTGGAGCAGATTATTTTAAAATGTACACAGAAAAACGCGGAGAGACGGTATGGCAGTACATCAGCGCTGATTCAGGACCTGAAGCGCTCGCTGGTGGATCCGGATGGTGATTTCGTTTATATTCCGCCTCTTCGTAATGCGGATACCGTGATTATAACAGACGAAGAACTGGATGATATCCGTCATTCTTATGATGACGAGTATGATGACGATGAGGATTATGATCATTATCATAATGACAGCAGGTTATACCATGATGACGAATACCAGGACGACGGGGATGACGAAGAAGAGTATGAGGATGATTATGGCAGGGGAACAGGCGGACAGAGGACGGACAGCCGGGATTCCGATACAGTCAATCCCCGTATGAACAAGGTTATGAAGATCCTCATGATCGTGGTTGCTGTAATCATTGCATTCGTTCTCATCTATGGGATCGGGAAGGCGGCCGGCATCTTCAAGTCTGCCGGCTCTGGTACGACTGCAGAGAAGAATACGGATGAGGTAAAGGTTCCGGATGTTGTGGGAAAGAGTGAGGAAGAGGCAAAGGAGATTCTGAATAAGAAGAAGCTGGGATACAGGCCTGTAGCAAGAGAAGAATCAAAAAAATATGATGAAGGAATTGTATGTGAGCAGAAGCAGAAGGCCGGCTCTAAAGTAAAGAAAAACACTACCATTCAAGTTGTAGTCAGTACCGGACTTGTAGGGGAAGAGCTTCTTGTACCTAACGTAGTTGGATGGAGCGAGGAGGACGCCCAGAAGACGCTCAATAATTCGGGCTTTGAGAATGTAAGCTCTGAATACGAGTATGACAGTGTGGTGTCAGAGGGAAATGTTATCAGTACAACGCCAGAAGCAGGCTCAAAGGCAACAAAGGACACAGATATCAAGATGATTGTAAGTAAGGGCACGGAGAAGGTTAAGGTGCCGAATGTAGTTGGCAAGACCCAGTCTGATGCACAGGATCAGATTGTGAGCGCGGGACTGGACTATAATAATACAAATACAGAATACAGTGATACTGTGAAGAAAGGAAAAGTTATTTCCCAGAGTCCGGAAGCAGGAAAAAGGGTTGGGCCGGATACGGTGGTAACAATTGTGATAAGCGACGGCCCGAAGCCGGAGGAGAAGGTGGAGATTGAGAACTTCATCGGCTCGTATGAGGAAGCGCTGACAGACTGGGCATATGAAAATGACCTGAATGCTGTAAAATCAAAAGAGGAATACAGCAATACCTATCCGGCAGGTACGATTATTTCCCAGAGCCCGTCATCTGGAAAGGTTAAGAAGGGCACAAGAATCAAATATGTGCTGAGCAAAGGTCCTGAGCCGGTCCAGGAGCCGGATCCAGGTCAGGAGCCAGAGCCGGATACGCAGGAGCCGGATCCAGACGGAGGGGATAGCGGAGATGACGCCTACTAACAGAACGAAGCCTGGCAGGGACAGTATGAAGGGAAAGATCATAAAAGGAATTGCCGGATTCTACTACGTACACGTAGTAGGATCCGGTGTTTATGAATGTAAGGCAAAGGGAATCTTTCGGAAAGAAAAGACAAAGCCCCTGGTAGGAGATAATGTAGAAATAGAGATTTTAGATGAGAAGGAAAGGGAAGGAAATCTGACACAGATCCTTCCTAGAAAGAATGAGCTGATCCGGCCTGCGGTATCGAATATTGATCAGGCACTGGTTGTATTTGCCGCCGCCAGGCCGGCTCCCCATTTTTATCTGCTGGACCGGTTTCTTGTGATGATGGAGCGTAAGGAAATTCCAGTAATTCTGTGCTTTAATAAAAAAGACCTTGCCTCAGAGCCGCAGGCAGAGAAGCTTAAGACAGTTTATGCGGGATGCGGCTGTCCGGTTGTATTTACCAGTGTGAGCCGAAAGCAGAATATTGAGGAGGTGCGCCGCCTCCTTGCAGGAAAGACAACGGCTGTTGCGGGTCCCTCTGGTGTTGGCAAGTCTTCACTGATTAATCTTCTGAAGCCGGATGCAAACATGGAGACAGGAAGCATTAGCCGGAAGATTGAACGGGGCAGGCATACTACAAGGCATTCTGAGCTTTTCCATCTTGAAGGGGACGCCTATATTATGGATACGCCGGGCTTTAGCTCCCTGTATGTGAATGATTTTGAAAAGGAGGAGCTTAAGTATTGCTTCCCGGAATTCATGCCATATGAAGGAAGCTGCAGGTTTGGCGGCTGTGATCATATCCATGAGCCAGGCTGTGCAGTAAAGGAAGCAGTGGAGCAGGGAGAGATCCATACGATACGGTATGACAATTATAGAGACATGTACGAGGAGTTAAAGAATAAAAGGAGGTACTGACTATGAAATATGTTTTGGCGCCATCAATTTTATCTGCTGATTTTAAAGTTCTGGGAGAGCAGATGAGGCTTACTGAGGAAAACGGAGCAGAATACCTGCATTTTGATGTCATGGACGGAATGTTCGTACCGAGTATATCGTTTGGGCTTCCGGTTCTTGCATCCATCCGGGAGGCGACACGGCAGGTAAAGGATGTGCACCTGATGATTCAGGATCCTGTCCGTTACGTAGAAGCATTTAAAGAGGCAGGTGCAGACTTCCTGACTATACATCTGGAGGCATGTCAGGATCCTGCTGCAGTAATTCACAAGATCCATGAGTGCAAAATGAAGGCAGGACTGTCCATCTGTCCGGAGACAGATGTAAGGGAGGCAGAAGGCTTTTTAGATCAGATTGATATGTTCCTGATGATGAGTGTACATCCAGGCTTCGGGGGACAGAAATTCATCCCGGAATCTCTTGACAGGATCCGCGCAGTAAGAGAGATGGCAGAAGAACGGGGACTGGATCTTGATATTGAGGTAGACGGCGGCATTTATCTGACGAATGTGGAGGAGGTGCTGGATGCCGGCGCCAATGTAATTGTTGCAGGTTCGGCTGTTTTTAATGGGGATCCGTCGCAAAACACGAAAAAGTTCATGGAGATATTAAGTCATTATGAGTAAAAGAATTGTAATTATAAGCGGCGGGGAGCTGGATGAAGAATTTGCCCTGTCTGTATTAAATGAGGTTGTGGCAAATTGTATTATCGGAGTGGACAAGGGGATTGAGTTTCTCTATCATAACAGTATCATGCCGAATTATATTGTAGGTGACTTTGACAGTGCAGACCAGAGCATTGCGGACTATTACCGGAATGAGACGGCAGTTCCAATCAGAGAGTATAATCCCATGAAAGATGCTTCCGATACAGAGATTGCTGTGAAGCTCGCCATGACCCTTGGCTGCAGCGAGATTATGATACTGGGCGCAACAGGCGGAAGAGTAGATCATCTGTGGGCGAATATACAGACCCTTACGATTCCTTTCCGCGCCGGAATTGATGCGAGAATCTTAGATCCAAGAAACCGGATCCGTCTGATTGGAGGGGATACGGTGCTGAAAAAATCCGAAAGCTATGGACCGTATTTTTCTCTGTTCCCGTTAGGGTATGAGGTGTATGGATTCAGTATAAGAGGGGCGAAGTATCCCCTGCGGGACCATACGCTGACACCATATGACAGCCTGTGCGTAAGCAACCAGCTGGAAGAGGAGGAAGTGCAGATCAGCTTTTCCTCAGGGATTGTAATTCTTATGGAGACAAGAGATTAATGCAGCCAGAGGCGAAAAACCTTATAAAATATAAGAAAACCCAAAGGAGGCTAAGATAAAATGAAACTAGGCATAGTCGGTCTTCCGAATGTAGGAAAGAGCACATTATTTAATTCACTTACAAAGGCAGGTGCAGAATCAGCAAATTATCCATTTTGCACCATAGACCCCAACATAGGCGTTGTAACGGTGCCGGACGAGCGCCTTCATGTCCTTGGCAGGATGTATCAGACGAAAAAGATTATCCCGGCGGCGATTGAGTTCGTAGACATTGCAGGGCTGGTGAAGGGAGCATCTAAGGGAGAAGGACTTGGCAATCAGTTTCTTGCCAATATCCGCGAGGTAGATGCGATCGTACATGTAGTGAGATGCTTTGAGGACAGCAATATCGTCCATGTGGACGGAAGTATTAATCCGCTCCGTGACATAGAGACCATTAATCTGGAACTGATCTTTTCTGATCTGGAGATTCTGGAGCGAAGGATTGCAAAGACAACAAAGATGGCGAGAAATGATAAAGCAGCCGCAAAGGAGCTGGCACTTTTGGAAAAAGTAAAAGCACATCTTGAGGAAGGAAAACTTGCAAAGACTTTTGACGGGGCAGAGGACGAAGATGAAGAAGGCTGGCTTGCCGGTTATAATCTCCTTACGGCAAAGCCTGTGATCTATGCTGCGAATGTTGCGGAGGATGACCTTGCGGATGATGCAGCGGGCAATGAAGGCGTAGCGAAGGTGCGTGAATATGCCGCGCAGGAAAAGAGTGAAGTATTCGTTGTATGTGCGCAGATCGAGCAGGAGATTGCGGAGCTTGATGATGACGAAAAAAAGATGTTCCTTGAGGATCTTGGTTTAGAAGAATCAGGGCTGGAAAAACTGATTAAAGCAAGCTATCGTCTCCTGGGGCTGATCAGCTATCTGACAGCCGGCGAGCCGGAGGTGCGGGCATGGACTATCACGGAAGGTACGAAGGCTCCCCAGGCGGCAGGAAAGATTCACACAGATTTTGAACGGGGATTCATCCGCGCGGAGGTTATATCTTATGATGACCTCATCGTGTGCGGCACTCATGCGGCGGCAAAGGAAAAAGGGCTGATCCGGCTGGAAGGAAAGGATTATATAGTAAAGGACGGCGATATTATGCTGTTTAGGTTTAATGTATAGGGAGGTAGAGAGCACGGAATGGATAAGATGATAGAGTTTCCGAATCTCGGCATCCATTTATCTAACGTAGGAGATCATATCACAGTATTCGGGTTTGATATTGCCTATTATGGGATGATTATCGGAGCTGCGATTCTGACAGGAATTTTTATAGCGGCGGCAGAGGCGAGGCGTACGGGGCAGAATCCAGAGGATTATTTTGACTTTGCCATCTATGCAGTTATATTTTCCATCATAGGCGCACGGGTCTATTACGTTGCCTTTTCCTGGGATATGTATAAAGACGACTTGAAAAGCATTTTCAATCTGCGGCAGGGAGGTCTTGCCATTTATGGCGGAGTGATAGCCGCAGTCATCACGGCAATCCTATATGCAAAACTGAAAAAGATGTCCGTCACCCTCATTTTTGACACGGCTGGTTTAGGGCTCGTGGCGGGACAGGCGATTGGAAGGTGGGGGAATTTCTTTAACAGGGAGGCGTTCGGAGAATATACGGACGGTCTCTTTGCCATGCGCCTTCCCGTAAGCGCTGTAAGAAGCTCAGACATTACAGAGCTTATGAGGCAGCATATAGAAAAGGCGGACGGGATCTCCTATATCCAGGTGACGCCTGCATTTTTATATGAATCCGTATGGTGTCTGATTCTCCTTATATGCCTTCTGCTATACCGCCGTCATAAAAAGTTCAATGGCGAGGTGTTTCTTCTGTATCTTTTTGGATATGGATTAGGGCGGTTTTGGATTGAAGGCCTGCGCACAGACCAGCTGCTGATCCCGGGAACAGAAATTCCGGTGTCACAGATGCTGGCGGGAGGGATCGTCATAATATCCCTGCTGATGGTGATCATCGGCAGAAGCAGGAAGAGGAGGTCATGATGTATGTTACTGTTCACACAGGACTTTGCATTTACTGCAAAGTCCGTAAGAAAATGATTCAGGAGTGAGCAAATTCCATTCGCGAAGCGAATTTTAAATGGATTTGCGAATGTTACTGTAAACGGAGTGAACAGTAACGATGTACCCAAAAATGAACAAAATTACACCAAGAATCACTAGACTTTTAAAATTCTGTGGACTATAATAACTGTATATGTCAATATTATATCAATATATATTACATTTTAAGGAGGAACAACAAAAATGGCAAGAAAAATGAAGACCATGGATGGTAATCAGGCTGCAGCTCACGCTTCATATGCGTATACTGAGGTAGCAGCTATTTACCCGATCACACCATCCTCTGTTATGCCTGAGCATGTAGATGAGTGGGCTACAGAGGGAAGAAAGAATATCTTTGGACAGACTGTTCAGGTAACAGAGATGCAGTCAGAGGCAGGAGCGGCAGGAGCGGTACACGGCTCACTGGCAGCAGGTGCACTGACAACAACCTTTACAGCATCCCAGGGATTATTGTTGATGATTCCGAACTTATATAAAGTAGCAGGAGAGCAGCTTCCGGGTGTGTTCCACGTTTCTGCACGTGCACTTGCGAGCCACGCACTTTCCATCTTTGGGGATCACTCCGATGTATATGCCTGCCGTCAGACCGGTGCAGCTATGCTCTGTGAGTCCAGCGTACAGGAGGTTATGGATCTGACGCCGGTTGCACACTGTGCAGCATTAAAGGGAAAGCTTCCTTTTATTAACTTCTTTGACGGTTTCCGTACTTCCCACGAGATTCAGAAGATTGAAGCCTGGGATTATGATGATTTAAAAGAACTGGTAGATATGGATGCTATTGACGAGTTCAGAAATCATGCGCTGAACCCGAATCATCCATGCCAGAGAGGTTCTGCACAGAATCCGGATATCTTCTTCCAGGCAAGAGAGGCATGCAATCCGTACTATGATGCTATGCCTGCAATCGTTCAGGAATACATGGACAAGGTAAATGCAAAGATTGGTACAGATTATAAGTTGTTTAACTACTACGGAGCACCGGATGCAGAAAAGGTTATTATCGCTATGGGTTCTGTATGTGATACGATTGAGGAGACGATCGACTACCTGACAGCCGCAGGCGAGAAGGTGGGCGTTGTCAAAGTTCGCCTGTACAGACCATTCTGTGCACAGGCACTTATTGATGCAATTCCGGATACGGTTAAGTATATCAACGTCCTTGACAGAACAAAAGAACCGGGAGCACAGGGAGAGCCATTATATCTTGATGTTGTTTCTGCTCTGAAGGGCTCTAAGTTTGATGCAGTTCCGGTTAACAGCGGACGTTACGGCCTGGGATCCAAGGATACAACACCGGCGCAGATCGTTGCGGCATTTAACAATGAAAGCAAAGCAAGATTCACCATCGGTATCGTAGATGATGTGACAAATCTTTCTCTTGAGACAGGAGAGGCTCTTGTTACAACTCCGGAGGGAACCATTAACTGTAAGTTCTGGGGTCTGGGAGCAGACGGTACAGTTGGAGCAAATAAGAACTCCATTAAGATTATCGGTGACAACACAGACATGTATGCACAGGCATACTTTGACTATGATTCAAAGAAGTCGGGCGGTGTTACCATGTCACACTTGCGTTTCGGTAAGAAGCCGATCAAGTCTACTTACCTGATTCACAAGGCAAATTTTGTGGCATGTCACAATCCTTCTTATGTTGATAAATACAATATGGTACAGGAGCTTGTTGACGGCGGTACATTCCTTCTGAACTGCCCATGGGATCTGGAAGGTCTTGAAAAGCATCTGCCAGGACAGGTGAAGGCATTTATCGCAGATCATAACATTAAGTTCTACACCATTGATGGTATTAAGATTGGTAAAGAGATTGGTCTTGGCGGACGTATCAACACAGTTCTTCAGTCCGCATTCTTCAAGCTGGCAGCGATTATTCCGGAGGAGGAAGCAATCGGTCTTATGAAGGCTGCTGCAAAGGCTACCTACGGAAGAAAGGGCGACAAGATTGTTCAGATGAACTATGACGCCATTGATGCAGGCGCTAAGCAGGTTGTAGAAGTTACTGTACCAGATTCCTGGAAATCCTGTGAGGATGAAGGTTTATTCTCACCAGAGGTTAAGGGCGGAAGAGAAGATGTTGTTAATTTTGTAAAGAATGTACAGACAAAGGTAAATGCACAGGAGGGTAATACTCTTCCGGTATCTGCATTCAATGATTATGTAGACGGCTCCACACCGTCAGGCTCCTCTGCATATGAGAAGCGAGGTATTGCAGTAGATATCCCGGTATGGGTTCCGGAAAACTGTATCCAGTGTAACCGCTGTGCATATGTATGTCCGCACGCTGTTATCCGTCCGGTTGCCCTCACAGAGGACGAGCTTGCTAAGGCTCCGGAAGGAACGAAAGCAATTGATATGATCGGTATGCCGGGCATGAAGTTTACGATGACCGTATCAGCCCTTGACTGTACAGGCTGCGGTTCCTGTGCAAATGTATGTCCTGGAAAGAAGGGCGAGAAGGCTCTCGTAATGAAGAACATGGAAGAGAACATCGGCTCACAGACAGCGTTTGACTTCGGAAGAGAGATTCCGGTTAAGCCAGAAGTTGTTGCCAAGTTCAAACCAGAGACTGTTAAGGGCAGCCAGTTCAAGCAGCCGCTCCTTGAGTTCTCAGGCGCATGTGCAGGCTGCGGCGAGACTCCGTACGCAAAGCTTATTACACAGTTATTCGGTGACAGAATGTATATTGCAAATGCAACAGGATGCTCCTCCATCTGGGGTAACTCTTCACCGTCCACACCATATACCGTAACACCGGAAGGAAAAGGACCGGCATGGTCAAACTCCTTATTTGAGGACAATGCAGAGTTTGGTTATGGTATGCTGCTGGCACAGAAAGCAATCAGAAAGAGATTAAAAGCACAGGTAGAAGAGATTGCAGCAGCAGACGCAGCTTCCGAGGAAGTAAAGGCAGCATGCAAGGAATACCTTGATACCTTTAACTGCGGCGTATCAAACGGAGATGCAACAGATAAGTTGGTTGCAGCATTAGAAGGCTGTGACTGCGATACATGTAAGGATATCGTTAAGAACAAAGACTTCCTTGCTAAGAAATCCCAGTGGGTATTCGGAGGAGACGGATGGGCGTACGATATCGGTTTCGGCGGCGTTGACCATGTACTTGCAAGCGGCGAAGACATCAACGTTATGGTATTTGACACCGAGGTTTATTCCAACACAGGCGGACAGTCCTCTAAGGCTACGAAGACAGGTGCAACCGCACAGTTCGCAGCAGGAGGAAAAGAGACCAAGAAGAAAGACCTTGCAGGAATCGCAATGAGCTACGGATATGTATACGTTGCACAGATTGCTATGGGTGCTGACTTCAACCAGACCGTAAAGGCGATCGCAGAAGCAGAAGCTTATCCGGGACCATCACTCATCATCGCTTACGCACCATGTATCAACCACGGTATTAAGAAGGGTATGAGCAAGGCCCAGACAGAGGAAGAATTAGCAGTTAAGTGCGGATACTGGAATAACTTCCGGTTCAACCCTGCAGCAGAGGGCGCGAAGTTCACGCTTGACAGCAAGGAGCCTGCAGGAGATTACCAGGAATTCCTTGATGGTGAGGTTCGTTACAATGCACTTAAGAGATCCAATCCAGAGAAAGCAGCAAAACTCTTCGCTAAGAATGAGGAAGAAGCTATGGAGAGATACGCATATCTCAAGAAGCTGGTTACTCTGTACGGAGAAGAATAAGATAATTGGGGACGGGGCATTTTTAAAAATGCCCCGTCCCCAATTTGGTTTTACCCTGTCCCTTTTTGAAGGACTGGAGTTACTGACTGAAGAATTTTCCGAGAAAAATAAAACACAGACAGTTGTAATTACAAAAATGAAGTGATATATTGAATAAAACGAATCTGGGACGGGGTATTTTTAAAAATACCCCGTCCCCAAAAAAACAGGAGGAAGAAGATGCCAGTCATTTTTCATGAAAAGACAAAGGAATTTCATCTTTGCAATGGGGAGATCAGTTACATATTCGGAATTCTTGCCAACGGCCAGCCAGGACATATTTACTATGGAAAGAGGCTCACTGACAGGGAGGATTTTGGATACATGACAGAATATGCCATGAGAGATATGGCGCCCTGTGCCTTTGAGGGCAACACAAGCTTTTCGCTGGAGCATCTGAAGCAGGAGTATCCGGCATACGGCTCCGGCGACATGCGCTTTCCGGCATTTGAGCTGGAATATGAGAATGGAAGCCGCACAGTGGATTTCCGGTATAAGGAGCATGCCATATATAAAGGAAAGAAAGGCCTCGAAGGCCTTCCGGCGGTATATGTGGAGAATGAGGAGGAGGCAGAGACACTGGAGCTGACCCTCGAGGATCCTCTGACCGGGGTGCAGACGATTCTTTTCTATACTATATTTGAAGAATATCCGGTGATTACGCGGAGTACGTGCTTTTGCTGTAAGAAGGAGAGAGTAACGCTTTTGAATGCAATGAGTGGATGCCTTGACCTTCCGGATAAGGATTACGAGATGGTTGAGCTTGCCGGTGCGTGGTCCAGGGAGCGGCATGTGAAGGTGAGAGGCCTTGAATATGGAATACAGAGTATCTACAGTCTCAGAGGATGCAGCAGCCATCAGTTCAATCCGTTTCTTGCCCTTAAAAGAACAAATACGGATGAGCATTCCGGTGAAGTAATCGGGGCAGGCCTTGTCTACAGCGGGGATTTTCTCGCCCAGGCAGAGGTGGATAATTTTGATGTTACAAGGCTTATTATGGGTATCCACCCCAGCGAATTCCGGTGGGAGATGGAAGCCGGAGAAAAGTTCCAGACACCGGAGATGGTGCTTGTCTACTCTGAAAATGGCTTAAACGGCATGAGCCAGGTATTCCACAGGCTCTACCGCACAAGACTGGCAAGAGGAAAATGGCGCGACAGGGAGCGTCCTATCCTGATCAACAACTGGGAAGCCACCTATTTTGATTTCCATGAGGAAAAACTCCTGAAGCTGGCGGAAAAGGCGAGGGAAATCGGTGTGGAGCTGTTTGTACTGGACGACGGCTGGTTCGGAAAAAGAAATGACGCAACCTCTTCCCTTGGAGACTGGCGGGTAAATGAGGAGAAGCTTCCCGGGGGTCTTAAGAGACTTGCAGAAAAGATAAATGCCCTGGGCCTGGACTTTGGACTGTGGATTGAGCCGGAGATGGTAAATAAGGACAGCGACCTCTACCGCGCCCACCCCGACTGGGTATTTGCGGATATCCGTAGAAATTACTGTCACAGCAGGAATCAGTATGTCCTTGATTTTTCCAAAAAGGAAGTAGTAGACTATATACACGGACAGATACGGAAGATCTTAAAGGAAGCCCCCATAGCTTATATAAAGTGGGATATGAACCGCTCGTTTTCAGAGGTCTTTTCCAACGGAATGGACAGGGCGCATCAGGGGAAAGCAAGACACCAGTATATTCTCGGCGTCTATGATCTGTATGAGCGGCTGCTTCGGGAATTTCCAGATATTTTATTTGAATCCTGTGCAAGCGGCGGGGCAAGATTTGACCCGGGGATGCTCTATTATGCGCCCCAGGCCTGGACATCTGATGATACAGACGCGGTGGAACGCATTAAGATCCAGTACGGGACGTCCTATGTGTATCCACTCAGCAGCATGGGAAGCCATGTGAGCGCATCGCCTAATCACCAGATCTTTCGGGACACACCCATTTATACAAGGGCAAATGTGGCATACTTTGGAACATTTGGTTATGAGCTTGACCTTACTGAGGCAGCAGAAGAGGAGCTCAGGATCATGAGGCAGCAGACAGAATTCATGAAAAAGCACAGGAAGTTGATACAAAAAGGGATATTTTATCGTCTGAAAAGTCCTTTTGAGCATAATTCTTCGGCGTGGATGGTCGTGTCAGAGGACCGGAGGGAAGCATTGTTTGCATATTTCCGCGTGCTGCAGCCGCCCCAGGCAGGGTTTGAGAGAATCCGGCTTTCCGGGCTGAATGCAGAGTGGAAATACAGAGTGAAGGAGGAGACAGGAGAAAGCGGTTATGAGGGAGAACATTATGGGGATGAGCTGATGTATGCAGGACTCAGTCTGTCGGATCAGTCATCAGGACTTGTGAACATAGCCGGGGATCATCAGGGAGATTATATGTCCAGACTGCTGTCACTGTCCGCCATTATCTGACTTTAATACAATTCAATAAGCTCATTCCTGAGGTTGACCGGGACTTTTGTGCAGTCTGGAATATGGATGTTTGGACGCAGCCTGGTTTTAGTAACGCATAATTGAAGTTAATACCAAAAATCACTTGACAAATGTAGGGGAAATGTGCTATAAATATCTAGTACGGTAAATGACAGAGGGGATTGGTCAAGTGGTATGATAGGGGTCTCCAAAACCTTTGGCGGGAGTTCGATTCTCTCATCCCCTGTTAAAAACCGCCGGAGTTCGGCGGTTTTTTCATGTTCAGAATGTAATAGAACACAAATAGAAAAAAGCCTTTTCATACTATATCAGATAGTTGAAAGGGCTCTTTCTATTTCTTCTGCTTTATGCTCTTTTGCTTTATTATTACGATAATAATATTTTTGGGTTGTTGAAATATCCGAATGTCCCATTTGATATGCTACAAGTGTTTCTGAGACTTGATTGTCAAGAAGTGTAGTACCATAGGTTTTTCGAATTTTATGCATTGGTCTGAATGGAATATCAAGACTTTTACAGGTTCGTCTCAATGCTCCGCTGAATCCTCTGATTTTGATTTTTTGTTCGCTTTCTTCAAAAAGATATTCCTCATACCTGTTACGAATACTAATAGCACACATAATGTCTTATTAAGTGTTGGAAGAAGGATATAATGAATTGAATAAAAGAGTAAAAATAGAGTTCTAATTAGGTTTTTCCATATTTTCCAAAGCATATTCACATGCCTGAATCACAAAACTCGAAAAAGTAACCTCCCTATTTTCTATTGCTTTATTTATCTTCTCCACTAAGGACAATGGAAATCTAATTGTCTTGTTTTCACTTTCCTTTCTGTTTGATTTTAACTGAAATGCCATATGCGATACCTCCTATTGATTATATGATATTGCATACGAAAAGATAAATATACATTATGTTTAGTAATATAATTTGCAATGAAAACTATAATGCATTGTAAATTATATTGCACTATGCTATAATCAAAGAAAAAAGGAGATTGTTAAATATGAAAAAAATGAGATGTTGCAAATTTTTATTGACAGTTGCTTTGATTTTAGGAGGAGTATTTGCTATATCTACAACGACTATGGCAAATACAAGAGCCACTGCAAAGGAAATAAGTATTTCGCAAACTGTAAGTGGAACACTTTCGAAAACTGAACCTGTTATATGGTATAAATTTCATGTACCGTGCACTGGAACTATTAGATTTGAACTCAATACACAATGCCGAATCACATCGTTTATGTTGACCAAAACAGATTATCCCGATTATATTTATTTGGCAGAGCAATATTGGGATAAGGACCCATTGGGCAACAATACAATTACGGCTACACTTAAAAAGGGGACTTATTATTTAAAGGTTAATTCAAGTGCTGAATTAATTGGCTTTAGCAATCTTTACGGAAATTTTAGTTATGAGGTGACTTTTTCACCAACAAATTTTACTTATGGAAGTTTAAAGTATAAGGTTACAGGAAAAAATACAGTAACAGTTACAGGTTTAAAAGATAAATATGTACAATCGGTAAAAATACCACAAACTGCAAAAATAAAAGAGTTAAATAAGAGCTATAAGGTTACATCAATTTCGGATAAAGCTTTTAAAGGGAATTCTTTTATTAGTAAAGTTACTCTTTCTAAGAGCATGAAGAAAATTGGAAAACAAGCGTTTTATAAATGCAAAAGATTGAAAAAAGTTACTTTTAATTCAAAAGTGAAAATTGGGAAAAATGCATTTAAGAGTGTAAATAAAAAAATAAATTATAAATATCCTAGAAAGTATAAGTTTTATTATAAAGTGATTTTATAGTGAAGTAATATAATAAAAGAAAAAGGAATTGACAGGCTTTAACATTATACTGGATAATGTGCGTTTCCTCCAATCTTCTTATTAATTTAACAGAACACATTAGAACACTTTGTATACATATTGATATACTTTAAAAATGTATTAAATATAAGGGTTTTCTCGAATCCTGTGAAATTTGATTCTGGTATTCGATTCTCTCCTCCCCTTCGCCTCAAAACCGGGAAAGCCCACAATACTGGACTTTCTTTTTCGCGGGGGTTATACTAGAGCGTGTTTGAAAATTGCTTTCTGCCAAATGTGTGTCACAAATTGTGGGGAATTTGCCCCAAATGAAGGAGGCGTAGTGGGCTACGCTGACTGAATGAGGGACAAATTAGCCGCAAAGTGGGGCGTGCAGGTGGCAGGAATGAATTTTCAAACACGCTCTAGCTTTCACAATAAAGGGCAATGCCACATATTCTATATAAAAAGCCATTAAAAAGGGCAATTATTATGTGCGGAAATAACAGGTCAGTGCCTGACGGGAAGAGGGAAGATTTCCAGGAGAAGCATACACAGGATACTAAAGAATATTTTCCTGTGCAAGAATACAGAGTGCCCTGTCTGGAGGAAGCTTACAGGGACGATATTACGAGAGGATCCGCATATCTGGAAATTGGGACGGGGCATTTTTAAAAATGCCCCGTCCCCACTATACCTCCGGGTACCTATGAAATCCATCATCCATTAGACATACAGTTCTTTGAATTTCGTCTCTGCTGCTGTAAAAGTGATAATTTTTCTCCTTAAAATGGAATTCCTTCGGATAAGGGGCATAGCTTGTAATGAGGTATCCTCCTTTTGTTTTTTGGGCAGAACCATTTACAACACGGAGGCTCCCATTTTTCTCGTACAAAAAGGTTTTGGTTCCGAATCCGTCCAGATAGGCGGTGATTTCTTCGCCCATGTCCCAGTCCGGCGTGCTGTTGCTGTCGGTAAACAGTTTTGCAAAGATTCCGCCGTCACTGGCAAATGCAGACTGGCCAAACCGGTTCCTGGACAGATCCGGTCTGTTCAGGTGGGGGCCTGCAACGCTATAAGTTGATGCAGCCTCCCCTTTTTCCAGGCAGCATCCCGTTGCTGTGGCATTCGTATCATAACAATATAAGATGCCGACAGTGGCTCTGTATGCTGCTTCCAGATACGCAGGTATTCCGTTGGCCTCATAGCATTTCAGCATTGCAGCCGCAGAGATGCCGCCCCACAGTGAATGGATCATGTAGGAAAGTGCTTCCCACCACCGGTCGGGATTCTGGGCGCGGAAGTCGTTGGAAAAGCCGATATTTGCAAGCAGTAGTCTGCCGTACCGCCCGGCTCCTTCGCTGTGTCCGCTCATACTTAAGGCTCCCGCACAAGGTGCGAATCCTCCATTATCGTAATAATGTTCAGTAATGATTCCGGTATATTCATGACTCTGATTCTGTACCCGTTCTGTAATATTTTTCCATAGATCCTTTATTGCCTCATATTTCTCTGGCATGCCGGATTTCTTCAGATCCTCCAAAAGATCCGGTATGTACAGGAAAAATACGCCCAGCATCTCTGCTTCCTCTCTGGCCCGTTCATTGTCATGAAGGCTGGGATCAGCACGGAGCATGAAAACTTCAGCTGCCCATTCCAGATATTCCTTCGGGGAATGATATTGTAAGACAGTGTCGCTGAATTTTGACAGCAGATAAAATACATGGCTGATGTATTCAAAGTCCATGACACGGTAAAAATCCCCGTAAAGTTTCCTTGGCCTGGCAAAATCGCCGTCAATAAACCATTTCTGGCGTATATAATGAACCGCGCAGAGTTCTGCCTCCCGCACCTGGCCGACATGAAGCCTTCCAAGAAGGTTTTCCTTAAGAACGAGATTAATCCTTCCTAAGGATTCCCCCTGGTTCGATACCGGGGCATATGCATAGGGAGGATTCCCCTTCCCGCCCAGGTATAATCTGTCTGAGATGAACGCTGCACGCTGTTCGAAGACCTTTGCCAGAGGCTCCATAACATTGCAGACCACCCAGTCCTGGCTGCCGTCTGCTAATTCTAATATCACCTTATGCTCTCCGGGGGAGAATGCCTGAAAGCTGATCTGACCGCTTCTTGCATCAGACATGTTAAATGCATCTGTGACATCCTTTATTTCCTTTTTTCCTCCGGATACATATTCAACAAGTATTTTTTCAGGAGCCTTCTCCTGGGGAACTGTGACATCTATATGAATGTTGCCGCCGACAAGGGTCATGGGTGCGTAGTCCATCCGTGGGTGTCCCAGCTTTAGACCTTTGGCATAGAAGTCTTCCATATTGTCAAAGGGGCTTAAAGTATAGCTCCATTCCAACGTTTCACTGATACCAAGACTTAGTGAATGCCTGTCATAAATCCAGTCATTTACCGGCTCCATTCCCTTCTCATATCCGCCTGCCAGTATGAGCTGGTGAAACAGGAGGCCATCCAGGGAGGGAGAAGCATTTTCAAAAAACAGATTCAGATATTCACAGTATGTCCCGACAGAAAGAGTTCTGCCTTTTTGCTGATACAGCCCCATATGCGGCGCGTGGCTGCTTCTGCGGACTGCGGCAAGCTTCGTATAGTCCCTGGAAATGGAGGGAAATACTGCAGCAGAATGCTCCATATTACGGATTACATTTTTGTCGCGGAACATGATATAGGCAAGGGAAATCCAGATGCCCATCTGTTCCAGGAGCATTTCTTCCTGCCCAAGATTCTGAAGGATCACAGAAAATCTCATTCGGCTGTCTCCATCCGGCTCATAGTCCATTGTGAGCCGAAAGTCCCGGAAGCGGCAGGTTACGGATAACACATCTCCCTTCTGAAGGATGCTTCTTACGGAATCCCGGGAAGTATAAGATTTTCCATTTACCATAATGGAAAATTCTCCCCAGAGTTTGTCCAGGTCGTCATACCCGGCCTGCTCCAGATACTTTGGATCCACAACCCAGTTCATTTTTTCAGGATCGTCCTTCAGATACAACCCAGTCAGATTGCCGTTCTCATTCCATTCTAAACGGTATGTCTTGTTTTCAAATTTATAAATCATCATTACTCCTTTCATCGCCACAGACGGTTCCAAACATATTAAACGTTTAACCTTCCGGGCAAAAAATTTCTACCTGCAGCAGAATTTATAGCCTTTGGACAGATTCTCCGAAGACCAGAGAAGGAATTGCACTTCTGCTTCACTGTCCATAATATAACGAATAGATGCAGTCTGCAATCCCTGAATTGTGAAATGCTTGAAATTGGGGACGGGGCATTTTTAAAAATGCCCCGTCCCCAATTTGACAATTTGATTAATCGAGTAACAGCGAATAGTCTTCTGTTACGATCCCCGTCATATCCGGCGCCCCGTACGCATCTCCGATAATGTATATGGTATACATCTTTCGTTCTTCAATCTCATGAGCAAGCTGGAATACAGCAGCGCCGCTTAACATCTCAGTAACGAAAAATTTCTGTGTGCCTGGCTGAATCTGCTTATATGCAGATATGGTCTTAAACCGTAAATCCTCAAACCTTACTTTTCCGTCCTGGGTGGTTACATCAAGAGCAGGAGAATTATAGGACAGATTTACGGCACGTACACAGGAGCGCCTCTGCCTTTTTAAGGTGCATGGTATATCTGGAACCAGGTACATGCCAAGGCCATTGAGCCCGTTTATAAAGGCAATCGTGTATACGTCATCCTCCCCGAAGAAAAATGTTTCGCTGGCAATCAGCATTCTCCTTCCCTGTGGATTTACAACATTGATTGTTTTAAACTCATCTGTTTCTATGAAATAGGAGGATACCTCTCCGTACTGCAGGCGGTTTACAACTGGCTTGTTTCCAATAAATATGTTCAGAGCGCCAAAACCGACAGCTCCATGGAGAAAACGGATGGTGCAGTAGCCCTGTTCCGGGGCGTCAGGCTCTGGCCTTGGAATGATTGGAATCGGATAGATGGCAACAGGTGGACGCTGCCCGTTTCCTGGAGTAATCGGGGCGACAGGCAGGGTGGGGCGCACCGGGGGTCCCGGAAAATCAGGTGTGCCGGGAAGTGCGGGCGTCGGAAGCATACCTCCCGGCTCTTCTCCTGGAGCCGCAGGCACGTCAGTCCCGGCAGGGGGCTCTTCCACTCCGGGAGGCGGTCCGAATGAGGGGGTGTCGGGGGATTCAGGAAGAAATATCATGTCTTCCTGTTCATGATTCTGAGGTTGGTTCTGATTCTGATTATCTGGCATTACAGTCTCTCCCTTCAATATACTTCTATATAGGCGTTTGCGAAACGCTAGAACCCGTATAAATACGGGATTCTCTTTGTT
>CAPEBR010000044.1 GCA_948602995.1 uncultured Dorea sp.
TATTAAATAAATATTGACACTGGAAAAGTTATGAGTTAATATAGGTTCATATTTTAAAGAAAAGGTAGATATGCTATATGTTGGTGGTATCTGTAATGACAAAGAACAACTAAATTTAATAAAGAGGGTAAGCACTGCGAGTGGTAAGCACTAGGGATAGTGTTTTATTTGTGGTACCCTTTTCAGCATTATAGAATGCTGGTTGTTTCTGCCTTACAGAATACTGCATACACTGGGAATTATTGTCTTGTTTTGATGAATGAGAAAAAGGAAAGTATGGCTGTAGCGGTCATGCTTTTTTTTGTTTTAGACCAACTATGAAATGGAGTGCAAGTTTTAAGACATTGCGGGTATCCTTTCATGGAAAGCCTTGTTTTACTACGTCAATTTGAGACATATGGATTCGTGGTTTCAGTCTGTTTATGACAGGCAGAAACCACGTTTTTTTGTGTCTTGAACGAAAATATATTTCATTTGGAGGTTTTAAACATGAAGATGATACGGACAGAAAATATAACGAAAACGTATAAACGGTATAAGAAGCAGGAGGGAGTGACAGGAAGTATTAAGGGTCTGTTCCATAGAGTATATGAAGAAAAAATTGCGGTAGATGCCTTTAACATGGATGTGGATGAGGGTGAGTTTATAGGATTGATTGGACCGAATGGAGCGGGTAAAACTACCTTAGTGAAGATGCTGACTGGTATTATTGCGCCAACAGGCGGCGAAATTCAGGTCATGGGATTTTATCCTAATAAGCTGGAGAAGGCATTTAAGCATCAATATGCGGTAGTTATGGGGCAGAAAAGCCAGTTGTTTTTTGAGCTGACAGCGGAGGATACGCTGAGACTGTTTAAAGAAATATATCGTATTCCAGAAGACGAGTATAGGAAAAATAAGAACTTTTTTGTGGAGCTGTTTCAGGTGCAGGAGCTTATGGATGTACAGGTAAGGACATTATCATTAGGAGAAAGGATGAAAATGGAATTGATTGTTGCATTGCTTCATAATCCCAAAATACTGTTTTTAGACGAGCCGACAATTGGACTGGATGCTGTGGCAAGTAAACAGATTCGGACTTTCTTGAAAAATATAAATGAATCGAGAGGGACGACCATCCTGCTAACTTCACATTATATGGAGGATATTAAGGCATTATGCAAACGCTCTATTGTAGTAAATTACGGCAGAAAAATATATGACGGCGATACGGATATGTTATTTGAACAATACCAGAAGAGCAAGAAAATGACTATATACTTTGAGCATAGCGTAGAGCCTGATGTCCCGGAACATTGCAGGATATTAGAAAAAACAAATGACAAACTGGTGCTTGAAATACCAAAACAAAATACAGAAAAAGTTCTGGAATCGTATATCGGTCATTATCCGATCCGGGATATTGGAATTGAGGAAGAAGAAATAGGCTCTGTAGTAGAGCGTATCTATAAGGGGGTGTAAAACGTGAAGAAATATTTGGAAATTGCCAGGGCATATATGAAAGCGCAGTTAATCTGGAGAGCAGATGTATTTATTGATGTGATTTTGTCAGTGGCTAAGATATTGTTTGCATGGATCTTATGGAGTATTTTGTTTGAAGGAAAAGAGCAGATAGCAGGATTGGAATTTTACACCATGATTTCTTACTATATCATAAGTTCCTATCTATTCCAGATGGAAAAGTCTGCTGAAATCAGCCAGCAGATGACGGGGATGTTGAGAAACGGCACTTTTTCAAAATATATGGTGATACCGGTACAGACACAGGGCTATTTTGTGGCGATGGAGGCCGGGAAGCTTGCATTTTCTTCAGGCGTTGGCTTTTTAGCAACGGTTCTGTGGTTTTGTTTGTTCCGGATTTCCATTGTACATACAGTCCATTGGAAGATATTGCTGTGCGGAATGATCATGGTTGTTTTAGGTCTGCTGTTTATGGCTTTGCTCAATTATTTCCTTGGGATTTTAACTTTAAAATTTGAGGAGATCAGTACCTTTCTCATGATAAAGGATAATTTATCAGCAGTTGTGACAGGAGCGGTGATTCCCCTTGCACTTTTGCCGGAATGGATGATAGCCAGCATGAGATTTCTGCCGTTCTATTATGTTACATATCTCCCAAGTATGCTGTTTATAGGAAAATGTGAGGAGGAAGCAGTGACGGGCTTATTTGTTTTAAGTATATGGTGCATTTTCTTTATTGTTTTAAATCAAGTAACTTATGAACATTATCGAATGAAATATGACGGAGCAGGAATATGAAAGATAATTTTAAATTTTTGACAGAATTAATGAAATTAAGGCTATCCCATATCATGACATTCCGGTTGGGATTCTTTGGACCGTTTTTTATTGACACCAGTTATTTTCTGGTTCAGCTTTTTGCCTTTGAGGCAATTTACGGGCATGTGGATAAAATTCGTGGATGGGGGCATGGAGAAATCCTTGTTTTTGTAGGAACATTTTCTCTGATCAATGCCCTTAACATGATAATTTATTTCTTTGGAGTAATTTCCATACCTGAAAAAATACAAACAGGTGAACTGGATTTGTATCTGACCAAACCGGTAAATCCATTATTGCGGATTACTTTTGAAAAAATAAATCCAGGTTCCATACCGCTATTGGCTTTCAGTGCATGTATTATTGCGTATGGGGTGAAAGAAATAGACATGGGTTTTTCATGGTCTAATATTGTTAAATATCTGTTTCTGGTTTTTATGATGACGATACTGTACTACGATATGGAACTCTTGATACGATGCTTTGCTTTTTTTGTTTTCTCTGTAAACAATTTAACGAAAATTGAGGAGACAGCGATTGACTTGTGTTTGAAAATACCAGGGATTGCTTTTTATGGAATTTATAAGTTTATTTTTTATTGTGTATTGCCATATGGAATCATTGCAACGTTGCCGACACAGGCATTTATAGGGGCGCTGTCAGTAAAGGGTCTGTTTTTTGGAGCAGCAATTGTGTGTATTTTTACTTTTTTTGCATTATCATTTTGGTCATATGGAGTGCACAGATATGAAAGTGCAAGCAGTTAATTATTTTTGTAATAGGAGGGTTAAAATGGTTCAAACAGATAAAGTATTGGAATTTGATAAGATGAAAGAGAAGTGGATGGAACTGGCGCTTACAGAGTGGGCAAAAGAAAAGATTAAGGACACCGTTCCCAGCATGTCAGAGAATGAATTGATAGCAAGGCAAAGGGAGACAAGTGAAGCTAGAGAATTATTGGAGAAAAGCGGAAATCCGCCGTTGGTTTCTTTAAGTGGGATTAGAGAATGCATCCAAACGGCTGTTAAAGGAGGCTGTTTATCCATTTCACAGCTTGAAGATATGGAAAAAGCCCTTGTTGCTGTAATGCGGTTAAAGAATTATCTAAGCCGTTGTAAACAATGGGAAATATCGCTGGCATATTATGATGAGAATCTGGATTGTCTGGATAATCTAAAAGAAACCATTGATATGCAGATTAGAAATGGCAGGATAGAGGATAATGCTTCAAAAGATTTAAAATCCTTTCGGGATGAAATTGAACGGAATGAAAGATGCATGCGGGAGAAAGTAGATGCAGTTATACGGGCGAATAAGGAAAGTCTGTCTGATCATTTCAGTACTCTGAGAAATGGGCATATTTGTATTCCTGTTAAAAAAGAATATAAATATAAAATAAAAGGTAATGTGATTGATAAATCCTCAACGGGAAGTACATTATTTATAGAACCAAGTTCTGTGGGGAAATATTATGAGATATTGCAGATTCTACGGATACATGAAGATAATGAAGAATATAGGATACTCTATTCTCTTTCTGCGATGGTGGCCGATTATGTGGAGATTTTGGAACAAAATATCAGTATGATAGAAAAACTAGATTTTATTTTTTCAAAAGGAAAACTGAGTTTAGCATATGATGGAACAGAACCAGAGATTAATACGGAACGATATATACGAATAGAAGATGGCCGACATCCCCTTATGGCTCCGTCAGAGTGCGTGCCGCTGCAATTTGAGATAGGGAAGAGTTTTGATGGCGTGGTTATTACAGGGCCTAATACGGGCGGTAAAACAGTTACAATTAAGACAGTTGCATTAAATTGTATGATGGCACAATGCGGTTTACACGTGGCATGTAAAAAAGCGGAAATTTGTATGAACAGTAATTTTCTGTGTGATATAGGTGACGGGCAAAATATATCAGAGAATCTTTCTACATTTTCAGCACATATTGTGAATGTATTAGAGATATTAAAAAAAGTTAATAGAGACAGCCTTGTAGTTATGGATGAGCTTGGTTCTGGCACAGACCCAACAGAAGGCATGGGAATTGCCATTGCAATATTGGAAGAATTACAAAAGAGTGGAGGATTATTTCTTGTTACGACACATTATCCAGAGGTAAAACAATATGCAGATAAAAAAGCCAGGATTGTGAATGCGAAGATGACTTTTGATAAGGAAAGTCTGAAACCGCTTTATCAATTAGTTATTGGAGAAGCTGGGGAAAGCTGTGCTTTCTATATAGCCGGGAAAATGGGAATGCCGGAAGAGATGTTAAAAACGGCAATGAAGGCGTCTTACAAAAAAGAGGAAATATCGGAAAATTTGAAACAAGTGGTTTCTAAAAATCATTTAGAAAAGAGGAAGGTATCTGGTATTCAAAAAAAGAAAAGAAGGAATGAGGCAGCACAAAAAGCTCTGGAATTTCAACTGGGAGACAGTGTACTTGTATATCCAGATAAAAAGATTGGCATTATCTGCAAGACAGCCAATGAAAAAGGAGTTTTGAGAGTACAGATGGCGGATAAAAAAATATGGGTTAACCGCAAAAGAATGAAACTCCATGTGGCTGCGGAGAAATTATATCCTGATGATTATGATTTTTCTATTATTTTTGACAGCGTAAAAAATAGAAAGCTGCGGCACCAGATGGACAGAGGAAAGATGATAGAAGAACAAATTACGATTGATGAATAAATAACTCAAACTTTGCATTTGAATAAACGCAGATGCACCTGGTGAGCAGTCGAAATCTATGCGCGAAGTTTGAGTGAATCATATACCCAGAAAGATAAAGAATGCTTATATGTACAATGAGAATTCATACGGGTATTATATTTGTTAGCTAAAAGTCCAGGACAGGTATTTTCTAAGGAGCAAATTTATAATCAAGTATGGAAAACGTCATATTATGGAGCGGAAGACAATGTGGTGATTATATCTAGCTTCCGGAATTGGCAGAAGCAGAAAAATCCGGCTGTTGGTGTTAAATTTAAGTATATAAATCCTTATATCATTACACAAAAATTATACTTTGAACGAGAAAGGATATCAACCAAAGTTTGATCCTTTTACTATCCGTTAGTCGTATTCTTGAAACCTTCGCTAATTAGTAATGTTTTGGAAAACAGCGATTTTTGCTCAAAAAAAGTTTGTGACATTAACGTGACATACGCGGGGTATGGGGCGTTGTGCGTGAGGGAGAGTCTGCCGGTGTGAGAAATTCTCCGTAAACCTGTAGGCTTAATTTAAATAAGCGTTGAATAATGGTTTTATCTACAGTACAATATAAAATACGTTAAGGAAATGAAACTGTATACAAGAGTTATGAATGTAATGGAGGTGCTGCCGAATGGAAGACTATTACCTTTACGGCGGAACGGTTTGGGCAAGTAATGACTTTTGACAGTGATGAAGCGATGTAGAAGAAATGGAAAGCCTTTGTCCGTAAGATTGATACTAAAACCGATGATTACGGTACTGTGTTAAGAATGAATTTTTGACCGAACCGTTTACAGTGGCAATTCTGAACGACAAATTCACATAATTTTGGTCTGCTAATGATAATAACTGGACACATGGAGGAAATAACAATGGCTAAAATTCAATCTGTTGAACCCAATATTGCCGACCTTGCAAATGGTTGGATGAAATCATATAAGCTTGATTATAAGTTGGAGCAGGAATCTCTCAACACTGAGATTGACCAAGCATTAAATGACTATTATTCCAAAAATGGCGGTGTCGGTGGAAACCGTCCCGATGCGAAACTACTTTTGCAGGATAAGAATTTAGTCAATTATCCGGTTTTGATTGAGTATAAGGGTTATAAAGACAAACTTGTTATGCTTGATGCTGACGGCAAAGTTGCAAATAAAACGACTAAGAATCAGCCTGATTTCAAGAATATCAATTCCTATGCTGTAAACGGTGCTGTTCATTATGCAAATGCACTTCTGCATTATACAAGCTATACTGATATAATCGCTGTAGGTATGACTGGCTACAAAGACGATGTTGGGAAACTGAAATATGAAATTGGTGTATACTATGTCTCCAAGAGCAATTTTGGTATCGGGCAGAAGGTTGATGATTACATAGACTTTTCTTTCCTAAAAAAGAGTAACTTTGATGGCTTTGTTGAAAAAGTAAAGCGGCTTCAGCTCTCGCAAGAAGAAATCGAAAAGTTAAAAGAACATCGTGAGCAGGAAATTAATGCCAGTCTTGTAAAACTGAATAACGATATTTACCAGAGCGAAAAAGGTCTGAGTGAGCGTGACCGTGTTTATCTTGTGGCGGCATCCATTATTGCAACGCTCGGTGTACCGGGAAAGGTTGCTGCACTTGAAAAATCTGAACTGAAATCTTCAACCGAAGACGGAAACCGTGACGGCGATATTATTCTCCGTAAAATCAAAGCGTTCCTAAATGAGAAGAATCTGCCGCAGGAAAAGCGTGATTTGATTGTCCGCACATTGCAGAACACGCTGACAACGGATAATATCAACAAGGTTGAAAACGGAGAGAGTCAGTTAAAGCGTGTGTTTACAAAAATTATTGACGATCTCGGCATTTACTATAAAATCGGTCTGAGCACTGACTTTACTGGAAAATTATTCAATGAAATGTACAGCTGGCTTGGCTTCTCTCAGGACAAGCTAAATGATGTTGTTCTAACGCCTTCTTATGTTGCCACCCTTTTGGCACGGCTCGCAAGGGTCAACAAAGATTCTTATGTGTGGGACTTTGCGACTGGCTCAGCGGGACTGCTTGTTGCTTCTATGAATGAAATGTTGACAGATGCCAAAGAAAAGATTAAATCCCCTGATGCATTTACGCAAAATATTCCGTCTATGCGTTGAGGGCTACGGACCGACACAGATAGCAAATTTTCGTAGAAAAATGAACGGATTCGAGGTGTTTTAGAACTTACAGATTAGAAAGGAAAAGCATGAAATTTTTACATTTAGGAGATTTACACTTAGGAAAGGCACTGAGTAATTTTGATTTGACTGGGGATCAGAGGTATATCATTGATCAGATTCTTCATATCGCAGAGAAAGAATCCATTGATGGCATGCTGATCGCCGGGGATGTTTATGATAAATCCATACCAAGCGAGGCAGCCACAAAGCTTTTGGATTATTTTTTGATGGAACTGGCTAAGAAAGAAATAAAGGTATTTATGGTGAGTGGGAACCATGATTCGGATGACCGTCTGAATTATGGAAGCGCCCTGTTTGCATCAAATCAGATCTTTATATCAGCTGTTTTTGACGGAACGCTTCATAAGCAGAGCTTTGCTGACGGAGATACCGAGATTGATATATACATGCTTCCGTTTGTGAAAGCTTCTCAGGTAAGGCACTATTTCCCGGACGAGGACATAGAGAGTTATGAAGATGCTGTCCGGACCATTATAAGAAACACGCCCATAGACAAAAATAATAAGAATATTCTGGTGGCACATCAATTTGTCTCTGGGAAGGGAGAGGATCCCTCGCTTGCAGGGTCTGAAGGCATTGGGACACAGAGTGTGGGAATGGTTGAAAAAATTGGACATGACTGCTTTGACGATTTTGACTATGTGGCATTAGGCCATATTCATTCTCCTCAGAGAGTTGGAAGAGATGAGATCCGATATTCCGGTTCTCCTCTTAAATATTCGCTTAGCGAAGCGAAGAATGAGAAGTCGGTTCCTCTTATTACGGTATCGGCAGAGGAAAGGATTAAGATCAGGCTGGTTCCTTTAAAACCCCAAAGGGACATGAGACACATAAAGGGGACAATGAAGGAACTGCTGGATCAAAAGAATGTAAAAGCACCGGAGGATTTCATTTATGCAACATTGACAGATGAGGATATGATCAATGATGCGATGGGAGTATTACAACAGGTATATCCGAATACCGTCCGGATTGACTACGACAATTCACATACAAGAGAGATTGAGCAGGTAGATATCAGCAGAATTGCCGAAAACAAATCATTTCCGGAGTTAATTGGAGATTTTTACAGGCTGATGTATGGCTGTGAGATTACAGAAGAAGAAATGGATGTAATGAGGGCGGCAGCACGAGAGGCAGGTGTTATAAATGAGGCCGGTTAAACTGATCATAAGCGCATTTGGTCCCTATGCGGGGAAGCTTCCGGAAATCGAATTTGATACCTTTGAAGAAAAGGGTTTGTTTTTGATATCCGGGGATACTGGAGCGGGGAAAACTACCATATTTGATGCTATATGTTTTGCGTTATATGGAACGACTAGCGGAATGTACAGGGATACGAGAAATTTAAGAAGCGAGTACGCCAGGGATTCTGTCCAGAGTTATGTGGACTTTTATTTTTCACATCAGGGGCGTGAATTCCATGTCTGGAGGCAGCCGTCTTATGAAAGAAAAAAGCAGCGTGGTACAGGTGTGATACTGGAGAAAGAAAAGGCGGTTCTTTATGAGGAGGGGCGGGCGCCAACCGAGGGCCTGACTCAGGTTAATAAGGCTGTAAGGGAACTGCTGCACATCGATGAGAAGCAGTTTAAACAGATTGTAATGATCGCGCAAGGGGAATTCTGGGATTTACTGAATGCCAAGACGGATCATAGAACAGAGATACTACGTACCATATTTTCAACGAGCGGATACAAAAACATAGAATACAGACTGAAGGATCGAATGGATGCAAGTTATAAGATGCAGGCAAATGCTGAAAACAGTATTATTCAGCATTTTGAGGATGTGTCGGCAAATGAGGAGGATGAGCTTTCAGGCAGGCTGGAGGATCTTAAGAGCAGGGCTGTAAGCTCCCGGAGCGCATGGAATTTAGATGAAATCCTGGACGTAACAAAGCGCCTGATTTTGTCAGACAGAGAACGATTAAAGTACATGAAAGCCGATCTGAAAAAAGCAGAGGCGGAGCTAAAGAAGAACAATGAGAAGCTTGCGCTGGCTAAGACCAATAACAGCTTTATTGAAAAAAGAAATAAACTGGCAAGGGAAAAAGAGGAACTTGAAAAGAGAAAAACGGAAATGGATGGACGAATCCTGCTTTTGGACAAACAAAAGAAAGCCACCCGTAATGTGAATCCATCTTATATTGTGTGGAGGAAAAAGTGTGACGAGGTATCTGTGACTAGAAATCACATGAAAACAGCAAAATCCAGTCTGGAGACAGCGAAGGCAGATGTAAAGCAGGCGAAAGACGCGCTTGACGGCATCAAAAGGCTGGAGCCGGAGGCTGACAGATTAAAGCAGGTGATAAGCAGGATTAACGATGAGGAACCGAAATACCAGCAAAAGGAAGAGCTTGAAGCAAAGCTGAAAAAACTTGCAGAACTCAATAAAAAGATCAGCGAAGAAGAGGCAGATTTAAAAGAAAATGAGAAGGCTCTTAAGGAGAAGATAAAAGCACTGAATAAGACAGTTAAGGAATTAAGGGATAAACCGGCTGAACTGATAGAGGCAAAAAATCAGAGAGAAAAGCTGACAGGGCTTATGGCGGATTTCGATACGATCACAGGCAGGCAGATTCCGGAAAGGGAAAAAAGGAAAAAGGATCTTTCAAAAAAACAGAAATCATTTTTAGATGCGCGTGACAAATATAAAGAAGCAGGCAGCAGGAGAGAAGAGGCTGAGCACATGCTCGAAGACAGCAGAGCCGGCATTTTGGCGGAAAAACTTGTAGAGGGTGGGAAATGCCCGGTGTGTGGTTCCGTGCATCATCCAGAACCGGCTAAGCGGAGAGAGACTTCGATTTCAGAAGATGATTTCAAAAAGCTTCAGGAAGAAGAGGATAAGCTTCAGGAGAAAAAGAACCATGCAAATACGGAAGCGCAAATAGCAAAGACATCGCTAGAGGAATTCGAGAGGCAGCTTGAGACAAGGATATTGGATTGCATGAAAAGCCCGCTTCTTGATATGGGCAGGGAGGAAGAATCTCTTGAGGAACTAATCAGGGCAGTAAAGAAAGCAAAAACGCAGGTTCGGACGATGTCAGAGGAGTACCATCAAAAATGGATTTCCCTTGACAGGGATTGCAAGGAGCTTAAGAAAGCTGAAAAAGACCTTGAAACTGCACAGGGAAATGAAACAGAGAAGCTCAATTCAAAAAAAGAGGAACTCGGCCAAAGCAGACAAAAAATGAAACAGGAACTGACGGAAACGCAGGCCATATTAGGGACATTTGAAAAATTGAGCTTTCCGGACTGGAAAACGGCAAAAAAAGAGAGAAGACAAGCTGAGACGAAGAAAAATAAGATATTAGAGGATATCGCGAAGGCAGAGGAGGAAAAGAAAAAAGCTGATAACAATGTTACCGCTGCCATGTCAGAGTGGAAGACACTGAATGGCAGCCTGAACCAGCAGGAAAAGGATGAAGAAGATTTAAAAAAGAAGCTGGATAAAGAAATCAGCGCGAATGGCTTCTCTTCTGTGAAGGAAATGATGACATACGTTGTGAAGGAAGATGATATCACATTGTCGGATAAGGTGATTCATGAATATGCTCAGGCTGTTGCAACGAATAAGAAACAACTTTCAGATGCCGAGCTGGATGCAAAAGGAAAAAAGGTGATAGAGATTGAGGCATTAAAGGCAGTATGTGCTGAGCAGAGTGCAGGTGTAGACCTGATCAGGAAGAACTATCACAATAGCGAAAACAGAATGCGTACAAATGAAGAGAAACACAAGAGTATCCTTGACAGGAGAGAGGAATTAGAAAAGGCACGCAAAGAGAATGCAATCTGTCAGCGGCTTTATCATCTGGTCAAAGGCACAACCGGAAACGGAAAGATCACACTGGAGCAGTACATACAGGCAGCTGGATTTGACGGGATTATCGCTGCTGCAAACAGGCGGCTGCTGCCGATGAGCGGCGGACAGTATGAACTATATCGCCAGGAGGATTCTCCTGGTAAGAAAAGCAATAATTTCCTTGACCTTGAAGTGTTAGACAATTATACGGGACACAGAAGGCCTGTGGGAAATCTTTCCGGCGGGGAAAGCTTTAAGGCTTCACTGAGCCTCGCTCTGGGATTATCTGATACCGTGTCGTCTAATCTTGGCGGTGTGCAGATGGATGCACTCTTTGTGGATGAAGGCTTTGGAACGTTAGACCGGAAATCAATAGACAGTGCGATGGAAATTTTAATAAACCTGACCGGAAGCAGCAAGCTGGTGGGAATTATCAGCCACAGAGAGGAACTTATAGAAAATATCCCGCAGCAGATCAGGGTTAAAAAGACAAAAGATGGAAGCCAGATAACCATTGAACGTTAGGGGACGGGGTATTTTTAAAAATACCCCGTCCCCGATGGGACTAAATCAAAACCACGGAACATATAATACAGGTAAAAGTATAGGTTCTGGGGTTTTAGATTTATGAAGGAAGAGACGAAACGCAGATGGAGAAATCGCGGAATTTTGGTACTTACGCTTATGGTGGCCCTTGCAGGTTCATATAAGTATGTGGAAAGCTATGTCTCTGTCTCCAGTAATGTAAACGGGAGAGAGCTTCCTATTTATTCTGTGGATACAGAAGAAAAGAAGGTGGCTCTCTCTTTTGATGCGGCCTGGGGAAACGAGGATACACAGAAGATTCTTGACATTTTGAAAGAGAATGATGTGCATGTCACCTTTTTCATGACCGGAGGCTGGGTAGAAAGCTATCCGGATGATGTAAAAGCGATTCACAAGGCAGGCCATGATCTGGGAAACCACAGTGAGAATCACAAAAATATGTCCCAGCTCTCAGATGATGAAAAGACAAAGGAACTTCTCAGTGTTCATGAGAAGGTGAAGAAACTGACCGGAGTGGATATGGAGCTGTTCCGTCCGCCTTACGGGGATTATGATGACCAGGTGGTCCTGAATGCGAAGGGAAATGGGTATTATACAATCCAGTGGAGTGTGGACAGTTTAGACTGGAAGGACTACGGTGCAGACAGCATCATTGACACAGTCCTGAATCACGAGGCGCTGGAAAACGGATCGATCATCCTCTGCCACAACGGTGCAAAGTACACGGCAGAAGCCCTGGAAGCCTTGATCAAAGGGCTTAAGGAAAAGGGATATGAGATTGTCCCCATATCAGAGCTGATCTATAAAAAGGACTACCACATGGACGTAACCGGAAAGCAGATTAAAGACTCTTAAGCTTCCTAAACTTCTTGATTTCCAGGAATAGCCTGGACAGAAAACTGGCACAATATGATGCGGGAATGCCCCGGGGGCGCGTGCTATATTTAGAATTGTCAGAAAAGTGAAGGATTTGGAAGGCAAAAGTTTTTCATATTTCTTCTGTAATATTATGCTATAATAAAAAGGCTTATATATAATTGTGAGGGAGCCATCACTTTATCGGTCTAGTACAACGAAAATTAAGTTTTGAATAGTTTGACGCAGAATATTTTTCTGAGAGTGCTGCTTCACAAACGCAGGCGTAGTGGGCTACGCTGACTGAATGCGGGGCAAATTAGCCGCAAAGTGGGGCGTGCAGGTGGCAGGAATGAATTTTCAAACACGCTCTAGATGCCGTGCAGCGGGGCACGCGGCCCCGTAAGCAGTGAGGAACTGTGCAGAAATATACAGGCAGGAAGAAGAGGGGCATATGGAGAGCAGGGTTTCAGTAATCAGCATTATTGTAAAGGATGAGGAATCAGCCGCGGCAGTGAACGATATTCTGCACGAATACCGGCAGTATATCATTGGACGCATGGGCATCCCCTACAGGGAGAGAAAGGTATCTATCATCAGCGTGGTGATGGATGCGCCCGGGACGGCAGTGAGCGCCTTGTCAGGGAAGCTGGGAATGCTGCAGGGAGTTAGTGCAAAGACCCTGACAGCAAAATTATAAGTAAGGAACTGTGCGTAAATAACTTGTGCATATGAAGATTTATCCTGCGCTATCTGCACAAGCTATTTACGGGCAGTTCCTAAGATCAGCAGGACAGGCGAAGGCAGAACGAGTAAGATCGCGACAGAAAACAGCAGAAAGGAAGAAGGAACATGAGTAACTTAACAGAGATCAGGTGGCATGGCCGGGGAGGCCAGGGCGCCAAGACGGCTGCGCTGCTTCTTGCGGACGTGGCTTTTCAGACAGGAAAATATGTACAGGGCTTTCCGGAGTATGGCCCGGAGCGTATGGGTGCGCCGATTACAGCATATAACCGCATCAGTGATACCGTAATCCGGGCGCACTCGAACATTTATGACCCGGAATATGTAGTGGTAGTTGACGAGTCCCTGCTGGAGGGGGTTGACGTAACAGGAGGACTTAAGAAGGAAGGCGCGATTCTGGTTAATACCTCCCGCAGCAAGGAGGAGATCATTCCACATCTAAAAGGATATGAGGGGAAGGTTTACACCATTGACGCACATAAGGTGTCCATGGCGACCATGGGAAGATATTTTCCAAACACTCCTCTTCTTGCCGCGATCGTAAAAGTGGCAGGGCTCATGGACGAGGAGACATTCCTTCGGGAGATGCGCGCATCCTTCTCCCATAAATTTGCCAGCAAGCCGGAGGTTATTGACGGCAACATGGCGGCACTTGAGATGGCATTTAAGGAGGTACAGTGATGGCGGCAGATATAACAAGATTAGGCGCGAAGGCGAACTGGAGGGATCTTACAGAGGGCATGATTATTGCCGGGGCAGGGACTTCTAAGGACTTTAATACCGGCGAGTGGTCAACGGACAAGCCGGAGTTTATAGAAGATAAATGTAAGCAGTGTCTGCTATGCGTTCCGGTCTGCCCGGACAGCTGCATTCCGGTAAAGGATATGAAAAGAGGAGCATTTGACTATGATCACTGCAAGGGCTGCGGCATCTGCGTGAAGGCATGTCCCTTCGGCGCGATTACAATGGAAGGGGTGAAATAACATGGCAAAGAGAGACAGATTATCAGGAAATGAAGCGGTAGCGATCGCTTTAAGACAGATTAACCCGGATGTATTTCCGGCATTCCCTATTACCCCGTCCACAGAGATTCCTCAGTATTTTGCCTCCTTTGTGGCAAATGGACAGGTAGATACAGAATTTATTCCGGTAGAGAGCGAGCACAGCTCCATGAGCGCCGCAATCGGAGCCTCTGCGGCAGGGGCAAGGAGCCTTACGGCAACCTCCTCCTGCGGTCTTGCCTATATGTGGGAGGAACTTTACATAGCGGCGTCCAACAGACTTCCTCTGGCGCTGGCTCTTGTAAACCGCGCTCTTTCAGGCCCTATCAACATTAACTGCGACCATTCAGACAGCATGGGCGCAAGAGATGCGGGATGGATACAGATGTATGCGGAAAATAACCAGGAAGCCTACGACAATATGGTACAGGCTTACCGGATCAGCGAGCATAAGGATGTAAGACTTCCGATTATGATCTGCCAGGACGGCTTTATCACAAGCCATGCGGTGGAGAATATTGAACTGTTAGAGGATCAGGATGTGAAAGACTTTGTGGGAGAGTATCATCCGGAGAATTATCTTCTGAACCCAGACTGCCCTGCGGCAGTAGGCCCCTATTCCATCACAGACTATTATATGGAGGCAAAGCGTAATCAGGCAGAGGGGATGAAGCATGTAAGCCAGGTGGTTCTTGATGTGGCGAAGGAATTTGAGTGTATTTCCGGAAGGGCATACGGTCTGTTCGAGGAATACCATATGGAGGATGCCGAGATGGCGGTTGTCATGATCGGTTCCGCAGCCGGCACAACCAAGGATGCCATTGACCGATTAAGAGAGAATGGAGTAAAGGCAGGCTTAATTAAGATCCGTCTCTACCGTCCGTTCCCGGCATCTGAGCTTGCAGAAGCCCTTAAACATGTAAAGGCAGTTGCGATTATGGACCGGGCGGAGGGTTACACCAACCACGGAGGCCCCCTTGGAGCAGATGTTATGTCAGCGCTTTACAGAGTACACGCAGACGCGCTGGCAGTGAACTATATCTATGGACTCGGCGGACGCGACGTCCGTGTGGAGGATATGGAAGGCGTATTTGAAGCCCTAAAGCAGATCATAGAAGAAGGCGATGCGGGCGAGACCTATCGCTATCTTGGGCTTAGAGAGTAAGGGGGAGGATAAAAGATGAGCTATAATTTTAAAGAGACCATGAATAAACCGGAACGTTTAGCTCCGGGACACAGAATGTGCGCAGGCTGCGGCGGAACCATTGCAGTAAGAAATGTCCTGCGCGGACTTCATGAAGGGGACAGGGCAGTTATTGGCAATGCTACCGGTTGCCTGGAGGTGTCCACCTTTACCTACCCCTATACAGCATGGGAGGACAGCTACATCCACAATGCCTTTGAAAATGCGGGAGCGACCTTAAGCGGAGTGGAAGGAGCCTACAAAGCGTTAAGAAAAAAAGGAAAATTAAACGACACCTATAAATTCATCACCTTCGGCGGCGACGGAGGAACCTACGATATTGGTTTCCAGTCCCTGTCAGGGGCCATGGAGAGGAATCATGACCTGGTATACGTATGTTATGACAACGGAGCATACATGAATACCGGAATCCAGCGCTCTTCCGCAACGCCTATGTACGCGGATACGACTACGACTCCGGTGGGAAGTGAAAGCAACGGAAAGCCTCAGAACAGGAAGGATCTGGCGGCAATCATTGCGGCTCATGATGTGCCCTATGTGGCACAGACCACCTTTGTACAGAATTTTAAAGATTTACACATAAAATCAGAAAAGGCGATCTACACGCCAGGGGCGGCATTCCTGAATATTATGGCGCCGTGTCCCCGGGGATGGAGATACAATACCCCGGATATTATGGAGATCTGCAAGCTGGGCGTGGAGACTTGCTACTGGCCCTTATTCGAGGTTGTGGAAGGGAAATGGATCCTGAACTACGAGCCGAAGAAGAAGCTTCCGGTTGAGGATTTCCTAAGACCCCAGGGAAGATTTAAGCATCTGTTTAAGAAAGGAAATGAATACCTCCTTGAGGAGTTCCAAAAGGAAGTAGACAGAAGATGGGAGGAGCTTAAGTTCAGGTGTTCCAGGGCTTAAGGACAGAAGAATGATATGAAAAGAGAAAAATTTGGTTCACGGCTGGGATTTATATTGGTCTCAGCCGGATGTGCAATCGGAATAGGAAATGTGTGGAAATTCCCGTATATGTGCGGGGAATTCGGCGGAGCGGCATTTATCCTCATGTATTTTGTGTTCCTCCTGATACTGGGAATCCCGGTTCTGGTCTGCGAATTTGCGGTTGGCCGGGGCAGCAGGAAAAGCGTGGCGGCAAGCTATGAGGTACTGGCGCCGCCAGGAACCCACTGGCATATCAGCAAATGGATTGGTATCATAGGAAGCTATCTGCTTATGATGTTCTATACAACCGTGGGAGGATGGATGCTGTACTACTGTTACCGGAGTATCCGCGGGGAATTTAAAGGCGCATCAGCGGATGTAGTGGCAGAGAAATTCTCAGGCATGCTGGGGAACCTGCCGGTCATGACGTTCTGGACCGTGCTGATTACCGTACTGGGCTTTGCGGTGTGCTATTTTGGAATCCGCGGCGGAATTGAGAAAGTATCCAAGGTGATGATGTCTGCCCTCCTGATCATTATGGTCGTACTGGCAGTGCATTCTGTATTTCTGGAAGGGGCGGGGGAGGGAATCCGGTTTTATCTTATCCCTGATTTTCAGAAGATGAAGGAAATCGGAATCGGCAACGTCATATTCGGAGCCATGAGCCAGGCTTTTTTTACCCTGTCTATCGGAATCGGCGCCATGCTCATCTTCGGAAGCTATATGGATAAAAAGCGCAGCCTTGCCGGTGAAGCAATAAACATTACGGCGCTTGACACCTTTGTGGCGCTCACGGCAGGCTTCATCATTATCCCGGCATGCTTTTCCTTCGGAATTGAGCCGGGCGCAGGCCCCAGCCTGATCTTTATTACCATACCGAACATCTTTGCGCAGATGCCGGGAGGACAGATCTGGAGCGCGCTGTTCTTCCTGTTTATGACCTTTGCCGCTTTTTCCACTCTGGTGGCTGTGTTTGAAAATATTATTTCTTTTGATATGGATATGTTCGGGTGGTCGCGGAATAAGAGTGTATTCGTAAGCGCTGTCCTGATCTGCGCCTTAAGTATGCCCTGTGTCCTGGGCTTTAATCTGTGGAGCGGCATTCAGCCATTGGGAGAAGGCACAACCATACTGGATCTGGAGGATTTTATTGTATCGAACAACCTTCTGCCATTAGGAAGCCTTGGCTATGTCCTGTTCTGCGCAAAGAAAAACGGATGGGGATGGGATAACTTTATCGGGGAAGCCAACACAGGAGAAGGGATGCGTTTCCCGAAGGGCTTAAGGGCTTATATGCTCTACGGGCTTCCCCTTATTATTATAATCATCTACCTGAAAGGATATTATGACATGTTTTCAGGACAGGGGACAGCGGTGCTGGCAGGATGGATGACCGCAGCCGTGCTGTTTTTAGGATTCGTTCTGTTCTGCGCGGGAGGAAGGAAAGAAAAAGTGTAACGATTGTAACATTCAGGCGGATAGGACGGTGCGATTGAAAAGTATATAAAGGAAGCTGATATATGAAAAGAAAAATCTTAAAACAATATTTCGGGTATGATGATTTCCGGGAGGGTCAGGAGGTTCTGATTGACAGTATCCTCTCAGGGAGGGACACCTTCGGAATCATGCCCACCGGCGCCGGGAAATCTTTATGTTTTCAGATTCCGGCGCTGATCATGGAGGGGATTACCCTGGTTATATCCCCTCTCATTTCCCTCATGAAGGACCAGGTAGGGGCGCTCAACCAGGCGGGAATCCACGCCGCCTATCTGAACAGTTCCCTGACCACAAACCAGTATTATAAGGCTCTGAAGCTTGCAGGAGAGGGACGCTATCCGATTATTTACGTTGCGCCCGAACGCCTTCTCACGGACAGCTTTCTTGACTTTGCCCTCCACGCGAGGATCGCCATGGTTGCCGTGGACGAGGCTCACTGCGTCTCCCAGTGGGGACAGGACTTCAGACCCAGCTATCTTAAGATCACAGAATTCATAGAGCGCCTTCCCTGCCGCCCGGTTGTCAGTGCATTTACCGCATCCGCCACAAAGGAGGTAAGGGAGGACATCGTTGACATCCTGATGCTAAGGGACCCTACAGTCATGAGCACAGGCTTCGACCGCCCCAATCTCTATTTTGAGGTGCAGACCCCGAAGAACAAGTATAATACTTTAAGCGAATATGTAAAAAAGCATACCGGAGAGAGCGGCATCATCTACTGCCTGACCAGGAAACAGGTGGAAGAAGTGTGCGGAAATCTCATAAGAGAAGGGATACCAGCGACCAGATATCACGCGGGCCTGAGTGATGAGGAACGGAAAAAGAACCAGGATGATTTTATCTATGACCGTTCCCCCGTCATGGTGGCAACCAATGCCTTCGGCATGGGAATTGACAAGTCAAATGTCCGCTATGTCATCCATTACAACATGCCGAAAAATATGGAATCCTATTACCAGGAGGCAGGCCGTGCCGGACGTGACGGGGAGCCTGCAGAATGCATCCTGTATTACGGCGGACAGGATGTTGTCATGAACCAGTTTTTTATAGAACATAACCAGGACAATGACGAGCTGGATGACATCACCAGGCAGCTTGTGCGGGAGCGGGACCATGAAAGACTGAAAAAAATGACCTTTTACTGCTTTACCAACGAATGCCTGCGGGATTATATGCTCCGGTATTTCGGAGAATACGGCGGCAATTACTGCGCCAACTGCTCAAACTGCATGACACAGTTCGAGGAAGTGGATGTCACCGAGATAGCCGAAGCCTTAACCGGCTGCATCCGGGAAGCAGGGCAGAGGTACGGAATCAACGTCATCATTGACACCGTACATGGCGCCAATACAGCAAAAATCCGCCAGTACCGTATGGATCAGAGCTCCTTCTATGGAAAGCTTCCAAAGATCCCGGTCTACAGGCTTAGGCAAGTGATGAATCACCTGCTGGTGGATGGATACATCCGACTGACCAATGACGACTACATGATTGTAAAGCTGACAGAAAAAGCCCGCGGCATCCTGGAAGGAAAAGAAGTCATTATGATGAAGATGGCAAAGGAGCAGGAACAGCGGGAAAAAAAGGAATCCCGGCCGAAAAAGAAGTCCCCTGCTGCCATGCAGCTTAAGGCAGGGGACGAGCAGCTGTTTGAGCGCCTGCGAAAACTCCGGACAGAGATCGCCAGAGGAGAAAACGTGCCGCCCTATATTGTATTCTCAGACAAGTCCCTGATACATATGTGCATCCTGAAGCCGGAAAACCGGGAAGAGATGCTGAAAGTCTCCGGGGTCGGAGAATTCAAATATGAAAAATACGGCGAGAGGTTTCTTGACGAATTGGGGACGGGGCAAAATTAATTTTGCCCCGTCCCCAATTGAAAATACCCTGTCCCCAATTAACCTTCTGTTGTTTCGCGCCGGATCAGGACAGGTGTCACGACCTTGTGGACCGGTTCCTTCAGGGGCGCGGGCCGTCTTTTTTTCCGTTCGTTCATCTGTTCCACCAAAAGGCTTACTGCCTCGTACGCCAGTTTGTCAATCTGCTGTCCAATGGTACTGATTGGAATGACAGCTTCTTCGGAAATCGGTGCGTTATCGAAACCGATCAGGAGAAAATCTTCCGGTATTTTTCCGTATTTTCGGACGAGAAGATTCACCAGTACATTTGCCTGTGTATCATTGGAGATAAACAGGCCTTTTTTCAGCCCCTTGTATTTTTCTGTAATATTGTTTAGAATCTCGGACAGGTGATACTTAAGGGACTCATAAGTGTTTCCCATTTCCTTTAGGATCAGCTCATGCCTAATGTGGTGTTCCGTACAGAAATCAAGGAAGCTCTGGACGCGTCCGTAGGCGGGAACCTCGGGATTGGCTGGGGAATTTATATAATTAATATGGATGATGACATCACAGTTGTGGTCTGCAAGCAGACTGGCTGCCTGATAACCGCCCATATAATTATCAGTATTGACGCTGCAGACGTATTTATCTTCGCGCTCTATTGTGACAATGGGGATTCCAAGTTCTGCCAGTTCCTTTGAAGGAATGGTGTGGCTCAGGATAATCAGTCCTTCAATCTTATAGGAGAGGAGTTCCTGGATGTAGCGCCGTTCTGCCTCTTCCTGTCCATTCCCGATAAATACGAGGAATTTATAACCAAAGCTTTCATATGTGGCAAGAATCTGGTTCAGCATCTCGGAATAATAGTGGATAAACAGGTTCGGTATAATGACGCCGATAAATTCTGTATTTCCGCTGGCGAGAATACGCGCCACCTTATTTTCTTTATAATCAAGGTCAACGAGTGCTTTTGCGATAATTTCCTGGTTTTCAAGTGTCAGTGAATCCGGATTGTTGAAATATCTGGAGATCGTTGTCTTGGAAAAGTTTGTGTACTCTGCGATATCACTAAATGTTACGTTCTTTTTCTGCTTCATAAATTATATCATGACCTCTTTCTGACATTCAGATCTAGATAGAAATGTCAGTATCAGTATACCAAAAATCAGAAAAGCATGCAATGAGTAATCGGTTAAGTAACCGGTTTTGTAAATGTTATACAAATTGAAAACATGCTTTTTGGATGTAATTCACAAAGTTGTTTTCTATTATTGACGAGGTCCGTTTACAGTGATATTATAATTATAAAGTAACCGGTTACGTTACTGGTTTTGTAACCGGTTATAAAAATAATAAAACAGGAGGAATGATTCATGGGAAAGAGGATCATGAAGAAGGTCATCTCATCAGGGCTTGTGCTGGTACTTGCGGTTACGATGCTGACAGGCTGCCGCTTTGGTTTTGCCAGTGACCCGGATGACCCGAATGAGGAGACAAAGGAAGTGCCGATTGACACCTCGGCAGACACATTTGAGTACGATACGTCATTGAGCGGAACAAGTATCACACTTCTGAATTCAAAGGCAGAGATTCAGGTTGCACTGGAAAAGATGGGCGCTGAATATGAGAAAAAGTCAGGCGTCCATGTAGAGGTTATGCCAGTTACGGACGGAGATTCCCCGTATACGAAGGTGGTAAGCCTTTATAATTCCGGGACGCCGCCTACAGCCTCAATTCTTGATACAACAGACGTGATCGCGCTGGCAGAGGAGAAGGCGGCGGACCTGACAGAAGAGCCATGGGTGGCAGAAGCGGAAGGATACCTGACAGAGGTAAACGGGAAGATTTACAGCTTTCCGCTCTGTATCGAAGGAAGAGGAATCATCTACAACAAGGCAGTCATTGAGAAGGCGCTGGGAGAGAGCTTTGACCCGGCTTCTGTCACAACACAGAGCGAGTTTGTAGAGCTGCTTGACCGTTTGGTTGATGCAGGGATCAAGAAGCCGGTATCCATGGCAAAGGAGGACTGGTCACTGGGGGCGCACCAGCTTCAGTACATCTATGAGACCTACGAGGGTACAAGCGAGGGGGCACAGAAGATTATTGAGGACATCAAGGCCGGAAAGGTGGATCTCTCATCCTATGACAGACTGTCCCAGTTCCTTGACACATTCGATATATTAAAGAAGTATAATGTTGCACAGGGGGATCCCCTGGGAGCTGACTACGATGAGATGGCAATCGACCTGGCAGACGGAAAGACGGCATTCTGGTTCAACGGGAACTGGGCATGGCCCAACATTTCCGAAGCAGGAGCCAGCGAGGAGGATGCATACGGATTTCTTCCATATTTTTTAAACGATGACAAGAGTGATTTTGCAAATCAGAAGATTCAGGCGTCCCCGTCAAAGCAGGTTATGCTGGACGGACAGATTGCCACAGAAAAGGAGCAGGCAGCTGCAAAGGAATTCTTAAACTGGATTGTATTCAGCGAGATCGGCCAGCAGATGATGGTAAAGACCTGTAACATCATCCCGCCGTTTAAGAATAATCCATATGAGCCCAGCGACCCCTTAAGCGCAGACATTTATACAAAGGTTCATGAGGATAAGGCGTTCAATGCATCTGCTATCGTGCCAAATGACCACTGGGCAGTATTAGGTGCTTCCATGCAGAAATATCTTGCGGGAAGAAGTGACCGGGAAGAGCTGACAGGGGATATTCAAAAATACTGGGATGAGCAGGAATAGGAGGAGCGGAATATGAAATCAAAAAATAGCGGAAAAGATTTTTGCATGTTTGCACTGCCAGGGATGTTTTGCTTCTTTGCAGTAGTAATCATACCGTTTGTCTATGGTGTATACCTGACACTCACTGACTGGAACGGTGTATCGAAGGTTAAGAACTTTATCGGTCTGAAGAATTTTTCGGGTGTTATGCGGGACGGTCAGTTCTGGACATCACTGCTGCTTACATTTAAATATGTTATATTTGTCGTTCTGATTGTAAATGTACTTGCGTTTGCCATTGCTTATCTCCTCACAAGGGGAATCAAGGGGCAGAATTTCTTCCGGGCAGGATTTTTCACCCCGAACCTGATCGGAGGTATTGTACTGGGATATATCTGGCAGTTCGTATTCTCACGGGTATTCGTAAGCATCGGGGAAAGTACAGGCTGGAAGCTCTTCGAAGTATCCTGGCTGTCTGATCCGACTAATGCATTTATCGCACTGGTAGTCGTATCGGTATGGCAGCTGTCAGGCTACATGATCCTGATCTATGTGGCAGGATTCATGGGACTGAGTGAGGACGTTATGGAGGCGGCAAGCATTGACGGCGCTTCTGGATTTGTGAAGCTTAAGAGCATCATCATGCCCCTTATGATGTCTTCCATTACCATCTGCCTGTTCCTTACACTGTCCCGTGCCTTCATGGTATACGACGTGAACCTGTCCCTGACAGCAGGCGCGCCTTACGGAACAACGGAGATGGCGGCAATGCACGTATATGAAAAGGCATTTACCTCCAGGCAGTTCGGCGTAGGCCAGGCGGAAGCATTTATCTTATTCATTATTGTTGCAGTTATCAGCGGTCTTCAGGTTTACTTTACTAAGAAACAGGAGGTGGAAGCATAATGAAGCAGACAACGATAGGCGGAACCAAGAGGAAGGTTACCAATGCACTGGCAATGACCGGGCTGATTATTATCTTCATAGCATATATGTTCCCGTTCATTATGGTAGTGATCAATTCCCTGAAACAGAAGAGGGATATTATAAAGAGCCCGTTTTCCTGGCTGTTTACGATTAAAGGACTGTCCTTTGACAACTTTGTAAATGCATTTACACAGATGGATTTCCTGAATGCATTTAAGAATTCACTGATCGTAACCGTATCGGCGACAGTGCTTGTAACACTGCTGGCGGCAATGCTTGCATACTATATTGTCCGTCATAATAACGGAGTTTCCAAGCTTACATTTGCGCTTATGGTGGCTTCCATGATCATTCCGTTCCAGGCGATCATGATCCCGCTGGTAAGTATTTACGGAGGCACCTTAAATGTGCTGAACCACAGGATTACACTGATCTTCATGCACACCGGATTCTCCATGGCAATGTCCGTGTTCATGTTCCACGGGTTTATTAAGGGAAATGTGCCCATGGCGCTGGAGGAAGCGGCTTATATTGACGGGTGTACCCACTCCCAGACATTCTTTAAGATTGTACTGCCGCTCTTAAAGCCGATTATTTCTACCATGGTAATCCTGAATTCACTGGCATTCTGGAATGACTTCCTTCTTCCGTCCCTGGTGCTGACGGATAAGAAGCTCCTGACACTGCCATTGTCTACATATAGCTTCTATGGTACCTACTCGGCAGATTACGGGACCATTATGGCAGGACTCCTGCTGTGCGTAATTCCGATTCTGATCCTGTATGTAGTGCTGCAGAAACAGATTATCGGAGGAGTAGTGGCTGGAGCTGTAAAATAGATGTATGGGGGACGCCATCCGGGGGCAGGAGCATATCCCACGCAAATGGGACAACATTACGGTGAACTAACTGTTAACTGCGACTAAGGCGTTCGGGAAAGCCCTCACGCCGAAGTCTCCGTAAACAGTGGATTTCACCTCCATTAAAAGCGTCCCTGGATTGTTTGCTTAGGGATATGCTCCTGCCCCCGGACGGCTGTTTTCTGGCAGTTGTAGTGTGTTAGTTTGTGGTGTGATGTCGCGGAAGTGCGTGGCAACGAGTTCTCTTCGCTGCTGGCACCTTTTTGAAGGTTATCGTTTGGAACTGTTCACACAGTGAACGGTAACCGGTGTATTTCTCTTGGAGGGTATTGTATTATACCCTCCTTGTTAGTATACTGTAAAGAAAGATAGTAGAAAAAGTAAAGAGATAGGGAGAATTTTTATGATGGTGAGGAATGATTTGCATTTGAGGGCGCCGGGGAACTGGGTGAATGATCCGAATGGGTTTATTTTTTATAAGGGGAAGTATCATCTGTTTTATCAGTATTTCCCTTATGCCCCTGTGTGGGGGACGATGCACTGGGGGCATGCGGTGAGTGAGGATCTTGTGCACTGGGAGCATGTGGGTGCGGCGCTTTTTCCAACGGTCTATGAGGATCAGAACGGGTGTTTTTCCGGGAGTGCGCTGGAGCATGACGGGAGGATGTATCTGTATTATACAGGGATTCATTATAAGGAGGCGGATCCGAAGAATATTCATGCCTGTGTGGGGGACGATTTCCAGGCGTGCCAGCTCATGATTTCTTCAGAGGATGGGATGAGTTTTGACAATTTTTCGGGAAAGCGTGTGGTTGTTCCGGTGATTGAGGATGAAGAGACCGGGGATCCGAAGGATACGAGGGATCCGAAGGTGTGGCAGGAGGACGGAAATTTTTATATGATTCTCGGGAGCACATACCGGAAGGAGACCGGGCGTGCGGTGATCTATAAGAGCAGGGACGGGGAGAACTGGGAGTATGCGTCCCAGCTTCGAAGCAGCAGGTTTGGAAGGATTCTGGAGTGCCCGGATATCTTTAAGGTGGGGGATGTGCATGTATTTATGGGGTCTCCTATGTATATTGAAGAAGATGCGGGAGGATATGAGCATCATGCAGTGTGTATGACAGCAGGATTTGATACGGATACATGTACTCTGACATTTCCGGAGGAGGATGAGTGGAAAGAGCGGGGGGATTGCTCTTCCTGCAGGGGGGAGGATTCTTTATCCCCTGGAAGGTATCAGTATGTGGATTACGGGCTTGATCTCTATGCACCTCAGACAAATGTGGATAAAGAGGGACGAAGGGTTATGATTGCGTGGCTCCGTATGCCGAAGGCGGTGGAGGAGCCGGTGGAGAAGCCCTGGATCGGGATGATGTCCCTTCCCCGGGTGGTGGAGGTGTCAGACGGGCATATTTACTTCCGGGTTCATCCGGAGGTGGAGAAGTATTTTGGAAAGAAAGTGGCTGCAGAGGAGACTGGGGAGAGAAAGATGCCGGAACTTCCGTGCCGGATCCAGACGGAGCTCGGGGAGGGCGAGATGCTGGACGTCGGGGGCTATAAGATCTGGCGGGAGCGGGGATTCGTGAAGACGGACCGCAGCGAGGTATTTGCCGGGATCCAGGGACACCGCCTGATCAGTACAACACCGAAAATCTGTGAGTGCCGCCTGGATATTTTTGTAGATAAGAATCTGATCGAAGTGTTTGTAAATGAAGGGCAGTATGTGATCAGCAGTGTTGTGTACGGACTGGGGGGACAGGTCAGGGGGCGTATAAAGGAAATGTGGACGGCATGATTCGTTAGAGTCATGCCTGCTTTGTAATCTGCTCAGAATCGGAATAATAAAAAGTGTAAAGCGCTATTCAACAGGCTTTACACTCTTGTTTTTGCGGTTATGCGTTTTTGCCGTCTGGTTCTGTAACTTCTAAAAGAATAGTATCAAACTCATTTTCAAGTTCTTCTCTTTTCTCTTGTGGTACAAGTTTCAGAAGTTTTCTAACAAAAACCGTCAATCTGTTAATGTATTGTAATCAGGAATGCTGTAAAGGAATGTGGATGAGATGTTAGTGCTGTACTTAAGCCTCCTGGACGGGGAGGACGAAGGAAAATTTGAGAGACTTTATTATAAATACCGGAGACTGATGTTCACCTGTGCAAAGGAAATACTGAAAGATGATATGCTTGCAGAGGACGCAGTCCATGAGGCCTTCCTGAGGCTCACAAAACATATGAAAAAAATAGATGAGGTTGAATGTAACAAAACACTCCGTTTTGTCGTTATAGTAGTTGAGAGCGCGGCGAAGGATATTTACCGGAAGGAAAAAAGGTTCATCCCCGAGGGGTATGTACCTGCGATTGAGGACAGGGATGAAAATTCTCTTGTACTGAGTTATGAGAAGGAAGATGAGAATGGGCTGCAGGGGATTGTAATTGCAGAGGATCAGATCACAGATGGCCTGCTGGTATCAGACGATAATGAGTATGTATCAGAAAGTATAGTGGATGTGCTCGGACATGAGGGAAGACTATCCAGAAAATCAGATGGCTGTATTCATGTACTGTGGGAAGCAGATGGCTGCCTTTATATAGTGATAGCGGATGTGCTGACGGAGGATGAGATATTAAAAGTATGTAATACTTTGAAGTGAAAAAATAAAAAGAATAAAAAGAAAGTGTTTATGGTAATGACAGTGATAAGCTATAAGCACTTTCTTTCTATTTTTTTGTAATGGATGTAACAAATCTGGAAAAATCATCGTTATAGTGTATAAGAGAAATGGCGGAGAAAAAGATGAAAATAAAAAAGGCTATAATTTGTGTTGCTTGTTTAATAGGAATCTGTTCAATATCCGCAATTTCAGAATCTGACGTTGATATGTGAACACAGTTCTATCAGGCGGCAGGTTTTACCGAGGAGGAAGCAAGAGAACAATCTGTGGAATATTTCAAAGAATACGAAGCAATGTATGCAGAGGCCATAGCAAAGGGCTATAGTGCCACGGATGAAGAAATCGAAGGCTATCTTGAGGAAATGAAGGCATCTATTTTCAGTGATACCACTGATGAAACAACACAGGCACAATATCGCGAGATGATTGGGCAGTTTGATTCAGAAGAGGATTACTGGAACTATGAAAAGGAAGTCTACAGGAAGCAGCTGCCGATCGAAAAGATGGTTCGTGATCTCGAAAGTGGGTACGCATGCCGGACGGCTTTGACATTCTCTAATCTGTGCAGCCCATTCCTGTAGACGGCATTGCTTAGCTGCCTCCCCTGCAGTCGAGGTACGCATTGTCTACCGTTTACGGTATAGGACATCCTTTCCGGCAACCATTGGGTGTAAACTGTTGGTTGCTGTAAAGAAATAGTTATGGTGGGAAATCACTGATTTCTTTTCTTTTTCTTTCCTTTGTATTAGTATAATGAAGGAGGTGATGGCTGTATGGACTTGTCTGCTTTTATTTGTAATTACAGAAAGTTCAGGACATGCAGCTGATCGGGGTACTATATCGATTATGTCGGTTGATGCCCGTAGTAGCGTTAGCCTGAATATTTCGTCTGGTACTGCAAAGGCACAATGTAATGTAATAGGAACTGCAGGAAAAGTGACAAAGATTAGCATCACAATGTATCTAGATTTGACACTACCAATAATGAAAGAGAGGGATTTAATATGAGAAAAAAAATATTGAATAAGACGAAAAAAATTTTAGCAGTATTATTGATTACGATTATGATGAGTAGTGTGACTGTATATGGAAGTACGAAAGCGACAACACCTATGAAAGGTTGGCGTTATGCAAAAAAAACAGCAAGTTATCAAGTGAATTCAACATCAAAAAAGTATAAAAATATTTGGTCTAAAGCTACGAAAAAATGGATTGATAGTGGTTTTAAATGGACGAAAAAAGGTTCATCAAAGACTACGGTAGCATCATATGAGGATAATTCAAAGAGTGGATTAAAAATAGCAGGATATTGTAATACAACGTATAGAGCCTCAGATGGAGTTATTGTAAAGAACAAAATAAGGTTAAATAGGGCAGTATTCAAAAAGTATGATTATACGGAAGCGCAGATAATAAATGTTGCTGAACATGAATTAGGTCATGCATTGGGGTTAGCTCATAATAATCAAGGGAGCGTATCGGTCATGAATCCTGCAAATAGATATTATAGCATTCAAAAATGTGATATTAAGGGTATGGAAAAAAGATATTCAACAGCAATTAATAATGCTGTTGTAAGAGGTGATGAAATAATTACTGTAACAGAGTATTTTCTAGCTGACATTCCTGTAATAAAAAATGTTGGTGTAAAATATGATTCTAAAAAAATTTTTATAACCGGAAAAGCAAAAGGATGTAAATATGTTACAGGAAAGTATAATGGGAAAGAGAAAACAGTTAAAGTAGAATCAAATAAATTTAAATTAGTGTTTGATTATACAAAAGCAAAGGATATTAAAATTAGTGGCTTGAACTCCAAAAAAGAAAGGATATCTAGAAATAAAAAAGTAAAAGTTGAAAAATATGTCACTGAAAAGCCAATATATGACAAAATAAAGAGAACAGGGGAAGGAATAAAATATGGCGTAAAAACAGTGGCGAATTCAACATTAAGTTTTAAATATAAAGGAAAGTTGATAAAAAAATGTGTAATAGATAGTTCTTATACAAATATTACGATAAAAGACAGTATACTGAAAGGAAAATCTGGATATTTTACTGTAACACAAAAGGAGAATGGGAAAAAGATAAGTAAAAAAATGAAATTCCCGATTTTAAAAAAAGGTGAAGCAAGCGAAATCAGTTACTATCAATCGGGGACGGGGTACTAAAAAAATGGGAAAATTCTTTCGTTATAGTGTATGAAATATTAAGTCAAGGAAGATACGGATATGAAATGGTTTACAGCGGTCTTATGATTAATTATCACCACTTGAATAATGATACCCATACGGATTTTCTCACTCAGCTGGTAGCGGACGTCCTGTGTACTCTGTCCCCTGTAATCCGCAAACTCTTTGTCATAATAGGGAAGCAGTTTACATGCAGCATAACTGATGCATATGAGATTCAAAAGGCGTTCAGTCCCTTTAGCTGAGCGCACCATATAATCTTTAAATGACCAGAATGTTTTTGCTTCATAATAACCTGTTTCATGGTTCCAGCGGACAGAGTAAGCACCCAGGGGAAGGAAGCCCCATTCCTTGTATCTGCGGATTTTTTTATCTGCATGTCCTTCCGCGTCTATGCAGACCTTATCCTCAGGGACTGTGCTCAGGAACAGGCGGAAACTTCCAGGCTTCTCCGGATTCGCTGCTGTAACATAAGCGTAGACAGGTTTCCCCTTCCATAAATTGTGATGACTTTACGGCAGCCCATATAATAGTCTGCACCCTCCGGCTTTTTCAGGGGAATGGATTCCAGACGGATCCGTTCCCTGTGGATCCGCGGCCTGCCGCGCTTCCCTGTCCGTTCTCCAGGAAGGTTAATGCAGATGGCACTAAAAATGTTGCAGATTTTCATAATAATTATGGTTATCAGTTTAAACATTATCATAGAGGTAGAACGACTTCTAGTGGTACACTTAAGAAGTATGGTAAATGTCATTCTTTATTTGGTACCCCTGTATTTATCAATAAGAAGTAAAATTTTGAAGAAAACCTTTTGTCCTGCCTTTCGTGACTTCATAAAGAATAAAGAACAGCAGATGGAGGACATTGGTATATTCAAGTAACCTATTCTGATGTATACTGAATTTATAGGTAATGATTCAGAAACCTTTTGAATCTTTAGATCGGATTGGTTCTACATTGTGAATTTTTTATGTAATTTTTTGGAAATTACTTGATTCAGGTTTTTCTAATTTTTGATGGATGTAGAACCAATTGAAAAAGGTAATTAAGGATTAATTTTAAGAAGAAAGGAAAATGAATATGAAAGATGTAAAAAGAACAGACAATTATGTGTCATATATAGTTGAAGATCATAAAGAATATTTGGCTTTTATTAAATTAGTATTAAATAATACAGATGTGGTATGTTTTAAAGTTAGTCCTTTTTTAGATAGTTTGGAGGAATTTAGGCATAGTATTTGGTCCTATTTAAACGATAATGTCCTATATACGACCTGTGATGTGGAAATTTCAGATGCCTCTGGCAATATTAGCCATTTATTATTTTTAAAAAATGATTATACACTATATGAATTTTTCCTAAATAAAAAAAATCTTTTCGACTTTGAAGAGACAGATAGGATTTTAGGTATTACTCTTGAAAATCCGGTATTCATAAGAGGGGGAGAGGCAATTTGTTTCTCAATAACGCACGAAGAAAGCTGTACTCTTGACAAAGATTTGTATTTAAAGTTAGTGAAATGAATTGTTTTTTACTTTGTGGAAAATGACAATACTTTGAAACTTTTAAGTATGTTTTTCGCAAGAAGGGTGAAATTTTATCGTTTTGTCATAAATTATACGAGGAGTATTGTAAAATGAGAAAGAGAAAGTCTATTGCTATACTAATAATAGTTTTTATGGTGCTTTTAGTGGGGGTAAAAATCTGTATGAATTATATTTTTGTCTTACCAATGAAGATAAATTCTAGTAATAGTAAAACATTTGGGATTATTGATGGAAATTTGTTCAGTGTCCACAAAAATATTGCGGAATTTAATTCTTCTAAGGTAGGCAGAGCTTCTTCTAAACAACATGGTGACAATATTTTAGAGTTTCTTGAGTATATAGCATCTAATGTTTCATTTTATTATTATGATGCAGAGGTGAGTGGGGAGATATCTTCCGCCCAAATTATTGAAGGTCTTCAGTGGATGATTTCTCAGAATGTGAATTGTGTTGTTTTAAGTTTGAGTGGTAAGAGGTACTCTGAAGAGTTGGAAAAATGGATTTCAGCTCATATTAATAGAATTAAAATATACGCATGCTATAATAATTTATTAAATACTTTTGACTATCCCGCACAATATGAAGGAGTGGTTGGAGTGGGTACAACAGATGTTATGCAGCATAAGGATAGTGATATATTGTATAAATCATATAATATTATTGTTATGTCGCCTCGGATAAAATATTATCAAGGAAATTCGTATTTGGCGCCATATGCTATGTTGAAAGGTAACTAATATAATGGAACAGAAGAAACCAGTGATGTCGTAAGTGAGGAAAAGAATACTTATGATGAGATGGGACGTGCCATCAAAACAACGAATGCATCTACCGGTGAAAAGATGGAGTATACCTATGACTATCTGGGAAGAGTAATAAAATCAGTTTCCACATTAAATGGAAAGAAGCAGACAGCATCTACGGTTTATGATGCAAATGGGACAGTTATTTCAGAAACTGATGCATCCGGAGTTACGACAGAGTATGACTACGATACGATGAACCGCCTGGTGTCACGTGCTCTGATAAAAGGTGAAACAATCACTTATCAGAAAGAATATGGATATGAGGATGTGACAATCCGGGACGGAAGGGAAGAACGAAAGATTAAAAATGCGCGTGTAGAAAGAGAGAGTAATCCAGACGGCAGCATTGCATCTGAAAAATATTATGATGCCGGAGGGAATCTGGTCCGTGAGAAGACAGGCACATTATATACAGACTATACCTATGATGAAAATGGCAATCAGATTAAGGAAACAGATATGGGAAACTAGAGGACAGTTGTCAATGAATATGATGTAGATAACCGCTTAAGTAAAGTGACAATTGTGTCAGTGGATAAGAGTAAGGGGCAGAATGAAATACCCTGATTACAGGTCGCAGGCAGACTGCACAAATTTCGTCTCGCAATGTGTTTTTGCAGGTGTTATATGTGTGGGGTTATCCTCCTTTATGTGTCCAATTATATAAAAACGGAAAATATAAAAATAGATCCCGAAGAAGACTATTGCCTTATATCTGAAGATAACACAATGTTTACCACTATGTAGTGGGGAAAAATAAAATTATTGTAAAGCAAAGCGGAACTATACTTGGAGCATATGTTAGCTATTATGACTTTAGGGGAGGACTAATCAAGAAGGAATTAATAAAATATCCCCAGTGGGAAACAAATGAGTATGCAAGGAATTTTGCATACTGAGATCCAATGGAAATTGAATGTGCGAAATACTATCAGCTTGCTCAGTATAAATAGATTGAGAGGGCTTATAAGCTATACATTCGGGTGCAGGATGGAGGTAAAAATGAAAAAAATCGTCCAAATAGTCTTTGCTCTTATAGGCATTATATGTGAGGGATATATAGTTATTTCTGCGATAAATCTTATAGAAATGGGAAAAACAGAAATTGATCCTGAAAAAACTTATTTTCTTATATCAGAAGATAACACATTCCGGGATCTTCCGTATATGCTAGGCAATAAGATTTCACTTCTTGCCGATGACAGCAAAGTGCCAGTGGCGCGTATGGGTGGCTTTTGCAGAGGATTCGACCAGTTTCATTATAGTAAAGGCTATCTATGCTATAAAAAAACGTATGCTTCATCACTACTAATTTCAACCATGTTTATAGACCGTGACAGACTGTATGTATGCAGTCTGTCACCGGAAAAAATTACAAAAGAGATTGAGAATGTGGATAGCTATATATTAGATGGTGAGAAACTAATTTATAAAGATATAAAGGGTAATCTGTATTATTACAATATTGAGACAGAGGAAAAACAGAAAATCGAGTGGAAATGGAGTGATAAATGGGATACACCAATTGATAATATACGATGGAAAAACAAGGAGAGTTTTTATGTCGTAGATGACAGTAGAAAGCAGCTCTACTGTTACTCCGTAAAGAATAACAAGGCCGTAAAGGTTGTGCAGGTAAAAGAAAAGATACTTGGGATTATACCGAAGGAAGAGGATGTTCTTTTGTATTTATCATCTGGTGAAATTATCGAATATTGTATTGCAGAGCAGAAGGCAGAGGTACTGGTATCTGGGATAGATGCGTCAATTTGCAGTGAATCACCAGTGTATGGACAGAAGATAAATGAGAATCTATTCGGATGTCTGTTTACAATAGGAGAAGATGGCCGAATGTATTATGACAATTATTTAAAGCTGTATGCATACGATTTTCAGAAAAAAACTGTGGAAGAAATCATTAATTTCAGTGATATGGAGAAATATCGTACAGAAGAGGAATTAGAGGATGACCCTTATTATTACAGCTATAGCTATGTTATTGGAAAGGAGAGGATTATTTTAAATCAGAACGAAACCGGAAAGGGAGAATATATTAGATACTATGATTTTGTGGGGAATTTAAAGAGGAAGGAACTGATAAGGTATTCGCAGTGGGATACAAATGAGTATGCCAGATACTTTGCGCACTAAGAGCAATACAACGTATACTCTGAAAGAACTGTCCGGCTATATTGCAATCTGTGCAAAAA
>CAPEBR010000045.1 GCA_948602995.1 uncultured Dorea sp.
TGGTATTATTACTAGCGAGGAAACAGAAAAGATAGCAGAGACACCGGCGGATAGACTTAGTGAATTTCCTAAATCCAATTTTTTAAACGCTGTGGTGGATGGATTTTACGTTGAATGTTTTGATATTGACCGAGCTACAGAAGAGATAACAGAGGAGTCTATCATAACAATTTATCAGACCGGGATTGAAACGAAGAAATTGTTGTCAAAGTTTGGAATTCATATTGTTGATGAACGTATAATTGATGGCACTACATTAAGACTTAATCCGGATGAAGCGAAACTGCTGTATAATCGTGCTTCGTATCTGATTGCGATGAGTGTCACTGATTTTTCTCAGCTTACGCGAGACCAGGTGTTGGAGGATAAGGCGGAGATTAGTAATGAAGAAAGCTTGATACCCCATCCGGCCAACGAACCTGTAATAGGAGTTATTGATACACAATTTAATGAAAAGGTGTATTTTCATGAGTGGGTGGAATATATAAATTTACTTGACCCGAATATTCCATTGACAACGAAAGATTATGAGCATGGAACAGAAGTAAGTTATATCATCGTAGATGGTCCGCAAGGTAATCCGGCACTTGATGACGGATGTGGCAGATTCCGAGTACGTCATTTTGGTGTAGCAACACATAGAGGTTTCAGTTCATTTACCGTGTTAAAAATGATACGAAACATTGTTGCCTCAAATAGGGATATTAAAGTATGGAATTTATCATTGGGATCCAAACTCGAAATCAAGCCTAATTTTATTTCTCCAGAGGCAGCAGAACTTGACCGTATACAAAGTGAGTATGATGTTATTTTCGTTGTTGCAGGGACAAATGTTCCAGCAGGGGAAACGAAAAAAAATATGAGAATTGGCTCACCAGCAGATTCCCTTAATTCTTTGGTAGTCAATGCTGTAGATTTTAGAGGAAAATCAGCATCCTATACTAGAGTTGGTCCTGTATTATCGTTTTTCCATAAGCCTGATATCAGTTATTATGGCGGAGATGGTTTCAGTTGTATGGATAAAATGGTGGTATGCCGTGATGATATGGGAGCTGCATATGTAAGTGGTACTTCATTTGCAGCACCATGGATTTCGAGAAAACTTGCATATTTAATTCACATTATGGGGTTGAGTAGAGAGATTGCAAAAGCATTATTGATTGATGCGGCTGCTGGATGGAATAGGAAAGATGATATTTCACATAGTATCGGTTATGGTGTCGTTCCCAAACATATTAGTGACATTATGAAATCATCTGATGATGAAATACGTTTTATTTTGACTGGAGCATCTGAGGAATATGAGACATACACTTATAATCTTCCAGTACCCGTTGTAGACAATGCACATCCATTTTATGCAAGAGCAACTTTAGTTTATTTTCCTCAATGTGATCGTAATCAAGGTGTTGATTATACAAGTACTGAAATGGACATACACTTTGGCAGAGTTGTTATTGAAAATAAAAAAGCTACAATAAAGCCAATAGATAATAACCAACAATCGGAAGACAAGTTGGTTACCCTTTATGAAGAAGATGCGAGAAAAATGTATCGGAAATGGGATAATATCAAGCATATTAGTGAAGAGATTAAAGAAAGAAGAATACCAAGGAAAGCATATGATTTTGGTCTTTGGGGACTTAAGATAAATACGAAAGAACGCTTGCAGAGAAGAAAAGAACCACTTCAATTTGGAGTAGTTGTAACATTGAAGGAAATGAATGGTGTAAATCGTATTAATGATTTTATCAAGATGTGTATGGCACGTGGCTGGTTGGTTAACCAATTGGATATTGAGAATCAGTTGGATGTATATGCGAAGGCAGAAGAAGATATAGTATTCGAGCAATAATTGAGAAAAGCGCATATGGAAATAGAAGGTGGAATATCTTATCGGAGTGGATGTAGTTTACAGATCGGATCGCTTATTCAAATGATTAGGTTATTAAAGGAGTAGAATATGATGAGATACAATAGTGTGGAGGTAGAGGTGATTAAACTGGGGCTTGATAACATAGAAGCCCTTGGATTGTCAGGTAAAGAGGTGTTGAAGCAGAGCATCGTCTGGCTTAGGGAGAAGTATGAGACAACAGATGATGCAAGGTATCTGGATAAAGCGGTGTGGCATATCTATGCTTATTTGGAAATGGGGTATCCTTATGAGAGCGGGAAGGAAGAATTTCAGGCTGTATTGGATGCGCTTGGGGAGAAAGAGGAAGATGTGTTCCCGAAACGGAGTTGGGGAAGTAAGAAGATCCCCTTAAAAAAGATGCGGATTAACCAGTTGCTGGGAAAATGGAACCCGGGCCTACAGTCAATGAAAATATCTGATGCGGTGGAGGATATCATAGAAAAGTCCCGAAACAGGCAGATCGGGGAATACACGTATCACTGCGGAAAAGTAATAAAGCAGGATGAGGAAAATACTTTGTGGGAGAATACCTGTAAGCTCTATGTCCGGGAAGAGGAAGTCATATTCCATAATGTAAATAAGGGTAAATATTACATTCTTGCGGAATGAAAGCATGGATTTTGGTTTTTCGCGGTCAAAAATAAAGGTTTAAGGACAAAAGGGTGAAAAAATTTTTATTTATGGTATTCTTATAGGTGTGTAAGGCTGAGAGGAATCTACTGGAAGAGAGGACCAATGATGAATATTGCACTTATAGATGATGAGGCGGCAATTTTAGAAAATGTCAGAAAATGCGTTGAAGATGAGATTGTGCCGCAGGATGAGGCTAACCTCTTTACTTATACACGGGCACAGGACTTTCTTCAGGAAATGGAACAGGGATATGAGTTTGATATTCTGGTTTCGGATATTGATATGCCAGACATGGGTGGACTGGAACTAGGAAAACGACTACATGAAAAGGGCGGCAGTCCATATCTGGTATTCCTGACGGCATATCTTGAGTATGCGGCAGAGAGTTATCTAATAGAGGCTTATCAATATATTCTCAAAGAAGATATGGAAAAGAGGCTTCCGCCTATACTGAGACAGTTGATTGACCGTGTGAAGAAGGAGAAAAAGCAGTTCAGGATGGTCGGTACACTGGTAAATAATAAGGTGCGGGTGTACTATAGGGACATGATATACATAGAAAAGGACAAGGGATCAAAATATATTTGCTACATAACTGAACATGGCATTTACAAAGAAAGAATCACGTTAAAAAATCTAATTGAGGAACTTGCTAGTGATGAATTTATCTTAATTGAACGTAGATACATTATAAATGTTTCGCATATTGCCGGTATGAAAGATGGTATGGTTTTGATGGATAATGAGGCGAAGATATTTGTTAATAGAATCAGCTTCAAGAAAATAAAAGAGCAGATTAGCCTGTACAGGGGGAATCTGTAATGGGGACTAAAGCTCTGCTCATAGGAATTTCTCTTTTTGAAGTGGGGATATTGTACTGGCTACTATGTGGAACAGTGTTAGAAAAAGAATATTTTCGAAAAAAGGATTGGGTAATTCTATATGCAAGTACTGTCGGGATAGGTATAAATGCAGGAGGAAATCGCAGTCTGATATTTTTTTCGCAGTATGAATTTATTGTATGTGTTGCTGTCACATGTATATGTGTGTTATTGATAAGTGGGCAGTATAAATTTTTAAGAATTATCATAGTTATCTTGTATTATGCCTTAGTGGCGTTGGTGGATTTTTTCGCCGCTTTTGTGAGTATGATAGTATTAAGACATGAGTTTAAAAATGTGGTCTACTTATATGCGAATTCAATGGTGGAATGTATCCTCTTTTTTTGTGTAAGGCTTATCGTTGCGTGTTGTGTATATCAGATTGTCAAACGGAAATATGATAAAGCATACATACGTGAATTTCAGAGTCTGTTGTTGATGGTTATGATTATTATGTGTTTAATGCTGAGGTACTATCAGATAGCAATTGTAAGTATGATGCTTGAGGGCAGAGAACAGGAAGCAGGAACAGTGGGTCTTTCTCTTATGGGTGTTATGCTGATTATACTTTTTACAGCAATAGTGTACTTGAAGAACAAGACGCTTGAAAAGGAAAAGGAATTGCTGATTATGCGTGACACTATGGTGGCACAAAAGTATACAGAATTAGAAACAGCTATAGAAAAGAACCGGCAGTTATCCCATGATCTAAAGAACCATATATTAGTTTTAAAGCATTTTAAGATGGAAGGGGATTATGAAGGGATAGATAAATATATAGAAGAAATAGAACAGAACTTTTTTGATATAAAGAGAATAGTCTGGACAGGAAACCAGATAGCAGATATGCTTTTGGAGCAGAAGAGAATCTTGGCAGAACAGGAAGGTATAGCATTTACAATACAGGCAGTACCGGTTGCAGAATGGATGTTTGATGACAGTGAGACCTGTTCCCTGTTAGGAAATCTTCTTGACAATGCTATTGAGGCATGTATGAGAATGGACTATAATGCGAATAAATGGGTATCTGTAAAGATAGAGAATCAAAAACAGTTATTATTTATAAAGATAGAAAACTCTATCAATGAAGCTCCAGTTATGGAGAAGGGAAGGCCAGTATCTGTGAAAGGTGATAAAAAGAGACATGGATATGGATTAAAAAATGTGGAGCGAATTTTGAATAAATATGATGGTACGATTGCATATTTAAGTAGAGACAAAGCTTTTCAAATTAAGCTTTTGATCTAATAAAACAAATAAACTATTAAGGAGGAACGTAGTATGCAGCGGAATGCAAATTTAGATTATGCGGGGGATTTATCTATGGAGCTTGAGGAAATAGAGAAGTTAATCCCGAATGAAGAGCAAGTGGAAAGTGCTTATACGAATACCTTGATGTGCGGGGCATATTTTACATTAATATGTTGTTGATTTAAGAAGAATAAGAAGGCTGTTGTAAAACGATAGATTCATACAATGTGTGGCGATGTAAATTTGATAGCTGTATATTGTAAGATTACTATTTTAGCAACAGCCTTTTTTAGTTTGATCCATATAAAAATAATTTCAGATACTATTTAAAATATGTTAGAAGTAATAAAGGAAAGAGGGTAAATGAAATGTTTTTTGAAAGATTTCATGAAACATTAATCAAATCTGGACTCGATTTGTTGCAACAGAAAGTTCGGGATAAGAATACTTTGGAAAGGATATTCCCAAATTTTAAAGAGCAGTTAGCACATCGTTTGCAAAATATATGTATCAGAACATTGATTGTAGAAATGCACGATTATGATGACCGCGGACAATTAAAAGGAAAAGATTCAAAAGAAAAATATGAATATTTCTGCAAAGAGATAATCAATAAAGATGAGTTTATACAAAGAACATTTGAGTGTTATCCGGTTCTATGCCAGTGCACAGAAGAAGCAGTGAAGAATATGGCGGCATTTTATGCTGACATCATAGAATGCTTTCAGAAGGACAGGCAGGCGATACAACAGGTATTCTGCCAGGGGAAAGAAGTGTGGAGTATCCACAGGATAAAAGGCGGCTTTTCAGATGTACATAACAAGGGGCGTTGTGTGGTAAGGGTTCTGTTGGACAACGGAGTAGAGATTTTATACAAACCCCGATCAATGGAAAATGAAGAGAGATATACAAAGATGTTGAAATGGCTGGCAAAAGAGACTGGGATTAGTCAATATGACTATGCAATCTTATCATATTCAGACCATAGTTGGTGTTCTATTGTCGATTATGCATCCTGTGATTCGCAGAAGGAACTGGGGGATTACTATGAACGGCTGGGAGTTCAGCTGTTTCTGGCTTATTTGTTGGGAACGAAAGATTTACATTGCGAGAATATTATTGTGTTTGGCGGGTTTCCGGTATTGATTGACTTGGAAACTTTAACGAACATCAGGTATAACCGCAACCATGTAACGGCAAATGATGAGATGTTTTATCAACTGTCAGAATCCGTATTATATACTGGAATTCTGCCTTTCTATCACTGGAATCAGGAAGGAAAGGGTGTTAACAGCAGTGTAATAAGCGGCGCAGAAGGACAGCAATATCCCTTTAAGGTTCCGGTAATCATTCACGGGGGAACTTCTGATATGAGGATTGCATACCAGCATCTGGAATCAATGAAGAACCAGAATCTTGCAACGATAAAGGGAGAGTTTAGAGCCCCTTTATTGTATATGGAGAATCTGCAAAAAGGATTTCGGGCAGCGTATCTTGCGGTTGTGAAGAAAAAAGAGGAATTTCGTATATTATTAGGGAGGTTGAAAGGCTTGAAGTGCCGGTATCTGGTGGCAGATACACAACGTTACGGTATGGTTCTGTCGGCTTCCTATCATCCGAAGTTGCTGAGAAATCACGCAGAACGGGAGCATTTTCTCTATTCTATGCAAAAGGGGCGGAAGCAAGACGAGAAAGAAATCGTGGATAGGGAAGTTAAGGCATTATCACGAGGTGATATTCCTTATTTTTACTATAATATGGATGCGAAGGATCTGGCAGATAGCCAGGGTGGGAGAATCAAAAATTACTTTGCGTGCAGACCGATGGATTTGCTATATCAAAAATTAGAAGAATTGCGTGAAGAAGATATGGAAAGGCAATGCAGATATATAGAACTTGCATTGGAAATGACGACCGATAGAAGCGAACGGTTTATGAACGGGGTATACCGTTCAAAGGAATACAATATTTTGAAAATAGATAAGGCTGTAAAGGCATTACGATTGAAGAAGAACATTGAGTTATTGACGGAACGTGTACTGCGAAATGCAGTATGGAACTGTGAGCATAATGAAGTGAGTTGGTATACGGTGCAATTTTCTAACGGAAGCCGTAAGAACTGGTCGATTTGTCCGATGAATATGTATCTGTATGACGGCTTGGCGGGAATGCTGTTATTAATGTACAGCCTGAGGAGGACAGATAGGAGAACGGAGATTGTTGATATTTATGAAAATCTGAAAAAACGTCTGTTCCAATATACAGATTCAGGGCTAGAGTCACTAGAGCATCTTCAAACCCAGAATACAGGAATATTTGAAGGGGAAGGTTCTGTCATATATACATATTTGTTACTGTATCAGGAGGGGGCGGGAGAGGAATACCTGGATTATGCGAAAAGACACGTTAGAATCATTGAGCAATTAATTGAGGGAGATGGAAAGTACGATTTGCTTAATGGAAATGCAGGGGCAATTCAGGCATTGTTATTGTTATATGAGATAATTCCGGATAAAACTTATCTTGAGATGGCAAAGAGGGCAGCAGATATGCTGGAGAAGTCAGCAGAAAAACAAGAACGGGGAATTGGCTGGATGACAGAAGAAATTCCGTCCATGGCAGGAGCAGCACACGGAAATGGTGGGATATTGATGGCGTTTCTACACTTGTGGTATCTGACATCGAAAGGCAAATATGAACAATTGGCGGAGAAGATCTGGGCATATGAAGAATCATTATATAATCCGGAGATAAACAACTGGATGGATGTACGGACGGAAAAACAAAATATAGATGATATAGGAGCCATGGCATGGTGTCATGGGGCTCCGGGAATCTTGTATTCAAGGATGAAGTGCTATAAATATGTAAAAGATCAGAAATGGAAGAAGCGCCTTGGAAAAGATGTGTGCAGGGCTTATAAAAAATTAAAGGAGTATTGGAGAAGGGATAGTTGGTGTTTGTGCCACGGGACATGTGGGAATCTTTGGATATTAGAAAAGGCATCAGAGGTTCTGGGGGATAAAGAGGGGGTATTTAATAGTTATCTGGCATGGGAGAAGGTTCAGCTGTTACCGCAGGAAAAGGAGAATCCAGGACTTTTGAATGGATATGGAGGGATTTTACTTTACCTAGTGCAAAAACAATGACAGGTAATTGTAAGCATTTTCGGTTTAATTCGTGTAGAAAGAAATTTTTGACAGCCAAAAATGCATTCTTACGGACAATGGGTAGAATTCTTAAGAAAAAAATGTATACTGGAAGATAAGATGTTTTACAAGACGTGAATTGAAAGGAGGGAATGTATATTATCATGTAAAACAAACGAAAGAGTAAATTTTCCGGTTTAAAGCTAAAGTTTTTTGCTCTAACATTGTGTTAATTAAAAATATGTGTTTTAAGGAGATAATTATGCGTATTGATATAGGACAGACAACCAATTTATTTCACGTAGATGCATTAAATAAAAATATGAATAGCAATGCACAGGAAAAAAAGGAAACTAAGGGAATAAACATATTACCGCGTAAAGATGTTGCAACGATATCGCCAATGGGTAAAGCTTCAAGCGCATTGCAGAACTTAGTGAATCAGATAGAAGTGAATCAGGAAGGAATCAAAGATCAGAATCCTCAGAAAGACAGTGGGCATGTGAACGATGAAAATAGTCCGGAAACAGTAGAATATAAGATTTCAAAAGAAGGACAGGAGCATTTTCAGAACCAAGTTGAAAATGGAACAAGGGGCACATTCTCGGACCAAAATTTAGATTGGACAAAAGTACAGCAGGATTCTGTATATTATGAAATAATAGAAAAATCTGATAATGGATTTAACAACCCTACAATAGAGATGCAGCTTTTTGGCACATATAGTGTTTATCTGAATGAGGTATATGAGCAGGGAATAGACCCTGGAGTAAATATATATGATCATATTGTGAATATGCATAAAGATAGTCTTGTAAAAGCCTATCAGGATGTTTACAATGATATTGTTACTGGATATGAAAACGGTACGCGGGAAGTATGGACACAGGATTTCGAAGAGGGAGCCGACTATGTTGAGTTTGAGCTGGAGGGGAGAAACTACCGCTTTCATAAGCTTACAATGGAGGAGGAACTTGGCAGGCTCGACAGAGCATACGAGAAACTGGCAAAGGTTGCGGCAGATAGAGCAAATTATATGATAGATATTCAAAAAGTGATAGAAAAGGTCATGCCTGAATATCGGGAAAAAATGAGAGAGATTGGAGTTCAGCGTGCAAGAGAGATATCTGGAATTGGAGAAAGTCCGGAGACGATAGCAGAGAGAATAAAGAGTAAGATATCAATGACAGACCAAAATACGGAAAGAATTAATTTGTTTGAAATATTTATGGAAGCGAAGAATAATTGGTTGATGCAGAAAAGGTAGTTACTGTTCACACAGGACTTTGCATTTACTGCAAAGTCCGTAAGAAAATGATTCAGGTGTGAGCAAATCCCATTCGCGAAGTGAATTTTAAATGGATTTGCGAATGTTACTGTGAACGGAGTGAACAGTAACAAAAGGTATGAAACCGGGAGCCATTCGAAATGAATGGCTCTTGTTTTACCATTTTATAGATGCTATAATGTGACGTAATAAGAATAATATGATACAAGGGTCAAAAGGTCATGCGTTTCATGCCTGCATGAAAAAGCATGGCTCCCAGACGCATACATCATAATCGGAGTCATTCTTACAGATTATACGAGGGAGGCAGGACATGAGAAAAAGATTCAATGTGGATGGGCTCTGCTATCCGGATGAACATTATATGGTGAATATCAATGACCGTCTGGAACAGATTCAGACATTGATTGACGATGGGAAGTATTTCGTTATAAACCGGGCAAGGCAGTATGGCAAGACAACTACCCTTCATATGCTGGCACAAAAGTTCTCTTCTGAATATCAGATCTTTTCTATCAGCTTCGAAGGGCTGGGGAATTCTTCATACAAGGACGAATGGTCGTTCTGCCGAAAAGTATACGGCCTGCTCTACGATGTGATCTATTACGAGGAAACCAGTGAGGTCTCAGATGAGATCCGAACAGAATGCTATCGCATGAGCCTTAACGATGCAAGGCCGGATCTCCGTACTCTTTCCAACTTCTTCTCATTAATCTGTAAAGAATCCGGAAAACCTGTTGTTTTTATTATTGATGAGGTTGACCAGGCCGCAGATCAGGAAAGTTTTCTGGATTTTCTTGGAATGCTGCGGGATAAATATATGAAGAGGAGGAGCAGGCCGACTTTCCGTTCAGTGATTCTTGCAGGTGTTTATGACATTAAGAACTTGAAGCTAAAGATAAGAAAAGGCCAGGAATCTCTGTACAACAGTCCGTGGAACATTGCAGCAAAATTTATGGTGGATATGAGTTTTTCACCAAAAGATATCGCCGGAATGCTGACGGAATATAAGGATGACAGTAATGTAGCCATGGATATAGACGCAATTGCACAGCTAATCTACGATTATACAGGAGGATATCCCTTTCTGGTATCCAGGATTTGTCAATTAACTGAAGAAGCTGTAGCAGAATCATCCATGCAGTCTGTATCTGCTGCCTCGCGGTTAAATGAAGCTTCCGGCAGCAGATGCTATAAATGGAATAAAAGCGATATTTTGGATGCAGTAAAACAACTCCTAAACGAACAGAATACTTTATTTGACGATATGGGAAAGAAACTGTCTGATTCAAAGGAACTGGACAACATCATTCGCCTGATTCTGTTCAATGGGAAAAAGATTCCATACAGCCCGGATGAATATGCAATAAACCTGGGAGTGATGTTTGGTTATCTGAAAAACGAAGACGGGCTGGTTGTAGTATCAAACCGTATCTTTGAAACAAGATTATACAACCGTTACCTGTCAGAAAATATAACAGAAAATAAGCTGGCGGATACGGCAAGCCTTGGCTTTATGGAGACAGCGAGAGCTCCTTCCTGGAAGAACATGGACGGCGTATTTTTTTGACATACTTAAAGCCAATTATTAATGGTGTGGGAAATTATTATATTGAGGCACGTACTAGAGACCTGCGGCGGACGGATGTAGTAATCGACTACCTTGGGCAGCAGCAGATAGTTGAGATGAAAATCTGGCACGGAGAAGAATATAACCGGAGAGGAGAATTACAACTGACAAAATACCTGGATGACTATGCGTTGGACAGGGGATATCTCTTAAGTTTCAACTTTAACAAAAATAAGAAGGTCGGGATGAAAGAAATACACTGTGACGGCAAAACAATCCTGGAAGTTGTGGTATAAGAAATTCGAATTATGCGGCGGACAAATAAACAATTAATACTGTACTAATCGTATCGGAGGAGATATTTCAATGGGTATTGAGGCACTAGCCACGCTTAATAAGCATAATTTAACATGAAGTTTTTATACCCACATAAAAAACATAAGCCTAACACTCGTTCATAGAGCGTTAGGCTCCTAGAGCACATGTCAAACACACTCAGTCATAACGGTTTTTTGACATGTGCCCTTCGTAGTTAACAGCAAAAAAATTCATTCATGTCGCCTTTGGCGATGGAAGCTGAATAATTTGCTTATAATTGCTCAACTTTACAGAAATGTTCCTTTGTCTTTTTGTTGTAGCTGATTCCCACTGCCAGTATCCTCCCTGTATATTTTGGGGGTTCGCCAGGCTTTCCTTGAAAACGGAGCATATACCCCCTATCCTTAATTTGCCGGATCGCATCTTCAGGGGGGCTGTCAATCTTCAATTCAAGAATAAACGCATCTGCATTCCTGCGGTCAGGAAAAAAAATAAAGTCTACATATCCTTCTCCTGCCTTATCTTCACGTTCTACACGATAGCTGTCCCGAGCAGCCAGATATACAAGATTAACAACTGCTGATAATTCAATCTCGCTATTATAAGAAAAAATCGGAGATTCTGTATCATGGGCATATTTCAGTATTTGAGCCATCTCAGCGGTATTCCCGGATAGCGTGGCAGACAGCATTTTTTTCGATATATTTGCCAGATTGTAAATATATCCTAAAGATTTCTCTCTTTTCATCATAGAAGCAAAGCTGTCCATCAGCTCTCGGTTCGGGATGGACACAAATCCATCCTTATAGGTCAGCAGTCCATAAACAACCATTGCAGAATAAATCTCATCCTTTGTTTCAAGCATCATTGCCGAAGCAGCATATTCGTGAATATCCGCGGGAACAGCCTCATTTGCAAACATCATTGTAAGGTCATCCTGTATATCTGCCACATTATCCTTAATATAGACAAATATGGAATCATAAGTTCCGGAGCTAGTCCAGTAGTTTCTCAGCTGGTTGTCTGAAAGGGCACAGATAATGGAACGGGGATTATACATTCTCTCCCCGTCGGCAGTGTAGTATCCGTCATACCACATGCGAAGGTCATCACGGGAGATTCCCGGATTTTCAGTTGTCTGCTGATAAATGTCATAGAGAGCGTCAACCTCAGAGCTGGAAAAGCCAAAATATCCGCTAAAACGCTTTGCAGTCGCCATGTTATATTCAAGAAACATATTAAGTTCTGAGCCGTCCGAATATTTGGCAATCGGCAAAACTCCGGTCATATACACAAGCTCCGCATAGATCCGGTCCTTTAAAAGCAGCTTTAAAAAGAGCAGATACGCTCTTTTATCTGATTCCGTCACAAACTCCATATGAAAAACAGCATCCCATTCATCCATGACAAAGACAAAGCGCTGTCCGGTTTTCTGATAAAGCAGTGTCAGAATATCCCATATAGAGGCTTCCATAATGATGCCGGACTCCGGAAATCTTTCAGCCAGATCATGCTTCAGGCCATACAGAATCCGTTCAATATAAGTCTCATACGAAATGCAGTTTTCCGGTGTTACACTAAAATCAATATAGATTACATCGTAATGATTCATATATTCAGAGTATTTCCCACAGGAAAGTCTTTCTAGATTTTTCGAAATCCCCTCTGATGCAATCTGCAGCCTTCCAAATATTTCACTGGAATCTTCTGTTCTGTCAAAAAATGTCCCTATCATATTTGCCATAACACTTTTCCCAAAACGGCGCGGCCTTGTAATACAGAAAAATCGCTGATTCCGGCCAAGGGCAGGGATGAGCTCGGCGATCAACGCCGTCTTATCTACAAAATATTTGTCTGATGCGGTTGCCTTGTAGGAATCGTAGGGAATCCTGCTGTTTAAAAATAATCCCATGTCCTTACAGCTCCTTTCTTTGAATCTGCTGTGTAGCTGCTAATTTGTATTCATCTTAACAGATTCTAATAATTGTGTAAAGTTGTATGGAGCTTGATGTTTTCATTAACCGTTACAGTTCTGCCTTTGACAAAACTGTAACTGAATCCGGCTCATTTAAAGTTTGCTTCGCGAAGAGCCGGATTCACTCTTGGAACAATTCATACTTATTGAACTGCTAATGTTCAGCGCATAAACTGCGCATTCCGTAAAAATATGATTCAGGAGTGAGGGGCGGTTTTTGCGTAGCAAAACTCGGAATGCCGACCCGAATCGTTACTATGGGCGGACGGTTAGTCCATGAATAGTAACTCTGATGTAGTTAAGATAGAAAGAAGGCAGTAGATAGTGTAACTTTACTTGGGAAATTTCTTTGTTATGTATTTTTTGTAAAGATAATGGTATAATCTATGTAGGTTTAGATTATGCTTGTTACAGTCGATTTTCCTGAGGGCAGGAAAATCGTTGAATGAGAGATATGAATTTGTGTCACCACTGGTGACACAAATGAGTTTAGAGATGAGGTGACGGTGTGTGGGATATTATTTGTGAATTACAGGATATGAGACATCTGGATTGGGCGGTAAGAAAGATGTCGCCAGGAACACCGGGATGTTTTTTGAAAGCATATGAAGAAGAGAATGGTAAAAGGTTATATTATAAACTATCAAATTATGATAGTTATCGAGGTGTATTTGGGCATGAATGTGTAAATGAATTGATTGTAAGTCGAGTAATGGATGTTTTGGGAATTCCGCATGTGGAATACAAATTAATACATGCACAAATCATTATAGATGGAAAAGAGCAAGAAACATGGATTTCTGTCTCAGAAAACTTTCGTAAAAACAGTGAAGAAAAGTTAGCATATGATTTGTATTATGATTTGCAAAAAGAAGAAAATGAATCTCCGTTGGAGTTTGCAATAAGAAACGGATGGGAATTATATATGTATCAGATGTTCTGTATTGATTATTTGATTGCCAACAGGGATCGTCATGGAAGTAATCTAGAAGTTTTGAGAAATGATGAAGAAGAAAGTGTAAGAATGGCTCCTTTGTTTGATCAGGGAGTATCGTTATTGTTTTCAACATATTGTGATGAAAAACTTCTGAAGGAAACAGACGTGATGAGAGATTTTCCAGTTAATAACTATATTGGGTCAAAATCTTTAGAGTATAATCTGTCATTGATACCAAAAGGATATGATTTACAGATTCGGGAATTAAAAATAGAAGATCGGGATTATATTTTCAGTGGTATAGAGCATGTTTTATCGGAGGTTCACAGGAATAAAATTTGGGAGATGCTTTGGAAAAGGTGGTGTTATTTTGAGCAGATACGCAATCAAGAGAAACAATAGAAATAAAATCGTCGGAATCTTAAACTATGATGAGAGAACAAAGAAATACACAATCGATATTCCGGAGGATGTGTCGTCTAAGGAGGCTCCGTTTATGCTGTCATTATTTTTAAAAAAAGGTATCCGGTCTATGGATGAAGAATGGAGTATGCGTTGGGTACAGAGCAGAATTATTCCAAGTAGCAGACAGAATATTGGAGAAATCCTTCGTGTGAATGGGATGCGTTCATATGATGAGCACAAACTTCTATTAAAAAATGAGGGACGGAGTTGTCAGGACGAATTTTATATTGAGCATATGTAGTTTGGAGGTGTGGTGAGTTGGCAAGTATTTTGTGATTGATGCACTGCAAAAGCCGGATATGCTGTAGCGTCTGGCAAACACATTGAGGACTTTGTGAAGCCCTTCCGGGTTAATCCGGTCGGAAAGCTTCTGTGCATACTTTGGTCAAACTTCAGGAATGTTTTGCCAGTTTCTTTATCATGCCATGGCTTATAGGTATTGCAGCGTTCCATCCTGCGTGATCCGCTCGGCGTTTTGGCGAACCTGTTCCGTAAGCGGCCGGGAGAAATCAGGGTAATTTATGGGGAATCTGAATAGTATTTTTTAATTTGCTCCGGTCAGTTCTCCAATATTACTCTCCGATCCTACAATCCACAGAATATCATCCTTCTCAATCACCATATCCGCCTTTGGCATCATGGTAGTTTCCCCATTCCGTTTCACTCCAATAATCATGCAGTGATGGTTCTCCTGCATCCCGGTATGCCTGATTTCCTGCCCGCAGTAGGATTCATTTCCTGACACACGTACCTCTGTACAATTGAGAGGCGCCTGCTTCTCCGTAGCCCCGAACCCCATGAAATCCTTCATCGTGTTCATGGTATATTTCTCACCAATATCCTGTCCATCGCTGAACCTTCTGAGTGACCGCTTAAGGCCCACGGCAAATACGCGGTCCTTTCCATTTATCACAGTTCTTCCGGACGGAAGCATCAGCATCTCTGTGCCATGCTCAATTTTGATAATGAAGATACTGTAATTTTTCCCCCAGCCCAGTTCCGTCAGGCTGCGCCCGGTGTAGATGGCATCCTTCGGAACAACAAACGAGAGGATCAGATAGTTATCTTCAAAGAGATCCATGTACCCGGGGATCTCCACATCAGATACCGCCATGCTGGCGAATAAGAAGGAGGTTCTCTTGAGCTTGGAATATCGCTGTCTCTGGCGGTAATCCAGTATGTAGAGAACCACGCCGGTCATCATCCAGCCCAGGAAGAGTGCAGTCGCCGTTAGTCCCATGAAAACCGGCTGATCCGGAATAAAGAGCAGGATCAGAAGGAGAGTCATGCTGATTCCGGCAAACTGTGTCCAGGGCATGGCTCCTCCCAGTGTAACAAGGAGGCCTGCGTAAAAGATACAGGACAGAACAACCGTTAGAACAACCATTTTTCCTACAGATTTTACATTGCCACCTGCGCTTTCAATCCCCTGGGGAATAGTCTCGAAGCCTGCCAGGAAGAACGGCACGGACGCAAGGATTGAAAAAGCACCGCCTATAAAGGAGCTGTGGCTTCCGGAACCGATATTTTCATAAGGAGGATTAAAATTACTGATATCCAGCTTAAACACTGCATAGATCATGGCAACAATTCCTGCGCCCACCAGTGCAAGACATAGATTGCTTCCCATGGAATAATGGTAATAAATGCCCCGAATGCCGCCCATCCCGAGACAAAGGCAACATTGTCGCCGAATGCACGGAAAGCATAAGCCATGCCGCCTCCGGGGAGACTGGAAGCATGGAGCAGAGTTCACAGTAACAGAGAGCTGCCGGTATCATAAGCACCAGTGCCATCATATAGCCGCACGCGGCAGGCAGCGGACCGCCGCTTCCCGCCATCCAGTTGTTAATAGAGACTGCCCAGCCGACCCCGACGATCGCCCCGAATCCAATGCAGAAAAAGTCAATAGCAGCAACACCCTTTTTTCCCTTCATCCTTCATTCCCTCCTTTTCCTGCTGTCCTTAGCAGGAGGTCTTCACTGCCGGCAGACAATCTGCCGGGGACAGCCAATTTGTTACAGTCAGTATAGCACACAAAACCCGGCAAAAAAAGCAATGATTTTTATTTAACGAAGTCACATCATTTCCATTGTTTTACGGTACTGGGAGGGGGTCATGTTGTACTGTTTCACGAAGATTTTGTAGAAATATCCTTTATTGTGATAGCCAACTGCTTCCGCAATTTCCTCAATGCTTTTCGAAGAAGCACTCAGAAGCTGTGCTGCCTTATCAAGCCGGAATTTCTGCACATAAGCAGAGTAGGTCATCCCGGTTTTATTCTTAATCAGCCGGTTAAAATAATCTTCCTGAAAATGAAACGTCTCGGAGAGTTCGCGGATTGTCACGGTATTAAAATGCTGTCTGATATATTCCGAGATTTCCTCAAAGACAAGCCAGTTCATGGTTTTCTGCTGTTCCTTTGAAAGAGAAAATTCATATTTAGTCCCCAGTATATGGAAAATACGCATGAGAAGCCCCTTACAGATATGGCGGGAGCCAATACTGTAACTTTTAAGCTCAGTCAGCAGGGCAAAAAGGCAGTCCTCAATCGCCTGCCCGGTATCGTCAGCAGGACGGAAATGCAGATACTGCTGCAGATCCTTCTGTTTTAAAAGAGCCGGCTTCAGAAACATGACAATCTTCTGGGCAGTAACATTGCCATCCATAATCTCTGTAAACATGTCATTCGCAATTCCAAGAAACAAGATAGTGGCAGGAGTATTTAGAAGATAATCCTGATGCAGGCAGTTCTTGTCAATCAGGCAGAGATCTCCCTTATGAAAGGTAATGTCTTTCCCGAGAATCTTCTGCCGGAAGTCGCCGGAAACAACATATCCCAGTTCAATATAGTCATGGGTGTGAAGCTGTGTTTTCTCCCCTGCAGAGTATTCATAATGATAGCAGAAAGGCTCCGGAGAAGGACACATAGTGGCATACAGATTCTTCTGAGAATCTATGTCCCAGCACAGAGCAAAGAGACGCTCCTGCTTAAGAAGCGGATACGTCTTAACATCCTGTACAGACTTCGAATATTCCGGACAGATCAGCCTGGGTCCCAGGCGGTGATTCCCGGGAAGAACATTACACCCTGGGGCAGTAAGAGATTTGCATAGTTCTATAAGTGTCATGGGAATTGCTCCTTTCTATCCCCTATTATACCACACCAAAAGTCGGATTAGGTAACTTTTTTAAAATACATGCAGAGTTAAGCAATTGAAGGCGAAACTGACATTCCTTATAATAAAAATATATTAACCACCTGGTCATTTCCCAGAAAAAGAAAAGGAGAGAAAGCAATATGTTAAAGATGAAAGATTACGAATTTTGGTTTTGTACAGGTTCACAGGACTTATATGGGGATGAGTGCCTTGCCCACGTTGCCGAGCATTCACAAAAGATCGTAGAGGCGCTGAATGCATCCGGAAACCTTCCATATAAAGTAGTATGGAAGCCAACTCTCATCACCAATGAGCTGATCAGAAAAACCTTTAATGAAGCGAATACAAATGAAAACTGTGCAGGAGTTATTACATGGATGCACACATTTTCACCGGCAAAATCCTGGATTTTAGGTCTCCAGGAGTTCAGAAAGCCGCTGCTTCACCTTCATACACAGTTCAACCAGGAGATTCCATACGACACCATTGACATGGACTTCATGAACGAGAACCAGGCAGCACACGGAGACAGAGAGTACGGGCACATTTTCAGCCGTCTCGGCATGGAGCGCAAGGTCGTAATGGGATACTGGGCAGACGAGAATGTGCAGAAGAAGATCGGCTCCTGGATGCGCACGGCAGTGGGCGTGATCGAGAGCAGCCACGTACGGGTTATGCGTATTGCAGATAACATGAGAAATGTGGCAGTAACTGAAGGCGACAAGGTTGAGGCACAGATCAAGTTCGGATGGGAAGTAGACGCATATCCGGTTAATGAGATTACCGAGGCAGTGAATGCGGTATCAAAGGCAGACACTGACGCTCTGGTAGAGGAATATTACGATAAATACGAGATTCTCTTAGAAGGAAGAGACGAGAAGGAATTCCGCGAGCATGTAGCAGTGCAGGCAGGAATTGAGATTGGCTTCGAGAGATTCCTGGAGGAAAAGAACTATCAGGCAATCGTCACACACTTCGGCGATCTTGGCGGGCTTAAGCAGCTTCCGGGACTTGCAATTCAGAGACTGATGGAAAAAGGATACGGATTCGGCGGCGAGGGAGACTGGAAGACCGCAGCTATGGTCCGCATCATGAAGATCATGACACAGGGAATGAAGGACGCAAAGGGAACCTCCTTCATGGAGGATTACACCTATAACCTTGTTCCAGGCAAGGAGGGAATCCTGCAGGCGCACATGCTTGAAGTATGTCCGACCATAGCAGACGGACCGATCAGTATTAAAGAGCAGCCCCTTTCCATGGGCGACAGAGAGGATCCGGCAAGACTTGTATTTACCTCAAAGACAGGACCTGCCATTGCCACATCCCTGATTGACTTAGGAGACAGATTCCGCCTGATCATTAATGACGTAGACTGCAAGAAGGTTGAAAAGCCGATGCCGAAGCTTCCGGTTGCAACTGCATTCTGGACGCCGCAGCCGAATCTTCAGACAGGGGCAGAGGCATGGATCCTTGCAGGCGGCGCCCACCATACCGCATTCTCCTATGACCTTACCTCAGAGCAGATGGGAGACTGGGCGGCATACATGGGAATCGAGGCTGTCTACATTGACAAGGACACCACAATCCGCCAGTTCAAGAACGAGCTTCGCTGGAATAGTGTAGCATTTCGCAAATAAGATTGTTGTGCTAAGGAGGGCAGGCAGATGAGTAGTATAAAAGAGACAATAGAAAATGGAAGAGCAGTGCTTGGTCTTGAATTTGGCTCAACGAGAATCAAGGCAGTACTGGTAGATGAGACTCATACACCGATAGCATCCGGCGACCATGAGTGGGAGAACCGTCTGGAGAATGGCATTTGGACCTATTCTCTTGATGACATCTGGAACGGCCTGCGCGACAGCTACAGGAAGCTGGCTGCAGATGTAAAAGAAAAATACGGCATAGAGCTGAAAAGAATCGGCGCCATCGGATTCAGTGCAATGATGCACGGATATATGGCATTTGATAACGAAGGAAAACTTCTTGTTCCCTTCCGTACCTGGAGAAACGGGATCACCGGACAGGCTGCAGAGGCACTGACAGAGCTGTTCCAGTATAACATCCCCCAGAGATGGAGCATTTCCCATCTGTACCAGGCAATTTTAAATGAAGAGGAGCATGTAAAAAACGTGGCATTCTTCACAACCCTGGCTGGCTATATCCACTGGCAGCTTACCGGGCAGAAGGTGCTGGGGGTAGGCGATGCATCCGGTATGTTTCCAATCGATCCAAAGACAAAAGATTATGACGCAGACATGGTAGAAAAATTTGACACACTGATTGCAGACAAAGGATTTCCATGGAAATTAAGGGACATCCTTCCAAAGGCACTCACAGCAGGAGAGAATGCAGGAACTCTCACCGAGGAAGGCGCGCGCCTTCTTGACGAGAGCGGCATCCTTTCGGCAGGCGTCCCGGTCTGCCCGCCAGAGGGTGATGCGGGAACCGGTATGGCAGCGACAAACAGTGTTAAGAAGCGTACAGGAAATGTATCAGCAGGAACCTCTGTATTTGCCATGATTGTTTTGGAGCATGAGCTTAAGAAGGTCTATCCGGAGATCGACCTTGTAACCACGCCGGACGGAAGCCTGGTTGGTATGGTACATGCCAATAACTGTACATCAGACCTGAATGCCTGGGTCGGCCTGTTCCGTGAATTTGCAGAGAGCTTCGGGATCGACGTGGATATGAACAAGCTGTTTGGAACCCTGTATAATAAGGCGCTGGAAGGAGATGCAGACTGCGGAGGACTTTTGTCCTACGGCTATCTTTCCGGAGAGAATATTACAGGGGTTGAAGAAGGAAGACCGCTCTTCGTGCGTTCCCCAAAGAGCAGCTTTAATCTTTCCAACTTCATGCGCGCGCATCTCTTTACGGCACTGGGCGCCTTAAAGGTGGGCATGGATATTCTTCTGAAAGAAGAAAAAGTAGAAATTGATGAAATCCTTGGACATGGCGGCCTCTTTAAAACAAAGGGCGTCGGACAGGGCATCCTTGCGGCAGCTATCAATACTCCGGTCTCCGTCATGGAGACAGCCGGAGAGGGCGGACCGTGGGGAATGGCGCTCCTTGCTTCCTATATGCTGAACAAAAAAGAAGGCGAGACACTGGCAGACTACCTTGCAGACAAAGTATTTGCCGGAAACAAAGGTTCGAAGATGGATCCTAATCCGAAGGATGTGGAAGGTTTCGAGGTATTTGCCCGCAGATACGTAAAGGGAATCGCAATAGAAAAGGCCGCACTTGAGAATCTGGTATAATCCACACTAATTACCGGCACAGTATAGCTTCTCGGCATCCTCACAGGCCGTCTGTCAGTTACCGGCCAGATGCCAGGTGCTATACAGAAAGTGTGCAAAGTATAGAAAGGAGCTGTTTTGAGATGTTAGAACAGTTGAAAAAAGAAGTATACGAAGCAAACATGCTGCTTCCAAAATACAATCTCGTTACATTTACCTGGGGAAATGTAAGTGGAATTGACAGAGAAAAAGGCCTCTTTGTCATCAAGCCAAGCGGAGTAGATTACGATAAGCTGACCCCGGATGACATGGTAGTCGTAGACCTCGAAGGCAATAAGGTAGAGGGCAGTTACAAACCCTCCTCCGACACAGCAACCCACGTAATCCTGTACAACCGATTCCCGGAAATCGGAGGCGTGGTGCACACCCACTCACCATGGGCCACCAGCTGGGCACAGGCAGGAAGAGGGATTCCATGCTACGGAACCACCCACGCAGATTATCTGTACGGGGAAGTACCCTGTGTACGAAATCTCACAAAAGAAGAGATCGATGAAGCCTATGAGAAAAACACAGGCGTGCTCATTGCAGACGAATTCCAAAGCCGGGGGCTTGACTACAGCGCCACACCGGCAGTCCTCTGCAAAAACCACGGACCATTCACATGGGGGAAAGATGCCCATGAAGCAGTTCATAATGCAGTCGTATTAGAAGAAGTAGCAAAGATGGCGGCACGATGCGAGTGGATCAATCCAGAGAACAAACCGGCGCCTCAGGAACTGCAGGACAAGCATTATTATAGAAAACACGGTGCGAACGCTTATTACGGGCAGTAAAGATTGAAAGATTGGGGACGGGGCATTTTTAAAAATGCCCCGTCCCCAATTACAGTTCGAATGTTTCCAGGTCATCCGGTACGTACAGATTTCCGGAGTAGTAGAGTTTCCCTTCTTTTTTATATAACTCTTTCCGTTTTTTCAGATTTTTTTCTTCTGTGTGATACAGGATTAGATTCGGAATCTGAAGCTTTTCTGCTGTCTGACAGGCTTCTCTTACGGTGCTGTGATGCTTTTCATAGGGTCTGAATTCCTCTGCTTCAGCGTACAGGCAGAATGCCTCATGCATGAGCCAGTCGCTTCCTTTTATAAATTCGTAATCTTTTTCATTGTAGGGTTCGTCCCCTGCGCATGTGAATTTTATCATCTGCTTTCCGGCAGACTGGATCTGTGATGCTGTAGCTTCCTGGGGATGAAATTCATGGGCATCTTGCGGGATAAGCATTGTGAAGCCGAATTGTTTTGCTTTTGTAGAGTAAATGTCAAAAAATGTGACTTCGTTTCCGAGTATGACTGCCCGGTCGCCGTGCTCCAGGGGAATGAAACGGATTCGCTCTCCCATATGCTTACATACTTTTTTCTGTATTGTAAGGTTCGCGATGGTCTGAATGGTCTTGACCAGGCCGCTGTGGCAGTAGATGCGGAGTTCCCCTTCATATGTTCCCTGATTCATTTTTGTTCCGGTCACCCTGATCATCCATACGAGACCAAGTAAATGGTCGATATGTTCGTGAGTTATGAATATGTCATGGATGTCTTTTGCCTTGATGTCTGCATCTTTTAAAACCTTGAGAATGCGGTTGCCGCCGCCTGTATCTACAAGAAAATGCTTTCTGCCTTTTGATAACGCGAAGCAGGTGTTATAGCACTCGGCTACCATGGCGTTTCCGGTTCCAAGTATTGTTAATTTCATTTTTTGCTCCCTATATAGTCTTTTGTCTTTTCAGTACCTTCACAGGCATTCCTCTTTAAGCTCATATAAAATGTCATTCGTATCAGGTACGGTGAGCTTCCGTTCCAAAGCGAAAATGACTATGGAATCCCGCCTGTTTCTGGCATCTAATAGCGGCATCCGGGCAACTCTTAAAAGTCGGCATGTCTTTTCAGTTCCGAGTTCCATTGCTAATGCAATGCATAGAAGTACGTCCCTGCCGGGATTTTTGATTTCCCGGAAAACCTGGTAAATATATTCGCCTTTATAAGAACGGACAACTACCTGAGATACCTTTAATTCCGTCTCTGCCAGCAGATCCTGGAGATGATCATATAATGTAGTGTTCAGAAATTCTTCCTGATTTGTATGAATATACTGGGAAATATTCTTGCTTTCCACTATCTCATGAATCAGATCTTCGGTTCTTTTTTTCATAATCTGCCGGTCCCCCCTTTGTTACGATTCAATCCTCGTTGCTGTGAACAGTAACCCACTCTGTAGTTACTGTTCTCTTGTTCCATATTAACAGATAAAAAAGATTGCGACAAGGAAAATCTTGCTATACAATGTAGGATATGGGTTACCTGTTACTTCGTTATTCGGGTCAGAAATGCGCGTAAGCTGCGCATTCCGTGAGAAAGTGATTCAAGGGAAAGGGGCTGCTTATGTCAGACTATTTTGGGGAATATAAATTAGAGTGCTACAAGAAAATAAAGTCGCTGAATTCGAAGGATAATTTATGGATCGTAGCAGATTCTGTGACAGGCGGCAGATTTGTAATGAGGAATCTTTCTGTGCACTCACAGGAGGTCTATCGGATACTGAAAACAATACGGCACTCGAATATTTTGGAAATTGCGGATGTTTTTCTACATGACAGCAGGCTGTATGTGATCGAAGAGTACCTGGAATGGGAACCGTTTTCCAGTGCACTCAATGACAGACGCTTTTCCCGCAGCGATGCCTATGGAATCGGCAGACAACTCTTAGAGGCATTGTCAGTTCTCCATGAGCACAGGATCATTCACCGCGACTTGAAACCGGATAATATCATGATTGACAGGCATGGAAATGTAAAGTTGATTGACTTTGACATTGCAAGGCTATTTGCTGACAATAAAGATAAGGATACTTCTGCCAAAGGCTCCTATGATTATGCCCCGCTAGAGCAATTCGGTTTTGCACAGACTGTCAGACGCACGGACATTTATTCTTTGGGCGTTACTCTTAATGAGATTTCTACCGGGGTGCTGCCGTCTGTCCGGATTTGTCCGGGACGGCTGGGAATCTTTATACGGCGTTGTACGGAATTCGATCCGGGCAGACGTTATCAGACGGCAAAACAGGCACAAAAGCATCTGAAGCGGCTGCAAAGGATGCCGCTATATGTCTCTGCCGGAACGGCGGCGGTGCTGGCAGCGGTGGCATTCCTGATAATTCCGGCCAGCCTTTCCAGGGTGGAGCCGGTCAGCACTGGGAATCCACCTTCTCAGGACGCATCGGATCTACCGGACGCATCGGATCCTCAGGAGACACCGGACTCTTTGGAGTCACTGGACTCTCAGGATGCACCGGGTTCTTCAGACGAGCCATATGTATTTGCCGGTGATGCCGGGGAAGACGAGGATGACTGGTATCTGGACAGAATTATCTGGACACAGGAGCACTATCGCTATCCTTTGATCTATATGTTTGAAGATCAGGAATATGAGTTTACGACAGACCTTGGAACTGGCGAGGCTGTATCCGTTTCTGCCAGGAAGTCGAAAGAGCATTTAAAGCTTATCTGTACATTCGGGGATGGAAAGCACATAAAATTTAATTTTGATGATGTACACTCAGAAACTTATCAGCAGATGGGGCACAGCATCAACACGGATTTTGAAAAGACAACGCCGCAGTATGAGGTATTGTTCGATGATATTGACGAAGACGGAGATGCTTATCACTCTTGCATGGCGTCAGCGCATACTTGATGCAGATTCACCAGATCGGTATTATTTTACGGAATACAGCACCTTATGGGTTGTCTATGCAGACGAAAAGCAAAAGATTTGCTGTTCAGAACCGCTTTATTTTGCGGGAAATATGCCAACGCTTGAAAGAGATTTTCTGGTTTTTAACCGCTATTACAATACCTGGTATTATTTTTTGGATGGAATAGCTTGATGCAGTTCGCAGACTGTGAGTATTGCTGGACTGCGGATCGCAGTTACAGTTCATCAAGATGAGAAGCAAGAACCTTAACAACGCGCCAGAATTCCTGGCGCTTATTTTTATCACTGCCCGACAGCAGTGACGAGATCTCTGCCGGAAGGGTCGTTTCCTGAAGCATGCGGTCAGAAAGCAGATAATCTACACTGACATCAAGGACAGAGGCCATCTTATACAGACTCTCAACGGACAGCTTCCGGGAGCCTCTTTCGATATGGCCCACAAAGGATGCCGACAGTTCGCAGGCTTCACCCAGTTGTTCCTGTGTCATGCCGATATGTTCGCGCTGCCGGCGTATTCTCGCCCCGATTTCTGGATAGTTGATATATTCATTCATAGACGCCTCCTGGTGACAGATTAGATTTTAAACTGTCTTGCCTGCTGATTTAGCAGCTGCTCAGTACCTGAATTACTTTTTTATGGTCTGTGCGTAAATACCATCACATCGCTGGGGCATACCCTGCACAGATCTGCTGAACAGTTGCGGGATTTATACATTATAAATGATTTCCGGTTTTCCTTGAATGTACTATAAGAATTGTATATTGACTATAAGAATTAATTTGGGTATAATAAATGAAGAGAATGAGAGAGGAGGGAGGAGGTTTTGAAGTCGGATGTCATTAACCTGGCTGCCCCTGAAGTCCGGGAGGATTTCATAAAGACTTATCACACGGCCTCAGAATTTGTAAACAAGCCGCTGTTTAGCCAATGCATGGAGATTTTGGGGAATAAGGCCTATTCAGAGGTTCTTATAGAGTGTAATGACCATGGGATTCCCCCGGCTAAACTATTCTTCTGGCTGTTGGAAGGGCATGGGTTTGATGTGTCTGGTCTGACAGACGGGGACAGGCGGTGCATCGGGGCTCTTATCGCATTTATATTCAAGGAGCTTCTGCATTATGAATGCCAGAAGGATAATGTTTCAGCAGGGGATGAATTTGTGATTAAAACAGCGGCTCTTTATTTTTGCAGGACAGGGTGAAAACATAAGGAAGAATGCAGGGGATAACAAAGACAAGTCAAGATGTGGCAGTTTTTTTCCTACAGATCCTGAGGAACTGTAAGAAAAAGGTGAAGGAGAAAAGAGATGGATGAGAGAATAGAAAAAGCTACAAAAGAGCTTGCGGGAGCTGTGGCTGACAAGTCAAAAGAAGCATTTGAAAAAGCAAAAAATATGGCGGAAAATATTGACGCCAAAGAGATTAATAAAAATGTAAAGGAAATTAGTAAAAAAACGAAAAAGGAATTAGAGAAGCATTCAAAGAAAGCAAAGAATGCATCTTTAGGAACTGCCGCTTTCTGGAAGAAACTGTCCAAAAGGAATAAGATTATTGTTACTGTAGTTGGGATTATCATTATATGCGGACTATTTTCAGGTGGAAAGAGTGCAATATCAAGCGGCGGGAAGGTGACGAGTAAAGAAGGCGGAGAAAAATTGCTGCGTGAAATCCTTCCATCTGGAGAATATACGATACAATGTCGGGGTGATCGAGATGTGGGTGATAGCTATTTTAATGTAGATGTGGGACAATTTTGTAGTGAAGGCGGCCGCCTCACTTCAACATCATTTCATGTATATATCTATGATGTAAACATAAATAAAGGAACTCCCGAGTATCGATATGGCGTCTATTGGGTGGCAGAGGATGGAAGAGTTGTGGGACAGGGCACATTAGTATCGGAATCTCTTCCTACAGAATGGGTAAGAATACGTTAACGATACAGACATATACTGCATAAGAAAAGCAATAAGTTTGTTTCTTCATTGAGAATTAGTGATATGGGTTATGTGCGGATTCCTGGTATGAAAAAAAGCGAAGTTGAAAGGAAATATAGCGCGCCAGTCGAAAATCAAGATTCCGCCTATTGCTATTCAGAAGGTTTTCATGTATTTTATGCAGACGGTAGGGCTCCCAGTCTGCAATGGGAAATCGGGCAGAAATAAAATCAAGCGAACAGATTTCTTTTCGAATTCTGTTTACTTGATTTTTTGTAGTAGCGGTTCTAGAGCGTGTTTGAAAATTCATTCCTGCCACCTGCACGCCCCACTTTGCGGCTAATTTGCCCCGCATTCAGTCAGCGTAGCCCACTACGCCTCCTTCATTTGGGGCAAATTCCCCACAATTTGTGACGCACATTTGGCAGAAAGCAATTTTCAAACACGCTCTAGCTCCACTTTTCAAATTCTTTTAGTAAATGGGTTTTCATTGCATCTCCTTACACAGCACCTCCATCTGATCATGGACCCGCGCCATATCTCTTTCATCCGTCATAGTGACAATCACATCCCCAACAAAAAGCTTCGTGCGCCCCTTCGGGATAATTTCCTCAGACCCTCTCTGAATTGCAACAAGCAGGCAATTCTCAGGCCAGACAATCTCGCTGATCAGAGCCTCTTCAAGCCTGGATCCTTCCTGAACAGTAAAATTTGTCAGAACCTTCTGTCCGTGGGCTGAGTTCTCCTCCGCCTGATACCCCTGTTTCTTCAAAAGCCGTTCCAACAGACTTTCATAGATTGGCTTTGACTTAAGAAGCGTGGCAATTACATACGCCGTAATCGACACAACTGCCAGGGAGAGCATCTGACTAAGGGATCCTGTCATCTCAAAGATCAGGATAATTCCTGTGATCGGAGCCCGCACAATTGCCGAAAAATATCCTGCCATGGCAAGCACAACAAAATTATTCATATAGACAGCATCCAGTCCGAAATACTTTACGCCCACCGCAGCAAAAGCCCCGCCGATAAAACCGCCCAGCACAAGCAGCGGGAAGAAGATGCCTCCCGGCGCCCCGGAGCCAAAGCTTATTGCAGAGAACAAAAACCTTCCAATCAGAATAAATAGTATGGTCTGCAGCATTATATCCCCTGCAGTCAGATTCTCAAGCAGGGTATGCCCGCTTCCAAGAAGCTCCGGCATCGTAAATCCAAGAATCCCGGCACAGAAAAAAGGAATCATAAGCTTTGTAGTTGTATTTAAAAAAGAAGCCCTGTTATAGATTTCCTGCACCTTTAAAGTAAACCAGTTATAAAATGCACCCAGTATACCCAAAACAATCCCAAGGCCAACGATCATCCCATAGTATTCAGGCGGGAGCGTCTTCACAATATCAAACTGGAACACCGATTCTGTTCCGATCACCGTAGAGGAGATAAAATCCGCTGTAAGAGAAGCTGTCATAACCGATACAAGCACAGAGGCAGAAAAATTCTTATGCACCTCCTCCAGGGAAAACATCACTCCCGCAAGTGGTGCATGAAATGCTGCCGAAAGACCGGCGCCTGCCCCGCAGGTAAGCAGGAACTTCTCCTCCGTCTTCCCCCTGTCCAGTCCATTGGACACACTCTTTCCGACCATGGCTCCCAGCTGGATCGACGGACCCTCCCGCCCCAGGGCAAGTCCTCCCAAAACACATAAGAAGCCGCCAAAAAACTTTGCAGGGAGCACCCGCCACCATTTTTGATCAAGCTTTCCTGTCATCTCTCCTTCCAGTTGAGGAATCCCGCTTCCCGATATCATAGGCTCAAACGCAAGCAGCCTGGACACGACCCATGCAAAAACCATAAGAACAGCAAACCATCCCGCCATATAGAGTGGATTTCCATTTACATAGGCCAATATCCTGTTCAGCCATTCGCCTGCACTGCCAAGCAGCATGCGGTACAGCAGGACAACAAGCCCCGCGATCCCGCCGACAAGAAGTCCTTCTCCTATTAATATAATCTGAAACCTCTCTGCACGTCTGATGGTTTTAGCAGTTTCGTCTCTCATAATCTCTCCTCCTCTTGAATTGGGGACGGGGTATTTTTAAAAATACCCCGTCCCCAATTTTAATAGCTTGTCTGTTAAGTGTATATTGAAAAAATGGATCACTGGTCCGAAACCGAATGCGGCTGTCAGTGTGCCGAGCCCGACGAGTCCGCCTGTCAGATAGCAGACTCCGGCGCAGATCCCGTCTGTCAGCATTCTCCACCAAAAATAGGGTATCTTTTGAAAGCGTTCTGCTAAGATCAGTGACAGACTGTCGTAGGGTGATACCCCCGCGTCAGGTCTTTGGTACATGGAGATCCCCATGCTGCCGATCACTACCCCGGACAGCATGACAAGGATTCTGCTGATTAGGGAGTCCGGTGCCGGGAGGGCAGCATTCCATATTTCGTAAAAAAACGTGACGATATAGCCTAATAAAAAAGTATTTATAATCGTCCCGATTCCGATATATTTTTTTCCTGTCAGAAATTCAATTATAAATAATCCAATGCTAAAGATCACAAAAAACCGGGCATATTCAATTCCGGTGCATTCCGCGAGTGACATCAGCATTCCATTAAAAGCGTCATTGCCGAGGCAGGAGAATTTGAAAATACTGACTCCCATTCCCAGGAAAACATTTCCGAGCAGCATGACAATTATGCGTTTCCAACCAATAGTTTTCAAATATTTGTCTATCATATTTTTACAAGCTTCCTTTCTGTATAATCTAGCTTAATTATAGCATGGAAACGGGCTCTCAACATTCACATACTGACAGGATGTATACTCTTAATGACTATTCACGGCCTGTGAGGCGTCTGCCGCAACTAATCTTTTCCTTTTGTAAAAGTAATATAGTATAAGCGGTACAGCGGTAGCGATCCAGGACATGGGATAACTGATCATAATCATCTTAAGCTCATGCCAGTGAGGAACCACCAACAGAACCCACGGGAGGCGTACGAAACAGACGCCTGCCAGTGTAATCAGGGTAGGAAAAAGTACATCGCCGATTCCACGGAGGGCACCGGAAAGGATTTCAATAAATACGAAGATAATATAACATGGCGTGATATAACGCAGCATATAAACTCCGATATTTACAACCTCCATATCAGTTGTGAAGATGTGAAACAGCGGACGGCAGAAAACTACCAGGAAGACCAGCAGCGCTCCACATACTCCCAGTGACATACCCAGGCAGACCCGGACACTGCTAAATACCCGGTCATAACGTCTGGCGCCATAATTCTGTCCGGAAAATGTAGTGATGGCAATGCCAAAGGCTCCGCATACGGTCCAGAAGATTGCATCCAGTTTGCCGTATGCCGCCCAGGCCGCTGCACAGTTTGTACCGAATCCATTTACAGCTGCCTGGATAATTACATTTGTGATTCCATACATACAGGACTGGAGTCCGCTTGGAAATCCAATGCGCAGCTCGGCTGTCAGCATGGAGGGCGTGATCCGTATAGAGGAAGGCAGCAGCTTCAGGATGTCATAACTCTTCATCAGAGCCCGTGTGACCAGGAGGGCGCTGACAGTCTGGGAGATTACGGTTGCTACCGCTACTCCGGCAATTCCAAGGCGGAAGACAAGCACCATAATAATATCCAGTACAATATTAAGCAGACAGCAGATAATCAGATAGTACAGGGGACGGCGGGAGTCACCGATTGCCCTCATAATACCTGAACCCATATTAAAGACCAGGACTGCAGCCATACCAAGGAAATAAATTCTAAGATATAGGATGGAGTCGGCCAGTACATCTGCCGGTGTCTTTAGAATCGTCAGAAGCCATGGGGTCAGAAACCATCCGGGAACTGCAATTACCAGACCCGCTATCATGGAAAATGCATACGCGGTATGTAAGCTTTCGTGCAGGCTTCGTATATTTTTCGCTCCATAATGCTGTGAGATGACTACCGTGGCTCCAGCGGAAAGGCCAGTAAAAAATCCAATAATAAGATTCGATAATACAGCAGCAGAGCCGCCGACACTTGCAAGAGCCTGTTTCCCCACAAACCGGCCCACAATGACGGCATCCACCGTATTATAAAGTTGCTGGAACAGCGTCCCGATCACAATCGGAAAGAAAAAAATCAGTAGCTGACGCCAGATTACACCCTCAGTAATCTGGTTCTGACTCATACTCATATTCGCTTTTTTCATGACATACACACTCCTCTACACCGAATATAACATACATAGTCGGCAACTGCAATTAAAAGTTCGTTACTGTCCAAATACATCTGATTCCAAGGTTACTATTCACGGCCCAGGAGGCCGCTCATAGTAACGATTCGGGGCGATATTTAAAGTTTTGCTGCGCAAAAATCGCCCCTCACCCGTGAATAGTTACTGTTCACACAGGTCTGTGCATTTACTGCACAGACCGTAAGAAAGTGATTCAGGAGTGAGCAAATCCCATTCGCGGAGCGAATTTCAGATGGATTTGCGAATGTTACTGGTCACGGAGTGAACAGTAACCGTGAATAGTAACATCCCAAATTTTTATAGAGAAACATTGTAAATGTGGGGAGATTAATTTATAATAAAATTTAAGGCGATATAAAATACAAGGGAGGAGTGCGCATGAAGAGAGAGTTAGTTATTGTTTTAGATTTTGGCGGGCAGTATAACCAGCTTGTGGCAAGACGAGTCCGTGAATGCAATGTATATTGTGAAATCTATTCTTATAAAACAGACATTGAAAAAATCAAGGAAATGGGTCCCAGGGGAATTATTCTGACCGGTGGTCCTAATAGCTGCTACGGTGCTGATGCCCCGACATACCCAAAAGAACTTTTTGAACTTGGCATACCAGTCCTTGGGCTCTGCTATGGTGCCCAGCTTATGATGCATGTACTGGGAGGAAATGTTTCCCGTGCGGATGTCCGTGAATATGGAAAAACGGAGGTACTGGTAGATAAAGTCTCCTCTAAAATATTTGACGGCATATCACCCAGGACAATCTGCTGGATGAGCCATTTTGATTCTATTATTAATGTAGCCCCTGGGTTTGAAATTACTGCCCACACGGCAGACTGTCCAATTGCTGCTGCAGAAAATGAAGCTGCGGGCCTGTATGCAATACAGTTTCATCCGGAAGTGCTGCATACAGAAGAAGGCTTAAAGATGCTTTCTAACTTTGTTCTCGGCATATGCAGATGTGTCGGCAACTGGAGGATGGACTCCTTTGTGGAGGAATCCATCAAGAGGATCCGTGAAAAGGTTGGAGACGGAAGAGTGCTCTGTGCTTTATCTGGCGGGGTAGACTCCTCAGTAGCAGCGGTTTTAATGTCCAGGGCAATTGGCTCTCAGCTAACCTGCGTATTTGTTGACCACGGTCTTCTCCGTAAAAATGAGGGGGATGAAGTAGAAGCAGTTTTCGGATCCAAAGGCTCCTATGATCTTAACTTTATCCGGGTAAATGCACAACAGCGGTTTTATGACAAGCTGGCTGGCGTGTCAGAACCTGAAAAGAAGCGAAAGATTATCGGTGAGGAGTTTATCCGGGTATTTGAGGAAGAAGCGAAAAAAATCGGGACTGTGGATTTTCTTGTCCAGGGAACCATATATCCTGACGTTGTGGAAAGCGGATTGGGCGGTGAATCTGCGGTGATTAAGTCTCACCATAATGTGGGAGGTCTGCCGGATTATGTAGATTTTAAAGAAATCATAGAGCCCCTTCGTGATTTATTTAAGGATGAAGTCCGAAAGGCCGGCCTGGAACTTGGAATTCCAAAGTATCTTGTCTTCCGCCAACCCTTCCCTGGGCCAGGACTCGGTGTCCGTATTATTGGCGAGGTGAATGCTGAAAAGGTAAGGATCGTGCAGGATGCTGATGCTATTTACCGGGAGGAGATTGAAAGGGCTGATGCCGCACGAGATGTCGGGCAGTATTTTGCGGCTCTTACCAATATGCAGAGCGTTGGTGTCATGGGTGATGAGCGAACTTATGAATATGCAGTGGTTCTTAGGGCAGTAAATACTATTGACTTTATGACTGCGGAGGCAGCGGAAATTCCGTATGCGGTGCTTAATAAGGTGATGAGCAGGATTATCAATGAGGTAAAGGGAGTCAATAGAGTACTTTATGATCTGACAAGTAAACCACCGGGGACGATAGAGTTCGAATAAACAAAAATGCTTAGTAAATTCAGTGTTTATGCGGGTTTGCGGGCTTTGGAAAGGTCTTTTGATAACAAATTGATAACAGTCGTTTGAGTGCGATTATTTTTACTGTCAAGTGGTTTGTTGGTGGGAGAATGATTTGCAAGAGGTTTGGACGGCTGTAATAAATCCATATTATAACGCCCTTAGCTGTGGTTAGGAACTCATGGCTAAGGGCGTTTTTTGTCGCTTACGAATAAAATTCGCTGTTTACGATTTCAACTTGAAAGAGGCTATAATGGGGAGCATCTGCCGAAGAAAAGTGTTTTGTTAATACAGGACATTCCTCTAACATCCTTTGCTTGATGGTTGGGTCAACACATTCGGTTGCTATGCCGCTTACCCTTACCCAGTCCCGTGTACCGTTTTTCAGTGCGACTATCTGAATTTTGTTATGTTTGGCAAGCTGTTTATACACTGATTTTGTGTCTGAGGTAGAAATGTATAGGTTGTTATTGTATTCCATAATTGCGCCAAACGGTCTGCCTGCTGGAAAATCATTATTAAAGGTTAATACGAAAAATGTACCACATTCTTTTATGAAGTTGTATATTTGGCTCATTTGCATACCTCCATGTATTAATCTTTTAACTGGTGTTTGAACGCTTCGCCTAAGGCATTGCTCAATTCCTTAGAGGGGACTTTCGCCCAATGCTGCGTGGTGTCAAACTTCGGGTAATTGTACCGCCACTGGTCGTAATCTTCTCTGCTGATTTCCTCATCAGAGAGCTTGTCTGCTTGTTCTTTCCAAGCAGAGAGCATTTTCAGCAGTTCGGCGGCATCCTTGCTTTTATCTTTGTTGACCTTTAAGCAGACTTCACCGTCTGTTTCGCTGACGGTAAGACCGTAAA
>CAPEBR010000046.1 GCA_948602995.1 uncultured Dorea sp.
GTTCAAGTACCGCAAACCCTTGATTTTACTGGTCTTTTCCGCCAAGCGTTTTCATCGTCGGGAAGGCGAGCACATCACGTATCGCTGCTGCCCCTGTAAGAAGCATACACATTCTGTCAATTCCGAACCCGATACCTCCTGTAGGCGGCATTCCAATCTCCAATGCATTAAGGAAATCCTCATCCGTCGTATTCGCCTCTTCATCGCCCTGAGCCAGCAGCTCTTCCTGTGCCTTAAACCGCTCCCTCTGGTCAACAGGATCGTTCAGCTCAGAATACGCATTTGCCATCTCCCAGCCGTTCATAAAGAACTCAAAACGCTCCACATATTCCGGATTTCCCGGCTTCTTCTTCGTAAGCGGCGAAATCTCAATCGGGTGATCCATAACAAAAGTAGGCTGAATCAGATGTTCCTCCGCAAATTCCTCAAAGAACAGGCTCAGAATATCGCCCTTCTTATGCCGTTCCTCAAACTCAACATGATGCTCCTTCGCAAGCACCCTCGCCTGCTCCAGCGTTTCCACTTCATTCCAGTCAACGCCCGCATACTTCTTCACGGCGTCTACCATCGTAATTCTCTCAAAAGGCTTTCCGAGATCCATCTCTACGCCATTGTATATGATCGTCGTTGTTCCAAGAACCTCCTGGGCCACATGGCGGTACAGATTCTCAGTCAGATCCATCATTCCGTTATAATCCGTATAGGCCTGGTAGAGCTCCATAAGGGTAAATTCGGGATTATGCCTGGTATCCAGTCCTTCGTTGCGGAACACACGTCCGATCTCATACACTCTTTCAAGTCCGCCGACAATCAGTCGCTTCAGGTAAAGCTCCAGCGAAATACGAAGCTTGAAATCCTCGTCCAGTGCATTAAAATGTGTCTCGAAGGGTCTTGCCGCTGCGCCGCCTGCATTACTTACAAGCATGGGCGTCTCCACCTCCAGGAAATTCTGTCCGTCAAGATACCTCCTGATCGCACTGATAATCTTTGACCGCTTGATAAATGTATCCCTTACCTCTGGATTCATAATCAGATCCACATACCTCTGGCGGTAGCGGATATCTGTATTTGTCAGGCCGTGGAACTTCTCCGGCAGGATCTGAAGACTCTTGGACAAAAGCTTCACCGAAGATGCATGGACAGATATCTCTCCCGTCTTCGTCTTGAATACTTCGCCTTCAAGACCTACAATATCTCCAATATCAAGTTTCTTAAAATCCTTATAGGCATCCTCTCCGATGCTGTCTCTTGCTACATAGGACTGGATATTTCCGCTCTGGTCCAAAATGTTGCAGAAAGAAGCTTTCCCCATCACACGCTTCTGCATAACGCGTCCAGCCAGGGAAACCTGCTTTCCTTCCATCTCATCGTAATGGTCTTTAATATCTGCCGCATGACAGGTGATATCATATTTCGTAATCTCAAAAGGATTCTTGCCATTTGCCTGCAGATCCACAAGCTTCTCCCGGCGCACCTTTCTCAGCTGGTTAATATCCGGTTCCTGTACGTTCTTCTTAAGCTCACCCACTTTTTCTTCTCTCCTTTACAAAGAAACTATCTATGCAGACTACATAGAACGGCTGATGTCAAGTACCTTGTACTGCATCATTCCCGCCTGGGTCTCCACGTCCACCACGTCATTGACCATCCTGCCAATCAACGCCTGGCCTACCGGTGATTCATTGGAGATCCTGCCCTCAAGACTGTTCGCCTCTGTGGAGCCTACGATCCTGAATTCCATTTCCTCATCGAATGTAATATCAAATACCTTTACTGTACAGCCTACATTTATTTTATCAAGATCAACCTCGTCTTCAACCACAACCTCCGCGTTTTTGAGGATTCCCTCAAGTTCCTCAATCCGCGCCTCAATGTCCCTCTGTTCATCCTTGGCTGCATCATACTCTGCGTTCTCAGACAAGTCCCCCTGCTCTCTCGCTTCCTTAATCTTTGCCGCAACTTCCTTGCGCTTTACTACTTTTAAATTCTCCAGTTCTTCTTCAAGTGCTTTCAAACCGGCATAAGTAAGTAATCTTTTCTTTGCTTCCATAAGCTTTCTATTTCCTTTCTTGAAAATATCCATCTCAGAATGGTGAGACTTTCACAATTCAATCATTATACCTAAACCGCTCTGCGTTGTCAATATTTTTTACAGGGAATTCAGCAGTTCTGCAAGCGCCTCGTTACTATTCACGGACTAACCGTCCGCTCATGGTAACGATTCATGGCAATACTTAAAATTTTGCTGCGCAAAAATCGCCCCTCACACTTGAATCACGTTCTTACGGAATGCGCAGCTCAGCGCATTCCTGGCCCGTGAGTAGTAACAACTCCTCATAGGACTCCACCTGGTTGATCCGGGCGCGAAGCCTCGCCGCACCTTTCATCCCCTTCGTGTACCACGCCACATGCTTACGCATTTCACGGATTCCGATATAATCGCCCTTGAATTCAAGCTGCAGTCTGGCATGCCGCAGCATCATGGCACGCACCTCCTCCCAGTCAGGCTTTGGAGGAATCACGCCTGTCCTATTATATTCCAGAAGGCTGGAAAATATCCATGGATTTCCCTGGGCTCCACGCCCAATCATCACGCCGTCACAGCCCGTTTCCCGCTGCATGGCAGCCGCCTTTTCACAGGAATCCACATCGCCGTTCCCAATAACAGGAATGGATACGGCCTCCTTTACCTGCCGGATGATCTCCCAGTCAGCGGCACCAGAATAATACTGCTCTCTTGTGCGCCCGTGCACTGCCACTGCGGCTCCGCCTGCTGCTTCAATAACCTTTGCAATTTCCACCGCATTTACACTGCCATCGTGAAAGCCCTTCCGTATCTTGGCAGTAACGGGCTTATTCACTGCCTTTACTGTCTGACTGATAATTTCGTACACTAACTTCGGGTTTTGCATAAGCGCGGAGCCCTCGCCGTTTCTGACAACTTTTGGAACCGGGCAGCCCATGTTGATATCCAGTATCTGAAATGGAAGCTCTTCGATACGCTTTGCCTGCTCGCTGATGATGCCCGGATCTGAACCAAAGAGCTGCAGGGATACCGGGTACTCTTCCGGGTGAATAGCGAGAAGCGCCTTTGTGTTCTTATTTTTATACTGCAGTGCCTTGGCGCTGATCATTTCCATGCAAAGAAGACCAGCCCCCTGCTCCCTGCAAAGCAGACGAAATGGCAGGTCTGTTACACCTGCCATGGGTGCAAGAACATACGGATTGTGAAGCGTAACATTTCCAATCTTCATCCCTCGCACCTTCTTAACGCCTTCTGTTCCGCTCATAAATAATTCGAAGGCCTTTTAGCGTGAGCTGGGGATCATAGACATCAATTACATCCGTCTCCCCCGCAATAATCTTTCCAAGACCTCCGCTGGCCACGACCTTTGCATCCGTGTAGCCAGATTCCCGGCGGATCCGCTCCACGATGTATTCCGTCTGCCCAATCTGTCCGAACACGATTCCAGCCTGCATGGAAGCAATGGTCTCGCGTCCGAGTACGGAATCCGGCTTCTTAAGCTCAACCGCCGGAAGCATCGCCGCCTCCCCCCACATAGCCTTAGCAGAGGTACGGATTCCCGGGGCGATTACCGCCGCCTCAAATGTTCCGTCCGGCCCTACCACGTCGTAGGTTGTTGCTGTGCCGTAATCAATTACGATGACCGGCCCGCCGTGAAGCGTGTATGCCGCCACTGCATCCACAATCCGGTCAGCGCCCACCTGTTTTGGGTTTTCCGTCACAATACGGATTCCGGTTTTGATGCCCGCCGATACGACAACTGGACGGATTCCAAAATATTTTATCATCGCGCTTCCAAAGGAGTGCATCACATCCGGCACAACAGATGCCACAATAGCGGCACTGATATCTGTGCTCAGAATGCCCTGGCGCTCCACAAGCTCTCTTATCATTACCCCGTACTCATCCGATGTTCGAGGAAGCTTTGTCATCATCCGAAAAGTTCCAAGAAGCTCCTCGCCACGGAATACACCAAGAGTAATATTTGTATTTCCTATATCTATAACTAAAAGCATGGTCTCTACTCCACCTCCCCGCCTAAAAAGAATACCTTATAATAAAGCTGCAGCGCCTGCAGAAGATCCTGTTTCTCACGCTGGAGCTGCTTGATCTTCAGCCGGCTCCCGATGTCATCAAACATGGGATCAAACTCCTGAGAGGTAACCTCGAAGCACAACTCCCCGTCCTCCTCGTATACCAGCGTCAGGATGCCGCCAACGTCACTTACGTATAATACACACATAATCTTCAGCTCATCCTTGATGGAATCCGGGAGACTCTCAAAATCCGGATTCAGGTAGTATTTTTCCTCATATGAATTCGCACCGCATAATACAATTCTGTCCTCGTACATTACTCCTCCTTTGGGGACGGGGTATTTTTAAAAATACCCCGTCCCCAATTGAAAATGACCTGTCCCCATTTACACATATCCATAAATCCCCCTAACGGACACCTCTCCCGCAAAGATATGCTTCTCCTCTCCTTCCGGTGTCGTTACCACCAGTTCGCCTACCTCATTGATGCCTGACGCGAACGCACTGTATTCCTCCTTCGGTTCCAAAACACGCACCTCCCTGCCGCAGTTTACCAGCATTCCGTTATATTTCTTCTGAAGCCCTGACAGATCTTTTGTCTCCATAAAACGTTCATAGTTCTCTTCATACCGCTTCATCACCGCTGCGACCAGCTCCGAGCGGCTGATGTGACGGCCGCCCTCAATCAAGAGAGATGTAGCCCTCTCTCGTATTTCCTCTGAAAATGTCTCCTGGTTCGTATTGATTCCCACGCCTGTTACTACATAATTAATATAATCTATCTCTGTACTCATCTCTGTGAGAATGCCGCATATCTTCTTTTTATTCAGTACAATGTCATTGGGCCATTTGATGCCAGCCTCCTGCCCGGTGAGCTCCCGCACTGCTTCCGCCACGCTCAGCGCCATCACAAGCGTAAGCATAGGTGCCTTAACGGGTGCAATAGAAGGACGCAGGAGAAGTGTCATATAAACACACACTCCCTTCGGCGATTCCCACGACCGGCCCCGGCGGCCCTTCCCCGCCACCTGCCTGTCGGCGACCACGAGGGTTCCGTGTTCACTCCCGTTTTCCCCGGCAAGCTTTGCCTGGATATTCGTGGAATCTGTTTCATCATAATATATAACACTGCGTCCCGCCCATTTCGTCTTCACCATGCTCTCGATCTCAGCCTTCGACATCACATCAGGACTGTCCACAAGGCGGTAGCCCTTATTCCGCACTGCCTCAATCATATAGCCCTCTTTCTTCAGCTGCTCGACCGCCTTCCAGACTGCTGTTCGCGACACCTGAAACCTGTCACAGAGCTGCTGTCCAGAAATATAACAGTCATCTTCCTTTAATAAACGTAAAATCGCTGTCTTCATGCCCTGCTCCGCTGGTGGGGACGGGGTAAAATTAATTTTACCCCGTCCCCAATTAAAATTGACCTGTCCCCAATGTTGCTACCATGACTGCCTTAATCGTATGCAGGCGGTTTTCTGCCTCGTCGAAAACAACGCTGGCATCACTCTCGAAGACTTCCTCGGTCACCTCTTTCCCCTTTACTGCCGGCAGACAGTGCATGAAGATGGTTCCTTCCTTCCCGGTCTTCTCCATGAGTGCAGCATTTACCTGGTATGGTTTAAGGAGGCGGATGCGTTCTGCCGCCTTTTCTTCCTCGCCCATGGACGCCCACACATCCGTGTACAGCACATCCGCGCCTTCTACGGCATTCACGTCATCTGTCACAGTGATGGATGAGCCGGATTCTTCCGCATAACCCCTGCACAGTCCGGTGAGTTCCTCTGTAGGCCACAGGCATTTTGGCGCAATGATCACGAAATCTACTCCCATCTTGGAACAACCGATCATGAGACTGTTTGCCATATTGTTCCGGCCATCGCCAAGATAGACAAATTTCAATCCTTTAAGATAGCCGAAATGCTCGCGCATGGTCAGAAGGTCTGCCAGAATCTGTGTCGGATGGTATTCGTCCGTCAGTCCGTTCCACACCGGAACCCCGCTGTATTTCGCCAGTGCCTCCACATGCTCCTGTTTAAATCCGCGGAATTCGATTCCATCGAACATCCTTCCAAGCACCCTGGCTGTATCCTCAATGCTTTCCTTGTGTCCAAGCTGAATCTCATTTCCGGAAAGGTATGTGGGAATTCCTCCTTCGTCAGATGCTCCTACGGTAAATGCACAGCGGGTTCTTGTTGACGGCTTTTCAAAAAGCAGTGCAATATTTTTCCCCCTCAGGCTCTCGCCAGTGACGCCCTGTTTCTTTTTTTCCTTTAAATCTGCAGCCAGGTCAAGCAGATATAAGATCTCCTCTGGCGTGTAATCCTTCAGTGTAATAAAACTTCTTCCCTTTAAGTTCATGTTTTGTTCCTCCCTTAATCCTGCCAGTATATGGACAAACCTCGGTAAATTCAGCCTGTCACCTGTATTTGTATATTTCTCATATACAATATCATATAATTGGTCATCTGTGTATATCTGATATTTCGGAATCTGAAATATTTTTGCCGATGCCTCCAGCATTCCCATAAAAAGTTCCTTGTCCGAAAAGCCGAAAGGAAGCTTAAGCGTCAGAGCCGTCTCTGCCCGCTCCCGTTCCCGCATACCACCGAGAAACTCCGTAAAGTATGCGTCATCATGGAGCATTTCCACATAATAGATGAATCCCTCTAACCCGTAGATCATCCTCTTGGCGTCATAGTAGCCTATGGTCAGGTTCTGCCTGCTGCGTTTTCCGGAAAATTCTATAATACTCCCAAGCTTTACCCGGGGCGACACCTCGCAGGCCACACTTCCCTCAGGAAGCTTCACCCGGGGTTCTCTTCCCGGCCCGTAGATCCTGACCTCGATGATGTTTTCATAGCCCCGTTTCACCAGGGAATTAAGGGGTACATTGTTAATAACGCCGCCGTCGATATACTTCTTCCCGTGAAGCCGTTCATTTTTAAACCCGATCAGGTATGCACTCGCAAGCAGGAAATCTTCCAATAGCCCTTCCGGTATATCCTCCACGCTCAGATCAAGCTCCTTAAAATCTGACACGGAAAATGTCAGCAGCATGAATTCAGTCCCGCACGTCCGGATCCTCTCCTCGTCAATAGTCTCATGAATCAGCTTACGCAGGGGCGTAATGTCAATCCCGCCATCCTTCACCTTCTTCCACCCCTCGCCAAGGAATTCCTTAATGCTAGTTTCGCCGCGGAACAGGCGCTCCATCCATTCATCGTCCACATCCATCACTGTGGAAAATGTCATCTTCCTCCAGATATCCTCCGCCAGGTCCACGTCTCCCATACAGACCAGCGCGCCGTTCAGCGCGCCTACCGATGTTCCTGCCACTGCATTTATCTTCACACCGGCTTCTTTAAGTGCCTTCCATGCACCAATCTGATATGCGCCCCGGGCGCCGCCGCCGTCAAATACAAGACCATATTCCTTTGATAAATCAATCACTGGCTTCATAACCCTCACTGCCTCCTCTGCCTTGCCGCTTCGAACATAAGGACCGACGCCGCCGCTGCTGCGTTCAGTGACTCCACCTGACCCTTCATGGGAATGCGTATATAGGTTTCTGCCTGCTTAAGTGTCTCCTCCCTGAGCCCGCTTCCTTCATTTCCTATTAAAAATGCACAAGGATTCCTGTAATCCTCCTGATCGTAATCTCTCTTCCCGTCAAGATGCGCCGCATAGGTATGGATCCCCGCCCCGTTTATCCGGTCAACCGCTGCCGGAAGATCCTGCTCATAACAGAACGGAACCCGATAAACCGAGCCCATCGTTGAGCGGATTGTCTTCGGATTGTAGATATCCGCGCAGTCCCGGCTTAAGATAACTCCTGTGACCCCGGCGCCCTCTGCCGTGCGGAGCATGGTCCCCACATTTCCCGGATCCTGCAGATTATCCAGCACCAGAAGAAACGGGGCCTTGCCCCCCAGAATCCCGGAAAGGTCATATTCTTTACGTTTTACAACGCAGAGAATCCCCTGGGGCGTCTTGGTATCTGACACATGCTCATACACATGATCTGACAGAAGCACCTGGTCCGCGCGACTCCCTTCGAGAACACGCTCCACCAACGCCTTCTCCTTCCGGTAAAATGTTTCTGACATCCATACCTCTTTAAGCCTCTCCCCAGGAACTTCCCGGAACATGCGGATTCCCTCCGCAACAAATACATTCTCTTCTTCTCTTTCTTTTTTCTTCTTCTGAAGGCTTACGAGATGCTTCACTCTCCCGTTTGCCGTACTTGTAATCGTGATCATAATTCCCTCCCTGAATTCTCAGACACGCTCTGGAGCGTCTTCACAATTGCTTTTACAATCAGCACAGCATCCGTACATATCCTCCAGCTATATATGGACTAATTGATCCACAGGCTAACCATCTGCTCATAGCCGCGCCAAATCGCTGCCGGACAGTTTCAAATGCTCTACTGTATCCTCTCTAGGCGAGCCTGCTATAAAATCCATTATGGAGTAATACTGAACCAGTATATCTTTCATGACCTTCCAACTCAGATCGAAGGTTATACTAAATCTTGCAGTACAATATCCTCCTGCATTCCCTTTGCCCTTGAACCGAATAAAATCATCTGCTTTGCAGAATGCTTCCTGCAGAGCTCTGTTACTTCCCGGATTATTTCCTCTACCCTCTAAGCTCCACCTTTTTAGCTTTACTTTATCATGATGATACAAGGCTGTCAATGGTCACGTAGACATACTCCTTACAGAACCCTCTAATGCAGAGTCCAAATACATGTTGACTTTCCTTCCCGAACATGTTATATTCATGGCATAGGGAGATTGTATACAAATTTTAATTTCGTATACAATTCAAAAAATGAAATAAGGAAGGTACAGAAAAATGAAATTAGGATTTATCGGAACCGGCAACATGGCATCTGCAATTATGGGAGGCATCATACGCAAGCAGCTCATCCCGGCCGAAGAAATCATCGGCGCTGATTTATTTGCCCCGGGACGGGAGCATGTAAAAGAGCAGTTCGGCATCCAGGTTACGGACAGTAACAAGGAAGTTGTTGAAAAAGCCGACGTCATTGTTCTATCCGTAAAGCCTCAATTCTATGCTGATGTAATTAAGGAAATTAAAGATGATATAAGAGACAGCCAGATCATCATCACTATTGCGCCGGGCAAGACACTCGGATGGCTTGGCGAACAGTTTGGGAAGCCTGTTAAGATTGTGCGCACCATGCCCAATACGCCTGCACTGGTCAGCGCCGGCATGACGGCTGCCTGCCCCAATGAGCATCTGACAGAGGAAGAGCTTGCCTATATCCGCACACTTCTCGAAAGCTTCGGACGTGTAGAGCTTATCCCTGAGAATCTGATGGATGTGGTTGTATCCGTAAGCGGAAGCTCCCCGGCATATGTATTCATGCTTATTGAGGAGATGGCTGACGCCGCTGTATCAGGCGGTATGCCGAGACCACAGGCATACCGGTTTGCTGCCCAGGCAGTATTAGGAAGCGCCAAGATGGTACTGGATACCGGAAAGCATCCGGGTGAGTTAAAGGATATGGTATGCTCACCGGCAGGAACCACCATCGAGGCTGTCCGGACTCTTGAAGAACTCGGCTTCAGAAGCGCCATTTTTGAAGCAATGAAGGTATGTGAGGAGACCTCACGTTCCTTATAAGCATCCATCTCGTTTATGAAACTGTTCCTGACTGATTTTATACTGCACGCCAGATAAAACTGCCGCGCAGCATAACATGATGCGCACAGCCGCATAAGAAAGTATGCAGCTTTGCGGCTGCGGCTGGCGCAATACTCACGGCAGATTTTATCGGCCGAAAATATAGACAAGGAGACATACCATGGCCGAAAAGACAGCATCCCTTGCCCGTCAGGCATATAAAAAAATAAAACAGAATATTCTGGATCTGACCTATCCGCCTGGTATGCCTCTCACAGAAGCCCTGCTGACAAAAGAACTCCAGATGAGCCGCAGCCCTGTCCGCTCCGCCATCCAGAAGCTTCAGACAGAAGGGCTTCTCGTATCGGATTATTACAAATCCATAACCGTTAAGGAGATCACACAAAAGGACATTTTAGAGATTTATCAACTCCGGGAGCTTATAGAAGAGGCCGCTTTTCGCCTTATCTTTTCCTCTGGAAGAAATGAAGAATATTCCTATCGCATTGAAGAAAAAATTGTCCGCATGTGTGCCGCAAGTTCAGACCTCTACGAATGGGAGGTTGCCGATGCCGCCATGCATTTGGAGATCATCAGTATTTTCGATAATGACCGGATTAACCGGATCTATAAAAACAATTTGTCTGAGTTCATCCGCATCGGGCAGTATTCTGTAAAAAACGGCATGCATATTCCCCAGACAAATGCAAATCTGCGCAATATGATACGTTATATGCGGGAGGGGAACTTCGAAAAATCCTATGACATCTTAAGAACTCTTCATCTGGAATCCGGAATGGACAATGCGCTAAAAGGGAGATAATATATGTTAAGAGAAGTTGATCTAAACGAAATTTCTGACGGAAAGCTCTATAACAGCAATGATATGGTAAAGGCGGACTGCGGCGGCTGCAAGGGATGCTCATCCTGCTGCCGCGGAATGGGGAAATCCATCATACTGGATCCCCTGGATCTGCACCGTCTGTGTACCGGATTAGAACAGACCTTCGATGAACTGATGGGACACTCTATAGAGCTCAATATCGCGGACGGAATCATCCTTCCGAATCTCAGGATGAACGGGAAGGATGAAGCCTGCTTCTTCCTAAATCCAGAAGGACGCTGCCGCATCCACTCCCTGCGCCCTGGAATCTGCAGGCTATTTCCCTTGGGACGTTTTTACCAGGAGGATTTCTTTCAATATTTTCTCCAGATTCATGAATGCCCGAAGCCCGGCAAGACAAAGATAAAGATCAGGAAATGGATGGATACTCCTGATCTTAAGCGATATGAAAAATATGTCTCTGACTGGCATTTTTATCTGAAAGGATTAACAGAGCGTATCACAGCCCCCGGGGGTGAAGAACTGGTAAAGCCTCTCAGCATGCATGTGCTGAAAACCTTCTATCAGCAGCCCTATGACCCGGAGCAGGACTTCTACGAACAGTTCTATGACCGCCTCAGGTAATCTTCCAAAACTGCAGGACACGCTCTGGCGCACTCTCACAATCTCAAAACACCGGGAAGCTGCTCATTTTTCTACGAAAAATGAATCCTTCCCGGTGTTTTACACGTCAGGGAGTCATGCTTATTCATTCAGGCATGATTCCTGACCTTTTGACGCTTGTATCATGCAAATTATTTCATGACAATTCCCAAATGATACTTCTTCACATCTCTGTAAATTTCCTTATGCTTGACGCATTCGCAAATTTTCTCACTCCGCTATCATTGATAACTACAAGTGTCGGAGCCTGCATAATCTTAAATTTCTTTGCCAGCTCCTTCTGCTCCTCTGCATCAATCACTTCATAATCCATGTGCGCATCATTCAGCGCATTCTTCGCTACCGCACAGTTCGGACACCGCTTTGTGGTAAACAAAAGCCTTCTTCCCTTTTTGCCAAATTCCCTCTTTCTGCCCTCAAAGGCTCTTCTCTCCATCAGTTCCCTGTCACGCCCGCCAGCCTGCAGATCTGCCGGCTCCTTCTCTGCACCGGTTTTCCCTGTATTGAGATTCGAATGGAAAATGTCGTACACTTTCCGGTCCTTGAACTCCTGAGCCTTGCCATCGTTCCAGTTCTGCACCGGACGATAGTATCCTGTAATCCTGCTATAAACCTCTGTCTTCTCCCCGCACTCTGGACAAGTATAATGCTCTCCGGTAATATAACCATGATTCCTGCAGATTGAATAGGTTGGAGACATGGTATAGTACGGAAGCTTATAATTTTCCGCAATCTTTCTTACCAGCACTGCGGCAGACTGCCAGCTCGGAAGCTTCTCTCCTAAAAATGCATGGAAGACAGTTCCAGATGTATACAAAGTCTGCAGCTCATCCTGAATATCCAGTGCCGCAAAGATATCCTCTGTATATCCTACAGGCAGATGCGAGCTGTTCGTATAATACGGGGTGCCGTTGCATTCTGCTGCTGTAATTATATCCGGATACTTCTCCTTATCATGCTTCGCGAACCGGTAAGTTGTGGATTCTGCCGGAGTTGCCTCCAGATTATACAGATCACCGTACTCTTCCTGGTAAGAGGAAAGGCGCTCTCTCATATGGTTCAGCACCTTCTTTGAAAATTCCTGTGTCTCCTTATGGGTCATGTCCTTTCCAATCCATTTCGCATTCAGCCCTGCCTCATTCATGCCGAGAAGCCCGATGGTGGAGAAATGGTTCTCAAAGGTTCCAAGATAACGCTTTGTATAAGGATACAGCCCTTCCTCCAAAAGCTTTGTAATCACCATCCGCTTCACATGGAGAGAGCGGGCGGAAAGATCCATCAGCCTGTTAAGTCGTGCGAAAAACTCTTTCTCATCCTCAGACAGATATGCTATCCGCGGCATATTAATTGTAACAACGCCTACAGACCCTGTACTCTCACCGCTTCCGAAAAAGCCGCCGGATTTCTTACGAAGTTCTCTCAGATCAAGCCGCAGACGGCAGCACATACTGCGCACATCGCTGGGTTCCATATCACTGTTAATATAATTTGAAAAATAGGGCGTCCCATATTTTGCCGTCATTTCGAATAAAAGACGGTTATTCTCCGTGTCAGACCAGTCAAAATCACTTGTAATGGAATAGGTGGGAATCGGATACTGGAAACCGCGCCCATGGGCGTCCCCCTCAATCATGATCTCAATAAACGCTTTATTGATCATGTCCATCTCTTTTTTACAGTCTGCATAAGTAAACTCCATCTCCTTCCCGCCTACAATCGCCGGAAGATTCGCCAGATCATCTGGTACTGTCCAGTCAAGTGTAATATTGGAAAACGGAGCCTGGGTTCCCCATCTGGACGGCGTATTCACGCCATATATAAAGGACTCAATGCACTTCTTTACCTCTGGATAGGTCAGATGATCTGCCTTCGCAAAGGGTGCAAGGTATGTGTCAAAGGAAGAAAACGCCTGTGCACCTGCCCACTCGTTCTGCATAATCCCGAGAAAATTCACCATCTGATTGCACAGCACACTCAGATGCTTCGCAGGAGAGGATGAGATCTTGCCCACAATCCCGCCAAGCCCTTCCTTAATAAGCTGCTTTAAAGACCATCCCGCACAGTATCCGGTCAGCATGGACAGGTCGTGAATATGGATATCTGCATTTCTATGGGCACGCCCAATCTCCTCGTCATAGATCTCTGACAGCCAGTAGTTCGCCGTAATTGCCCCGGAATTGCTAAGAATCAGGCCGCCCACAGAATAGGTTACTGTGGAATTCTCCTTCACACGCCAGTCCGTAACCTTTACGTAACTGTCCACAATCTCCTTATAATCCAGCATCGTGGAATTCAGATTCCGAATCTTCTCCCTCTGCTTTCTGTATAAGATATAGCCCTTTGCCACATCTGCATAGCCGGCCCTGATGAGAACCTCCTCCACGCTGTCCTGAATGTCTTCCACTCCCACAAGCGACTCCTTCACCTTCGGCTCAAATGCCGCCGTCACCTTAAGAGCGAGCAGATCTATAATATCCTGATTGTAATTCTTATCCTGTGCCTTAAATGCCTTCTCAATTGCAACCGATATCTTCGCCAATGCAAAGTCTGCAATCTGGCCATCACGCTTCATTACTCTGTACATAAACAGCTCCCCTTTCCTACTTCCGCAGCGCTGTACCCTGCTCTGACCGGCTGAGTAATTGCCGTCTGTTTTTCTATGATAGCATCAAATCTATGCTTCGGTCAACAAAAAATAACAATATATCGTGCACAAATTTGGAACGCGCACAATATATTGTTATTGTATATATTTACTATAAACCCCTTAACTGCGCGGTTTCCACGCCCTTCCTCACAATATCCAGCGCCTGGTCCATAATATTTTTATTATATGCATGAAGTCCTTTTTGTATACAATCACCCGAATCCACAAACTGCTGCAGATAATAGCGCTCTGCTCCCCCAAGCCATCTCGCAAGTGACTCAAAATCCGAACGCCGGTGAAACTCCAGCACAACCGTTGTACGGAACTCATAAGGCACATTTCCCCTCAGAAGATAACTCACACTCCTGTGCACCTTCGTAATGTCATAATCCTGGATCCCAATCGTTCTCCCATAGCTCTCCTGAGAATTCTTAACATCCATCGCCACATAATCCACAAGCCCTTCCTCCACCAGACGAATCAGCTTATCCGGAAAACTTCCATTCGTATCCAGCTTCACAAACAGCCCTCTCTCCTTAATCCCCTTAAGGAACTCCTCAATCCCAGGCTGGATCAGCGGCTCCCCGCCAGTCACGCACACACCGTCCAGAATGCCCCCTCGCAAATCTAGAAACGAAAATACCTCCTCCTCAGAAATCTCAGTATTCCTGTGCGTATCAATCACCAGCGACGCATTATGACAAAAGGGACAACGGAAATTACACCCCGCCATAAACACAGTACACGCTACCTTTCCTGGATAATCCAGAAGCGTAAGCTTCTGCAGACCTTGAATCGTCATATACGCCACCTCCTATGGGTTGGGGGACGGGGCATTTTTAAAAATGCCCCGTCCCAGATTGAAAATGACCTGTCCCTTTTTTCAACTTTGTACTTTAAAGTGTAAAAGCATCATGGGCATACACTCTCTGCTGTATTCCCCAAGCGAATAGTTCCCTTTGTTCATGCACCAGTCCGAAACCAGTGCCCTCTCGCACATGGCATAATATCGTGTAATGGCACTGACTGGCATATCTTTGCGAATCTGCCCCCGGTACTGGCCTTCTTCTACTGTCCTTGTAATTAACTGATAGTACCTGCGGTTCTGGTCGAGAAGACTGTTATCGCCCGAGGTCACAAGCTGTGTGGAATACAGAGAAGCCAGAAGATCCACACTGATCTTTTCCTCTATCATACTATGCGCCGCATAGTTTATATGCAGCAGCTTGTCAAAGCTGTTCAGATCCCTGGGCATAGTCTGCTCCAGCTCCTCATAGTAATCATCAAGAATCACTGAGAGAGTGCTCAGAAGCTCATCCTTTGTGTTAAAATAATAATAAAAGGAGCCTTTTGACGTCCCGGATAACACAATAATATCATCCACTGTTGTTCCATTATATCCCTTTTCATAGAATAACTGCCATGCCGCTGACACAATCCGGCTCTTTATGTCTCTCTTTTCTGTGCCCATAACATTACCTCTCCTGTTGGGGACGGGGTAAAATTCATTTTACCCCGTCCCGGATTGAAAATGACCTGTCCCTTTTTTGTTACTGTTCACTCCGTTCACAGTAACCCTTTTTTTCATTTTACCACATTATCTTACTGAAAAACAGCTTTCGTTTTCTTCCGGGGCGATTTCTTTTGTGTCGATCCATTCAATGTCAATAAAGGGATTTCTGTTTAAGCCTTTTAGAAGCTCGTTGATCTGTGTTTCCCGTCCCTGTACTTCCATGGTGACTGTACCGTCCCATTCGTTTTTGACCCAGCCTGTTACTCCGAGAGAGCGGGCAAGGTATTTTGCAGTGTAACGGAATCCTACGCCCTGAACCCGTCCGTGGAATGTAATATGTTTTCTGATTTCTCCCATAATCGTTCTCTTTTCTTTGTGCTGCCCTAATTGTAATATGTTTTTCTGAAACTTGCAAGTTGGGGACGGGGTATTTTTAAAAATACCCCGTCCCCAATTGACAAATTGCTTCCTACATGGTATATTCGTACTATAGTCTAAACTATAGTTTGTCTGGATATGAAAGGAAGTCAGTATGAGAAATATTACGAATATACAGAAGTTTTCTGTCCATGACGGTGACGGTATCCGCACATCTGTGTTTTTCAAGGGATGTCCGCTGAAGTGTGAGTGGTGTCACAATCCGGAGACACAAAAGTTTGAGCGTGAGATGCAGTATGACCCGGGTAAATGTACGGGCTGCGGCTCCTGTGCCAGTGTCTGTCCGGCGGGCGCCCTTGCCATGAAGGATGGCATACCCTGTCTTAACAGGGAACTCTGTACTTTATGCGGGAAATGTGTGAACTTCTGTCCGGCGGGAATCCGTGAGATTGCGGGTCATGAATATACAGTGAAGGAACTCGTAAAAGAGCTTATGAAGGATCAGATCTTCTATGAGGACTCCGGCGGAGGGGTAACCTTTTCCGGTGGAGAGGTAATGTCGATGGATCTGGATTATATCCTGGAGGCTGCAAAAGAGCTTAAGCGTCAGGGTGTAACGCTCACGGTTGATACCTGCGGGTACGTCCCTTACGAAAGATTCCAGGAGCTTCTTCTGTATACAGACACCTTCCTTTATGATGTGAAGATGATGGATCCTGTACTTCATGAAAGGTATACAGGGGTGGATAATAAGCTGATTCTTGAAAATCTGGTCCGTCTTGCTGCGGACGGTGCGAGGATCTACATCCGGATTCCTGTCATAAAGGAAGTAAATGGAAACGACCAGAATATGACCGACACCATCTCATTTCTGAAGGAACACGATATTCATCCGCCTCAGATTAACCTGCTTCCGTATCACGATACAGGAAGAGGCAAATATCCGAAGCTTGGTATGGAATATAAAGGAACTAATCTGCATGCACCAGACCGGGAAGAGATGGAGCATTTTGTCCGGCTTTTTCAGAATGCCGGATTCCAGAACACAAAAATAGGAGGGTAAAAGACATGGCGAAACTGCGTGGTATGAATGAGAGAATTCAGAAGCTCCGGGAGCTCAGTGTGACGACGCCCGTTCACATTGACCTTGAGAGAGCAAAGATTGAAACAGATTTTTACAAGGAGAATGATGGGAAATATTCGATCCCTGTTATGAGGGCAATGGTTCTTAAGGAATATTTCTCCAAAAAAACGCTGTATCTTGGAGACGGCGAGCTGATCGTAGGCGAAAAGGGGAAGGATCCCCAGGCGTCCCCTACTTTCCCGGAACTATGCTGCCACAGCGTTGAGGACATGGTCGTTATGAGCGAGCGGGAACTCGTATCCTTTAAGACGACAGAGGAAGACAGAAGGCTTCAGGCTGAGGAGATCATCCCCTACTGGACAGGAAGAAGCATGCGCGAAAAGATTCTCGCAAGGATGACACCCGAGTGGCATGAGTGCTACAGCGCGGGTATGTTTACAGAATTCATGGAGCAAAGAGGCCCCGGCCATACATGCGGCGGCGAGCAGGTATTTACAACCGGATACCTGGATTATAAAGAAAAGATCCAAAAGACCATGGATGAGCTTGATTATATCAATGATCCAGAAGCAGTAAATAAATGCGAAGAGCTAAAAGCCATGGCAATCTCCTGCGATGCGGTATGCATTCTTGGAGAACGTTATCACAAGCTGGCTCTTGAGATGGCAGAGAAAGAGGAAAATGAAGTCAGAAAAGCGGAGCTTCTCCAGATTGCCGCTAACCTGGAGGTTGTTCCGGCACGCAGGCCAAAGACCTACTGGCAGGCGATCCAGTTATACTGGTTCACACATCTTGCTGTTACAACAGAACTGAACCCATGGGATGCCTTTAGCCCCGGAAGGCTGGACCAGCATTTGAATCCTTACTATGAGAGAGACGTGGAAGCCGGCATTCTTGATGATGAGAAGGCTCTTGAACTCCTGGAATGCCTGTGGGTGAAGTTCTACAATCAGCCAGCGCCAGTTAAGGTTGGCATCACCTTAAAGGAAAGCGCAACTTATACAGACTTTGCAAATATTAACACCGGAGGAGTGACCCCGGACGGCCGCAACGGCGTCAACAACGTAAGTTATCTGATCCTGGACTGCATGGATGAGATGAAACTGGTACAGCCCAACTCTAATGTGACAATCAGTAAAAAGACTCCGGCAAAGTTCCTTAAGAGAGCCTGCGAGGTGTCCAGGAAAGGCTGGGGACAACCGGCATTCTACAATACTGAGGCGCAGATCATGGAGCTGATCAATGCGGGTAAGAAGCTTGAGGATGCAAGACGCGGCGGCTCCTCTGGATGTGTTGAAACCGGTGCATGGGGCAGCGAGGCATACATCCTTACAGGATATCTGAACATTCCGAAGGTATTCCAGCTGACACTCTTCAATGGATTTGACCAGTATTCAGGAAAGCAGATTGGTCTTGAACTTGGATATGCAAAGGACTTTCAGACATACGAAGAGCTTTGGGATGCATTTAAAAAGCAGTTAGAATACATTATTAACATCAAGATTCGCGGCAACAATGTAATTGAACAGCTGTATGCCCAGGAGATGCCGGCGCCGTGTCTTTCCGTTGTAACGAACGACTGTATCTCCAACGCGAGAGATTACAACGCAGGCGGGGCAAGGTACAATACCAACTACATCCAGGGCGTTGGAATCGGTACAGTTACAGACTGCCTTTCCGCAGTAAAATATAATGTATACGACAAGCACAACTTCACCATGGAGGAACTTATTGAGGCAATGGAACATAATTATGAAGGTTATGACGCCATTTACCGCATGGTTCATGACCGGACTCCGAAGTATGGAAATGATGACGACTATGCTGACAGCATCATGCAGAATGTATTTGAGCTTTACAGAAGCCAGATTACAGGACGCCCGAATATGAAAGGCGGAAAATATGGCGTAGATATGCTGCCTACTACCTGCCACGTATACTTTGGAGACGTCATTCTGGCAACTCCAAATGGAAGAAAAGCCCACAAACCGGTATCTGAAGGCATTTCCCCAGAGAAATCTGCTGACAGAAACGGCCCGACAGCAGTCATCAAATCCTGTGCAAAGATGGATCACCTTGCAACAGCCGGAACACTTCTGAACCAGAAATTCACACCAGATGTTGTGGCCGGAGAAGAAGGCCTTGACAATATGGCAAGCCTGATCCGTTCCTATTTCTCAATGGACGGACATCATGTTCAGTTCAATGTGATTGACAGACAGACGCTGATTAACGCGCAGAATAACCCGGAGGATTACAAAGATCTGATTGTCCGCGTTGCCGGATACAGCGATTTCTTCCGTAACCTGGATAAACCGCTCCAGGATGAGATTATTGAACGAACAGAGCAGTCCTTTTAATCAGTTGGGGACGGGGTATTTCTAAAAATACCCCGTCCCCAATCCCGGCATCTCAAATAATGACATCTGATAATCCGTGCTGGTCTGTACCTTTCGGTCAATAATTTCCTCATCTCCCCGCAGATTTCCAATCAGCATAGGCGATTCTGGATCATGCTGACTGCACTTTTTCTTTACACTTTCCAGTGAGCCGTTTGCATAGCAGTATTTACAGTCGTTCGTACAGGTATTATACATACCAATGTCTATACTTTCCACACATCTGCACTGCGGACGCTGTCCTCTGTCCTTTTTCAGATCCAGTTTATATCCAATTACCCGCTTGATCTTCTCTTTATCAATACATGAACTGTGACCGATCCCGTACCGGGCAAGGTCTGTCTTCTCTGCGCAGGCATAAAGAGGCACCCTGTACCTGGATGCAATCCTGGAAAGGCGCTCTGCCACAGCCTCAATCTCCTCCTGTTCAAGCTCTGGGTAATGGGTTCCTCTGTAGGAATCGACAAAACTGATAATACACCTCTCTGCTGCCTTATTGAGCCACTGGCACATAGTCTCAAACATATCTGCATGATAGTCCGCCGTATATCTGTCCGTCAGAATAATGGGGTCAAACCGCCAGTCAATTCTCTCCTGTCCGATCGTCTCACTCAGCAGAAGCATTGTTGCCATAACGTCCTCTGTACACGGTACGCCTGGCTCCAGATCATCTCTATAATCTGTGATTGTAATCTGAAAATAATACTGATAGCCCATATCATCAATTTCCTTCAGATAAGGAAGCAGAGGCTCTGGGTTCTTGGTCCAGAAGACAATACAATCCACTGTATCCGGCGACAGACGGATACGGCTTATCTTCTTCCGATTGTATGGGTTTGGAACCATCACTCTGCCCTCCCTGAGACGGTTCATAAACCATTCCGGGTATAGCGCCGGAATGTCTGTCCTTCTGCTTGCACTGATAATCATGCGATCCTCTCCTGTATTTGCAACTAGTACAACGAATATTAAGTAATTGGCAGTTTGACGACAACGCGCCAGATGGAAATTTAGACAAGTGAAACGTACGGTTAATTAGTGTGGGTTATACTAGGGACGGGGTATTTTTAAAAATACCCCGTCCCCAATATTATACCAGTTCAATTAATACTTCCATTGCAGCATCACCCTTGCGCTGGCCAATCTTAATGATTCTTGTATAACCGCCTTTACGGTTCTCGTACTTCGGAGCAATCTCATCAAAAAGCTTTGCAACAAGGTCTACCTGCTTTGTATTTTTCTTCCTTCCTGCCTGTGCTGCCGGTACGTCCTTTACCGGATATAATACCTTCAGCATCTGATGACGTGCGTGGAGTCTGCCTGGAAGATCTTTCTTGATCTTCTTGTCTACTTCATCATATACGGTAACTTTCTTACCGTCTACAACCTCTTTTACTCTCTTGCCGTCCTTATCCTTGCGCGGAACCTTAGCCTTTACGGTTACCTCTTCGAAGTTATCCTTTTCTCTTACTGCCATGGCAATCAGACCTTCTGCAATCTTACGGATTTCCTTTGCTCTTGCTTCTGTTGTCTTAATCTTGCCGTGAGTAAGAAGCGCTGTTACCTGATTTCTTAATAATGCTTTTCTCTGGCTTGATGTTTTACCAAGCTTTCTATACTTTGCCATTTTTCCAATCCTCCATATAAAATACATCTGGTTATACTCTTCGGGCTTACTAGCCAAATGCTCTGCCGTACACTTCGGTTTTACCGGCAGAAAATGGTCTGTTTTTATTCTTCACCCTTGCTGAGACTTAATCCCAGTTCGTCAAGTTTTGCAAGTACTTCTTCCAGTGACTTGCGTCCCAGGTTACGTACCTTCATCATATCCTCCGGAGTTCTGTTAGTAAGCTCTTCCACCGTGTTAATGCCTGCCCTCTTGAGACAGTTGAAGGAGCGGACAGATAATTCCAGTTCATCGATACTCATCTCAAGTACCTTCTCCTTCTCATCGTCCTCTTTTTCAATCATAACCTCTGCAGCCTGCGCTACTTCGGAAAGATCAATAAAAAGCTTCAGATGCTCACTAAGTACCTTGGCAGCCAGGCTGACTGCCTCATCCGGTAATAATGTACCATTGGTATATACGTCTAGTGTTAATTTATCAAAGTCTGTAATCTGGCCGACACGTGTGTTTTCCACCGTGAGGTTTACACGCTCTACCGGAGTATAGATGGAATCAATCGGTATTACTGCGATCGGTAATTCGTCATTCTTATTCTTGTCAGCGCTTATATATCCTCTTCCCTTTGTAATCGTAAGCTCCATATATAATTTGCTGTCTACTCCGCCATTTAACGTTGCAATTACAGTTTCAGGATTCATGATCTCAATATCCTGATCTACCTGAATATCCGCTGCCGTAACAACACCTTCACCCTCGAACTCAATATATGCTGTCTTCGGTTCATCCGTCTCAGATGTGTTCTTGATAGCCAATGATTTCAAGTTCATGACAATCTCAGTTACATCTTCCTTTACTCCCGGAATGGAGCTGAACTCATGCAGTACACCGTCAATCTTCACCTGGCTGATGGCCGCGCCAGGAAGTGATGAAAGCATGATCCTCCTAAGAGAATTACCTAATGTTGTACCATATCCTCTCTCCAGTGGTTCCACAACAAATCTTCCATACTTTTTATCTTCTGAAATCTCTGTTATCTCAATATTGGGTTTATTAAAATCAAACACTAAAGTCCACCTCCTGTGGTGTTACGGGTTATTATTTGGAATATAACTCGACGATTAACATCTCATCTACCGGAACGTCGATCGCTTCGCGGGAAGGTAATTCCTTCACTGTTCCTTTCAGATTCTCTATATCCTGCTCAAGCCAGTCAGGAACCAGGCGTCCTCCGGTAGCGTCTACAATCTCTTTGTATCTTGGAGAGCTTTTGTGTTTTTCCTTAATCTCAATGACGTCTCCTGCCTTAATCAGATAAGACGGGATATTCACCTGCTTACCGTTCACAAGAACATGCTTGTGATCAACAATCTGCCTTGCCTCACGTCTTGTTCTTGCAAGTCCAAGACGGAACACAACATTATCCAGTCTTGTCTCAAGAAGTACCATCAGGTTCTCACCTGTCATACCTTTCATCTGCTTTGCCTTCTTGTAGTAATTTCTGAAAGGTTTCTCTAATACGCCATAGATAAATTTTGCTTTCTGTTTCTCACGAAGCTGGAGACCATACTCACTCATCTTTCTATTAGATCTCTTTAACTGTCTGTTAGACTTTTTATCAATTCCTAAATATACCGGATCCATTCCAAGGGAACGGCATCTCTTAAGAACCGGAACTCTATTCACTGCCATGATTAATTTCTCCTCCCAATTAGACTCTTCTGCGCTTCGGCGGACGGCATCCATTATGTGGTACCGGGGTAACATCCTTAATGCTTGTTACATCAATTCCGCATGCCTGAAGGGCACGGATCGCTGCTTCTCTGCCTGAACCCGGTCCTTTCACCATAACATCTACTGTCTTCAGGCCATGAATCAATGCTGCTTTTGCTGCAGTCTCTGCTGCCATCTGAGCCGCATAAGGGGTAGATTTCCTTGAACCTCTAAATCCCAGACCGCCTGCACTTGCCCATGAAAGAGCATTGCCCTGTGCATCTGTTAATGTAACGATTGTGTTATTAAAAGATGACTGGATGTGTGCTTGTCCGTGTTCAACGTTTTTCTTGACACGCTTTTTTGTCACTTTCTTTGTAACTTTCTTTGCCATAATAAAACTAACCTACACTTTCCTTTTTATTTTATTTCTTCTTATTTGCTACTGTTCTCTTCGGACCTTTTCTAGTTCTTGCGTTGGTCTTAGTCTTCTGACCACGAACCGGAAGGCCTTTTCTGTGACGGATACCTCTGTAGCATCCGATCTCCTGTAATCTCTTGATGTTAAGAGCAATCTCTCTGCGGAGATCACCTTCTACCATCTGTGTCTCGTCAATGACTGCACTGATCTTCTTGACATCCTCGTCTGTAAGATCTCTGCAACGGATGTCAGGACTAACTCCTGCCTCTGCCAAAATACGGTTTGAACTTGCCCTTCCGATTCCGTAGATATAAGTTAAGCCGATTTCAACACGTTTGTCTCTTGGTAAATCTACACCTGCAATACGAGCCATGTGAATTTCCTCCATTTTCTTAAAATAATTTCATTGTCTTTAATAGGGACGCGTAAGAGTCTCCTCCCCCGTCCAGACGTGTTCGGTAATCACGTCCTTTCCGGCCACCGGTAAATCATTCCGGTAATGACGGGCCGGCATTAGAAGCAATATACGAGGATTAACACCGGCTACAGGTGCTCCTTGTATATTAAATAGCTGCACATCTTTCTGATGCGTGGCTATCAGCCGCCTGATTCATGGCATAAACATACGAAGCCGGGTCTTCGCCTTCGCGCAGATCCGCTGATTGATCAGGTATTTAGCCCTGACGCTGCTTATGCTTTGGATTCTCGCAGATTATGCGAACGCTTCCTTTTCTTTTAATTACTTTGCATTTTTCGCAAATTGGTTTTACTGATGATCTAACCTTCATGTGAGATCCTCCTTTCATCCATTGCTCTGCCTTTGTCTGCCTGCGTCTCTCCCGGCTTTTCTGCTGTTTTGCCGCGGTTTTAAACCAGATTCCGCATAAAAATGCCCGGAAACACGCTTATATATTATAGCACTTCGAATCAAGGAAAGTCAACATCTTTTTTCTGGATTTATAAATGTTACGGATCACGCAGTGAACAGCCGCTTACTTATCTCTCCAGATAATTCTTCCTTTTGAAAGATCATAGGGAGACAGTTCCAGTGTCACCTTATCTCCCGGCAATATCTTAATGAAATTCATTCTTAACTTTCCGCTGATATGTGCCAGAACCTGATGCCCGTTTTCCAGCTCTACCTGAAACATCGCATTTGGCAGCTTCTCTACTACAGTTCCCTCAATTTCAATTACGTCAGCCTTTGACATATATGCTTCCTCCTACTTTTTTTCTTCTTTATTATGAATTTTCAGCAGATGTCTGATATCCGCATCTTTAACATCTGTCAGGTCATACTCTCTGCAGATCAGCTGTACATGCTTCTTTTTCTTTTTTTTCAGCTTATCAAGAGTTCTAATTCTTCCGTCTGCTAAATATACATATGCATCATCGGTATCAATTATAACATATATCATGCCTGCATCATGCCCTGCCTTCGACCTTGCAAGCATGCCTCTCTTAAACCCTTCCATATGTCAGTAACCTCGGCCCGCCTTCTGTTATCAACACCGTATTTTCATAATGGGCGGACAATGATCTGTCTCTTGTCACTACCGTCCAGTCGTCATCCAGCCATTCAACCTCCCATCCGCCTATATTAATCATAGGCTCAATGGCAAGTGTCATTCCCGCTTTTAACCTGACGCCCTTCCTCTTTACTTCATAATTGGGTATCTCCGGCGCTTCATGCAGCTGTGTCCCGATCCCGTGCCCGCACAGGTCACGGACAACCCCATAGCCGTGCTTTTTCGCATACCGTCCGATTGCGCAGGAAATGTCAAATAGATGGTTGCCTTCTTTTGCGTACTTTATACCTTCAAAAAAGCATTCCCTCGTAACCCGGATTAGTTTCTGAGCCTCTTCACTGATCTCCCCGATTCCGTGGGTCCTGGCGGCGTCGGAATGATACCCCTTGTAAATAACGCCCGCATCCAGGCTTACAATATCGCCCTCCTTAAGGATCCGCGATCTGCTGGGAATGCCGTGGACTACCTCCTCATTTACAGACACACAGATTGATGCAGGATATCCGTTGTAATCAAGGAAGGAAGGAATACATCCATAGCTTCTGATAATCTCTTCTCCCATACGGTCTATATCCAGCGTACTCATCCCCGGACGCAGCGCCTGTGAAAGCTCATTATGAACAATCTCAAGTATGCGTCCGGATTCTGTCATTAATTCAATTTCCCTGTCAGATTTTACTGTAATAGGCATCTGGCTACTCTCCTAAAATCACAGTAATTGCACGGAATACCTCCTCGATATCAACCGTGCCGTCCACTTCTTTTAAAATGCCTGCCTGGTTATAGTAGTCAATCAGCGGCTGTGTCTGCTCATGATAGACATTCAGACGCTTCGTAACTGTCTCCGGCTTATCATCATCCCTTAAGATCAGATCCCCTCCGCATGCGTCACAGATTCCCTCTTCCTTTGTGGGGGCGTATTCAAGATGATATGTAGCTCCGCAGCCTACACATGCACGGCGTCCGCCCATACGTGTCACAATATTCTCATCCGGAACCTCAACATTGACCGCATAGTCTACCTTCTGTCCCAGATCCGCCAGCGCCTTGTCAAGAGCCTCTGCCTGGGGAATCGTTCTTGGAAAACCGTCAAGAACATAGCCATCCACGCAGTCCTCCTGGTTCACGCGGTCTACAACCAGATCCACGACCAGCTCATCCGGAACAAGAAGTCCCTGATCCATATAGGTTTTTGCTTTCTTTCCAAGCTCTGTACCATTTTTAATATTTGCCCTGAAAATATCACCTGTAGAAATATGTGGAACATGATATTTTGCTGCAATCTTCTTTGCCTGGGTTCCTTTTCCTGCTCCAGGCGCGCCTAACATAATAACCTTCAAGTCTTTCTCCTCCTTTATAGCATTTTAACCCGCGAAAAAAAATTCCGCGAGTCAAAATACGTATACTGCCTGTAACTGTTTTTTTCTTCACAGTTACCTTTTTACTGCTACTTAACCATTCAGAAATCCTTTGTAGTTACGTACAAGCATCTGTGATTCGATCTGCTTTATTGTCTCCAGTATTACACTGACGATAATGATAAGCGATGTTCCTCCGAAGGATACACTTGCACCGAGTATTCCATTGAAGAAGATCGGGATTACCTGTACAATAACAAGACCGCACGCACCGATAAAGATAATGTACTTCAATATCTTTGACAAATACTCGACGGTCGGCCGTCCTGGTCTGATGCCGGGAATAAAGCCTCCGTTTTTCTTCATATTATTCGCAACCTCTAATGGATTAAAGGTTATGGATGTGTAGAAATATGCAAAAAATACGGTTAAGATAATATAAACGACAAGTCCCCAGGTATACTGGATATTCTGCGGATTACACCAGTTGCCCTGGTTCATTCCACGCAGAATCTCACTGCCGATTCCCTTTCCCTGCCCTTTTCCGAGAAAGCTTGCGATTACAATCGGAAACTGCATCAGGGAAGATGAGAAAATGATGGGGATAACTCCCGCAGTATTGATCTTCAGCGGAATGTGTGTTGACTGTCCGCCATAGGTCTTCCTTCCGACTACCTTCTGGGAATACTGTACTGCAATGCGTCTCTCACCATCCTGAAGAATGATGACAAATACGACAAGCACAAGAATAATCGCAAGAATAATCAGTACTGCAAGACCGCCTGACGCAAGGTTCTTTCCCTTTACAAACTGTTCGAAAAGCTGTGCCATATCGGCTGGTATACGTGATACAATATTAATTACCAGCACGATGGAAATGCCGTTCCCGACACCCTTTTCTGTAATTCTCTCACCAATCCACATCAGCAGCGCCGAGCCAGCTGTCAGTGTAAGAACTACGATTGCGGCATTTACAAAATTATACTCAATCAGAAGTCCCTGACGCCCGAAGCCCACTGACATTGCCGTGGACTCAATCAGTGCAAGTCCGACTGTTAAATACCTTGTAAATGCGGCAATTTTCTTTCTGCCGTCTTCTCCATCCTTCTGCATCTCCTCCAGCTTCGGAATCGCGATTGTAAGAAGCTGCATAATGATGGAAGATGTAATGTACGGTGTAATACTTAAAGCAAATACAGACATTTGTTCAAAGGAGCCTCCGGTGAAAGCGTTAAACAGGTTAAACGCTTCCCCGGAATTCTGAGCAAAAAAATCTTTAATATAGCTTGAATTAACCCCTGGCGTCGGGAGCTGGGAGCCAAGCCTTATTACGATTAACATCAAAAACGTATAGCCGATTTTTTTTCGAATGTCCTTAATCTGAAATGCCCTCCGGAATGTTTCTAACATTAAATCACCTCTGTTTTTCCACCCAGCGCCTCAATCTTGGCAACAGCTCCTGCACTAAATGCATTTGCCTGGACAGTAAGCTTCTTTGTAAGTTCTCCATTTCCAAGTATCTTGACCCCGTCTCTCGGATTCTTGACGATGCCCTGCTCAATCAGTGTATCGACAGAAACAACTGCATCATTTTCAAATACATCAAGAGCGCTTACATTAATACCAACGATATCCTTGGAGTTCCTGTTTGTAAATCCTCTTTTTGGTATTCTTCTATATAATGGCATCTGGCCGCCTTCAAAACCAGGTCTTGTTGCGCCAGAACGGGCTTTCTGTCCCTTGTGGCCTTTTCCGGCTGTCTTGCCATTTCCAGAACCGTGTCCACGTCCTCTTCTGAAATTATCACTATGCTTTGCTCCATCAGCAGGTCTTAAGTTTGATAAATCCATGGTGACACCTCCTTCTTACGAATTCTATTCCTTACGCTTCTTCTACCTTCAGCAGGTATTCCACCTGTCTGATCATCCCTCTTGTTGCTGCATTATCCGGAAGTTCAACCGTCTTGTTTAACTTCCTCAGTCCTAAAGCTTCTACAGTCTTCTTATGCTTCGGTACAGCACCAATCGGAGATTTTACTAATGTAACCTTTAAGTTTGCCATCTTTTCTTACCTCCTGTCCGACAAGGGCGCGCCCTGTCTTCTTAACCAATGATTTCCTCAACTGATTTACCGCGAAGCTTAGCTACAGCCTCCGGAGTCTTGATCTGACGTAAGCCGTCGATGGTTGCCAAAACAACGTTCTGCTTATTGTTGGAACCAAGGGATTTTGTACGGATATTCTTGATTCCCGCCATCTCAATAACGGCACGCGCCGGGCCTCCGGCGATAACTCCGGTACCTTCCGGGGCTTTCTTAAGAAGCACGGAAGCTCCTCCGAACTTACCGATAAAATCATACGTGATACTTCCATTTTCATCTAATGCTACATCGATGAGGTTTTTCGCCGCATCCTCTTTTCCCTTACGGATTGCTTCCGGGATTTCAGTAGCTTTTCCTAAGCCTGCACCAACATGGCCGTTTCCGTCTCCGACAACTACTAAAGCTGTGAATCTCATGTTACGGCCACCCTTAACAACTTTGGTTACACGCTTAATTGATACTACTTTTTCATTTAACTCTAACTGACTAGCATCAATACGTTCCTGTCTCATGTGTGCTCCTCCTCCTAGAAATTCAACCCAGCTTCTCTAGCTGCGTCTGCTAATGCCTGAACCTTACCCTGATAAATGAAGCCGCCTCTGTCAAAAACAACATCCTTAATTCCTTTTTCAAGTGCCTTCTCAGCAATTACTTTTCCTAAATATGCTGCTGCCTCAACATTGTTCGTCTTCTCTAAATTTGCTTTCACATCTTTCTGAAGAGTGGAAGCGGAAACCAGTGTATTCTGGGCTATATCATCAATGATCTGAGCATACATATGATTGTTGCTTCTAAACACTGCCAAACGCGGACACTCGGCAGTACCGCTCAAACGGTTACGTAACTTTTTGTGCTTATTAACGCGAACAACACTTCTTGATTTTTTGCTAACCATTTTTACACTCTCCTTTCTTATTTCTTACCAGTCTTACCAACTTTGCGTCTGATTACTTCGTCAGCGTACTTGATACCCTTGCCCTTATATGGCTCCGGTCTTCTCTTGTCCCTGATCTCAGCCGCATACTGGCCAACTTTTTCTTTGCTGATACCCTTAACGATGATCTTGTTCTGTCCTTCTACTACAACCTCAATTCCCTCCGGGTCAGTCATCTCAACCGGATGGGAATAGCCAAGGTTCAGCGTCAGCTTGTTCCCGGACTTTGCTGCCCTGTATCCGACGCCGTTTACTTCAAGAACCTTCTGGTAGCCTTCGGATACGCCGTGCACCATATTATTAATCAGCGTTCTTGTAAGGCCGTGAAGTGATTTCATTTTCTTCAAATCGTTCGGCCTTGTAACAACAACGTGGTCGCCTTCAATCTTAATCTCCATCTCAACAGGAAGCTCTCTTTCAAGCGTTCCCTTTGGACCTTTTACAGTCACTTTATTATTCTCTGCAAGCTCAACGGTTACTCCCGCCGGGATTGCAACTGGCAGTCTTCCTATACGTGACATTGCCAAATCCTCCTTAACTTAAATTCTCGGAACAGGACCCTGCCTGTTCTGTTTTCAGTTTCTAATCTGCTTTCGGGCTACCAGATATAGCAAAGAACCTCTCCGCCTACGCCGAGCTTTCTTGCTTCTTTATCGGTAATAACTCCCTGGTTCGTTGAAATAACTGCTGTGCCGAGGCCGCCGAATACTTTCGGTACGTCTGCACTGCCTGCGTATACACGAAGACCTGGTTTGGAAATTCTCTTAAGTCCTGTGATAACCTTTTCATTTTTATCTGAGCCATATTTTAAAGTAATATGGATTGTCTTAAATACACCATCTTCAATGAGGTCATATTTCTCAATGTAGCCTTCATCTAACAGAATGTTTGCGATAGCAAGCTTCATCTTGGATGAAGGTACATCTACTGTATCATGTTTCGCAGTATTTGCGTTACGGATTCTTGTAAGCATATCTGCAATTGGATCACTCATAGTCATGAATTGTTTCCTCCTTCTAATTTATAAGGTTGTTTCTGCCCGGACGGATTCTGGATGTCTACCAGCTTGACTTTTTCACTCCCGGGATCTGTCCTTTGTATGCCAGTTCACGGAAGCAAACACGGCAGATTCCATATTTTCTCAAATATGCGTGCGGACGTCCGCAAATTCTGCAGCGGCTGTATTCTCTTGTAGAGAATTTCTGCTTGCGCTGCTGTTTTACTTTCATTGCTGTCTTAGCCATAATTTACCTCCTTATTTTGTAAACGGCATGTTGAACTGCTTTAACAATTCACGAGCCTCTTCGTCCGTTTTTGCTGTTGTAACAAAGATTACGTCCATACCTCTTACCTTGTCAACCTTATCGTACTCAATCTCCGGGAAGATCAGCTGCTCCTTGATGCCAAGAGCATAATTTCCTCTTCCGTCGAATGCGTTCGGGTTCACGCCTCTGAAGTCACGTACACGGGGCAGCGCAAGATTGATCAGACGGTCAGCAAACTCATACATCTTCTCGCCTCTTAAAGTAACCTTGCAGCCAATGGACATACCTTCTCTTAACTTGAAGTTGGCAACGGATTTCTTTGCCTTGCAGATTACAGCCTTCTGTCCCGTAATCTTCTCCAGATCAGCAACTGCTGAATCTAAAAGCTTTGCATTGTCTTTTGCTTCGCCGACGCCCATGTTGATAACAATCTTGTCGAGCTTCGGCACTTCCATAATATTTTTATAACCGAACTTTTTCGTCATAGCGCCGACGATCTCGTTCTGGTACTGTTCTTTCAGTCTACTCAAAGCCTTGGACCTCCTTCCTTACGATTAATCAATCACTTCGCCTGTTGATTTTGCGTAGCGTACCTTCTTGTCACCGTCCATCTTGATGCCTACTCTCGTAGCCTTGCCCTTGTGTACATACATTACGTTAGAAACATCAATCGGTCCTTCCTGGTGAACGATTCCGCCGTTCTGATTCGCAGCGCTTGGTTTTGCGTGCTTTGTGACCATATTCACATTCTCCACATAAACCCTGCCCTTCTTCTTATCTACAGCCAGGACTTTGCCCTCTTTGTCTTTATCTTTTCCAGTAATAACCTTAACGGTATCACCTTTTTTAATCTTTTCCATTGACATGTTAAAGCACCTCCTTATAACACTTCCGGAGCCAGGGAGACAATTCTCATAAACTGCTTCTCACGGAGCTCTCTTGCTACAGGCCCGAAAATACGGGTTCCTCTTGGTGTCTTATCGTCTTTTATAATGACAGCAGCATTCTCGTCAAAACGGATATAAGAACCGTCCTTACGACGTATACTCTTTACAGTGCGGACAACTACAGCCTTTACTACATCGCCCTTTTTAACAACGCCGCCTGGTGTTGCATCTTTAACAGTCGCAACTATAATGTCGCCGATACTTGCGTATCTTCTTGTTGAGCCGCCAAGTACACGGATACACAGTAATTCTTTTGCACCTGTGTTATCTGCCACTCTCAGTCTGCTTTCTTGCTGTATCATGCAGGTTTCCCTCCTTATACTATTTCACTTTTTCCATAACTTCGACAAGTCTCCATCTCTTATCCTTGGATAACGGTCTTGTCTCCATAACTTTTACCTTATCACCAATGTTGCATTCATTTGCTTCATCATGTGCTTTTAATTTATAGGTTCTCTTTACAATCTTTTTGTAAAGCGGATGTTTAACATGATCTTCAACGGCAACTACTATGGTCTTATCCATTTTATTGCTGACAACTTTACCGACACGGGTCTTTCTAAGATTTCTTTCCATAGCGCTACTCCTTTCCCTTTGCAGTAATCACTGTCTGAATTCTGGCAATATTTCTTCTTACTTCTTTGATTCTGCTTGTATTATCTAACTGATTCGTTGCGTTCTGGAATCTTAAGTTAAAAAGTTCCTTTTTAGCAGCTACTAATTCTTCATTCAGCTCTGCAGCTGATTTTGTTTTTAAATCTTCTACAAATGCATTAATTTTCA
>CAPEBR010000047.1 GCA_948602995.1 uncultured Dorea sp.
CGTTATGGCAGTACCCGTATGAATATTTTATCAGAAAATGTCGGACGCTACAAGCAGTTTCCGGCTTTTTTCTTTTTCCACTTGCTAAATCCCAAATCCAGAGGTAAGCTACGACACCACAGAGAGGAGGGATTGGATTGGAAAAAAATTCTGCATTGTACCAACCATAATCTTTGGTTATCGTATCCACTTTCAATGACATCCACCGCCTTTCTGCATGAATGTATGGCCATTATATCGTTAAACTCCCTCTCCGGCCACGGTTTCATTATACTAAAGAAGCGGCCTTTTTTCAAGCATATACACGTCTATTTCAGCCTTTCAAATCCCGATGCTTTATAAATCCCCCCATAACCTGATTTTTCCAGAATATTACTTCCTTTCTTTGTGTGACTTACCAGAAAGACCTTTTTAGATCGAACTCTTAAGGTCACATTATTATAAATTTTGTCTAAACCGGAAGTTTTGACTACATTAATATGTATCAAGCCATTACTTCTATAATAAATTGACTTTACCTTATAGCCCAGATTTTCAATCTGTCGTAATACTTTTCCCGAGCCTTTGTATTTTTTCAATTTCTTTGCTGTAATTTTTTTAGCTTTGTATTCTTTAAATGCCTTTCCTGTCCATTTTAAATAATATGCTTTATATGTATGTCCTGCCATAGTGCCTCCCGAACGCATTGCATCGAATGCGCTTGGGTGTACTGCAAAGTTTTTTCCTGAAATTTGCGCTAAGCCTTCGCCGGCACGTTTCACCTCGTATACTTTTCCTGCCTTTACATAATAGCACTTGGAAAAGGAACCGCTGCCAAACGCTCCGCACTCTGCAATAAACAACTTCTGTTTCCTGCTTACTTTACATATACTTTTTCTCTCTGAATCATAAACCGCAGGCCCATTCATCAGGCATTTCACCTGTTTAGAACCCGCATACCAGATTTGATTCGGCCCCTCCTTTGGACCTGTTATCGCAAACAGTTCCTTCCTGCCATCTCCATCAAAATCTGCATAATACTCCTTTGCTATGATGTCATTTGTCCGGGACTGAATCTTATTTATCAGAGAATCTTTCGTTGCTGCCTCTGCCTCAGTGGAATTATCAATGAATGCCATACAGGCTCCCAAAAAAAGGATTAATAAATATTTTGTTACCTTTCTCATTTCAATACTCCTTTAAATCCATAATTGGGGACGGGGCATTTTTAAAAATGCCCCGTCCCCAACTTTTCTCATCTCTCATTCTTCACTAATAAACCTATTGATAAACTATTCCTGAACGTACGGCATCAGCGCAATATGACGTGCTCTCTTGATTGCCACTGTAAGCGCTCTCTGATGCTTTGCGCAGTTACCTGTAATTCTTCTCGGAAGGATCTTGCCTCTCTCAGAGATATACTTTCTCAACTTTGCTACATCCTTGTAATCAATCTCGTTATTCTCCTTGCCGCAGAATACACAGACTTTTTTTCTTCTGCGTCCGCCGCCTCTTCTCTTGAAGCCGCCTTCTGGACGACTGCCTTTATCAAAAGCCATCTTGCTTTACCTCCTTTTCATCGCAGCAGCCAGAATATCTACACTGCCGCCCTTCATTATAATAATGAAACGTTAGTATAACCTATACTAATTAAACGGAAGCTCCTCATCAATTCCATCCGGAATATTCATGAAGCCGTCTCCCATATCAGAGGCCGGTGCTGCCGGTGCAGACGCAGATGCCGGCGCTGCCTGGTAACGTCCCGCGTTACTGTCGCTTACTGCCTTGCTCTCTGCAAATTCCTGATCCTCCACCACAACATCTGTCGTATACACTTTCACGCCGTCCCGGTTCGTATAACTTCCCGTCTGAATACGCCCGGTCACAATAACCTTCAGTCCCTGACGGAAATACTTCTCTGCAAACTCCGCACTTCTTCCAAAAGCCACACAGCCGATAAAGTCTGCGGTCTGGTCGTCATTATTACGCTTGAATCTGCGGTCAACGGCAAGAGTATATCTTGCAACAGCGGTGGATGTCTCACCCTGTGAATATCGGATATCAGGATCCCTCGTCAAACGTCCCATTAATATTACTTTATTCATATAATTACCTCTCTGCTTCCTGCTTATGCTTCCTGTCTAACGCATAAATATCTGATGACGCCTTCCATGATGCGGATTCTTTGTTCAATCTCGCCTGGAGTCTCTGCATCAGCTTCGAAGTGGATGAAGTAGTAATAGCCTTCTTTCATCTTCTGAATTTCGTAAGCAAGTCTCTTCTTACCCCATTCATCGACATCTGAGATCTGGCCGCCGAAACGCTCTATTAATGCTTTTACCTTTTCGATTACCTGTGCTCTCTCGTCGTCTTCGATTTTTGCATTGACAACAACAGCTAATTCATATTTGTTCATGTTGCCTCTTGCACCTCCTTCTGGTCTTTTGGCCCCCGTTTCTCCCCGGGAGCAAGGACATCCGGAGAAGATTCCCTCTCTCCGGAAAATCATGTATCACGAATTAATATGATACCATACTCTGGTGTTTCTTTCAAGCTTTTTTCCGTAAATCCTTTGTGTTTTTCTCCACCAGTCTGCGGGGCGTCATGATCTGATGCCCACACCCCATACATTTCAGCCGGAAGTCTGCACCAACCCGCAGAATTTCCCACTCCCGGCTTCCGCATGGATGAGGCTTCTTCAATGTTACAATATCCCCGGTCTCGTAGATCCGTCTGTCCATTTTTTTACTCCTCCATAAGCTTTATGCGTTCCTCTAATACACCGCGCACCACATAGCGGTGATTATCATCCGCACTGGTACAGGTAGACAAGGTTACAATCAGATCATCCTTATCCACCTCAACGCCCGTGTCGTATTCCGCCGTAGACTTCGTCATTTTCAGAAAGCTCTCAAACTCCTCCTCAGAGAAGAATTTTGTCTTATAAGTATCCGACATATCCTCTACAACACAAGTGGAAAAGATACGGTACGTCCTTTTATCCCCATCAGGGGTGTAGATATAAAAACATGGATATTTCTTATAAAACTTTGGATCTGTATAGTCTTCCAAATGCCAGAACATGGAGCGGTCATTCATACGGTGACCGTATATCACAGAGTTCTGGTCCATAAAATTCCCCCTGTTTTCCGCCGCCAGAAAGATCGCGCCGAGTGTATTTTCATTTGCAGAAAATGTTTTATGGAGATATTCCTGGTTATCTTTTCCCTGGACAACCGGATAATTAATCTCAGACGGCTTCGGGTGAAAACGAATCCAGGCAACCGTATCCGGGTTCACCTTAAGGAGCTTATTGAAATTCACCCTGAACTCCTTCTTAGGCTTCCCGTCCTCTCCCTCTTCTCCGCCTTCAATTGCCATGTCCCTGATCTTGCTGTACTCTGCACGGCCCGTGGCATAGCCCTTTCCATATTTAATCAGATTAAATGCAGATACGCCAAAAACTACTAGCGCAATCACCAGAATAATCGTTGACAGGATGCTTCCCTTTTTCTTTTTTCTGCGTTTCTTTTCTGGTTTATTCTCTGTCTCATTCTCACTCACAAGCTTTCTCCTCCTTTTTTCATAGATATCGGGAATTCCTACTTTGCTACTTTCTCCATTGTATCAAAATTATATCGTTTCCTCAATTATTTTATACTTTTTTAATTCGCAGTTTATTGACTTTGCGGGCTGACAGCGTATGATGATAGTTATACTAAGCATCAGATAAATCTGCCGCTCAGCATAACAGGATGCGCACAGCCGCATGCAAAATTATGCCGTGAGTATAACTGATGGTCTGAATGCCTGCCACCGGAAAGTAGGAGAGTGATTATTTTATGAAAGAAAGATTTATGCGTTTTATGTACGGAAGATATGGGATTGATTCCCTTGGAAAGTGTATTCTCGGCGTCGGGATTGCGGCGGCGGTAATTTCCTGGTTTACGACAGCCAGGATTTTCCCTGTTCTCTCATGGGCATGCCTTATCTATACGTATTTCCGTATGTTTTCCAGGAATGTCTATAAGCGTTCCGCAGAAAACCGCGTCTATCTGGAGAAAACCTACAAACTGCGCTGTTTTTTTGCGCGGCAGAAAAATATGCTCGCCCAGCGCAGGACACACCACATCTACAGATGCCCCTCCTGCCGGCAGAAAATCCGCATCCCCCGGGGAAAAGGACGTATTGAAATCCGCTGTCCGAAGTGCAGTACAACATTTATCAAAAAGAGCTAGGAGCGCACTATGTTTGGATATATTGCAATTAACAAGGCTGAGATGAAGTTCAAGGACTACGATCAGTATCACTCGTACTATTGTGGTCTTTGTAAGTGCTTAAAAGAGAATTACGGAAGACGCGGACAGATGACGCTGACCTACGACATGACCTTTCTGATCGTTCTGCTCACCGGACTGTACGAGCCGGAAACTGATGTTGAGACAGTCAGCTGTATTGCCCACCCTTTTGAAAAGCATACTACAAGGACGAATCTCTATACCGATTATGCCGCGGCCATGAATCTTATATTTTCTTATTATAAATGTAAAGACGACTGGGACGATGAGCACAAAAGAAAAAGTTATATGGCTGCAAAAATGTTAAAGTCAAAGGTGTCTGACATTTCCAGGAAATACCCTGACAAGATCGCACACATTTCTTCTGACTTGCAAAAACTCTCATATTATGAGAAACTAGGAGAAACAGATCTAGATAAGATGGCTGGCTTCTTCGGCGGTATCATGGCGGAAATATTTGCATACCGCAAAGATGAATGGGAGCCTTCCCTTCGCCGGATCGGATTTTTTCTTGGGAAATTTATTTATCTGATGGACGCCTATGAGGATGTGGAGGAGGACATAAAGTCCCAGTGCTACAACCCTCTTAAGGAAGCTTTCCAGAAGGAGGAGGACTTTGCAGGAAGCTGCAGGCAGATTCTGACGCTGATGATGGCAGAATGCTCCCGCGAATTTGAGAAGCTCCCCATACTGCTCCACGCCGACATTCTGCGCAACATCCTATATTCCGGCGTCTGGTGCAGATACACGGCCGTCACAGAAAAGCGAAAGAATATTACGGCTCATAATTTAGAAGCGCACACGGACAACGCATTACGTGAGAACATGAATCAGGAGAACAGATCACTATGACAGACCCTTACAGCGTCCTTGGCATACCGAGGAATGCCTCAGACGAAGAGATCAAAAAAGCATACAGGAGCTTAAGCCGGAAGTACCATCCGGACGCAAATATCAATAATCCTGACAAGGACAAGGCAGAGGCCAGATTTAAAGATGTACAGCAGGCCTACCAGCAGATCATGCGTGAAAAAGAGTACGGCTCTTCCGGATACGGTCAGGGAAGCCAGGGACAGGGCGGTTACCGGCAAGGCGGATTCGGTCAGAGTGATTATGATGACTTCGGCGGTTTCGGTGGTTTTGGCGGCTACGGCCCCTTCCGGGGCTTTCATGCCGAATACCGGCAGGCAGGCCCCGGAGGCACAGAAAATGAAGAAGACCTCCACATGAGAGCCGCCGCAAATTTCATTAACAGCGGACACTATCACGAAGCTCTCAATCTATTGAATGGAATCACCGGCCGCAGCGCAAGATGGTACTATTACAGCGCCATAGCCAACTCCGGCGCAGGCAACAACGTCATGGCACTGCAGCACGCCAGAGAAGCACTCCGGCTGGAGCCTGACAATTACCAGTACCAGTCCCTCGTAAACCAGCTCGAAAGCGGCGGAACCTGGTATCAACAGCGCCAGGGACCCTATCAGACCACATTTGTCGGCGGAAGCAACCTCTGCGCAAAACTGTGCATCGCCAATCTCATATGCAACCTCTGCTGCGGAGGCGGCGGATTATGCTGCGGGGGCGGCGGAATGCCAGGAGGGTACATATAGTTGGGGACGGGGCATTTTTAAAAATGCCCCGTCCCCAACTGGTTTTATTTCAGCCGGAATTTTGACACCAGCTCTCTTAACATATTTGCCTGCCCGGACAGCTCCTCGCTTGCTGCCGCGCTCTTTTCTGCTGTTGACATATTGGACTGCACCACGTCTGAGATCTGATTGATTCCCCGGATCACCTCTTCTGTTGCCGCCGCCTGTTTTGCGGAATACTGTGCAATGCCTTCGATCAGCTTGTTCACCTCGTCTGCATTTTCTACCACAGCCATCATGGAATCTGCTGTTTCCTTCGCCAGGCCTGATCCCTCTTCTACAGCCTCCACTGTCTGATCAATCAGCGCAGTCGTATCCTTTGCTGCTTCTGAGGATTTGCTTGCAAGATTACGTACCTCGTCTGCTACTACGGCAAAGCCCTTTCCTGCTTCACCGGCCCTTGCTGCTTCTACAGCTGCATTAAGCGCCAGAATATTAGTCTGGAATGCGATGTCTTCTATCGTCTTGATTATGTTATGTATCTCTGTTGACCTCGCACTGATCTTCTGTATCGCTGCATTCATGTGCTGCATTTTTTCGTTGCTGTCCAGAATGTTGCTGCCGACCTTCTGGGAAATCTCGCTCGCCTTCTTTGCTCCCTGTGCGGTCTTCTGAATTCCGTCAGACACCTCGCTGATGTGTGTTGCAAGATTCTCCACTGCCTCTGACTGTTGTGCCGATCCAATTGAAAGTGTCTGCGCGCCTTCTGAAACATATCCTGCGCCCTCCGCTACCTGGCTGGCTGCTGTATTAATCTGCCCCATTGTTTCGTTGAAGGCTCTTGATATTCCCTCCAGCGACTCTTTAATTTTCATAAATTCGCCAACATAATCATGAGAAAGGGTAAATGCCAGATCACCTCTTGCAATATCCTGAAGCTTTTCCGAGATCTCGTCAATATAGTCCACATAATCCCGCAGCCGCACCACCGTTCGTCCAAAATTGTCTGACAGCTCTCCCAACTCATCTTTAGAATGATAATTAATGTTCTGATTCAGATCCCCTTCTGCAATCCTTCCTGCCACATAGTTCAGTTCCGTTACTGGTTTCCCAATAATTCTTCTTACAAGGAGAATGATAAGAACTACTGCTGCCAGGATTGATACTACTGCCACAGATGCCATCATGCCAGTCAGCATCTTCAGATCTCCCAGTACCTCTGACTTGGATACATATGCAACTGCTGTCCAGTCACTGCCTGGAATCTGGGCCACCTGTATGTATACATTATCATCATAAACAGACAGTCCCGATGTGCCATTTTTTATCTGAGCCGCGGCATATTCATACATATCCCCGTTAAACTCGCTGAGAACTCTGCCCGTCATCTCCGGGTCTCTGTGGCCGATAATCGTATCTGTCCGGGTATCCACAAGGAAGATCCCTCCGGTCTTCTCCAGCTTAATATCTCCCACAATATCAGAAATGGAATTAAGATACACATCTGCAGCTGCGACACCGCGTACGGATCCCCTCTCATTTTTCAGCATTCCGGAAGCTCCTACCACATAGGACTGGCTGTCCTCATCAAAATACACATCTCCGAGAATGAAATCCTCCGACTGGATTCCGTCCTGATACCAGGATTTTTCCAGCGCATTAAAATCAGGACCGGGTACGAATGTTGCATGATATAAGGATCCATTTTTCAACGCCACATAAAGTCCGGCCGGATACGCATCATTCTGATCCACCGTATGCTTAATATATTCCGTCATCTCTGAGATATCCATATTCTCGTATTCAATCGTATCCCGCTGCATCGTAAGCATCGTAAGCGTCTTATTCATCCACGCGCTCGTCTCCTGGACTGCCTTATCCGTTGTCTCCCCCAGAAGACTCTCGCTCTTGGTAAGAAGCGCATCCGAAACACGGTTATACACCAAAAACAAAAGTACAGCAACCATAATAATAATCGTCACTATAATCGCACTTACCAGCTTTTTCGTAATTCCCCTTTTTTTCATTCTCATTCTAGAAACAGCTTCTTCAGTATTTCCCTCTTTCGTTTCCATCAGTTCATCTCCTTAACTTGTAATGTAATAGAATTATAACTGAAATAGGTTCAAAAGACAACAAAAAATCAATTGGGGACGGGGCATTTTTAAAAATGCCCCGTCCCCAATACTGATAGCAGAAGTCCCATGTAAAAGTACGTAATTAGAAGAAATGCTCCTCCATTTGAGAGAAACGGCATGAATACTGCACCAAGGGGAAGAATGCCAAAATTCATTCCCATATACATCACCGTCTCAATGCTTAAGTATAGTACACATCCAAGTCCGACCATTTGCCCGAACTCGTTTTTCTGCTGTCTTACTTTGCCGAATAAGAAAATCCAGAATCCGGCTACCAGTACCGTCAGCAGCAGTCCTTTCCATGTGCCCAGATATTCAAACAGGTAGATCCACAGATAGGAACTTTTAATTTCTTCCATCCAGTTGGAAGTGAGGTACATTCCTTCTTTTTTTACATTTTCAGCCGATTCCTTCACGGATTGAAGGAAATAGCTGCCCTCGTATTTTTTCGGAGACAGCCAGGCCGCAAGCCTTTCGAGCTGGTAGTCTGCCAGAATTTTTCCTCTTGTAATGAATGCAATGGCTGCAAGCATCAGCAGAACCAATATAATGGAGAACCCCCATAACTGAAGATATAATGTCAGACGTTTTTCCCCGAACCATTTCCTCCAGACTGCCGCATGCAGAAGGATCATCCCTGCTGCTCCAATAATGATGATGCAGGAAAGCATACGATAATGGAATAATACAGCCATCGGAATACACAGACAGAGAATACTTTTTATGATCCCCTTAATCCCCTGCCCGCGGAAATGATACAGCATTCCGGCATAAAAAGGAATGATCAGACAGGATGCATGGGTCAGGTAGAATGGCCTTCCGTTTATAAGAGGGCTTTCCACAGCGCATAAAATGAGCAATCCATTTACAGCAGCCCAAAGTATAACTGCGTATTTATTCAGGAGTGTGTAGTCTGCCCAGCAAATACATAACATAAGCGCTATCCCTGCTGCCATAGCTGTCAGATGCCTTCCCACCCCGCCTGCAGACAGAAGCAGGCTGCCAAAAAAGCCTGCTTCACAGGCTGTCATAGTCACGGTCATCTGAAGGATCAGCCCCAGAATACTGATAAGAAGGATTCCTGTCAGCACACTCCACTTCATCCTGGGTCTGTGTATACGGTCAAGCGCTACCCCTGCTTCTACAGGGTCTCCCATCTCCCGGACTGCTGCTTCCTCTGCTTCCAGGTCAGTCATTCCTTCTGCCATAAAGTCCATCTTCTGATCTTCAATATGTCCCTCTATCTCCTTTGCAATAAATGGGCGGGCGCGCTTTGTACGAATCTGCTCTGTCAGTATCTCCAAAAACTCATGCCTCTCCATAGCATACACCCCCCATTACACTAGAAACGGCCCTCGTGTATTCCTTCCACTCCTCTTCCTTCTCCCTTAGCTGCTTTTTCCCGGCTTTTGTCAGAGAATAATACTTTCGCGTCTTTCCTGACGCCTCTCGTTCATAGGACGCCACATAGCCCTTCGACTCCATAGTGTGCAGAAGCGGATACAATGTCCCGGCCTTCAGTTCAAATACATTCTCGGAACGGCTGCGGAGACTCTCTATCATCTCATAGCCATACATATCCCTCCCCTCCAGAAGCTTCATAAGCAGCATCATAGTGCTGCCAGAAATAAGACTTTTATCAACCGCCATACTGTCATCTCCCTTCTCAGAAACTTGTACACTTCGACAAATTATTTCTTCATAATTTCTTTTCAATATATAGATCTCCGATATATCGACTATCTATATTATAATCCTTTAAGCTCACAGTGTCAATCCAGTTCTTGTACATAAAAATCAAAAAAAATCCTTTTTTTGCACCGAATCAAAAGACTTTTTCGTCTAATAGATGTAAAGTAATTACAGAAAAAGCTTTTTCACTCAAACCGAAAAAAGTGAGGTGAGACACATGGATATGCTATTAGTAAAAAAGGCGCAGAAAAATGACACAGCCGCTTTCATTCAGCTGATCGAGGAAAATAAAGCTGCACTTTACAAGGTAGCCCGCGGCTATTTATACAGTGACGATGATATTGCAGACGTAATGCAGGATACCATTCTTTCCGCCTACGAGCATATTGGGGACCTAAAAACTGCGTCCTATTTTAAGACCTGGATCACAAGAATCCTCATTAATCACTGCACCGACCTGCTCCGGCGCCAGAAAAAATTCGTGTCCATTGAGCAGGCAGAAGAAGCTTCAGTTCCATTCCCGGAAAGCGACTATGAATTTCAGGAACTTTTGAAGGAACTGCCGGAAAATGACCGGGTGATCTTTCTCCTTTATTATGGAGAAGGCTTTAACACGCGGGAGATCTCTGAGGTTCTTGAGCTAAATGAAAATACTGTAAAAAGCCGTCTCAGAAGAGGCAGAAAAAAACTGGAACAGGCTATTTCATATTAGGAGGGACGATATTATGACATTATCTAAGAAACAGTTGGAACAGATCTTAAGCAAAGAGCTTCAGATACCTGACAAGGTTAATGAACGGATAAACGACACCTACGACAAGTTGTGGGCGGACGCCGTGAATCACCCAAAAGGCAGACGCCGCAGGCATTCCTACGCTGCTGCCGCAATTGCAGTCATCTGCTGCCTCGCCATTCCCGGAGGCGTATATGCTGCCGCAAATTCAGATTTCTTTGACGGAATGTTTGGGAATACAACCAAAAAATCCACCCCGGCAGTCACAAAGGAGTTTGATAACCATAAAGGCGGAACTACCACTATAACACTTCCTTCCCATGAATATGTTTCCGTTGATCCGGCGGAAGCAGAAAAATTACTCGGCAGCGGCGCCATGAGCAGGCCCGTGAAAAAGCAGCTTGGAGAGCATACTCTCTGTGTAGAAAACCTGGTCTATGATCAGAACAGCGCACTTATGTATTTTACATTAGAACGGGAGGGAGGCGTCACCCTGCTAGTCGGAAACGAAGAGACCAATGCAGCAAAAGGCGGCGCATATTTTGATGAAAATGATTCATGGTATTTTGGCCTTGAAACAACCAAAGGAAATTCATACACTGGCAATATCTATATCGACACAGAAAAAAGCACAAAGGATAAAGCCTACTATTACGCTTATATGGCTTATATGGGTGCTGGCCAGCCTCTGAAGGAAGGCGAATTCCCAATACTGAAGATTTTTAAGTATTCCGCTCCCCTTGCAGAATTACCAGCGGATTACGATATGGATGAGGAGACCGTGCCGCTGACAGAAGAGCCGCCAATTCCTATACAAAAATTAGATTTGGGAGAAAACGGTTATGTTGAATATTCCCCCATTTCCATATCCCCTGATCTGTCAAAAGGAACCGGCCTTACCGCAGAACAGGCAGGAGACCCCTGGAATCTGAAGCACCTGGAGATCAAGTTTAAGGATGGAAGCAGCTACGTCATCTGCGACAAAAAAGGCAATATAGCAAATAACAGCTATTCACTTACAACAGATACAATGACTACACTCACATTCAACCGCCTTGTAAATACAGAACAGATTAAAGAAATCATTTTAAATGACAAGGTACTACCCGTAGAATAAGCGCGATTGGGGACAGGGCATTTTTAATCCGGGACGGGGCATTTTTAAAAATGCCCCGTCCCCAACCCTCTCTGCTTAAGTTTCAGGTACACGACCTCCCGGAACAGTGCATACAATACCGACACCATCGGTATAAATATGAGCATCCCCACGACTCCCATAAGGCTGCCTCCGATGCTCACTGCAGCCAGTACCCAGATGGATGGGAGACCCACGGAGTTTCCAACTACGTGAGGATAGATGAGGTTGCCCTCAATCTGCTGCAGTACTAAAAACAGCGCCACAAAGATCAGCGCCTTCATTGGGTCCACCATGAAGATGAGGAACGCCCCCACGGCGCATCCGATGAACGCGCCGAAGATCGGAATCAGCGCCGTGAATGCGATCACGATGCCTGAGAGCAGTGCGTAAGGAAGCTTTAACACCGCCATAGTCACCACGAACATACAGCCGAGAATGACTGCCTCTACACACTGTCCTGTCAGAAAGCTTGAAAATGTATTGTAGGTCAGCGCCAGAACCTCCAGTGTTGCTTCGGCACGTCCCTTCCTTACGAATGCGAACAGAACCTTTTTCGACTGTACTCCCAGCTTCTCCTTCTGCAGCAGTATATAAATGGCAAAGACAAATGCTATAAAAAACGTAGTAATGCTGCTCACAATGCTTTTCGCTGCTGTTATGGTGGAATCCAGTACGCTGCCCGCCCCGTATCCCAGGAAATCAATTCCCGTGCTCATAATCTTGTCCCAGTTAAATTCTAGTTTATTTACCCATTCCATAATTTCCTTATTTCCATGGAAAATGTCTTCTACCCACATCTGAACCTTCGGAATAAATTCCTGAATGCTCTGTCCCAGATTGGCAAATGTCTTTCCAAGCTGCGGAATCAGGACAAACATGACGAGCACGATCACGCCGGTTACTGCCACCAGCACCAGGATCATGCTGACTGGGCGTGCAAGTTTCTTAAGAACCGGCTTCTTCCTGGTTTTCTCTTCTGAAAACAGATGCCTTTCCATAAAACTCATGGGAACATTCAGCACGAATGCAATCGCGCCTCCCAGGATGAAGGGAAACGTGACATGAAACAGGGCTCCCAGTATCTTCAGTACATCCTCATATTTCCACAGGCACGCTACAACAAGTGCCGTAAACACAACCAGTCCTCTGATTTTCTTTACTGTTTCATCACTTAAATTCATAATTCCTCCTACTTTTTTCAGCGGAAATGGCACTTAACTGTCCGGGTTCCGCTCTTTCCAGAACAATCTGCTCCGCTTTGATGCTTCTGTTACACGGATTGCTCCATGCCAGAGTTTCAAACACGCTCCAGCCTTTCCACAATCCTGAAATATTATTGTAACATATACACTATGGAATATTTCTAAACTTTTAATTAACTCTGAATTTCCTTGTCTTAATCCTTTAATTTATATATAATATAAGTAATCTCTACATGAATTAGCCCGACACAAATTAAAATCAGAAAGGAACATCAAAACATTATTATGAGATTACAAAGTAAATTAGCGATCCGATGCGCAAAGCTTACGAGTATGCTGATCAAAAAGCTGAACCGCGGAAGCGGCGTTACACTTCCGGGATACGTGGCGCGTCTGATTGATCCACAGATTCTGTCTGTCATGTCCGGCATGGTGCGTGAGAAGACCATCGTAACCATGGGGACCAATGGAAAAACAACAACAAACAGCATACTTTATCATGCCCTGAAGGCTGAAGGAAAGACGGTTATTATCAACCGGACGGGGGCCAATATGCTCAACGGAATCATTTCCGCCTTCGTACTTGCTACGGACCGGAAGGGACGGCTTCATGCGGATTATGCCTGCATTGAAGTGGACGAGATTGCCTCTGTAAGAGTTCTTCCGCAGCTTAAGCCTGACTGCGCCCTTCTTACAAATATTTCCAGGGATCAGCTGGACCGCTTCGGCGAGGTGGACATTACCTATAATAAGATTAAAACCGCTGTGTTAAGTGTGCCTGAGACAAAGTTGATTCTTAACTGCGATGATATTCTTTCTTATGCCCTGACACAGGACTGTCAGAATTCCTATGTGACATACGGGATCAGCGAACAGATCTTTGACGACATCTCCCGCTCTGAGATCAGGGAAAGCATCTTCTGCCGCTCCTGTGGGAAAAAGCTGTCCTATGATTTCTTCCACTATGGGCAGCTTGGCATCTACCACTGTCCGAACTGCGGACTGAAACGGCCCGAGCCTGATTACACTGCAGAAAATATTGTTCTGCATGACACGGCGCGTCCGTCCGGAAAGCCCTCAGCCAGTACTATGGAAAAGGAACAGTGTGCCGCCTCATCTGCTGATTACGCTGCGCAGGGCAGTTCATCTGCAGGCAGGCCTGTCCTGTCAGACAGAATGTACTCTTTCACCCTGGGCAGCATGGAGATATCGTCTCAGGCGCGGTCGCCCTATAACATTTACAATACTCTGTCCGCCTACGCCGCACTATGTGCCCTCCAGTCGCCGATGAAAAAGTTTAAACAGACCATCGAAGGCTTTGATTATGGAAACAACCGCGAAAGCGTTTTCATGATAAACGGCGCACGCGTGCAGCTCCACCTTGCGAAGAACCCCATCGGCTTCCAGCAAAAGATTTCACTCGTCCTAAAGGATCCCGGTCCAAAGGACGTCATCATCCAGATTAATGACACTTATCAGGACGGCGAAGACATTTCCTGGCTTTGGGATGTAGATTTCCAGTACCTTGCGAATGCCAATGCCGCCACGATCACTACCAACGGGACAAGACGCCACGACATGGGGCTCCGTCTCAAATACGAGGACATTCCCTGCAGCTCCACAACAGATCTTCGAAAGACTGTTGAAAAGCTCACCGCCGAAGGCACGAAAAATCTGTATGTCATTGTAAACTATTCCGGCCTGTACCGGACAAACCATATGCTGACTGAACTGCAGGCCATAACGAAAGGAGGCGCCGCATCATGAAACTGACCATAGGACATCTCTACCCCGATCTTCTTAATCTGTACGGTGACAGAGGAAACATCCAGTGCTTTTGCAAACGACTTGAATGGCGCGGCATAGAAGCGGAGGTAATCCCATTCCTCTCTGGAAGCAGGATTGATTTTTCCAAATTAGACATCGTCCTCCTGGGCGGAGGCTCTGACCGGGAGCAGGAACTGGTATGCCAATATATGAAAGAAATCAAGTCCGATTTCAAAAACTTTGTGGAAGACAACGGCGTTGTCCTCGCAGTATGCGGCGGCTACCAGCTTCTCGGAAAATATTATAAAACCGACAAAAAGATGATCGAAGGCCTGGAAATCCTCGACATTTACACCGAGTGGGAGCCGGAACGGCTGATCCGGAACATCATCCTCAACAGTCCGCTCTTTTCCACCCCCATCGTCGGCTTCGAGAATCATGGCGGACGCACCTATATCGGAAACCATACTCCCCTCGGGAAGGTATTCTTCGGTCTGGGCAATACTGGCAAATCCGGTTATGAAGGCGTGGTCTACAAAAACATCATTGCCACCTACCTCCACGGGCCTCTCCTCCCAAAAAATCCCCAGGTGTGCGACTACCTTCTCGAACGCGCACTCAAAAGGAAATACGGAGAAGATATAAAGCTTGAAAAACTCCCCGATAGGCTGGAGCAAAAAGCAAATAACTATATCGTGGGGCGCTACAGTGACAAAAAATACGTCCTCAAAGAAACCATCAAACGATATACGTAATTGGGGACGGGGTATTTTTAATTTTACCCCGTCCCCAATTTCAACAGCTGCAGCAGTGCCAGTCCGTACACCCACATCATCTGCGCTGGATCCAGCCTCACAACCTGGAAGATTTTTTCCAGACCGGGAACCAGGAGCACTCCTGTCAGAAGCACTGTCCCGATTACAAATGCCCCGACCAGAAAGCCGTTATTGAACATTTTCTTTGAGAAGATCCCGGCTTTTTCTGTTTTGCAGCAAAATCCATACACCAGCCTTGACATGCACAGTGTCCCGAATGCCATGGTGCTTGCCAGTGCCGCATCCTGGCTCCGGTATCCGATCAAAAATGCTGCTGCCGTTCCGATACCGATGCTAAGTCCTCCTGATGCGACTCTGAGCAGATACGCTTTTGTCAGAATGGATTCACTCATGGGGCGCGGCTTCTCTCTCATGACTGCCGCCGTGTGGGGCTCCAGTCCCAGCGCGATTGCGGGAAGGCTGTCAGTCAGGAGATTGATGAACAGCAGATGTACCGGGGCGAATGGCACCGGCAGATCTGCAATGGAGGCAAACAGCACTACCAGGATCGCCCCGAGGTTTCCAGACAGCAGAAATTGTATGGAGTTCTTAATATTCTGGTAAATGTTTCTTCCGTTTTCTACTGCCTTTATTATGGTTGCAAAGTTATCATCTGTCAGTACCATTGCTGCTGCGTCCTTGGAAACTTCTGTTCCTGTGATGCCCATTGCCACACCGATGTCTGCCTGCCTGAGCGCCGGCGCGTCATTTACCCCGTCTCCGGTCATGGCAACGATATGCTCCCGCTCCTGCCATGCCCGCACGATCCGGATCTTGTGCTCTGGTGAGACCCGCGCGTAGACAGAGATTCCCGGAACGAATGCACGCAGCTCCTCATCCGACATATTTTCAATCACCGCTCCCTCGCATGCCTGGGAAGCATCCTTAAGAATTCCGATTCGTTTCGCAATCGCCGCCGCTGTGATCTTATGATCTCCGGTTATCATGACTGGCCTGATGCCCGCCTTAATGCATTCCCGGACTGCTGCCGCGGACTCCTCCCTCGGCGGATCCATCATGGAGACCAGCCCGAGAAAGGTAAGATCGTTCTCGTCTGCCAGTGTCAGCTCCCTTTCCTCTCCCAGCTCCCTGTATGCAAATGCGAGAACCCTGAGCCCTCCTTCTGAAAATTCAGTATTCTGCCGTTCAATGTTAAGCAGATCCTCCCGGGAAATATCCCTTACCCCGTCTCCGGTTCTAATCCGGCTGATACGCTTTTGCAGAACATCCACCGCTCCTTTTACAATCATGACACAGGCGTCATCCATGAGGTGCTCCGTAGACATCAGCTTCCTGTCGCTGTCAAATGGAATTTCAGACTTACGGGGATATTTTTCTCTGACTTCCCTGGCCTCTTCTCCCAGACGGCTTCCCAGGTTAATTAGCGCTGTCTCTGTAGGATCGCCAATCTCCTTTCCATTTTCATTCGTAGAATCATTACATAGCATACTATAGCAAAGAAGCCGCCTTGCATTTCCCCCTCCAGAAAGGATATCATCTGCTGCGATCCTTCTTCCGTCTACATAATAATCCATAACCGTCATCCGGTTCTGGGTCAGTGTGCCCGTCTTATCAGAGCAGATCACCGACACACTTCCAAGCCCTTCCACTGCCTGGAGCTTTCTTATAATTGCATGCTCCTTTGCCATCTTCTGTGTCCCAAAGGACAGCACAATCGTGACAATAGAACTCAAAGCCTCTGGAATCGCCGCGACCGCCAGTGCCACTGCAAAGAGAAACGCATCCACCGCAGATCCGCCGCGCAGCACATTGATTCCAAATAAAATGCCGCAGAATATAAGAATAATGATCGAAAGCTTCTTCCCGAATTCATCCAGATTGATCTGCAGAGGCGTCTTTTTCTTAGATGTATTCCCTAAAAGCTTTGCAATTTTCCCAACCTCGGTCTCCATCCCGATTGCAGTCACCTCATAGGATGCCCGCCCATAGGTAACAAAGCTTCCTGAGAAGACTCGGTTTGTCTGATCCCCAAGGGCCGCCCCTTCCGGCGCCTCCTCAAGAGACTTCTCTACCGGCAGGCTCTCACCCGTAAGAGCACTTTCATCCACCTTCAGGCTTGCCTCTTGAAGAAGTTTTCCGTCAGCCGGAATACAGTCACCTGCCTCCACCAGTACCTCGTCCCCCACAGTAACCTCTCTTGCAGGGATCTTCACGGTCTGTCCCTCCCTGACCACCTTCGCATCCGGGGCAGACATCTGTTTTAAGCTGTTCAGCGACTGCTCCGCCTTTAAGGTCTGTACCGTGCCAAGCACCGCATTGACCGTAATCACAACCAGAATCACCGCCGCACTTTCCCAGTCCCCCAAAAAGCCAGACACCACTGCGGAAATAATCAGGATGATTACAAGAAAATCCTTAAACTGCTCAAAAAAAATCTGAAACGTACTCTTCTTTCTGCCCTCTGCAAGCTCATTAAAGCCATACTTTTCCTGGTTTCGTTTTGCCTGTTCATTTGTCAACATCACATATCCTTCCCTTCCTGCAGTAAAGTCTCTTAAAATATTATCATTCCCATTTACTGCCGAAAAAATGTGAAAGACAGGCAATCCAGGCTGATATAAAAACCGCAATAAAAAGAGACCCTATTGCATAAAAAATTATACAATAAAAGTCTCACCATTTCATTGCGATACGGATGTTCAGCTGTAGCGGCAAAGTCTTGCACCGCTGCGGATACACATCGTACTGACGACATCGCAAACGCCTGCATATGACGCAGGTTACTCCCTCTTATTTAATATCTAATATAGATGAATAACTTAACATTGTCAACATATTTTTTTTAATTGGGGACGGGGTATTTTTAAAAATACCCCGTCCCCAACTTTTATTCCTCTACCAGGCTATGAAGTTTTCCATTTGCAAGCCAGATGAGTGCCGCGAATACGAGCATCAGTGCGAAGATTCCCACGAATACCGGAAATACATCGAATTTTTCGATAAATGCCTGTACGAAGGGGCTTAGCTTATTGGCTCCGAAAGTGGATACTGCGATTACGCCCATTAAGAGTGAAAGGTATTTCTTCGGCGCGTATTTACTTACAAAAGAATTACGCAGCGGTGAGAAGCACATCTCTCCGACCGTGATTACTGTAGAGAACATAAACGGCCATATTACGCTTGCCTTTATAGATGCGTCTGCACCAACGCCGCGGATTGCTTCGCATGCTACCATAACTCCGAATGCAAGCCCTACAAACAGGAAACTGAGGGATACTTTCTTGAACATATTCAAATCGCCCTGGGGCCGTGCAGCTAACTTCTTCCAAATGGCAGCCATCACTCCTCCCAGCGCAACGCAGAGTAGTCCGTTCCACGTTGTTGTAATCCATGACGGGGGAATCTCAAAGGAGCCAAGTGACATTTTCACATAATCCGTCATGTAAATGACCAGCGCCAGATCCTGCTGGTAATAGAACAACCAGAAGAGCACGGAGAACGCGGATACCAGCACAATTGCCAGTACACGGTTTCTCTCCAGCTTTGTAAGAGGTTCATTCTTGCCTGCGTCTGCGCTTCCCTTATCCGCTGTCGTGGAACCTATGATATTTCCCTTTTCATCTGTCAGATACTTGAATGGCTTAATCCCCTGCCCCTGAAGATTTTTCCAGTTCAGTACAAACCATACAGCGCCCACCACGCACCACAGCGCGGCCATCACGAAGCACTGTCTGAATCCAAGCACATCGCCGCGCCTGAACAGATGCAGATACAGATATCCGGTAAGCAGGGATCCCACAAACGCACCGATATTTACATAGGAATACTGGATGGAAAATGCAGCATCCAGAAGCTCCTTGCTCTGATACTGCCTCCCAATCAGAGCGTTGAGATTTCCCTTGAAAAAACCTGTCCCAATGGAAACCAGAATAATCATTGCGTTCACCATACCTGGTCCGCTAGCCTTCCATCCCACCAGGTAACCAATTGCCATAATAATGTAACCCAGTGTAATCGCATATCTCGCACCAAGCCACCTGTCACATACAACACCGCCGATCAGCGGCGCCATATATGTATAAGCCGTCAGATTCGCGGCCATAACAGCAGCGTCTGTTCTCTCAATTCCAAGACCACCCTCCGCAATCGTCGTAATCAGGAATAAAAGGAGCAGCGGCTTTGCTCCATAGAATGCCAGCCGTTCGAATGTAAACGTAATGCAGCAGGCATAAAACCCTCTTGGATGTTTTTGTTTCACTTGTGTTTCTCCCATCTCTTTTCTCCTTCTTCAATTAGGGACACCCTATTTTTAATCTGGGACGGGGCATTTTTCAAAATGCCCCGTCCCCAAAGAACTTCTCCATGGCTTTAACCATGTAGCAGCTGTCTTTCACTCCTGCTGTCTCGTAACATGAGTGCATCGCCAGCTGCGGCAGTCCGATATCCACGCAGTCCATGGATACCTGGGACATGGCTATATTGCCAAGAGTGCTTCCGCCTGCCATATCTGAACGGTTTGAAAAGAACTGCACCGGTACGCCTGCTTCTTTGCAGATTCCTCTAAATATGGCAATGCTTACGGCATCACTTGTGTATTTCTGACCTGCGTGGGATTTTATGACGATTCCTTCGTTCATATATACGCAGTTTTCCTGATCTGTTTTATCCGGATGGTTTGGATGTACTGCATGTGCATTGTCACAGCTGATCATGAAGCTTAAGGCTGCGGCGCGGTAGAATTCCTCCTCATCTTTCTTAAGGCTGAGGTTGATGCGGTACAGTACATCTGCTAAAAAGGTTGACGCGGCTCCCTGCTTTGTTCCGGAGCCTACCTCCTCGTTGTCAAAGCATGCATAGACATTTACGGCATGCTTATCGTCTCCGGATAAGAAGCCTTTGAGGGATGTGTAGGCGCATTGCAGGTCGTCTAGCTGAGGGCAGGAAATATACTCGTTGTCTGCGCCCCACACAGATGGTTCCATCCGGTTATAGAGGTACAGGTCTGTTCCGTATATCTCTTCCTCCGCCACGCCAAGCTCTCCGGCGATGAGCTTTTTAAAGTCGCCCTTCTTACAGCCGCTTCCTCCGAATAGGGGAAGCATGTCTGTCTGCCTGTTGTATGCATAGCCCTCATTTACTTCCCGGTTCATATGGATCGCCATGTTTGGTATCATCAGCAGATCCCGGTCAATATTGACGAGCTTTGTGGTATAACCATTGTTCTCCTTTATCACTGCGCGCCCGGCAACAGAGAGCGGCCTGTCAAACCAGGCGGCGCACAGCATTCCGCCGTATCCCTCTGTGTTCAGCTTCATATACTTATCTTTTACCGTAAGCTCCGCATTCTCTTTTATCTTAAACGTCGGGGAGTCACTGTGGGATGCCGCGATCTTGAAGCGGTATCCCTCGTCAAGCTCTTCTCCCACTCTCCAGGCGATGATACTGGAATCGTTCCGGGTCACGTAATATTTCCCGCCCGGCCTTACTTCCCATTTTCCGGACTCTTCAAGCCTCTGAAATCCATTTTCCCGCAGAATGCCTCCAATATTCTCTACGGCATGAAACGGTGTCGGACTTTTCTTAATAAAGGACATTAAACCTGCTGTGATCTCTTCATACATTTTCTCTTACCTCACTTTTAATTCGTGTTATCTCGCATTCTCTGCCTTCTTCTCCCTCTGCGCAATCTTTGGAAGCAGAATTCCAAGCGCCGTCAGAACAACCGGTGTAATAACATTCAGGGCAAATGTAAACGGATCGTCACTGTACATGCCAAGCAGGCAGCATACCGCTGTAACCGCAAAACACCAGCCTCCAAAGAATATGGCTACTTTCTGATTTTTTACAAAACGGTATTCTGCCGGTATTCTGTCAAATGCCTTCCTAAGTGCCAGATAAGCTACGAACACCCACAAGTACCGGAGCGGCATACATACCGAATTGAGCTTGGTAAGCTGCTGCAGGACAGCGGCTGCACCAGGTACCAGGGTCTGCACCAGAATAATTGCTCCGGACAGGATGGTAACCATAAGAATTCCGTTGCTGTACACATCATACTTGTTCTTTTTCAGCAGCTTTGACGGAATGAACTGACGGGTATGCTTATTGTCAAGCAGCATTCGGAGCGGCGCGTCAATACTCAGGATCAGTATGGAAAACTGGCTGATCGTGTTACAGAGGGCATAGATAATGAGGAAGGTATCTCCCAGATGGTAGTATTCCCCAAGCTTCTGGAATGCCCAGTAACCGCCGTTCGCCGCATAAGAATTAAACGCCTCGTCACTGCTGTTGATGACTGCCGGGTCGAACATCCTGCCCATGGCAACTGTTCCTAACATGGCGCAGACTACAACCATAATTGCCATGGCAATAATTCCCTTTGGAAAGCCCTTACTTGGATTCTCCACCTTATTTACATACGGGGAAATCTTTTCACAGCCGCCCACTGCAAATACAAGAATTGACAGGGATGTAAAGTATGCAACATTAAAATTCGGTATCAGATTCTTAAGGCTGTACTCTGTATGCACATAATCTGCACCCGGATTAATCAGCGGGGCTGCAAACAGCATAATAATGTAGAGAATTGACATAATGAATACACAGGTCCCGGCCAGTGTAAGCAGCTTCTTAAGGGGATTCAGTCCCTTGCCTGCAATGAAGCATCCGATCAGGAATACTACAAAGGTGGCAAGCTGTACATAAAGTGTCGGGAAGGAATCGTAAGTCTCCGCATTACGGAAAACCATCCAGCTTAATGCCTTAAGCCCGCCGCTCCCCTTACTCGCAATGTAGGTAATGTGGCATGCAAAATAGGTCCATCCTGCATAATATGCAATCTTAGGTCCGATTGTACCGTGGATCCATGAGCTGACACCGCCGCCTTCATTTTTAAAAGCAGAACCAAGCTCTCCTACCATAAGCGCATATGGAAGGAAATACAGCCCGAACATGAATATCCAGCTGATGATAACCTGTATCCCGTTAAAATAGATAAATCCGTTAACAACATTTCCAAATCCCCAGACCGTAGAGAATCCCATCATGGCCAGGGCAGTCCATTTTATCTTATTCGTATCTGACATTTTAAAACCTCTCCTTATTCTGCGTAACGTCTGAGAATGTCTTTCGTAATCCTGACTGCAAGCTCCATACCCTCTATTGTGATATGCTCATAAGGGCCGTGGAATGCATATCCTCCAGTGCCGAGATTCGGACATGGCAGACCCTTGAAGCTTAATCTCGCGCCGTCAGTTCCCCCTCTGACAGGCGAGATATCTGGTTCAAGACCCACACTTTCAATTGCCTTTTTCGCATTCTCTACCAGATGGAAACATGGTTCGATCTTTTCCCGCATATTCCGGTAAGATTCAACGATTTCCAGCTCTACTGTGCCTTCCCCATAGGTCTCATTCATACGCTCTTCGATCTTACACAGAAGTGCATGCCTCTTCTCATACTCCTCACAGTCATGGTCACGGATAAAATATTTCATCTTTGTAAGGTCCACAGTACCGCTCATGCTCACCAGATGGTAAAAGCCCTCGTAGCCCTCTGTTGTCTCGGGCCTCTCCTCCTCTGGAAGCATGGACTGGATCTCCATGGCAAGAAGCTGGGAGTTCACCAGGACATTCTTCGCGCTTCCTGTGTGAACATTATTCCCATGAATCGTGAAAAATGCTGTAGATGCATTAAAGTTCTCAAACTGGATCTCTCCCTCCTTTGAGCCGTCCAGCGTATAGGCATACTGTGCGCCGAATTTCTCCACGTCAAAGTGCTTCGCTCCTCTGGCAATCTCCTCATCCGGTGTAAATCCGATACAGATCTTCCCGTGAGGAATATTCTCCTGGATAATCTCTTCCACAGCCGTCAGGATCTCCGCAATCCCCGCCTTATCGTCCGCTCCCAGAAGTGTGGTGCCGTCCGTAGTAATCAGTGTCCTGCCCTTAAGCTCCTTAAGGTGCGGGAACTCGGAAACTGTCAGGACTCTGCCGCTCGTTCCAAGAACAACATCTTCCCCATCGTAGTCCTTTATGATCTGCGTTTTAATATCCTTACCGCTAAAGTCTGTTGCTGTATCCATATGTGCCACCAGGCCGACTGCAGGCTTATCCTCATATCCCGGAGTCGCCGGAACCACGCCATAGATGTAGCACTTTTCATCTAGCACTACATCCTTAATCCCGATCTCCTTCATCTCCTCTAAAAGCATCTTCGCCAGGTCAAATTCCCGTTCTGCTGAAGGAACTGTCTCACTCGCTTCATCACTGGTCGTCCATACATTTACATACTGTAAAAGTCTTTCATACGCTCTCATATCATTTACTCCTAATTCATAACTGCTCAGTACCTTCGCAGTTGTCATTTTTCTATTGCTTATACCTGAAATACCTGACGGTCCTCTTCCATCTCCGAAGCCGCAAGCTTCATAAATTCAGCCATACTTCTTGTAAAATACTTGTTCTTACGATAATAAAAATATACATTTCTCTCTGCTGCCGGATCATCAAGCTTATAATAATACACATTCAGATCCGGCGGAAGGTATCTGATTGCCGTATCGCTTATGAAGGAAACTCCCATCCCCTGCTCTGTCAGGTGATAGGTGGTAAGCATCTGGTCAAGCTTCCAGGCAACCTTCGGCGCGACGCCTGCACGCTTACAGATTCCCTCCACACGCTCTCTTGTATCATTATGCTCCCGGAGAAATACAAAGGGATCCCCCTCGAACATCTTAAGCGGCACCCCGTAGGTCTCTTTCCTGGTGTGTGCGCCGCTTCGGATTTCTGCAGAGCTTAAGCTCCATGACTTTGCCGCCGCATTGCTGGGAAAAGAAGCGGGCACAGCAAGCAGAAGATGTTCTGTCTTCACATATTTCTTTTCATATAGCTCTTCATCCAGCGGATAGTTGTCCATAATCAGGTCAATCTCCCCGGAAAAAAGCTTTTTCTCAAGCTGCGAGGTGTGCCCCTCGATCAGTCTCAGCTCCACATTGGGATACATCTCCTGAAATTTCTTGAAGATTCCCGGAAATATATATGCCGCAAAGAGATACGTGCCCCCAACACTTAAGCTGCCCGTGGACAACTCATTCAAATTGCTGACATATCCGGCGAACTCCTCTTCCATCTCCATAATCTTCTCTACAATCTTTATGTATTTTTTCCCACATTCTGTCAGGCGGACAGGGCTTCTGCTTCTGTCAAAGAGCGGTGTGCCGATCTTCTTCTCTACCTTTTTCACGGTAGCGCTCAGTGCCGGCTGAGAGATAAAGAGCTTCTCCGCTGCCTTTGAAAAGCTTCCCTCCTTATAAACTTCATATACATAATTCATATTAGAAAACATTGTGAGTGCCTCCGGGTTCCTCTTAAGTTTCTGCTCCAGGAGATATTTGTACTCCTGAATCACTTTCTTACGGCCAGCGCCGTATACATTTTATCATCTTTATTCCAGTAAAATCAACTTATTATTATGGTGTCTTATACGATACACACCGCTCTGCCATGGCCTGCATCCAGGAGGAGCTTTGCCTCATCCTCCCTGACATCATAGACCTCAATAATCTGATTCCACTGCGCTTCTTCCTCCCAGCGTTTCCTGAGTATCCCATTCTTCTGCCTGAGAAGCTCTGGCTGGTATAAGCGTGTCTTGCTGTTTTCATTGATTGCACCATAGTACACATCGGCCTCAATCATGTCCTGGAACATATGGCTCCCGTATGACAGATCCGGATGATAGCCCACCTCGCCATATGCCACCTCACAGATTGCCTTAAAGCAGCTTACGTCCGCATAGGATACCGGAACGCCCAGCTCTGGCGATGAGGTCCCGATCCTCCCTGGAACAAGGAGCAGGCATGACGCATCCTGAAGTTCCCGGTTAATCCTGCCTATAATCCTGGCAATCTCCGGCTTTTTCGCATAAGGGCACTCATAATAGGCTCTTGGGTCCACATGGACAATATAGTCGATCCGTTCCCACCTGGAGCGGTTCACAGAGGTTCTTCTTACATCAAAAAGTACCCTTTTATCCTGGTCTTCCGGAATATGGATCTTCCCTGATTCCCTGCTCTTAAGTGGGCGGCACTGCAGAAGATTCAGCTGCCATTTCCCTGCATCTGTTCCTGTTACTGCAAATTCAATATCTACCGGGCGGGCATATTCCTCCTCCAGCATCTTAAGGAGCCGTCTCATAATATGTATAAAATTCTCTGTCTCTACAAGTCCCTGACAGTCAGCGAAAAAGACCTTGTGGTATTTTCTTCTCTGTCTCAGTATATCCTCTGCCTCTGTATCTCTGCTAAGAAGCAGTCTTTTCTGCCATTCAGGAAGCAGCTCCTTCATTGCCTCAAGGCTCTTCGTCACCAGCCTGCCTTCCTCCAGATCAATCACATCCACATTTCTCTGGGAGTACTTATGTCTCTCGCCGATGGTTGTCCTTAAGTTTGCCCGTGGACGGTCCAGGCCTACAAGTCTCGGGTAATCTCCAGGCGTCCTCTCCACCGCCCGCGTCCCAAGTCCCATAACAATCCGCAGCATCCCTGCATCCGGATTAAGATATTCCATCCATTTATAAGGATTATAGGAACATCCCATTCCTGCCGCCGCCGGAAAATACAGATCTCCCTGCCTATGTCCTGCCACACGCTGTATAAGGAGCGCCATCTCCTCTTTCTTCTCTGTCAGATGAAGCTTTCTGCGGTATTCCTGCGCTGATACATTCCGTACACTCTCATACACCTCTTCTATAGCATTTAGAAAATTCCCCAGTTTTTCCTCTGCCGTACCCTGACTGGTACAGAAGACAGATGCATACTTCCCTGAAAATGCATGGTCATAGCCATCCTCCATAATACTGCTTGATCTTACTATAATCGGAGAATCCCCATAACTCTCAAGCATCTTCTGAAACTGTTCCTTCACAGTCCCCGCAAGTATAAGCCTTCCTTCAAGAAGATAATTGCGAAAAAGCTCTGTTCCCACAAACCAGGAATCATGGGGCGCCAGATACTCTTCACATTCTGGCAGATGCGCAGATACCAGCTTATGTGCCACCAGAAGTCCGCAGGCCTTTCCTCCTATTACACCGCCGCCGATCTTCCTCTCTTCAATCCTTTGGAAATCCCCGCCTGTAAAGTACTTCAGAATCAGTTGCTCCATCTTCGGTTCATCCGTCATAATTCGATTACAGATAAGCTTTTTCTCTTCCTTTGTCAAAGGTTCTTCCCTCCTTTCCTTACTTCCATACTAAAACATATTTTTTTCACTGGCAAATACAGAAACATTTATATCTTCTATAACTATCCACTTATATTTCCTTATATTCCGACATTTTTCACTGTGCAAAATTACCAAATCAATTCCCTGATTTTCAGATCATCTGTCAGCGCTTATAACTGTTCAATTATAATTTCTATACAATTATCTGTATTTGAAATTTTAAAAACCGCTCTCTATAATGAGGGCAAATCCAGTAAAACAAACACGTACCCCACAGGGTACAAGGAGGAACATGATTATGCAATCAATTACAGAGCTTTCACCATCTGAGCTCAGAGGCGAGTATTCCTCTCTTATGGAAGAATACCATAAGGTACAGGATGCTCATCTAAAGCTCAATATGGCAAGGGGAAAACCGGCGCCTGCGCAGCTGGACCTGAGTATGGAGATGATACATCTCCCAAAGAACCTGAAGACAGAGGATGGCACCGACATACGGAATTACGGAATCCTGGAAGGGCTCCCAGAATGCCGCAGGCTGTTCGGCGAATTACTTCATATTCACCCCGATCAGATTATCCTGGGCGGAACCTCCAGTCTGAACCTGATGTTTGACACCATGTCTGCCTTACATCTCTTCGGTACGGACGGCTCAAGCCCCTGGAGCTTCCATAGATATAACGGACATCCGGTAAAATTTCTCTGCCCTGTACCAGGCTATGACAGGCATTTTAAGATCTGTGAGGAGCTGGGCATGGAGATGATTCCGGTTCCCCTTAAGAAGGACGGTCCGGATATGGAGATCGTAAAGGAACTGGCACGCTCCGACTCCAGTATTAAGGGAATCTGGTGTGTACCGCTCCACTCCAATCCAGAAGGAATCTGCTACAGCGATGAAATTGTATGTGAGCTTGCCCGTATGGAAACAGCAGCGGATGATTTCCGTATCTTCTGGGACAACGCATATGGAGTACATCATATTTATGAAGAGATTGCCCTGAAAAATATAATAGATGAATGTGAGAATTGCGGCCATCCGAACCGGGTATATTACTTTTTTTCTACATCAAAAATCACATTCCCGGGCGCCGGAGTATCCTTAATTGCGTCAAGTCCGGCAAATATTGCCGAGTTAAAAAAACATATGTCTGCGCAGACCATCAGCCATGATAAGATCAACCAGCAAAGGCATGTAGAATTCTTCCAGACTCCCGACGGTCTGCGCAGGCATATGGATGCTCTGGCGGGAAAGCTCCGTCCAAAATTTGACATTGTCGTAGATACACTGGACAAAGAGCTTTGCGGAACACACCTTGCATCCTGGAGTCATCCCAAAGGCGGATATTTCGTATCGCTTCATACTCTTCCCGGATGCGCAAAAAGAACCGTGGAACTTGCAAAGGAGGCAGGAGTTGTGCTGACAGACGCCGGGGCAACCTATCCCTACGGCAAAGATCCGAAGGACAGCAATATCCGTATTGCGCCGTCCTTCCCGACTGAGCAGGAGCTAAAAGAGGCCATGACTGTTCTTGTCCTGTGCATCAGGCTGGCGGGATGCGAGAAGCTGATGAGCAGCCACAGCTCTTAATTTCACTTAATAAGTTCATCTGTCAGAGATTTTTTTAAGAAAAAAGTTCAAATAAAGGAGATAAAAAATTATGAATCAGACTTATAACCCTTATGACAATGTATTAAAGGTTGTAGAGGATGCAGCCTCCATCCTGGGATACACAGAGAGTGACATTGAGGCAATTAAGTATCCGGAGCGGGAATTAAAGGTGTCGATCCCTGTCCGCATGGATGACGGAACCACACATGTATTTGAGGGATACCGCATACAGCATTCTACCTCCCGGGGTCCTGCAAAGGGCGGAATCCGTTTCCATCCTGCAGTAAATATAGACGAGGTGCGCGCCCTGTCCGCATGGATGACTTTCAAATGTGCGGTTGTGAACATCCCCTATGGCGGTGGAAAAGGCGGCGTAGTATGTGATCCTTCCAAATTATCTGAAAATGAGATCCGCGCCATCACAAGAAGATATACTGCTGCAATCGCTCCTCTGATCGGACCAGAGCAGGATATCCCGGCGCCGGATGTTGGAACGAATGCGGGTGTTATGGGATGGATGATGGATACTTACAGCATGCTCAAAGGCCACTGCATCCACGGTGTCGTTACCGGCAAGCCAATTGAACTTGGCGGAGCTCTTGGAAGAAATGAAGCAACAGGACGCGGAGTCATGTTCACAACAAAAAACATCCTCTCCAGGCTGAATATCCCGGTGAAGGGAACTACTGTAGCTATTCAGGGAATGGGAAATGTAGGAAGTATTACTGCAAAGCTCCTGGATAAAGAAGGGATGAAGGTTGTAGCCGTAAGTGACGTATCCGGCGCCATCTACAATCCAGGCGGACTGAATATTCCAGAGATCCTTAAGTATCTCTCTAAAGACCGCAGAAACCTCCTGGAGAATTACGAGGAGGAGGGCATGAACCGTATCTCCAACAGTGAACTCTTAGAACTTGACGTAACGGTACTCGTGCCGGCTGCACTGGAAAATCAGATTAACTCTGATAATGCAGATCGAATCCGGGCAAAAGTAATTGTAGAGGCAGCAAACGGCCCCACTACCTCTCAGGCAGATGAGATTCTGGAGAAGAAAGGCATTACAGTTGTGCCGGATATCCTTGCCAACGCAGGCGGTGTTGTTGTGTCCTACTTCGAATGGGTACAAAACATTCAGTCTGTTATGTGGACAGAGGAAGCTGTGAACGAAAAGCTGAAAAACATAATGGATCCTGCTTTTGAAGCTGTATGGAATATTGCAGACAGTAAGCATACGACTCTTCGTACCGGCGCCTACCTGATTGCCGTGAAGCGTGTTGTAGAAGCAAAAGCAGCACGTGCAATCTGGCCGTAGCGGATTCTAAATATGCCATAATTCTTTCACCCTATAATAAAATGATAGAAGCGTCAAAATTCTTTTGACGCTTCTATCATGATCTTATTTTTTTCCTATGCATTCAACCTCAAAAAACTTATCTATCTTCCTCTTAATGTCCTCCTGCTTTAAGAACTTGGACAGATAACCTGCGGGCTTTAATGCAACTACCTTTTTGACACTCTCCGGGTCTGTACGCCCTGTTAGAAAAATAACCGGAAGTGCAGCCAGCTCATCCTCCGAGCGGATCATCTCCAGAACCTGTCTTCCATCGCAGACGGGCATCTCATAGTCTAAAAGCACCAGATCAGGCCTGTCAAGAGTAATAGAACGTATTGCTGACATTCCGGACTGTGCCACTGCAACCTCGTAATCCTCACTTAGCATCTCCTTTATACCCTGGCGCATGGTCATGGAATCATCCACCACAAGAATCTTATGTTTTTTCGGCTTTTCCCGCTTCATGAGATAACTCTCAATCTCACTCATGGCATTCTCTGCTTCTATGGGCGTCCCTACACCGTCCTGAAGCAGATGGGGGGCTATAACGCAGTACGCAAAATATCCCTCTCCTGTGTCAAAGAGCAGGCTTACCTGCATCTTTTCCCTCTCGAATACATCCCGGAATTGCTCATATGTGAGAAGGTTCTCCTCCTTCATCTCACACAGCTTCATCTCTGGCAGATTCTCACTTACACGCCCTACGAACTGGCGCGCCGTATATCTAGCAGCATTGACAAGCATAGTATCAAGCTTATTCGTATGGATGCCCATTACCTTCCCAACTGTTTTAATAAGCAGCTGTTCCTCAAAGACCAGTATAATCTCCCACTTCTTATCATCCTCTTCCGTATTGTAAACCAGACGGTAATATACACCTTTTCCAAATTTTTCACCACTATAGGTCTTGCTGATCACCTGGGATTCTAGACGGAACATGTCGTAAAGAAGCTCCAAAATCACCTTTTTAATGGCCTCATGCTCATCCTTCGACAGCAGATTCTCCCACTTGCTCACACCGTCGCCTACAATTGCCTGATCCTCCGTCAGCGTATGTCCGATGAGCCATCCCGTACATACTCCGAGAAAATGATCCACAGATTCTGGAGAATAATCCGTTCTCTCAAGCTCCTCCTCAAGCGCAGGAAGCGTATTTTTCCGAAAGTCCTCGTGAATTTGCCTGTGCCGCTGAAGGTTCCTGTAATTAATTGATTCCATATAACGCTCTTCATCTCCGAAGTGTTTTATGGCATGTTCTCTAAAAAACTTTATCCCCTCCTGACATGCCCACTGGCTCTTCTTCTCCTCTTCGCTAAAGGCAAAAAGTTTGTTAATAATTTTAAACAGACGCTTATGCTCCTTATCAATTATATCTACACCGATATTATACTCGTCCTCCCATACCAGTTGATTGTCCATATAAAGTCCTCCCTTGTTCCATTCGCTTTTATGTTATGATACAAGCGTCAAAAACTCATGCGTTTCATGCTTGCATGAAAAAGCATGGCCCTCCGCTACAAAAGACACTAAGAAATAGCCATTTTTCGAAGAAAAATGAACGAATTCAAGGTGTTCAAGGATTGTAAAAGCACGTCAGCACAAGAACAATCCGTGTATCAGAAGCGTCAAAATATCTATTAACGCTTACTTTATATTATAACTGTTCATGGCTTTATGTTACATAACAGTTAATTATTTCCATATATAAATACTATACCATAATTTTATTAAATTTTGTCACTTTATTTTAATATTTTTATTTTAAAAATGGAGGAATTGCATGAAGTCCTTTTCGACAAAAAGAATGCCCAGAGCCGGAATCGAACCAGCGACACGAGGATTTTCAGTCCTCTGCTCTACCAACTGAGCTATCTGGGCATTTTTTACACATAGCAGAAAATATAAACTGCAACGTGAAAATTGCGGGGGCAGGATTTGAACCTACGACCTTCGGGTTATGAGCCCGACGAGCTACCAGACTGCTCCACCCCGCGGCAATATTTTATTATATCTCGTTTCCAAGATAAAGCCGATGATCGGACTCGAACCGATAACCTGCTGATTACAAATCAGCTGCTCT
>CAPEBR010000048.1 GCA_948602995.1 uncultured Dorea sp.
GGATAATTTGGTATTATCAATGATATTATACCAGATATTCCCATATTTTTCCATATCTTTTCCTCAGTTCTTCCTTTTCTCATAATACGACATACTATTATCCCCGATTATTTCTGCCATGCTTCATCCCTTCTCATGCACCTACTCATAATTTTGTACGCCAAAAAGGCTGCCTTCCTAGCCAGCCAAACAAATATTCGTTTTTTCTATATTTATGCTGCTACATTTATGTTCATCTGTTTCCTCGGATGCATATCCTTTAATATGTCAGCCTGTTTCTTCGCGGCTATATGAATATAAATCTGAGTCGTCTTTATAGAAGTATGCCCTAATATCTGCTGAACACAGCTAATATCTACCCCTTCTTCAATCAAGTATGTTGCGAATGAATGTCGGAACATATGAGGTGTGATATTTCTATCAATTCCTGCCTGCTTCGTATATTTCTTCAACATATTCCTTATAGACTGCTCAGTAAATCGATTCCCGTCCCGATTTACAAAAAAGTATCCGCTTTTCTTAATAGCCTCCTCATTTTCAAGATAATATCTTTTCAGAATATCGAATACATCTTCATCTACAATCTGAATATATCTCTCTTTCCCGCCTTTCCCCATAATTTTAATCGAACCAGATACTAGATCAATACAATCCACCCTGATATTGGAAACCTCATATACTCTTGCCCCTGTTGCGAAAAACATTTCAACGATAGCTGTATCCCTCAAAACACATTTATTTTCTGTTTTACTCCTACTACCTTGGCAAGAATACATATAATTTAACAACTGCTCGATTTCTGCTCTCGGAATAATTCGAGGCAACACTACTGTTTCCTTAAATTTCACTTTTATCTTCCTGAATGGATTAGTATCTATTAACTCTTCTTCTTCCAAATAATTATAAAATGCTTTGATACTCGCTATTTTTCGTTTTACGGTCTTTTGCTTATACTCCTTATGTAATTCTGTTATATACTTCTCAATTTCGTCTTTCTTAGGTTCGTCACCAGAAATTGAATCAAAATATTGTTTCAGGTCAATCCTATATGCTTTAAGCGTTTTTTCGTCTAACTCTTTCCTATATTTACAGTATTCCAAGTATGCCTCTGTTCTTTTACGAATCTCCATCTCTTCAACTCCCAAATTTTTTTACATTATAACATATTACAGGCACTACTAAGTTCTATTTATTCTAACTATTAACATCCATGTATTTGAATAAACCTCATCGTAAAAGTCTAAAAAGGCGGCCTGACACACAATCAGACCGCCCTGACATTTCTTAATACTCTTTCATGAAATTTTACAAATCCAACCTCTCTCAATTTCTACTTCATTGTCATTCAGATACTGTTCCACACGTGGGCCGGACATACACAGATGCATATTGAGTTCCCAACGCCGTGCTTCTCCATACTCTTTTTCAAACCGCTTACACCACTGTTCCCTTATGTTAGATGCGGTCTGTATCTTAGTACAGTCAAATCTATCTTCGTTATTAAATGGTATTTGGAATTCCTCTGCTACCTTTTCATAAAATGCATCAATAGTTCCCTGCTTCACATCTTTAATTCTTCTCTCCATATTTTTCTCCTTTGTAGTAAAACATGCTCATTAATCACTTAGCAAGGCCCGCCTTCCGCACCGTGAAAGGCTCCTGCCGGATACATCCAATTATCCTTTACATAGACCGAATCCGTAGAGAATTCCCCCGTCATCAGGCTGTGCAGTGCTTCCTGGTCACCGTGATAGACACAGGACCTTGCGTTCCCCACAAAGGTATCCAGATCACAGTGATTATCCAGCGTAAACCCAAGGATCTCTTCATCTTGCTTCAGCATTTTATAATCTTCCGGATATAATTCCCGAATTCCCGCAAACAGCTTCGGTGTAGAGAAGATGCACATTGCACAGCTGCAGCGGTTCCATCCGGCGCGGTAACAGGGATGGGGATTCACCTTATGCCTTTTTAAAACCTCCCAGACATCTTTTTCCGAATAATCAATGACCGGACGCCACTGGTGTACGATCCGGTGTGCCTTTGCCTCTGCATTTGTCCTGTGGATTTCCATCTCGTTATATTTGCTCCGCCCGGCCGACTCCCCTCTGCGCTCTCCGGACACAATCAGCAGGCGGGTATCCTTCTTTGTCTTCTCTAGGCTTGCTGTCACGCTGTCCTGCACGGAGGCTTTCAGGCTGCCGCTGCACCAGCGTCCCTGATGAGTTGTGCCCTTTGCTGGGAATTTTAAGCGCCTGCCGCCTGCCTTTTCCAAATGCTCCAGGCTGTCCAGATTCCGCAGCACCGTATCTGCCACCATGATCTTTAGATAGGCCGAGCACCACCGCTTACTTAAATCCCCGGTTTTCATAGGAAATTTCATGCGGTACCCGAACTGCTCCAGCTGCTTTTCCATATCTTCTGCCGACTTTTCCTTCAGCTTAAGGCACTCCTTATATTTCTTTGACAAGGGGCACTGCATCACCTCCTGTGTGTCCGGCTCCTGCCATTCAATCGGCTCTGACGCACCGATCCGGTATAATTCTCCAAAGAAACCGTTTTTACGCCAAGATACCCTAAGCGGCACCTGCTCCGCCTCTGAAAAAACACGGATATAACTGGAGGTACAGCGCCAATCCATCCTCCTTGCCGGATGTCCGCCGTCAATATCATGATGCCAGAATTCTATCTTCTGTTTGGGTACGCCAAGCTCTAACAGCTTATAGTAACAGGCGATACTGTCCTTTCCTCCTGAAATCAGGAGAATGATCAAATCATAACTTTCTAACGGTAACAGTTCTTCAAGCAGAATTTTCTCCATGTACTTTGAACCCCTGCGCCCCGGCACCCTTGGCCTGATTCTTTTTCCGGTTCCATATATTGGGACATCCGGTTTTCCATAGATGACCGGCGTATCTTTCGTACAATCGGCATCCCGGATAAAATCCGGCTGAAACAGGGCAAGCTGTCCGTTAGACTGCTGGAAATATGTTTCCTCTTTCTTCAATGTATCCACCTCATTTCCAAAATCTATCCCAGGCAATCCTCCTTCACCAGAAGCGCCGTCTTTCTTTCCCCGGAAAAGTGTGATTTCCCATTGCAGATCCACATGCTCCCGCGGGGTGCAGTCAATGCACCGATCATCCTTCTCCACCCCGAAGGCATGGATGTGTACAGCTCCACATCTTTTCTCATTGCAAATTCTATAATCCTGTTAAATTCATCCATAGTATTCCTCTCTCATAATGCTTTTTCTGTACCCGCTCTAAAAGAAAGGCGGAAACTATGATCCGCCTCTCTTCCTAAATTACATATCTCAAATTTGAATTCATCTTTCTGACCGCCTAAAAACAGCTCTTTTTCATGAACACACTCCCTTATATGAACACAAGTTCTTTTCCTGGATAGAACTCTCCGTTCGTTATGGCAAAGGATCTTGTCTGATTTCTTCTTTCTGCATTTTCAAATGCCCCTTTTGCACGGTCATAATACTGCACCTTATCTGATAATTTATCGCATAGTTCCACACTGGTCTCGTTGATTTCTTTGACTATCCGTGATAGTCCTGATGTATCCACAATTCCTATGTCCGGAACAAGTAAGATTTCATGGATAGAAGATGGCAGCACATAAAAGTCAGAGCCTATGATCTCTCCTACCTGTTTCATCAATTCCTCCTGAAGGACCATAGAAGCTCCGTTTTTCATACTGCTATCCGTCAGGCACAATATCGGCGTTTCCGCTATCTCCGGATGCCATTTTGTTTTTCCATCTAAAAGATTTCTGATGGTTCCATTGCCTGTCATCATCGAACAAAGGTAATCATCCATCTCGAAAAAAAATGCCTGTTTTGCCCTCTCTGAAAGGAGTGCATCCTCATGTAGCTGCTTTAAGGTTACCTTCCACTCCTCCATCAGTTGTTTTACAACAGGTGTACTGAAATCCTGTTCTTCGCCCTCATATATCACTACATAGTAAACAGCCGCAAAATCCCCCTGCAATGTATAAGCCTTATCATTAAGCCATTCCTGGTTTAATTCCGGGTCACAAAGCTTTATCCTCAATTTGTCTTTTACCTTTTCATAATCTTTTAGATAACCCAGATCAGATAAACATTCCAAATTATCAAGTTGAATCCGCCAATCCACAATCCGCTTTATGCTAGCATCAAGACTGTTTCCTGACATGTAATCATCATAGATCTCTTCTAAAGGAATAAACGGAACTGTACTATCACTCTGCCGTCTAATCACAAGAGCCGGAATCTTTCTTCCATTCTCTTTTATGTTTTCCTCAATTGACACCTGCGCGTCTTCAAAGAACGGCGGCAGATACATCTGTACATTCTCAGCTAAATAATTAAAAAATTCGTTTCTGTTCATCATATTCTTCTCCCTTTCTTACTCATCGCTGCTTATTTACCAGCCATCTTTACTGTTTTCAAAGAAGAGGAAAGGGAAATTGATTCTCTTTCCCTTTCCACATTTCATTGATTTTTAGATATCCATATATCCTAATGGTTTTTCGTAAATCCCTTCAGATACAAATTGTAATCGTTCTCCCTTGTTATGAACCTAATCCAATAGTCTGCAACATGCCCGTTCATAAAAAAATCATACTCATATTCACTCACAAATGAAGATGGATGGACCTTACACAAATTTTCTTAAGGATTCCAGATTATCAAGCTGTGTTACCAGACAACGGTAAATATCCTGTGATTCCCGGTGAAACGCTTTCGACCAAAGTTCCCCTCTGCATGGGAAATAGCTCCCCTGCCAGCCATCCTGGTTCCAATATGCGCGAATATGCCCGATCTGAGCATCCGGATATTCCCCTGAACTTAAAGAATCCGGTGCTTCTGAGCAATGCTCGAACACATCAAGGAAATCGCAAGTCTCTTTTAGCTCAAACATCATGTTTTCTTTTTTACTCATATAAAAACCCCTTTCTCTATGCAACATGGATATTTTCCTGCCTGCCGTCACCTCCGGCAAGGCAGTATCCAACGCCTGTCTCTGCCTGAATCTCTGCCAGTTCCCTGCGGTTTACCAGAACCGCAAGCTCATTTTTTACCACACCTTCCAGAATCCGGTCTCTCTCATAGAGAAACGGGCAGTATTTGTGATACTGCTCCTCCATCTTAAGATAAATCTCCTGAAAGGGAAGCGTTTCCTTCCCCGTAAACAGCCTTAAGATTTCCCCTCTCATATGTGTCTGCTCTTTTCTTAATTTCAACAGATACTCTTTTCCTGCCGTCTCAACCATATCATTCGTTCCCCGTCCTTTCTTTTTCAATTTGTGCCATCGTAATCCAGCCTGAAAATCCTGTTATGCCGCTTCTTTTACCGTATCCGGAATCTCCATCAGATCTGCTTCCAGAATGTCTGCGAGATACTGTCCTCTAAAGAGGCCGCCATTGATCTTCACTTTCTTCTTCCGCATTTCGGCATAAGACTCTACCCGGATCTCCCGGCTCTTTTCTGCCAGCGTAACATCATCCCTGGTAAGCCTTTTCTGGACAACTGCCTGCCATTTTCGTAAGAATTCAGATGCCTCTTCAATATCCTTCTTCTGCCGGTCATACTCGGTACGTTTCTGCCGTATCACACCGCCCGGCTCTACCTCCAGCGTATAATAGGGCTGATCCGGCTGTTTTGTCTTCCTTAAGAACAGAATATAACTCTCCTGATTATTGATACGCTCGAAATACTCCTTCTTCTTGTCAATACAATGATGTAATGCCTGTCCTTCTTCCAAAATATCCTTGATGGATTTCGGTGCGAGAATCGCATATGTCTTATTCGAGTATTCATATTTCTTTTGCAGTTCCGGAAGAATATCATTGATGTACGGATATGTTTCTTCCAGTTCTCCCGCCGTTACCGACAACTGGTTCTTTTGAATATATTCCACCAGTTCCTCATGTCTCTGATACAATTTAGACACCCGATACACAATCTCATCATATACGTTCATCTTGACGCGCTTTGCCATAGAAAGGTAATCTTTCCAAGTCGTCAGCACTTGATGGATACTGTCCTCCTCATCCTCTTTCTGACGCACAAGATAGTTTTTTATCTGCACGTAGCTCATCCGGTCATGGATAAATGCAAGGTCTTTTGGCAGAATACCATTTTGGATAAACCAGCCGATTAGCTCGTCAGTCAAGCAGATGTTCTCTCTCTTCTCCTGCTGCAACCAATATAAAATATTGATATCACCTTCTGATTTTCGTAATCTTTTCAGCTTGGCATTATCAATTTCCAGTTTTTTCGCCAGTCCGCCTTTTGCATCTCTCCAAACTAATTTCTCTGGATCTTTTACCAGTTCTTCTGACAATTTGGGAAGACCCGCTTTTAAAATCTGCTCTAATACCGGAATTTTTCCCATGCTTTCAGATATTTGCGGGGATTTAAAACCGGATTTTTTTGTATCCACTGTATGAGCCCGGTCTTTTTTAATTCCCGCCGTCCTAAAACGTACAAAGTCCTTGGGTATACCTTTCCATGCAAAAGCAGAGGATAATAATCGAAAAGGCCAACTCTGCGAAAGTAATTGTCACCGCTTATCCAACGCGCGCCCCTGTTTTTAAAATCCCCATAATAATATGGCTCCTCCTGGAACTGGTCATCATAAAATATACGCTTCGTTTCATAAAACCATATTTCCGGGTTTTGAAAATCTCCCTTTCCAAGAATCATCCGCGCCTCAAACAGCCTTAAAACAATTCCTTTTCTGTAGCGCTGGATTAAATATGCAGCTTTACTTTCTGTCCAGATTGTTCCGGATTTGTCTATAGATTTAAACTGGATTTCCTGTCCGCATTTGCTGCAGATCCCTTTCTTGTTATATCTGGGATCATGAATCGGAACCATCCTGCTGCAATGGGTACAATACCCTTCTGTCGCACCGCCTTTTTTATATTTGTAGAAAATATAATGTTCAGAAATTACCTTCTTAAGGAGCCATCGTTCCCAATCTTTCGGAAGTTTCGGCACTTGCTTCATGGTCTCATCCCATACATCCGTTATTTTTTTATAGCGGGCAGCCAGCTGCCGCTTTCGTATCCCTTCCTGATAGTAACCCAGATCTTCATAATCACCTGTTTTCGTCCCCAGATATCTGCAGACCAGTTTTTCATCTCTCCTGCTGATGTATGTTCCTGAATCATACATATACCTTGGCCAGTCAAGATGCCGCAGCATGGACTTCCTCCATTTTCCGGTATCTGTCTCAAACGTGATAAAATCATCGGCTCTTTTGTCGATATATACCACGTAGACCGGATACTTCGCTCCCGCCCGCACAAACTGGGCCAGGAACACGGAAATAATTAAATACCCTTTTTCCTCTTTTGCCCGCAGGTACCTGCCATATTTGTATTTTTTATCCGTTCCCCAGTGATCGGATGGAACCGGTTGATCCTGTTGGGCAATCTGTTTCAGATATGGTGTAAATTCCGGAGGATTCAGTGTCATTAATTCTTTTTTCTTCATGCCTTCCACTTCCCTTCTTATTTTCCATAAGCATCATAAAATTTGTGTGGATGCCAGCGTTTCCCGTCAATGTTTATCAGTGCAATCTCTTCAATCTCAGGGCTGTTCTGCTCTTCCTTCAGGATTAATAAGAAATCTCCCTTTTCCCCTGCTGCTCTTGGATTTTTCCCGCGGACTACCCCGTATCCATTACAGGCTGTACCTGTTTCTCTGCTTACCCTGCTGCTCCACCGGCGTTTCGGATGTTCTACCATGTAGACTGCCGCCTCAAAAAGCATCTGCTCCAGCGAAAGACGGCGGATCAGGCGCATTTCCGTACAGGATATCTTACTGTCTACCTCATCCTCATCCAGATCCCCGCCTGCATCTACCTCATAATAAACAGAATTGCGCCAGTTGTAATAATAACAAAAACAGTCCAGCGGATTTTCTGCACAGTGGAACCCATTTTTTACACAGTTCGCTTCCTCCGTCCGGTTTACCTTATCCTCTCGGAATTGAAACCCTAGACAGGTCAGGTCCTTACGGAATCCTTTAAATGCTCTCACGCTTTTCCTCTCCATTCTTCTCTTCGCTTTTCTCTGCCATCATGTCAAACAAGGACATCTGAACCGGCTTTTCTACAGATTTCTTTACCCCTTTCGCCTTCCCTGTTGTTTCAGATTCCTTTCCCGGCTTCTCTTCTTCTTTTTCTGCGGTCTTTTCTGTTTTTTCTTCCGATACATCTTTAGCTGATGAACTCTCAGATAAAGCGCTCTTTTTCTTACGTTCCTCCTTCTTTTTCAGGGAATTCAGCCGCTTTTTCGTTTCTGCTTTTCGTGCTTTCGCCTCCGCTGCTTCATCATCCAGGGCATAATAAGCATCCGCCCACTGATATACCTGTGTCTCCGATATTCCCATACCGATAGACTGGTGAGCGCTATCCGCCTGGCGATTCGGATTCTTTTTCCCACCAAACCGGGTATCATGCTCCTTTTCTGCCATCTGATACGCCTGCTCCATGATATAGTTCATGCATTTTTGGAGCGTTTTCTGCTTCTTTAATACCTGGATTCCAAACATAGGGTCTTCTTCTGCTTTTTTCATCAGATATCTGCCTACAATATCCGTAAAAAGCTGGTCTTTCATATGCCACATCTCTTCCTGCAGCTTTTCCGTTGCAGAAGTATAGTCCTTTTCAGACAGTGGGATCTTTGCAAGCTGGAACCTCTTCCCTTTGATAAAATCCTCCACGTCCTGCTCCGGCACCAGCCACTGGGCCGCTAATACCTTAAGCTCTGAAAAATTCTGCGAGTTCCTGAGATGTACTGCCATTGCATTTAATTCTTCCGTATTGTTGATCAGTTTCTCATACACGTCTGTTTCCTCCTTCTTGATTTATCTTTAAAAACTTCTCTTACCTATTTGATTTTTGCGCTGCCGGGTGCAAAAATGGAGAGTCCGCCGACTCTCCACCTGTTATGCTGCCTTCTCCTGTCTGCGCATTTTCTCTTCCATTTCTTCCATTTCCCGTTCCACTTCCTCTGCAATCCTCCTGCGTTCCCTATCATCCTCTTCTAAAAGCCCTAACAGTTCTACAAGGATGCGGGTACACCATTTGTTCGACTTCCATTTCTCCGAAAGTTTTCTGGTCTCTTCTATCAAATCTTCATAATCCGGTTCCGTCATCTCCCTGTTCCGGTATTTTTTATATACCTCATAACATTCCTTCATGACGACCGGGACCGGTATTTTTGCCGCTTCATCCAGATTGGAAAGAAGCCCCATCAGCATCCGGTGATAATCGTGCCTTTTGCAGAGCTCTTCAATCCCCATCTGCTCTCTCCCCAGATACAGGGACATAAAATCATTAAATATTTCCGCAATTTTGCTCTGGTCTACCATTCGTTTTCTCCTTTCCCTTATGTAACTGCCAGGTCATAAATACTCATCTGCCCTTCCACCTGCCAGTCCTCCTGCTGGTTCTCCTGCCTTTTCTCAGGAACCACTGCCGGCTTTAAAGGAAGGCCTTGCAGCTTTTTTGCCGTTTCTACAATCAAACCCGTCAGCATACCCGGACTTCCATATTCCCTCAGAACTACCAGATTGTCTTCTGCAAGTGCATCTGCAAGCCCCATCACCTTTCCGGAAACTTCCATCACACGGGTACCCTTCTTTTGTTTCGGCGTCAGCTTTGGAAGGACTGCCTGCATATACCGGTATTCTTCCATTGCCAGGTACTCCTGCACCGCGCATCGTGCCTGTGCCCGGATCTCGTCCGCACATGCCATGAAGTTTTTCGGCACTTCCGGCGGGATTGTCAATCCTTCAGCTGCTCCCTTAACATCCAGCTTTTTCCTAATCTCCAAAAGCTCCTTCCGGATCCGGTCCAAAATCACCCCATCCGTGCACATGCCGGCAGTATCACCATAGGCATATACCTTTTCCCATTCATAGGACAGCCGGACAAACTCCTGCTCCCATGCTCCGGGCAACTTTGCCTGCGCCATCATTTTCCTATTCCTCCTTCCTGCTCTTTGCCTTTTCAATCCTTCTTTTTACCGTAGACGGATAGCAGCCAAACGCATTGGAGATCTCTTCTAACGTATATCCCTCTTTCCGCATCCGGTACATCAGATTCCCCATTGTTTCTTTTTCCATAACCTCCACATCTTCAACCTTTAATTTTTTCCGAAAGATCCTCCTGCTGACTGGATGCTCCGGCCCATATTTGTAGATCAGTTTCGCCTCCGTCACATCCACATCACAGAAAATCGCAATCAGTAAACAGTAATAGCCGCTGTCCTCATTCCAAATCGACATCGCACACCTCCTTTACGGATGACCGTGCCGGCATATCCTCTGGTTACAGGCAGAAAAGCTTTCTTCCTGGCGCTGTCCTTAGCGTTTACTATCTCAAATGTTCATCAAGCATCTGGACAATCCCATCCATGCCGTTATGCTGAATCTCCTTAAGCATAAGATCCAGGCTGACAAACGACAGCATGTTCTTTACAAATTCCTCCTCCCTGTGGACGCTTAAAAATACAAAGATAAATTCATACAACCCATTTTTTGCCAGGCATTTCACGATATTTCTTGCCGTCACCATATTCATGTGTCCATCACCCGGCGTACAGATCAGATGCCAGTATCCGCTGTATCTGCTGACCCATTTCAAAAGCTTTATGCTCCTTCTTCCTCTCCTGTTTCCAATCATCTTTCTCCCTCCTGCTAAGGCATGAATACAGGAAATTTCCCATTTTCTTTATCACGCCGCTCTTTCCTCTGCCTTTACTAACACTTCCATCAGATACTGGTCTAAGTCTGTATGCAGTACAATACCGCTAAACTCTGTACCGAGTACCTGCAGGTCTTTTTTGCTTCCGTCCTTTAAGAATTTCACAATCCCAAAATCCTTCCGGCCGCAGGAAGCAATGTACAGGTTCTTGTCCGCATCCAGATAAAACCGGATCTTTGCACCCTTTACAATGTCGTACCTGCCAGCCATTAACACCAACAGCTTCATTTTCTTAACCACGCTGTCTCTCCTGTCTCTCAAACATAGGATAACTGGTCAGAATCCGGAATCCCCAGTCTGTATCCGCATCCTTTACAAGCACCAGGCAGGCCTTTCTTAGATTCTCTTCCAGTTTCTCCTCGCCTTTCCGGAATCCATATCCTACCGTCCGTGGAAACTGCCCGATCAGCGAAATCCAGTCGCTGCCGCTGTATTTCAGCCATGCGGTAATGCTGGAGTCGAAAAACCTATGCATAATCCCGCTTACAACTGCATTTGCTACTTCCACGTCCCAATAGGATGTTGCATAGCGGATATCTTCTTTCGTCAGTCTGGTCTTTAATGCCAGAAGCTGGATATCTGTATGCTTCCTCAGCGTATGACCGCCATATAATCCTACCCGGTCAAGGTTCCTTCTAATAGTCTGTAAGGTATTCTCAATCATTTCCTCCGGAACATCAGCAAATAGATCAACCATATGTACTCCTTTCCTTTCACGGACATGCAGGTACTGATATCCCGGCAGATACCAGTATACAAAAAAAGAAGGAGACTCTCCCCCTTCTTCTGTACAGACTGCAAACTTTCCTGTTATCCGTCTTTTTCGTTATGCATTTACCGGTGCCATTCATTCGGATTAGCACGCTCCTCCTTCCTGTTTATTTGCAGGGCAATCCTAAAACGCAAAAAAAGACACCAAAAACCCATTCTGAATTTTTGATGTCTTTTTTGTCCTTTACAGGCTAAGCCTTAAATTTATCTTCCAGTCATCTTCTGGAACAAATACATTTACTGCTGCATTTTAAGAATACTCATGCACAAAAATCTAATCCATTTATACTATAGCACAATATGTAGTTGTAGTCAACGAAAATATAACTATATATTGTTTTTGGATTAGACATAGCATCTCTTTTGGATTCTGTAATAAGTACAAAAGTTTGAATAGCAATGACACCATAGTCACTTTTCCGCATCTAATACATATTCAAGCATCTCAAAAGCAACAAACTTTCAAATATACAGGCTAACTTATTCAGCTTGTCGATTTTAAAATTATGTTGTTCATTTCTCTATAATGATACAATGTGCTCAATATTTTTCACGATTAATTTACAAATTTTCGTACTCATTGCTAATCTGCTTATATAGATCATTTCGCAACTTTCCAAGGATTTCCTGGTCTTCATCCCTCACCATAAATTTCCCAAATACGAGCTGAAGCATTTCCTTTTTACTCATGGTGCCATATCTAGAGACACTCTCCACTGAACTACTATTCTCAAAATCATTCACACGATTAATCCTCTCTAACATATCTTGAATTCGTTCAGACGGATAATCATTTCTTAAATCCTCTATTTCATCGGCCAAATTGCTATGTTCTTTATAAATCTCCGGAAGATAAAAAAAATCGCAAGTATTCTTTGCTTTTATATTATCCCCATATTCCATTGCTATTATGTTTCTTGTTCTATATGTATCATTTATACTTTCGTCTTCTATCTCCTCATCCACTCTAGCAACTGTAATATTTACATTATCTCCACTTGTAACGACTGTACCTACATCATTCTTGCCAGTATTCTTCATATATATAAATTTAAAATTCTTATCCTCATCAATATAAGGATGAAAATTATTTATTATATCTAGCTCTTTTTTTCCCTTGATATTACTGTTGCATACGTGACAAGATGGAATCAGATTATACAGGGATAAAGCAAACATCGGATACCTTTCTTGTGGAAAATAGTGGTCGAACTCTGGTCTAATAATATTAAAACGTCTTTCTTTTCTGTTGCCAATATCTTTGTCTGACTTAATAATAACTGTACTTGTGTACTGCCTATTACAATAAGGACACACCCTTACATCCAACTTCTCTGCCAATTGATAACTGTGATTTTTTACAAAACTGTCATAATTAAAGATATATTTCCAACAATTAGTTACTTTTTCAACTATATTAGGCTCATTGTCTCCTTCTATACCAATCTTTTTCTCTGATTCCCTATAATCCACCATCCCTTTATCTGTATAGATACACTCTGAACTAACAAAAATTACTTTTATTTCTTCCCTGTATATTTTCAACAATTCTTTAGGCTTTGAAATAATTAACCTTTTTAAATTAGCAAATTCATCCACTTCCAGCCATTCAATGACCGACTTAAATTGAGGAATCGGATTTTTCTCCAGATTGGATTTGAGTTTGTTGATTCGTTCTTTGCATCCTGGAGATATAATATCATAATGATCAATCACCGGATTAATGTGCATATTAATCCCAAACATTTTCCATCCTCCGTTTCAGCATTTCTTTCATAACTACATCCCCAAGGATGTCGTAAATATATTTAATATAGGCTTTGTCCTTATCAGTCATATTATTGACATTCTCTGAATTTATCAGATCAAATGCCCTATCTATTTTTGTATTAGCAAAATCTCCCACCACGCCATCTCTCATAAAAAATTTATCTTTTAATATACTGTATATATTTTGTCCAAAAGTCTTTGTATTCATATATCCGTTTAATATGTGTATATTAGATCCCGGAAGATCTGACATCATAAATGGAGAATTAGATGACAAAAGTATTGTTATATTTCTAAATGTCTCATTCATCTTTTTATTGATTTTCTGAATAAATCTAATCAAGTCATTAACAAAAGCTTTCTGCCACGCTGGATGCATATATACCTCAGCCTCGTCCATCAGAATTAGATAATTATTCTTCTTCTCTATCTCTGGAAGCTTATCCTTGTAATCTTCATCCACATAAAAAATTGATAATAATCTAGCAAAAATGATAACTCTGGTCTTTTCTCCTGATGAAAGGTTCTCGACACTATCAAAAGGTCTGATGCTAAATTTTTTCAAATCCTCACCAAAGAATTTCTTTAAGTTATCTATCCGACAATAATCCTCTTTTAATGCAAGATTTCTATCTGTCTCATTCCTATATTTGCTATCAAACATTATTGCTTGAGTAGTTAAATCTATGACACTCTTTGGAAGACATCTTTTTCGCTTCATTCGCTCTACTTCACTAAATTCTTCTGAACTGTTTTTGTCTTTATTTCCATCATAATTACTGAACAGCTCATAAACATTTGAAATCAGACAAACATTCACATCTACCTGTGCAGTATACTCAGTTATCTCAACACTTAAATCGGTCGTTTCTACTGGCCGACCTGTAGTATTAGTGTAATAGTACTCATTCTCATACTTGTAAATAATAAAATATTTTTTCTCCTCCACTTCATCAATCGGCACAAAAAGTTTACATCCAAAAATCAGCTTGAATATAGAACTCTTTCCTGAGCCATTTTGACCAATAAGAGCATGAACCGCACTAATATTTTTATCCCAAAAATCCTGTGGAATATTCTGCCTTTTATCCGAATATGTTACCTTTATAGCACCTTTTATTTCAGTTTCAATCTTTACATCAAACGTCGTATTAAACTGCAATGAAATCGGAGGCAAGTCATATATATCCTCACCGTATGCATATACAAGTTCAAATTTACCTTCATTGATCCTTTCACGAGTAAATAAACTGTCTATTTCCTTATCATATTTCTCGTATTGGTTCAAATCATAATTATTTCTATCAAATTCAATGATTATTCTTTTTCCCTCATGTTTACCCTCACGCAAGTAAATCTGCGTTTCTTTATTTTCAAAAATAACCTCACAGTCCTCTATATAATTCATATTATTGAAATCTTTTTCTTTTGTAATGGACAGAAAAAATTGAGGGGAATTATAACAATCTACTTTTAAATATAGTACCTCGCCTTCCGCATTTTCCAGTTTCCCGAAGTAATATTTTTCATCCTTATCTTCCTCATCCAAATCAGCATTTCTGTAATCAGGATATTTTTGCTTGAGCCAAGCCAAATATTTTCGAAGAATCATTCTTCCCAAAAGATTAGAATCAAAGAAACAAAATTTTAGTTTCCTACTATCATTTTCAGTCAAATCTGCATTTTCAATCATGGCTCTAATGACTTTGGGTCTTAACTTATTGCCAAAGGACTTTTCTTTCTCATAACTATTATACTTTAAAATATGCTCCAAATACTCTAACTCAACATTTCCCATATTATTTTTAATAATCTCAATTCCCCCATAAGAATATCCCTTTTCCCCAGGCTCACCCGCATAAGAGAGTGCCTCTGAGATAACTGTTAGATACTTTTGGATGATGTCTTCATGCACTACTTCTTTAGCTTCTAATTCTTTCCAAGAAAAGTTTGTCGCTATTTCCAGCATATCACGCAGCTCATTTTCATAGTCTTGAAAATTCTGCATCGGATTCTTGCACCATTCATCTATTTTACAATAATATTTATCAAAATCCATATTTTAACCACTCCAACTTTAACCTTTTATGTGTCTATTATAACTTTTCACCTGTATGTCTACAATTATATATTATAATCTCAAACTTCGCACTCAAAAAAATGTCTATACACCTTGCTACGAAAATTCAATAATAATTGGCATAAAAATAGCATAAAACCATCCGGTTTGGTATAATCAAGCTTTCCAAATTTAACCTTTAGCGAAATTTCAAAGTCTATTATCCCTATCTTTTACTCCAAATAAATCTGTGTACTTTTTGTATCGACTAATTACTGCTAGGATCTTCATTGATATTATGATAAACGCCGGAAAAAGACAGGTTCGCAGAATCTGAGGCACATCCAAAACTTTTCTTATAGAAAAATTCCAGATTAGTAATAATATCACCATGAACTAATAGGCTATTATGAAAAATGCGAAGAAAGCCATCAAAATAATATCATATTTTTCTACTTTCTCCATATAATATATTGGCAATCGCTATTAACACATTTATGTGTATGACAGTCATAAAAGTTGGTCATTTCCTTTTATGATTAAATGACCTGTCGGTGCAACTCCGACATAGCGATTGCTATTTTTTTACTAGACGATTTTTTGCTTGCATTAGCTGAATTGCTTTCTTTTCCTTAACATTACATCCAAAGAAAACGTCTAAAGTATGCTGCGCTTCACCAGTAATTGAAATATCATGACATAAAAAATACTTCCTTACAACAAGCATTGTCATCTGCTTTGTGATATCAAATTTGGCTTCATTATACAGATTTTCTGCTTTTGATGCCATACTGTGGAAATTCCCCGTACACTCTTCCATCATCACATTTTGTAGTCTATAATTTGTATTAATATCATAATCAAAATAATCTTTCCTATTAAGATCTGTCATTGTCTTATTGTTGCTAGCAGTCTCCGCTATTAGATTATAAATTGAAAGGATAAATGCCATCGACTGGTTCTGCAATTCTTTTGCAATCATAGCTTCTGTAATCATCTTCCCTTTTTTCGTCTTTGGTGCTCTATCCAAAATATCATTTACAATCTGACTATAATTCTCATCAATATCTTTAAGCATATAATATAAGAGTTTATTTGGATATGTATACAAAATTTCAACTATTGCCTTTTTCTGATCCCCTTTCAAAATAGATCTAAAATTAGGTAATATCTTTGCCACCAAATCTAAATAATTAATACTTTTTGAGATTTTGTTTCCGAATGAATTAGCTTTACTTTCATCATATGAATAGAGACTCTCCGCCTCTTTCTGATGTTTTTCCACAATCTCTCTCTCCATATGATCTTTATCTTCTTTCATTTTACTTTTTTCTTTTTCATCCGGAGGTACAATTTTTCCTGTATTTTTGATTTTAGACAAATATCCCACATTGTCGTTATCAATATTAAGTTCTTCCCATTCTTGCATATGCATAATTAAACTATTCATTATAGGATTCAATATCTGCACGTTACTTGTAATATAAGAAAGAAACAATATAATATCACCATTCGGCACAAAACAAATATTATCTAAAATATACTTTAATTCCTCTGCTCCCTCTCCCTCATTAAACTTTCTGTTTAAATGAGCCGCAGTAAAATATGCTAGAAGATTTTCGTCACAAAACTCAATCCCTCCTTTCCCCTTGACTTCTCTGATAATATTAGATTTAATTGCCATATTATAAACAAATATAGGATTTAATTCATTATCATATGCTTTTCCATATTCTTCAATTACCTTTACAAAGTCTTCCTCTGCAAGAGGATACTTTTTATTAAAATGTATATAATGTGCTACAAAATCTAATGCAATCAGCATATCCTGGACATTCTCTTCACCAGCATTCTTTGCTAATCGGAAAGTGATATTGGCTTCAAACACTTTACTAAATACATTCGTTTCTTTCTGTGTCTTTGTATAAGAAAAAGCCAAATAGTAATCAACAAACTGATGGATAAAATCTGGGTTTAATTGAAAATACCTTATTTGATCTGTAATATCCTCATTAATCTTTCTAGCTTTCTCATCCACATCCTTAATATCATAATTCTGGCAATTTGAACATATTTTTTTGATTAGCAACTCTCTTTTTGCATAATAAAAGGGACATATTTTTAGATAAAAGGCTTTATTTTCTTGCAGTTCTTCCAATGCTTTCTCTTTAATATTAAGATTCCAGTCAATACCACAAAAAAGAATAATATGTCCAAATAGTTCTCTGTATTCCTCCCAAAAAGATTTCCATCGTTCTTTCTTTATAATATCATACCCATCCACTATTAAAACTTTCTTTTTCTTTTCAAGTTGAATATATTCATCAAAATCGGCATCTTCTCCATACTGCTCTGTCAATGCATATTTAATTACCTTTTTGTTTTCTCTCGGAGCAAAGCTTTCATCATATAAATATAGCGGAACATATTCATCCAAGAACATTCTACAGAGGTATTTTGACAAAATTGTTTTCCCTGATCTAGAACCACCTTCAATAGATATTGTTACTTTTAAATTAATAAGCTCATGAAACTTTTCTTCTGTCGTTACAGCATAATTTTTTAAATCATCATTAATAGTTTTAGCTTCTAAAGAAGGAAACACAAAATAATCTAAATAATTTTCACCATCTCTTTCATCCACATCTGTTTCCAAGAATTTTCTAAATGTTTCTGTACAAGTAAATTTATGCTTTCCCCTGAAAATAACATTCTCATTCTCTAAGTTTTTCTCTGGCTTATAAATGAAACCATTATATACAAATTTATGTCCAATTAGACTACGATTCTCTGTGTCAAGAATTAATGTATTAAAACCATGCTCTGTCTTAGTTCCATAAAGCGCCAAACCACTTGATATATCTACATTAAACTTTCCATTTACTGTCTTAGTTTCACTAAGAGAAAAGTGTTCATGTCCTGCAAAAATTAAATCGGAAGTTTCATATAACTTATTATATAGTTTCTGTTTTGAACCATCCGAAAACCATTCAGGGCTGTGATGAATAATGGAAATTGTATAATTTTCTTGCATTTCAAAATCAAGTTTATTAATTTCTTTTTGCGGAAGATAATGTAACCCCTTATCCTCGTTCCCATTACACAAAAGGGAAAATGGTGCGGTATTGATAAGGTTGACTTTTATAACAAACTTTCCAAAAGTCATCTTTCTAACATCAACGATTCTCCCTCTTTGAAAACATTGATTTCTCTTTGCAAAACTATAAAAATTATCAAGCTGAGATAACTCTTCATAAAATCTCTTTTCCGTTTCTTTTTGTAAATAATAACCTTTTAGTTCTTCAAGTCCTCTGTCTGGATTAGCCGCAAGGTTGTCATGATTTCCAGGCGCAATAAGAGTATAGATCTTTTTATCTGGTAAATAGGTTGTCTTTAATTGATTTATTAATGTACCTATAAACCCTCCTGCCGTCTTATACTGATTAGCTTCTCCAGAATGTGCTATGTCTCCCGAAAACACTATTACACATTCATCGAATTTATCAATCTGTCTTAAAGCGTTAACCATTGCCTTAATATTTATTTCTCTAAATTTAGTATCTTCCCTAAAATGTGCATCACTTAAGTGAAATAATAAAATTTTCATAGTTCCTCCTTATAGTAATTTTCTATTCTGTATGTACACACATAAGAAATATCTTCCTATTTCAAAACATCCTATTCCCTATCATAGTCAATGATCCTCTGTTCCATTGTAAGCTACTCCAAAACAAGCTCATCGCCTAACTTTTCTGCTATGTACCTGCCGACTACATCCACCTTGTCTGCTTTCCAGATGAAGTAGTCCACCCTAAAATGATTACTGATATAATCTATCAGCAACTTCATCACTTCTTGAGTGTATCCTCTACCCATGCAACCATCTTGTCAATTCCGATTTCATGCACTGTATATCCATATTTTCAAGCTGACAGAATCCATAAATCTCCCCTGTATTTTTCCAATATTGGCACAGAAAAATTATTTGCAACATTTACTTCTTTCTAGAGTACTTGCATAAGCTTTTTTGCAAACACATTTTTGTACAAGAACTCTGTATATGGGATAATCTTTCTCAATCAATTTCCTAACGTATACCTGTTCTCTTTCGTCACAGTTCTCCATATATATTTCTATTCATTTTACTATTATATTTCAACGGAACAACTTGGACAAGCTATTTTCCAAGAATATTCACCATTTTATACTATCTTTATTCTGATTGATTTTTCACAATCATGGATACAACAGCCTCTTTAGACTGCTGTATCCTATAAAATCCATTCTGTTATCTATGCGGCACTTTTACGGATATTCCGAATATGGTTCTCAACCTTCCCACACCGCATTTTCATTCTTTTCCATTCTTCCTGCCGCAAGACAGTTTCCAGCGCCCCGCTGTCATTTGGCACATATTCGGAGTATAAAAACTTACCGAATAATTTATGCTCTCCCTTATGAATATGTTTGTCTCCGTCCTGGAAATACGCTCCTTTCTCATGAACAACTCTGACCTGGTCTGCCGGTACTGACATTCTTTTTACCAGTTCCATATGCTCCCGGTAATCAAGTGGGTACAGATTCCCGATCACTTTCCCGTCTTCCAGGCCTGTCACTTCTACGGCATAAGCTAAAATCCTCTCACTTCTCCCGTCACCATAGTAAGTCCAGATATGATGCGCTGCAGTCGGCTTTAAAAATACCCGACCTTCTTTCAGGCACCAGGTTCCGCAGCGTCGGGACATCCAGAGATACGTCCGCTCTCTAAGAGGCAGCACATTCGCCTCAGCCGCCGCTTCTTCTAAATCTTTCCGGTCATAGGCGAAATCTCCCTGATAGCTCTGCGTATTCCTTTTCATGATCTTTTCTAAGCTGTCCAGCAAATCAATCCCCATAAATTTCGGCATAAGTTCCTCCTTCCTAATCTTTCAGTATCCGCTGCCAGGCTTCGGAAATCTCCCTGGCAGTCTGTCTTGCCTCATCTCCAAGCTCTGGATTTCCTGCCGCCTGCTCCAGATAGCTCTTAAGCTCCCGCATCTGTGCTTCATATGTCCTTACCACACACCGCAAACGGCGGATTTCCCTCTGGCATAAAATTAAATCATTACTCATTTGCGACCTCCTGCTATTTTTCTGTCCTCGGATTTACAAAGGATTCCTGAAACAGAAAATATCCTTCCTCATAACTTCCTTCCTGCCTTGCGCCTGCCATTCCGCCCAGGCTGTCCAGATACTGCTCCCCATTCTTGGATTCCGAAATATACATATAATATTTCGCACGGATAAACTGCTTTTCTTCCAGCGCAAACTTTTTATAGGCATCGCTTAAAACCAGCTCCGCCTGTAACTGTTTTGCTTTCTTTTTCAGCATCTCCACCGCAAACCAGACCGCTTCCTTTTCTTTCTCCTCTGAAATTCCTTTAAAATACGGACGTTCCAAAAATAAGGTCAGATACTCTTTTCTGTCATTTACTGCTTCCTCCCCAGTATCCTCCTGGGTGAGATCCGCAAACTGCAGTCCCTGCCGTTTCCCGTTTATCCTGTAAAATGTCCCTTTCGTGAGGCGGATGATCACCCGGAACACCAGTGTCCCTTCCATGGAAAGATATACCACCTTCTTATTCGCATCAAAGCAAGATAACAGGCAGCTTTTATATTTCCCATCCCGGTAAGAAAGGCAGGTATGTCCAAGCACCTCCCCGATCTGCATGATCGGAAGCAGCCGGTCTTCTTCCCACAGACTCATCGGCTTCCTTTTCATTTCCATATTCTTCATCCAGGCCTGCTGTGTTTCTGCCGGAAGGCGTAACGCAATTTCCCGTTCCAGGTCATTTTTATAATATTTTACTTCCCAGAACCGCCCGGCAATCTCCGCGGCACAAAGACGTTTAGCCTTTTCCCGTTCCGATTCCAACGCTCCGGATAAAAACGCATGGAAAATCTCCGCGCCGCCTTCGCACAGGAAACGCATGAACCCTTCCCGGTTTTTAAGCAAAAAGTCTTCCCCAATCTTCAGGACTCCGTTCAGCTGCTTCCATCTTCCGTCGATCTCCGGCATCTGCTCTTTTGCCGTCTTAAAATCTGGGATATCCTGTAATTTTTCCAGATTATATACAAGAAAGTCTGCATGATAGCCCGTACGGATTTCCGGAATAAAACGCTCTGCCTCATCCCATACGCACAGAAGGTTCACCGCCTGCTGATAGGACAGGGATTCCACATGCTTAAGCTCCGTTTCCATCCACCGGGAAACCGGTTTCTCTATTAACATCATCCCTAGTTTATCAAGCTGTTCTTCGCTCATGCCTTCCAATAGGCATTTCCTTCCAATAATTTCCCTGATTGCCCGCAAACGGTCATCCATCTTTAAATCTGCCAGCCGATGGTACAATTTTGCATATAAAATGTCATTTGTAGCAAATAATCGGATTTCCTCAAAGGAATACTGTTTCCAGGTTAAAACCTGCTTTTCTTCATCTAAAAAGGCATGAAGCCTTGCACATTCTTTTAGATTCTTAGGATTCAGCGTATTGATATTCAGAAACCGTTCATAGGTATCCCGGTCCAGCAGAAGATTCCGCCATCCGAAACAAGTAAAATCCCGGAAATTTTCCTTTACTACAGAAAGGAAATGCTTTTTCTTATGTGTAATCGCATAAACCAGAAGATTATTCTGATCTTCTGTCAACAGCTCCACATTCACACCTTCCAGAACATCCCCATAAAGAAAGCTTAAGTAGGAAACCCGGTTTTTCATAAATGAGAGTTTCTTATCCACCGGCAATTTCAAAAGCAGATGCTTTAACCTGTTCAGGTCATACACTAGCGCCTCATTGTCAAGCCACTGCTTCAAAAACCTCCCCGTTTCTTCGTGGGGAATCTGCCCTAAAACTTCGCCAAGTCCCTTGCTGATGGCTTCCTTATGTTCCCACAGCCCTTTTTCCTGCTTCTGCACCAGGCATGCACGCCACTTCAGGCTGTCAGACAAATCCCTGATCAATTCATGATACCCCGGATCAAGCAGCCGTTCCCAAAAGCTGCGCTCCTTCGTCATCTTATTTAAAAAATCGCCGGATATCATCGGTTCTGTCAGGAGCCTGCATTCCCGCTCTGTCAGGTCACCGATGGAAAATGCGCCGCAGCCATCCAAGGTATACAGCCCCCTCATCAGATATCCTTTTTCATCTTCCGTCAGAGATGCCGAGCGAAAGTACTTTAAATAAGTATAGATTCTGTCTGGCTCAATCAGATTGTCTGCCAATACGGAAAGGAGTTCTTCATAACCGAAGTCTTCAGATAAAACCGCATCTTCCGCCCAGGTTAAAAAGCGGCTGACTCTCATTGGATCATAACATTCCTCCTGTGACAGCCGTACCAGGCAGGACAGGAATCCCTGATCCCGCACCAGATATTCTACTGCCTCTTCATCTAGCTTCCCTATCTGCTCTCCAGCCTCCATCTGATTGATTTTCCTGCTTAAGCCCAACAGTTCCTCTTCCTTACAAGCTTTCAGCAATGAATCCGGCACACAGGCCTTCTCCATCTCCGTTCTTAGCATGATATGTTTCAAAATCGTCTCACTAAACCGCATCCTATGCCGCCTCCTTCCGTTTTTCTTTCACTTCCACAAGCCCCAGTATCCATTTCACTTCTGCAAAAGTAAGCTCTTCTTCCATAAACAGGAACTTAAGCAGCTCGCACAGGCTTCCTGCTTCTTCCCGCTCCAGAACCATATTTAGATTTTCCTTCCGGAACAAACTGCACAGATATCTGCCCGTTATATAGCGTTTCTCTTTTTTCTTGTCACTATCATAACAATATTCCTGCGCATAATCATATAGCCCGGAAAAATGCCCGTCTGTATTTCGAATCCCTGCCACCTGCCGGGTGAAATCTTTTCGTATGGCATCTGTTTTACGTTTCTGCTCCAGCAAAAGGTGCCGATGCTCTCTTTCCTGCTTTTTTAAATGAAACTCTTTAAGTTCTTCCTCCGTCAGATAAATTTTTCGCAGATTTTCCAACTGCTTCTGCTGGCCTGCTGTCTCTGTAAGCGCCAGGAAGACCTCCCTTGCTTCTTCCCTGGGGAACCAAAGCAGATGGTCCTCTTTGGAAAGCACCCCGATCAGAAAAGAAAGGTATTTATCCGTATAATTCACAAAAATATGGCGCTCCATAATATAAAAAAGCTTTCGGTGCTCTTCCAGGCTAAGAAACGGGCGGATCAGGTCCATTCCTGAGAAATTAAAGGAAACACTGGAATGGTAATAACGGCTTCCACACCTGTACCCTATCCCGATACCCTCCAGCAGCAAATCTTCTACCGCAAATAATCCCTGACCGGAAATCCCGATTTCCTCCGCAGTCAAAAACAGCATCTCCACCGCTTTCGGCGTCTGCAGCCCTTTCATATAAATTTTCAGGTAATCCGCCATATTCTTCCACTTCTGATCCGCCTGCTCTTTGTTAGAACGGCGTTCTGACAGATATTCCCTCAGCAGGCTGAGCGGGCATATCATCTCTAGCTCCGCCAGTGTAGAGAAAATATCATTCAGATGATAATTCTCTAGCTTCCAGAAATGCTTCAAAAAGCTTTCTCCGGTCAGTTCCTGATATACAGAAAGGTACTGCTCCATTTTTTCTTTCCCATACCGTTCCATGCTTAAAGTTTCAAATACCCATCTCCTGAAGCTGTTTTCATCGATCCGGAAATACAGTTCCTGCCATTTAGTGTCTGTTAAGTCGATCCGAAACCACCTGCTATGTCTTTCTTCATTCCTGTCACAGGAAAGGAGCAGCTGATAGGTCTGCACATTTTCCACCTTTAAAAGCTGATAGAGCCTGTCAAAGATACTGGTGGTATCCTCAAGCCGCACATGGAAGTACCGGTAATCATCTAAGAGCCGCCTGCAGAAATCTCCTGCCACATCCAGGTGTTCCCCGTTCCCTTCAAGGAACAGCATACACGTCTCCACTGCCATCCGTTCTGCCGTCAGCCCGTCCTTCTTTAACATATTCACTGCACGGGCCTGGTATAAAAGGGACATACTGAGATACATGATCTCCTGAATGGTATATCCGGCCTTCAGAAGCTCCCTCCTTGCCGCGCTTCCTTCTTTTGCATAGGAAAACGGGAGGCGTAACAGGTATTTCAATGCCATGATATCCTTTTTCTGGTATCCTTTCACCCTCTCATGATAGCGCGTGACCAGCCACGCATAGAGCTCCGAGTGGGTGTAGACGGAACATTTCCGCTCTTTCCCAAGAAGAAGGTTCAGCGTTCCTTTTACCTTCTCCCATACCACATGGTCATCCGGAAGCAGCGACAGAATAAAAATCTGCTCTTCTACGGACTGTACCGGGAAATCCAGCAGCTTCTCATACAGCTCCCTTGAACCATCCTCCGCTAAATACTGGATCCCAAGCCAGAACAGATCATTTTTCTTTAAGGTACGCTTCATCTGTTTCCAAAAGGACGGCTGCTGTTTTCCAATGAACATTCCGTCATTTTGTACTTTCTTCGTCTCTGCCAGCGCAAGGCCCAATGCCCGGAGCTGTCTTTCTGTTACCGTCTCTTTTTCATCCAGACGCTCCAGCACCTCTCCGGGGTAACGCAGGCCATACACATCTTCCATTTCCTGATCTGGCTTGCGAAAAAATAATGCAGAATTTTCCATCCATCTGTATAATTGTTCCTTATTTGTGTGTTCCGACAGACGATAGATAAGGTCCACCATCTGGCAGTACAGCTCAACATCCACTACATTTTCATAAAATTTACCCAGCATACACTTTGCTCCTTTCCAAAGGGACCGCATAGCGGCCCCTTATGTTTTTCTGATCTCTTTGTTCCTTTCTCTCCATTCATGCTCCTCCTTCCCTTTGTTATGCAGCCAGCATGATCCGCTTTCTTGGAAAAATCCGCAGATCAACTATACTGATTTCCTGAAGATGTTCCCTCTTCTGGCAGGACAGAATCTTCCGGTAACTGGAAAAAGCGAGGGCTTTCTCCAAATCCGGGCTAAATCCTCTGCCGTCCCAATAAAGATCCGGCTCTTTCAGTTCACTCTCCACGGAAAACAGTACCCAGCACACCTGGCAGATACATACGTTCCAATCCGCACACCGCAAGTGCCTGTAGATAAACTTTTCAGCAGCCTCTATCCCCGGAAATCTTTCTGCCTGCGGCAATGCACCGGCAAGCGCCCGTTTGTCCCTGCATCCCCGGTAATAGGTATTTTCACACAGCTCGATCACATAGCCGGGCTGAAAAAAACGGTCCAGGTCAAACGTCATCTCCAGTATTTCATTCTTTAATCTTTCCCCCATAGGCTTCTCCTTTCTCACTTGCAAAGCCTGCCGCTACAATCTCCTTCTGATATAAAGACGAAAAAAACAGCCGGTCCGGGCTGTCCTTCTTAGTCTGTCTGTTTCCATTATCTTCGGATATATTTTAAAATCTGTTTTGGCAGGATATATGGCAGCTGTTCCAAATCAGAAATATCAAGGAATCCTTCCTTATAAATCCTCTGGATCGCTTCCTTATCCTCCCCGATTGCCGCCATCAGCATGGTAATCCTTTTCTTTTCCAGCTTCTCCTTAATCTGCAGCAGATCTGCCTCCGCTTCTTTCCCTCTGTAGCAGCTTGCATTTGGAAATCCGTCACTGATCAGGAACAACAGCTTTATTTTTTCCGGACGCTTCGCAAGCTTCTCTCCTACAAATGTAATGGCAGCCCCATCGCGGTTGCAACCGTCCGCTTCGATACCGGCGATACGGTATTTGTCATTGCAATCGGCATCGAATTCTGCAAGCGAATGGAGATATACGGTTTCATTCTGCACCCTCTTGTATTGTTTGTTGTCCGTGTGATGCCCGTAAATCAGTATCGGAATCCCTGCGCTCCTGCAGAACTCATACAGGCACAAGGCACACAGTCTCGCCTGCCTAATCCGTTGATCCATCATGGAACCCGACATGTCAACTAACAGCGCCACCGCGGTATTGACCTTCTTTCGTACTTCCAGGTTGCAGAAAATCCGCTTCCCCGGATCGTAAAGCGCCTGATAATTCATCTGTGAACCAAAGAACAGGTTCCGCTCCATAGCCGTCCCCTGGCAGTTTAATACCGGCAAAAGCCTCGGCTTCATCCGGCGCATAATATCCCGGACCTGATCCTCACAGGCTGTGCATCGAAGCCGCGTACTCCTGGAGAACTTCGTTTCCCGTTTCAGGATTTTCTTTACCTTTCTGTGGTCACCGTCAAATTCCGTTGCTAGGAGTTCACGGGATAATTCCAGGCAGAATCTGTCTTCCAGCTCCCGCTTAGCCAGCTCTTCTGCTGCTTCCTGTATATACTCTGTGAGCCGGTCCCTTGTTTCCACAACCTGCTCGTTTGGAAGCAGTGTGTTTACTCGGGAGACTTCGCCCATTCTCTGAAGATTCCCTTCTACATCCTCGCCATCCTTTTCAAGCAGGAACTCTGGCAACTGTCCCCGAAGCTGTTCGATCATCTGCCTCACATCTTCTTTACTGTCTGATTGTGATTCTTCCTGTCTTTCCTGCTGCTCCTGCGTTCCCGCCTGCCTGTTTTGCCTTTCTTTCTCCTTAGAAGCTCCCGGCCGGCCTGTTTCCTCCTGTTTGTTTTTTGGCTCCTCCTTCTGATTCTGTGACTCTTCCGGCTGGCCATTTTTCTCTTGCCGGCTCTGTGATTCCCTTTGCCGTCTTTGCCGATGTTCCGGCTTTTCCTCATCCTCTGGCTGGTTTTCCCGCTCTCTCTGGGGATCGGCGCCCTCCGGCTGATTCTGTGGTTCTTCCGGCCAATCCTGCGGTTCTCCTGATGAGTCCTGTGCCGCCTCCTTTTGTTCCTGCGATCCTGCGTTTTGACAATTCTGCTGTTTTTCCATCTCCTGAATTTCTTCCAAAAGCACTTTCCAGATGATCAGCAGAATTCGGTTTGTGGCATCCATACGTATTTTGCCATCCTCAGAGGAAACCGCCGTATCGATCACTGGTTTTACAAGCTCTAAAATCTCCAAAAGCCTGTCTGCTATGTCCTCCCAGTTATTGACCGTACCTGTCAGGGAATACTGTGCCATAAGGTTTAACAGAATAGCCGCAGGTTTATACCCACTTTCCAGCTGTACCTTTAAGCTCGGGATCCGTTCTGCATTCCGGATCCTGTTCTGCCTGATCCCTCTCCTGATACTGCCGGGATACCTCTCGCACATCTTCTGCTCTACATACACATCCTCCAGCATATTTTGAATATAAGATGCCGTTTCCGCTAAAAGGGAAGCTGCCGCCTCATGCTTTTGCTCCAAGTATCCATTGATCTCCTCTAAATGCTCTGCTTCCGATTCCGTTGCAGGATTCGGGGGATGAAGGTACCATTCCCCTTTTTTTAACCCTTCCAGATACTCTTTTCTCAGCCTGAAATCCGAAAAATTCCAATGCCCGCATTCATGGCCGAGAAAACCTGTGATACTGTCACTTTTCAGCGGTACGGAAGGAAAGCTTGCCGTGACACGGTTTTCTATATTTAACAGCACTCTCTTGGTATTGCATTTCCCCGCCCATCCGCTTTCCGGGAATTTCACCAGCTCCACTTTCTTCAAAGTGCCTCCGGTCAGTTCTCCTGCCACAGATAGCAGCATTCCCTTATAAAATGCAGACTCAAAGATTCCCTCATTCGTAAGCTTCCGTTTTTCCTCCTGCACCAGTTCCCGAAATGTTCCGTTTCGTTCCATAGTCCTCCTTTACGCCGCCGTTTCATAATAGGGCAGAATATAAGTGTTCAAGATCTCTTCCCGGTCCTCCGGGTAAGGGGATGCCTTGCTTACCACCGTATGATAAGACGAATGAACGATATCCCCGCTTGCCAGATAGCTCCATACCCAGTTTTCCAGTTCCCGGTACCCGCATACGCCGCCCTGTACCTGCTTCTTCATTAAATATTTATGGATATTTCCTACCACCTGAGCCATCCCATGCACAATCTCAAATTCCTTGCAGCCTGTTCGTTCTACCACCCGTTTCGCCATATCCTTTGCACTCATGCCCCTGCGGTGCTGGATTAAGTTCATCCGGGATAACACCGATTCATTGAACATCTGGCATCCGATATAATCAAGGTTGGTCGTTAAAATAACAACCGTATCGGGATGGCGTTCTATGATTTCCCCGTTCAGCAGATCCGTCTTCGCGCAGTCGTCAAACAGCGCGTTCAGACGGGTCAGTGTCCCCGGCTTTTCAATCATGGACACCTCCTGAATCTCTATGACGGACGGCATCCGGCATGCCTGGATGATGGTGGACTCCTTCTTAATAAAATCCTTTTCCCCCTTGGCCTTCTCATAGCCTCTCTGGTAAATCTCCCCTAAAATTCTCCGGAAAGCAGTTTCTCTCTCCAAATTTCCCGGGTACATGCCGGTAAGCTCTGCAACTGCCGAAGCGGGATCCATTAAAAAATCTTCCATCGTAGGCCAGTGTTCTTCTGGCAGCTTACAGCTGTCAATATTCGGCAGGATGGATACCATCAGGCTCGTCTCCTCTGTATTCGGCCCGCAGGTAAAAACAAAATGGGGATAACCAAGCGCCTGTGCAATAATCTTGGAATCCGTAGTCTTTCCGGCTCCGGACTCACCTGCCAGCATGAAAAACCTTGCCGGTGTATTGGTGATCATCGTCAGGATCTCCTGTGTATCTGTATTCACCCGGTAGTAATCCGGCAGTTCCGGAATCATGCGCCTGTATTCCTCCGGATACGCCCTTCCCTGGTTGAATTTCCCCTTCAGCGCTCCAAGTGTCGTTTCTTTAAGTAGCGGCCTTACAGCTAAGATTTCAAATTCCCCGCACTCGGTCTCATTCGGGCTGTATACCCCCGTATTCAAAAGATAAGGGGTAATAAAACCCGGACCTGCAAGCTGGCTTTCTTCCAGGGGAATCGCACCTTCTCCCATCATGCTTCCCGATTCAATCCTGCGGTACAGGTTATCGCAGCAGACAAATGCACAGCTTAGAAGCTCTTCATCGGTTAATACATCCTCTCCCTCCAGGTGAGACCGGATATCATAAAAATGAGAAGCGAATTCCCGGTTATACATGCCGTCGATGCTATCTACACTCAAAAATGCAAAAAGCATCATGTACTCTTCTCCGCTGCTTCCCCTTTCTGATACGGGAGGCAGTGGTTCCATCTTACCGTTTTGCATTCTTAATCCTTTGACTTTTCCATTCCTGCTGTTATAGACAAGGGCGTATTTCCCATCCGGTTTCTGATACTCTACACAAAAAAAATTGACTTCTTCGTTCCCTGCCTGAAACCCGGCAGCGCCAGATCCATATCCCCCCATCAGTTCCATCAGTCCTAAGATCGCCCACAGGGTGGGTGGATGCAGGGTCGCCGATTTTGCTTTTCCCGTATTATATGTGGAACAATCCTTTTCTTTTACACTGGTTCTTTTTCCTCCACTCTCCCTGACAATCCTTGCAAACGGATCCGGAAGCTCCTGTTTTAACGTCCATGTTTCAAATAGTGCTGACATGAAAATATTCCTCCTTCTTCCTACGCTCCATCTTCCTGCTGATTCACACATCCACAGGAATCAGTCGGGGCGACAGTCTTCACAGTAATGTCCATATTCCTCTTCCGTAAACCGGTGGATATACGGTTCTTCAAATACCCCCTCCCTTTCCACAGGCTCCGTATCCTCGTTAATGACTGTACCCTCTTCATAGCTGTCAAAGATCGTGTCACACTCCCTGCAGCGTTCAAAACGGTCATCAAAAATACCGAAATACTCCTGCATGCAGTAGATCACATGCCACGCCTGGTCTCTGGACAGATTTGGAGCGTCTTTCTCCATAATATTCTCCGGGTGAAATTTCCCCTGAAGAAATTCATAAAATTCCTGCATATAACCTGCACAGCCGAACCTTGCCATCAGCTCCATACTGTCGTGTCCCCGGCCAAATACCGTATTTTCCATATCCTCCTTCCCTTCCTCTGTTCGTTTGTAACTTGACGTATCCACGTTACCATCTCCTTTCTGCTGATCTTTTTGTGTTCCAGAACACAAAAAAAGACACTGACTATCATCCTAATAATCAGTGCCGCTTTGTATCCCTGTTTTTTGGCAGGCTTCTGCCTGAAAGTTTTACTTCCAACCCACGCCGGAACAAAATTTGATTTTCTGCATGTAAACAGAAAAAATAATAACTTCTATACTATTATATGCCCATATATTGTGTGTGTCAATATTTTTTACACAATATATGGTGCATCCAATATGCATAATGCTTTTTTCTTTAGTCTTTTCTCTGCATACTATCCATGCTGTTACAATTCATGCAAAATTATCTCTCGTTCCAATCCCAGCTATTACCATAGGGGATGAAGCTGGTGCTTTTAAGTTAACAGAATATCTGCTGAAAAATGCTCTGGTCTAATTGGGACGCACCATCCAGAATACAGATAATGTTTTTGCAATTACTACAAGTTTGCCTGATATGTAAAAAAGCAGCGAATTGTTTTAATTCAAAATAAAAACAAATTCACTGCTTTACCGCTTGTTTATTAAATTACTGTAGTTATGCCAATACAGACTCCCGCTTTTTGATAACAGTTTCTACTTCTTCAATAGTCTTTTCCACACATTCTGTTATCTGCTCTAACGTATAGCCTTTTCTGTACATATTCATAATTATTTTTACATTTTCTGCGTCCCTGATTCCCTGTGAAAGATTACACATAGCGTTCATATCCTTTCTCAATTTATCATCTACCGGAATACTATACCCCGTTCTTATGATTCCTAATTTTTCATCAACGGTCAATTCCGCCGAAAGCAACGTACTCAGCAGACAGTGTAACTCATACTTCTCATCATGTTCTGGAAGTTCATTGGAGATACCTATCAAAACAATATTTAACGGATCAAGCCTGCCCTTCCACGGGTAGAAACCGAGCAAATCGTCTTTTGCAAGATGCACATTCTCCCTGAAAACAGAAAAAGCAGCGAATTGTTTACTCATGAGAACAAATTCACTGCTTTACTGTTTGTATTATTAAGTTACTGCAGTTATGCCAACACAGGCATTCTCTTTTCAATGATAGCCTTGACTTCTTCCACGCTTTTCTTTGTTG
>CAPEBR010000049.1 GCA_948602995.1 uncultured Dorea sp.
AAATATTGATTTTTCAAGGTGCGAATCCCATTTTTGACGTGGGAAGTTTGAGTAAATAATCATTTACCCCTAATTCCAAGGCCTTAATCTCATCCATCTCTGTATCGCGGGCAGTCAACATAATAATTGGGATAGTACTGCAGTCGCGTACCTCTTTGCAAAATTCAAAGCCTGTTCCATCTGGCAGATTGCAATCCAGAAGAACAATATCATAGCTATTTCCTGCGATCTCTCTTAAGCCATTCTTTTTCGTTCCCGCCTCTGTTACATCATATCCGTCACTGGAAAAAGAGAATGCTAAGCCTTCTCTCAGATCCGTATCATCTTCCACGATCAGCATTTTATATTTGCCCATTCTATCATTCCTTCTAAGCGCAGAACTGCTTATTCACTCATATATTTATACTTACCCAATTCCCACTTTGGTTTATAGGATAGGAATCTGTTGGCTGCAGAAGCAGGTTCAGCCTCACAGAATTCCCGGCTTCCATACTATTTCTGAAGTCCAGCCATCCCATCATATACTGCTCATATGCACTCTCCTTTTTACCATAAAAAGCCTTGGTTCTCTCTGATGAATTCCCGAAAAAATCACTCCAGTAAAATCCACTGTTTTTATATCTGTAAACCTCTTTTAAATACTCCGAATTCATCTTTTGTGAGTACTGTGACCTTCCAAATTCAGCCCCTTTTATCAGTGCTTCCATTACATTACCGGAAACGCGGTACTGTTCTATTGTTTTGTTATAAACACTCCACACACCATCCCTGTCAGTCACAGCATTACCCTGGATATCAGCCTCCGTCCGGGCATTTCTCCGGTTCGTTTCCAGCTTACGGCTAAACTGCTCCAAAAAAATATTCAGATATCCGTTCAGGGTCTTTTGCAACGTTGCCTTTAATACAGAACTCATATCTTTTTCTTTACTTAAAGTATCTGTTTTCATAGCAAGCATGGCAAGCTCTAGACCTATTCGCTCCTCATTCATTTCATAAGGATTTACCTTTGCTGCCATTGCAGAAAGGCCAGACGCATACTGCCCCAGTATATCCAGCTCCTGCAAGGAATACTCCCCACTGTTTTGTGCCTTTGCTTCTGGAATAGATTTCTGACTGCGCAGCATAGCCGCAATATATTCGTCATCCTTCAGAAGCCATGTATCCTCCGTACCTTCCAATCCTGCAAACCCTCTGTTCTGTTCTAAAAATTCTCTGTACTCCGACAATTTTTGCTTTGCACCGCTCTTATAAGATTGGTAAATCTTCTCCTTTTCACCGGAAACCCCATAGTCTTCCAGAATTCCTCCTATGATTGCTGCATAACTCTTTGCTGTCCTTTCTAACGTTTCCTCATACATCGCATCTAATTGATCCAGCCGTTCTTTTTGCTTTGCCCCTGTATAAATTGTTTTAATCTTATCCTCCATTGCTGCATAACGTGAAGCAAGGTACTCTATATTTTTAGAAAATTCTCCAGAATCAATGGACTGGTATGCCGTTCCCGCCTGGAACCCGAGTCCCGAAAGCTCAAATTGAAGCATACTGAGATCTATGTCACTCACTTCATCTAACAGACCGCCTTTCTGGAGCCTCTTTTCCACATCTGCTGCACTTAAAGTCCTGTTCGAAGTGTCCGCCGTGCCGTTTAAAACATCAAGAAGATTCACAGTATTCATCTTTTTCCACTGCTTATTAACCGCATCTGCCTTTGTATAACCGGAACGATCCGCAGCATACAGAGATTTTGTCAAAGAAGAGGACTCTGTTGTTGATTGATCTGAATTCCCTGCCGCAGCAGATCGGCCCACACCTGATTTTGCCTGGGTTAATTGTGCCAGAAATGGTTCAGCAATATTGACTGCTGCCGGTAATCTGGAAATTCTTTCTGCTATTGTCATTTATTCTCACTCCTCTGCACATTCTAAAACTTTACCTCTAAAAGTATTTTAACATTCCAATCAAGGAAAATCAAATATATCCTTCTCAATAGGGAAGACCACATTGACAAAATAAACCCATAAGGCTAAAATGGGGACAGGGTATTTTTAATCTGGGACGGGGCATTTTTAATATTGCCCCGTCCCCAACTTAAGGAGGTAGTTAGATGAGAAAGCGTATCGGTTTTATTGGCCTTGGCCTGATCGGCGGTTCGATTGCCCGGGCGGTCCGCCAGTATGATCCGGATTATGAGATTATTGCTTTTGATAAAAATAAGGAAGCTCTTGCGCTTGCTACTCAGGAATCAGTGATTGATGTGGCGGTGACAGCCATTGATGATAATTTCCATCGTCTGGATTATATTTTCCTGTGTGCGCCGGTTGCCTGTAATACCGCTTATCTGAAGCAGATTGCGGAATATCTGCATGAGGAATGTATTCTGACGGATGTAGGAAGTGTCAAGACGAGTATCCATACGGAGGTGGAGCGGCTTGGCATTGACCGTTATTTTATCGGCGGGCATCCTATGGCCGGGTCGGAGAAAAGCGGCTATGGAAATTCGAAGGCCATGCTGATTGAGAATGCTTACTTTGTTCTGACTCCTTCAACTGCTGTGCCGAAGGAAAAGCTTGCCAGGTATCAGGCCTTCGTGGAGCATCTCAGGGCAATTCCTGTGGTGCTTGACTACAAAGAACATGATTATGTGACGGGAGCGATCAGTCATCTGCCGCATATTATTGCTTCGTCCCTGGTTAATTTTGTGAGGGATACGGATACGAAGGAGGAGCTTATGAAAAATCTTGCTGCCGGGGGATTTAAGGATCTTACACGGATTGCCTCTTCATCGCCGACTATGTGGCAGCATATCTGTCTGAAAAATAAGGAAAATATTTCGCAGATACTCGGCTCCTATATTGATACTCTGAAGGAAATAAAGGGGTATATAGAGTGTTCAGATGAACAGGCGCTCTATCACTGGTTTGAGTCCTCAAGAAGCTACCGGAATGCTATTCCAGGCTCTTCAGCCGGTCCAATCAAAAAGGCTTATGCTGTATATTGCGATATCATTGATGAGGCAGGCGGTATCGCTGCCATTGCCACGATTCTTGCATCCAATGGCATCAATCTTAAGAATATCGGTATTGTACATAACAGAGAATTTGAAGAAGGGGTTCTGCGAATTGAATTTTATGATGAGGCTTCCTCGAAAAAGGCCTCGGAATTACTGCAGAAATTTAGGTATATTGTATATGAACGCTAATATGAGAATCATCAGGAGAGCTGCCGGGCTTCGGGGCGAGGTATCTGTCCCTGGGGATAAATCCATCTCCCACCGTTCGGTCATGCTGGGCTCTGTCGCACTTGGAACAACTGAGATCACGAACTTTTTAGAAGGCGGGGACTGCCTTTCTACCATTGGCTGTTTCCGCAAAATGGGAATTCCCATAGAAAAAAAATCAGACACACTGCTAGTTCACGGGAAAGGCCTGCACGGCCTGTCTGCCCCTGGCAGTATCTTAGAGACAGGAAACAGCGGCACTACCACGAGACTGATGTCCGGAATCCTGTCCGGACAGAATTTCAACTCTGTCCTGTCCGGTGACGCGTCCTTAAACTCCCGCCCCATGGGACGTATCATCACACCTCTCCGGGAAATGGGTGCAAAAATTACAAGTGTGAACCAAAATAACTGTGCCCCCCTCCGCATAGAGCCGGGAGTTCTGCATGGCATCTCCTATTCCTCGCCTGTTGCCTCCGCACAGGTGAAATCTGCAATTCTTTTTGCAGGCCTTTACGCAGACGGGGACACTTCTGTGTCAGAGCCGGCACTTTCGAGAAATCACACGGAATTAATGCTTTTAAGCTTCGGGGCTCCTGTTACTACAATTTTCCATCCAGACGGCAGTGCCACTGCAAAGATTTCTCCCTGTGAGGAACTCTTTGGACAGCAGATCTGCGTGCCGGGGGATATCTCTTCAGCCGCATATTTTATTGCAGCAGGAATATTAGTTCCAGATTCTGAACTTCTTATTAAAAATGTAGGCATGAACATTACCCGTGACGGTTTCCTGAAGGTATGTGAAGCAATGGGGGCTGATCTTACCCTCCTGAACAAATCCATCACTGGCGGCGAACCCCGGGCAGATATCCTGGTCCGCTCTGGCAGTCTTAAAGGAACGACCATTGACGGCTCTATGATTCCTGCCCTCATTGATGAGATTCCCATGATTGCTGTCATGGCGGCCTGTGCAGAGGGCACGACAGTCATCCGGGATGCAGCAGAGCTTAAGGTAAAGGAAACGAACCGCATTGATACCGTCACTGCCGGCCTCCGTGCTATGGGAGCTGATATTTTGCCCACAGAGGATGGCATGATCATCCATGGAAAGGGGGCTTTATCCGTGGAAAATACGCCTCTTAAGGGCGCCCGGATTGACAGCTTCCTGGATCACCGAATCGCCATGTCCTTTGCCGTGGCGGGTCTGGCTGCCGATGGAGAAACCTGTATCAGGAACAGCCAGTGCGTAGATATTTCCTATCCTGGATTCTTTGATACCTTAAGGACAATTCAAGGAGAATAGAATGATTTGGATCATTATTTTTATTGTCGTGATTTTATTAGCTGCTATAGGATTCTTTTATCTTGCCAGCAGATTTTATAAATTCCGCCTAACCGGGAAGCTGTCAAAGGGAAGAAAAAAGCTTAGAATTACCCTCAGCATATTTCCTGTTCTTCTGATACTGTTCACAATATGGCTTGCCCTTGGAATTGTTGACGCAGTTGTATGCCTGCTCCACCTATGTGTGTTCTGGTTTCTGTCCGATCTAGTCAGTCTGATCATACAGAAAAACCACTGGCAGAAGCCAGAGCATTATTATGCAGGGGTTTTTGCCCTGCTCTTTACTGCCGCCTATCTTTCAGTTGGTTATTACCTTGCAAATCATGTATGGCAGACACACTACACAGTGAAGAATGGGAAATCCGCTGATCAGCTCCGGATCATACAATTCGCTGACTCCCATGTCGGCACTACCTTCAGCGGACAGGAGTTTTCAAAATATGTCAGTGAAATGCAGGCTTTGAATCCGGACGTGGTTCTGATTACTGGCGACTATATTGATGATGACACCTCAGAGGAAGACATGACTGCTGCCTGCGCAGCGCTTGGAAAACTAAAGACAAAATATGGGGTATATTTTACCTTCGGCAACCATGACAAGGGCTATGATGTAAATGGAAGGAGAGGTTACAATGCCGATGAGCTGATCCGGGAGCTTGAACGAAACCGGATCACAGTCCTGCAGGATGAGAGTGTTCTGATTCATGACAGCTTTTATCTGATTGGAAGACAGGATCTGTCTTCTGAGATTGTTTCGGGCAGCCCAAGGGCAACCATGGAGGAACTGGTAAAAGATCTTGATCCCGGAAAATTTCAAATCGTTATGGACCACCAGCCCCATGACTATGACAGGCAGGCGGCTGCAGAGGTGGATCTTGTCCTTTCCGGCCATACCCACGGCGGGCAGCTGATCCCCATCACCTATGTGGGAGAATGGCTTGGTATGAACCAGCAGACCTACGGCATGGAAAAAAGAGAAAACACGACCTTTATCGTAACCTCCGGCATCTCCGGATGGGCTATGAGATTTAAAACAGGATGTAAGTCCGAATATGTAGTCATTGACATTCAGTAAATATACTCTCGGCAGATTTATCTGGCGCTCAGTATAACTTAACAGGCGGCCCTGCACCCTATGGGCAAAACCGCCTGTTAATGACTGCGTACAACAGGGCAATGGAGACATCATTTCCCGGCTGACTGGCACAAGATACCTACAGCTTAATCTTCACTACATCCACATCCAGATTCCACAGGAACTTATCCAGATCCTTAAAGGACAGGAATACAGTTGCAGTGTTATCAAGGGGATGAATGCCCATACTTTTACATCTGCTCAGATCCTTGTCGATAAAGAATTCCACCGCATGATCCGTGTCGTTCATAAGACCGAAGGGAGTAACGCTTCCCTGCTTTAGCCCAAGGTACTTTTCCAGCCTGTCTTCTGATGCAAAGCTGAGATTTCCTGCTCCAAGCTGTCTGCCCAATGCTTTCAGATCAATCTTCTTTTCTTCCTCACATGTAATCAGAAAATGTCTCTTCCCCTTAGCATCCCGTAAAAATAAGTTCTTACACAATGTTCCCTTCTCCGGAAGCCCGAGCCGGTCCATATCCTCCATAGTAAAAACCGGTTCATGATCCACTATTTCGTATTTAATCTTAAGCTTATCCAACTCGTCATACACGCGTTTTTTCTGTTCGTCCATACTTCTAATCTCCTTTTATATTTTTCGGAATTTTAGCGCTCCCAAATCACTTTCTTACAGTCAGAGCAGTAAATATCCTCCTTTGCAGGGCAGGCCCTGTGCAGACCTGCTTAAGCTTTCATTTTTATAAACATAACTCTACTACACTTTCAAAATTGTTTCAAGCTTTATCTGAATCATGTTGTCAGTTTTTATTATGTGTCGTATAATGTAGAGGAAGGGAAGCTGTAAAGCTGCCAAGAGAGTTTAAAAGGATGTGACATTTTGAAAAAAATATTGAAATTAATTGCTGTTAATCTCTGCATCGTAATTACTGCGATTGTTTTGTATTCTCCGGGACTTGTGTGCCTCCGGATTTCAGATTACAGTATATTCCGGGCAGGTATGTCTGTTATTGCTGCACTTGCACTGACTGCTATTTTCCTTTTTTTCAATCTGAAGCTTTTAAAGGAGCCGGACAGGAAGCCCATTCTCCCCCAGGATGTACCAAATCTTGAAAAGGCAAAGGAGATCTTAAAAAGCCATATAAACGGCAGATATTTCGGCAGCACAGCAAGGACAGCCATTGACCAGCTTGACCGTATCTTTACATGCCGTCAGCGTCTGTCTGGTATACTGGAGAAACGATTTGAAAAGGGCACCATGAGCTGGGACAAGTTTAACAGTGTCGCCGCTGCGGCGGAGTCCTCTGCCATTCAGAATGTAGTTGCCATGGCAAACCGGATGCTGCTTTTTGATGAAAAGGAATATGCCAGACTTAGGCACTACCGCGAAGACGATATCCCGGACGATATTCAGGAAGAACAGCTCCGGCTCTATAAGAGGAATTTTGATGATGTAAGGACAACCATTTCCCTAAATGAGAAGATTCTCCTGAAGCTGGATGCCCTTGCAATGGAGCTGTCCTCTTCCAGTGAAAATACAGAGCTCAACAACGAACTGGTAAAAGAGATTGAAAAGCTTATAGACGATACAAAATACTATCAATAATAAAGACAGGAGAGAAAAAATGAACAAGAAAACCTTAGGAATCCTGGCCGCTGTGATCATCCTTGTATGTGCCGCAGTATTCGGCGGCATCTACTTTACGCGTAACATTGGAAAATCAGATAAGGTCATATCTGGTGAAAATGCAGAAAAGCAGCTGTCAAAAATGGTAGACCGGATCGATCCTCTGACCGGCACCCCTGTGAAGTCACCCATCGAATACGATTCAGCCGAAGATGAGGCATCTGAGCTTCCAGACATTGACACCTGCACCGTAGGTGTCGAGGCCGCCACCGGGCTCTATGCCGAGATCTTTTCTTCCCCGGAAAAGGCCGGCACTGGGACAGACGGATGGCTCTGTGAGATGGCGGAGGAATTCAACAAACAGGGCTATGAGGTAAACGGACAGAAGGTATCCGTCCAGGTACGGAATGTCAACAGCGGACAGGCCCTTGATTATATTGCCACCGGGAAAGCTGTTCCTGCCGGTTTTGCCCCTTCCAGTATGCTGTGGGTGGACATGCTGAATGCAAGAGGGACTGCTACAGAAACCATCTCTGAATGCCTTGTTGGAAATGTAGCCGGAATCCTTCTTACCTCTAAAACTTATGATCAGATCATTGAAAAATATGGAAGTGTTGATTTGAAAGCAATCACCGAAGCAACAGAAGCCGGAGAATTTGCCATGGGATATACGAATCCCTTTGCCAGCAGTGCAGGGCTTAATTTCCTGATCTGTACCCTGGAGCGGTATGACCTTGAAAATCCGCTTTCCGAGGCCGCTGTTGAGGGCTTTCAGAAGTTTCAGAAGAATGTACCCTTTGTTGCGCTCACCACAATGCAGATGCGTGAAGCAGCTGAAAACGGCTCTTTGGATGGGTTCATCATGGAATACCAGTCCTATGTAAACGACACCATGCTGTCCAAAAATTACAAATTCACGCCATATGGCTACCGCCATGACAACCCTCTCGTCAGCGTAGAGGCTGCAAGCCCTGACGAAAAAGAGATCCTGACCCGTTTTGCCGAATACTGTGGTTCCGAAAAGGCAAAAGCCCGGGCAGACGAATATGGTTTCAATGGCATGCCTGATTATAAATGTGAGTATGAACCTGTATCTGGGGATGTACTGACAGCGGCCCAAAAGCTGTACAAGACCAATAAGGACAATGGCAGGCCTGTGATCGGTGTATTTGTAACTGATGTTTCAGGAAGCATGGATGGCGAGCCTCTGACTGCCCTCCAGGATTCCCTGGTCAACAGTATGAAATATATTAATACAGAGAATTACATCGGCCTCGTAAGCTATGCCGACGACGTAACAATTGAACTGCCCATTGGTCAGTTTGATTTAGAGCAGCAGACTTATTTTAAAGGAACCGTGGAAAATCTATATGCATCCGGAGGCACTGCAACTTTTGACGCCATCTGCGTTGCACTGAATATGATCCATGAAAAGATGAAGGAATACCCGGATGCCAAGCCGATGTTATTTGTCTTAAGCGACGGCGAGACCAATGCAGGCTACAACCTGAATGATATCCGGGATGTACTGGGCGGGCTTAGGATTCCGGTATATACCATCGGTTATAATGCGGATCTGGAAGCATTGCAGAGCATCAGCTCTGTCAATGAAGCTGCAAGCATTGATGCTTCCACAGATGATGTTGTCTATCAGCTAAAAACACTATTTAATGCTAATATGTAATCTGCTCCTAAAAAATATCACTAAAAACCTGGAATGCGCAGCTTACGCGCATTTCTGGCAGATATATCCCACAATCTGACAGGGAGCCGGAAAGAGGAAATACGCCAACGCATATTTCCTCTTTCCGGCTCCCTCCTTGTTTTGAAATCAGATATCCAGTCTAAAATCCAAGATTTCTTCCTTTTTCCATATCTGCAATCTGGCGTTCTCCCTCATCTGCAATGTGGCGGAAGTCCTGAATTGTCTGTGCCATCTGCGGCAATGCTTTTTTCTTGTAGGTACTGATATCATCCAGCGCTGACAGCGTGTCTGCAAATGCCTGCTTCAATGTATCTGGCGAGATGCTTGCCTCCACCGCTTCTCTCTGGATTACAGCTCCCTGTTCCTTCAGCATTCTGGATGTTGCACTAATCATATGATTTGTTGTTTCATTCAGCATCTCCACCTTTTCCAGAACAATTTTCTGATTATACAGAGCGCCGGCAACTGTAACGGCTGTGCGCAGGGCTGCCACCGTAACCGTCTGTGCACGGTCCACTGCACGGATCAGTTCCAGATTGTTTTTCCGTATGACTTCCATAGCAATAATCCCCTGCTGGTTTACCGTCAGAAGCTGCTGAAAATCCATCAGTCTCTGCCTCAGAGGAAAGACAATCTCCTCCTCTACAAACTTAATACGTTCATCGGCCTCTCCTAAAGCCCTGGCATTTTCAACTACATTTTCCAGATAGCCGTCAAGCTGGGAGCCCAGCTCAACCTTCTGCGTGAGCTGTTTCGTCAGTTCACGCATGGAAGCCTGCTCAATCTCTAAAGTTGTGTTGTCATTTTTTAAAATAGTCCGTCCCTTTTCCAGAGACTTTACAATATCTGCAATCTCTGCGTCCGCTGTCTTGAATCGCTCAAAGTAACGCCGGATGGGGTTAAATACCTTTCCAAGTACTCCACTCTTCGTAAAATCCAGTCCAGAAGGATCAAGATCCCGCATTTTAATGGAAAGTTCTTCAAGTCCCTTTGCGACCTCTCCGGATTCTCCACCTGCACGGCTAAAGTCTCCCATCCTCTTCTGAAGAATGTTATTTTTTGTCTGCGACTGTCTGACAAGGTCCGCCCCAAAGGTCTCTACCACCTGGATGAATTCCCTGCGCTGTGCAAGGGAATCCAGATCCACTGCCATAATCTGCTCTGCCTTGTCCTTTACTACATTCGTAATGACAGCCTTCTCCTCCATAGATGGCTCCAACTCTTCAGCAACTTTTTGTTTTATCGCTTCCGTGTTCGGTAACTCTAATGTAAATCCGCTCATATCTATTTCTCCTTTGTCCATCCGTCCCGCTTCACATAACGGATACGCTCTCCTCTCTCATGCGAAAAAGGCTGTCTGCAGCATTCTCATAATCCTTCATTCTTTCCGCTTTCTTCACCCTTTTCAGCTCCTTTACTCCGTCCGGGAAAAGGCTTCCCAGGTAGCACCATATTTCCTTCATCTTAAAGAGAACATTCTTATCGCCGAAATCCAATGCTCTGTAGTCCTCTAACACCTTGTCATGAAAGGCCCTTAATCTTTTTTTATCCTCCGTGCCCGTTCCCTTTATCTCATCTAAAAGCCCGGGATTCCCGATAATCCCCCGTCCAAGCATCATGGCAGTAACTTCTGGAAATCTGCCCCGGATTCTCTCATGATCCACTTTTGTAAAAATGTCTCCATTGTAGCAGACAGGAATTCTGCTCTCTCCAAGAGCCTCTTCAAATACCTGGAGATTGGGCGTATTTTTATAAAAGTCCTGCTGCACCCTCGGATGAATAATCAGCTCCTTAACCGGGAATTTGTTATATAGCTTCATTAGCCCTTGAAATTCCTCTGGAGAATCCTTTCCAATCCGTGTCTTAATGGAGATCTCTACATCCGTCCCGTTGTAGATCCGGTCAAGAAAATGCGCAAGTTCCTCTGGCCTTGCCAGGAATCCTGAACCCCGGTACTTGGAAACAACGGTTTTTGAAGGACATCCTAAATTCAGATTAACCTCTGTGTATCCAAAGTTCTCCAGTTTCCTCACGGTCTGCAGAAAAGCATCTGCATCATTACTCATAATCTGCGGCACAAGGTACATTCCCTCATTATGCTCTGGAAGGATCTCGTTCTGCTCCTTTTTACTGAATCCTTTTTTCGTATGAGGCACGAGAAAAGGAGTAAAATATTTGTCCATGGGAGCAAAATACCGGTGATATGCGCTCCGGTAAATATAGGTGGTAATCCCTTCCAGGGGAGCAAGATAATAAACCATGCTCTATTCCTCTTCCTTTTTATACAGCCAGAACGCTCCGTATGCCGGAATATTCACACCCCTTGCCTCCATCTTGCGACCAGTAATCAGATCTGTATACATGCCGTCTTCCTCGTTAATCCATGCCGTTTTGTCAAACTCACTGAAATTAAAGAGTGCAACCAGCTTTTCCTTTTCAGTGGCACGTATGATGCCAAGGATGGATTTATCCCACGTATCCACGGTCCACACATCTGCATCGCCCCGGAATACATCCTTATCCTTCCTAATATCTTCAAGTCTCTTAAGCCCGTCAAAAATCCTCTGCTGTACCGTTCCCTCCTTGTTCCTGAGAGCTTCCTTCTCCCATAAAAACTTTCCTCTGTGAAGATATCTGGAATCGTCCCACTTCTTCGGATCTTTATGATAGGTATAATCATTTTCCTGCCCGATTTCGTCTCCACTGTAGATGACAGGGATACCGGACTGAACAAGCATATAGGCATGAAGCATGAGGTCCAGGCGGATTGCCCGGTCAAGAGCCTCGTCATCAAGCTCATATGCAGCCTTTTCAATTCCGCTTAAGGACGCAGTTGTCCCACACAGTCTCGCGTCGCCTGATGCCGGATCGGAATTATACAGCTCTCCTCTTGCAAAAGAGCCCGGGTACTGACCAGTAAGGAAATTATTAAGATAGCGTTTATGGCTCACCTCTCCGATCCCGAACTGCATAAGCCACAGATAATCAAGCCCCCAGCCGATATCATCATGACAGCGCAGATAATTCAGGAACACATAATCCTTCGGAAGCGTATTGACAACATTCATCTGCTGCTTCAGCAGCATCGTGTCCCTGGTCGCCACACTATGCCACGTAGTTGCCATGGTCGTTACATTATAAAGCATGTGGCACTCAGGCTTCTCTACACTTCCAAAATAGGGCACCACTTTATCCGGCGCCATGACCACTTCCCCGAGAAGAAGCACTCCCGGACATACAATCTCCGTAATAATACGCATGATCCGCACAATACTATGTACCTGGGGCAGATTACGGCAGTTTGTGCCAAGCTGCTTCCAGATATATGGAACCGCATCAATACGGATGATATCAATTCCTTTATTCACCAGGTTAAGCATATTATAGATCATCTCATTTAACACAACCGGATTCCAGTAGTTCAGATCCCACTGATACGGATAAAAGGTTGTCATAATGAACTGCTCCATATCCGGCAGCCAGGAAAAATTCCCGGGCGCGGTTGTGGGAAACACCTCTGGCATAGTCTTCTCAAACTGTGTCGGTATATCATAATTATCATAGAAATAGTATCTGCTCTTATACTCTGGATCCCCCTGCCTCGCCTTCCTTGCCCATTCATGATCCTCTGACGTATGATTCATAACAAAATCAAGACAGATGCTGACTCCCCTCTTATGGCATTCCTCCGCAAGACTCTCTAAATCCTCCATCGTTCCGAGTTCAGGCTTTACCTTTCTGAAATCTGCAACCGCATAGCCTCCGTCACTCCTGCCCTCCGGTGAATCAAGAAGCGGCATCAGATGAAGATAATTTACATTACATTCCTCTATGTAATCCAGCTTCCCCTTCACACCCTCAAGATTACCAGCAAAGGCATCTACATACATCATCATGCCCAGCATCTGGTTGCCACGATACCAGTCCGGGTGACTTTCCCGCTCACGGTCCATCCCCTTAAGCTTCACACTTCTCGCCTTATACCATCGGAACATCTCATCACACAGGCTCTCAAACATATCTGTACGTCCGCTGTATAACTCATGATACAGCCACTTAAATTCATCATAAAATTTTAAAAAACGTTTTTTATACTCCTCATTGTAAGATTCGATGGAAAATTGCATAGAATGTCTCCTCCTGTTACATTTTTTTCATATATATTTGTAACTGCTTCGTACTTTCACAGTCACATGTAAAAATTACCCCTCATACCCGACTCATGTAGTCACAGGATGTGCAGTCAGTGCGCATTCACGGACCATAAATCGTTATTCTTACTCACCGATTATCTTAATCAGAACTCTCTTGTCCCGTTTTCCGTCAAATTCAAAATAAAAAATCTGCTCCCAGGTGCCAAAATCAAGGCGTCCCTCCGTAATTGCCACAACCGTCTCACGTCCCATAATAGTACGCTTCAGATGTGCATCTGCATTATCCTCATAGCCGTTGTGCCGGTACTGACTGTATGGCTTCTCTGGTGCCAGCCCCTCAAGCCATTTTTCATAATCTTGATGAAGCCCGCTTTCATCATCATTAATGAAAACACTTGCAGTAATATTCATGGCATTGACAAGCACCATTCCTTCCCTGATTCCACTGTCCGTCACCGCCTTTTGTACCTCACCTGTAATATTCACCAGTCCTCTTCTCGTCGGCAGGTGAAAATGCAATTCCTTTCGATATGATTTCATACTATCCACTCCTTGACACAATTATCTAAGCTGATACTATTTTAACATATTTCAAAACAAAATAACAGTAGCTTCTTGACTTTGCCGAAAACTCCCCAAATCGCTGTTATGAGCGGCCTCCCGGGCCGTAAATAGTAACGTATATCATTTATTGATAGCGGGATCCTGCCTGCTTAAGCAAAACTCTTCTCTCATGATAATCCGGCAGAGTCTGCTCCACGATCCTCCAAAACGCCTTCGAATGATTCATTTCGATCCGGTGTGCCAGTTCGTGGACCACCACATAGTCCAGTACTCCCTCTGGCATAAGCACAAGCTTCCAGTTAAAGTTCAGATTACCTTTTCCGCTGCAGCTGCCCCATCTTGTTTTCTGTTCGCGGATCGTAATTCTTCCGTAAGTAACCCCCATAATTTTCGCATAATAGCTTACCCGCTCTGGTATAAGCTTTAAAGCCATCCGGATACCGTTTGTACGCATTTCCTCTGTAACCGTCTCCTGACACTCATGTTCTTTCCTGAGCTTTTCCTGCCGGGCCCTGATCCACCCTTCCTTTTCTGCAAGAAAATGTTCCACTTGATCCTCTGACATAGAATATGGGGAGCGTACTACTACATGCCCGTCTGATTTTACCTGAATTGCAATCGTTCTCCGATCAGAACGGACCCATTCATATTTCACTGCTCTTTCCATCCTGTCACACCTCCCTGTTTCTATAAAGCATTCAGTGGTACTGCCCTTGATCATATCATCCAATCCATATTCTATCACACAGAAAATGGGAAAACAACGACTGAACGACTGAAAAATAATTGCATTTTCGCCGCAGTTTTGGTAAACTAATAGAAAGAGGTGATTTATATGGATATTCCTGCACTCTCGACATACATGTCAATGAGTAAATTAAGTGCAAATGTCGACATTGCCGTTATGTCTAAAATTCTTGATACGGCAGAAGCCACTGGGGAAGCCCTGACACAGATGATGGAGTCTGCTGTCATACCAGGGCTCGGAGAAAACATTGATATTATGGCATAAAAAGAATAACAAAAAAGCCAGGAAAATCCCGGCTTTTTTGTTATTCTTTTAGCTTTCCTTTTTCTACGTTAGGCTTTATAAAATTGTTATAGGCATACTCCCATAACTCTGCAGAACCCTCTGCTGTATTCTCATTTCGATGAAGCACCTGATCAACATGCACGCCATGTTCCTCCCAGCTCCTTCCGGCGGCTGCATCATTCAGCATTAGCGGCTGTATATGATCCATCGCGTGTGCAAATCTGGCCTCTGCTGTTTTTCCTTCCTCAAATTCCTCCCAGAGATTCCAAAGCCTTTTCTCCTGATCTGACGGAAGAAGGGCAAAAATCCGTTTTGCAGCCATCACCTCACGTGTGCGCTTATCCTCATGTCCTTTCGCATCATAGGCATAGGTATCACCTGCATCTATCTCCACCAGATCATGAATCAGCAGCATCGACACGGCTCTTAACACATTAATCTCCTCATTGGCGTACTCACTTAAGAGAATTGTCATAACTGCCATATGCCATGCATGTTCTGCATCATTTTCCTTCCTCTTTCCATCCGACAGATAGGTCTGTCTTTCTATAAATTTTTCCTTATCAATTTCCCGGAAAAAGTCAAATTGCCTGTCCAGCCTGCTTTTTTCCATACTTTCCATCACTCCATATAACTACTGATTTTTCCTATAATTTCATTCACTGATCCCCAGTCTGGCACTGTCACATACAGAGGACCTCCGTCATGTGAGTAGCAATACTGCTGTCCGCTGTCATCACCTGTCGCTGCAATTGATTCAATCTCCCAGCCTTTCATGTCCTCTAACTGCATCTGTACAAGAGACTTAATCTGCTTCTCAGACATATTAGTCTCCGCGTTTCCTACGACGCTGTTAATCATCCCATTTGCACGGAATAAAATCATTGGAGACATTGCCTTTTTAATGAGTCCGGTCAGCAATGCCTGTTGGTTTTTGCCCCGCTGGTTATCCCCGTCAGCAAGTGCATGCCGTTCTCTTACAAACGCAAGAGCCTCTTTTCCGCTGAAATGATTCTGTCCCTCCTGGACTTCCACAATTGCACCAGATTCTTTTCCAGTTGTAAATGCAAGCTCAGACTCTACATTCACTCCGCCCATCACATCTACAATCTCTTCTACAGAGGTAAAATTCACCCGTACATAAAACGGGATCTCTGTTTCATACAGATTCTCCAACGTGGCAACAGATGCGTCAATTCCATAAATGCCTGCATGAGTCAGTTTATCATTCTGCCCATCAGATATTCCAGGTATAGGGACATAATAATCTCTCGGAGTAGTAACAAGCAGGATCCGGTGTGTCTTCGGATTGATTGTGGCAATCAGATTTACATCACTCCTGCTGTCCTGCTTAATCTCGCCATACACATCAATCCCGCTTATATAGACATTAAAAGGACTCGCCGTTACATCAATGGCATGCTCCTGGGTATAATTCCCGCTCTCCTCTCCAGTGGCAATTTTATCCAGTGCCCCATTAACCTTAATCGCATAAAAGCCAAAAAGAATAAAAAGTGCGCTTAACACCAGAGACAGGCCATTTCCAGCCCCTTTCCGCCTTCTCCCCCGCAGTGCTGATCTCTGCAGCCATTTCACCGTAATGAAGAGGAGCAGCAGGAGCACTGCAAGCCCCGCCATATACGCGGCTGGCAGAATTCCCAGTATCGCCATAGCTCCAAAAAGAGCAATAGATGACACTGACTGGAGCATACAAAGAATCCTTCCAGCTGCTCCAGGCCCTGACGGCAGCTCATCGCGCCGCCTTTTCTTCTTTTTTTGTTTTCCCCTTCCGTCCCCGTTCCCATGAGACTTAATATATTTTAGCTGATCTCGATATTCCATACAGATTACTCACCCAGGCCGCTTTCTACAGCCTCCACCATCGCCTGTAATGCCTCCTCTTCATTTTCGCCGTCACATACAAGGACAATCTCATCCCCTGACTTAATACATGCACCGAGAACACTCAGGACACTCTTGGCATTTGCAGTTGTATCCCCATGTTCAAACATCACTTTGCAGTTATATTTGTTGGCAGTGTTACAGAATATCCCTGCCGGCCGCAGGTGAAGGCCTGTTGGATTACTGATCTTCACTTTTTTACATACCATATGTCATACAGCTCCTATTATTTTTCTTCTAAAATAACACCGATTGTGATTCCCTGTTCGAGCCTGCAGCCATCCGGAAGTACAACTTCTACCGGCACTCTGTAGCTTCCAGGTTTCTTATAATTTGATAAATCTATGCTGATATTATTATCAACCTCCACACTCTCAAGAAGAGCCGCCGGACCGCGCACCTGTACCTCGATCACATCTACGGTCTCATATTTCATTCCCAGATCCTCATCCAGTCCCTTTACCACTACAGAACCAAGAGAAACCTCAAATGTTTTTGTACCATCCTTTTCAATCGAAATAGTCACAACAATTGAGCCCATATTAGCATCCACAAGATTTACCGTATCAGGAAGGTATTCCGTGATATCCACAACCTGTTCTGTCTTTGCCGTAAGACCCGTAAGTTCCAGTGCCGATGACGGAATTTCAATCTCCTTAATTCCCTCCAAAGCTTCGTTCACACCTGCCACCTGAATCTCCTGGGGCTCATATGTGATCCCGGAAATCGTATACCCCTCTGCTGCCGTCACCTCAGACGTATCAAATGAAAGCGGAACGCTCTTCGTGTTCAGAATCTGTACACTGACAGCAATACCGTCAACGCCAAGATTATTGGTAAGAAGTGACTGGTCTATTACATTATTTTCGTCATCATAGAGAACAAGCTGTGATGGAAGCACCGTATCATCTGACAGGCCTGACACACTTACTTCGGCCTCTACTCTGCTGATCTTTCCGATTACAGAAAGGGGTCCCCGGATTGATACCATCTCTGGAACTGCTTTTATCTCTCCCAGTGCATAGCCGTCCCGTACTGTACCTGTGGTGGCCGGGACAATCGGGAACTTCTTCGTCTGCTCCTCTTCCAGCTTCACCTGCAGATTCCTCGGTGCCGTATATGCTTCGTCATAATCCCCCTCGTGACCACTGATCATAACCATAAGCGGAATCTGTGTGTTTAACGTCAGTTCTTTCATGTCTGCAATTGCCGCTATATCCTCGTTCTTTATCTTGTTAAGGATCGAGCGATGCGCACTGACTGTTACACTCACCATCTGTGTGTCATCTACAATCTGATACGTCTGGTTTGTCTCCGCCAGTACCTCCTCATTGACTACTGTTACCGGAATATTATGGTAGGTCTCCGTCTTTACCGGGTCATCTATGTTCACCACCATAAGCCATAATACAAAGGCTGACAGAAAGGCCAGCGCCTTAAGACCAACATTATTCATCAGCCTTCTTTTCATTCCTATGTCTTCCTTTCCAAAATGCCATAAATCTGCTTGTTTCCATCTTCTTTGCCTGAATAAGAGTTAGTTTCTCACGCAGCTCATCCCTCGTCACAGCACGGTCGAGAATCCCCCCCTGTGCCACAGAAACTGCACCTGTCTCCTCTGATACTGCAATGACAAGTGCATCGCTTACTTCGCTCATGCCCACAGCTGCCCTGTGCCTTGTTCCAAGCTCCTTGCTAAGTCCCATATTATCAGACAGCGGAAGATAACAGGTCGCAGACACAATCCTGTCTCCGCGTATAATAATGGCACCGTCATGCAGCGGTGTATTATGCTCAAAAATCTGCATCAGTACCTGCATAGATATGACACAGTCCATATGGATTCCTGTGCTCTCATATTCTGTCAGGTGAATCGCCTGTTCTACAACCATCAGGGCACCCGTTTTTACACGTCCCATATTATATGCCGCGTCTATAATACTCTCCATTGTATCTTCGCTAAACCGGGCTCTCTCCCGGCTAGATTCAAAGGGTGCAATGGATGTCAGGAATTTCCGTTCACCGAGCTTTTCAAGTGCCCGCCTGAGCTCTGGCTGGAATACCACAACCGCAACCGTTGCCAGAATCGTAACCGAATTTTCCGCAATATATAAAATCGTATGCATCTGAAAAATAAATGCTACAAGAATAAATATGGCTAGTACAGCAATTCCTCTCAACAGCATCCATGCCTTTGTATTTTTAATCCATATCATCAGATGATAAATGAGGTATGCAAGAATTAGAACCTCTACAATATCTGTCCAGTAAATATTCGGAATATATACATCTGTCATGAAACGCCCCATAATTGCTGATATACGCTGTTCCATTCCGTCCACCTCCCCGCACTTCTGGATCATTCCCAAAAATTCGTTTTAAAGTTTCCGTAAAACGATTACTTTAAGTCCAGGTCATGCTTTAAGCTCTGTGTCAGAAGCCTTTTGTTAACCTCATTCATATCATGGCTGTTCACAGATGGAGATCTTCTTGCAGCCTGCCGCCTTGCAGGCTGCCCGCCTCTATGTTCGATCCCGGGCTCTCCCCTGTGGCTGCCTCTGTGCTCTGCCTTATGCTTCCGGCGCACCTCCGCCGTATTGATAATCTCTGTCTCTTTACGCTCATTAATCCGCTTCACTGTCTTTTCCGGTGTTGCCACAGACAGTTTCGGAATTGCCTTCACATAATAATAATACTCGTCATCCTCATACTGCAGCCGTTCACTTCTCGCATAGTCCACAGACAAAAAGAACAGCTCTAGAATCAGACCTGCCACAACAGCCGCCACACCACCGCTTATAAGCGGACCGTAAGAGGAATCTACGCCAAGCGCCATATCTCCCACAATAATCACTACAACATTCACGACCGCTCCTGCTACTGAAGCAATCTTCCATGCATGGTTTACTGATTGCATACGAATCGTATAAACAACCAAAAAGCTGATTACAATCGCTGCAATTACAATCCACATCTCTTTACTCTGAAATACCTTCTTCACATAGGCAGACACCTGACCCATAAGCCCTGCTGCACCCTCGCCTTTCATCCCTGCCGATGCACTCTTTACGTATTCCATCATATAATATACAATTGCACCGCAGGCAATCGCAATAATCGCAGTCGGACCCGCAAGCAGTGCATATGCAACCGGTATCACACACGGAACCTTAAATACAAATGCAATCGGTGTCAGAAGAACTGCCAGAGCCATCTTCGGAGTCAGCCTGAAATAAAAAATATACATAATCAGAAATACAAGCGCCGTCACTCCCAGTGCTGCCAGTGACACTGCATACATATGTGCAAGAATCAAAGCGCTTGCTGCAATTATTGTCATAAATAAAGGGAAAAATGTGCAGATAACTGCAAGCGCAAGCATTACTACCGGAGTCGCTGCAATCTTCATAAATCCCACATTTGTATTAATAATATAAAATGTTGCCATCGCTACCGCAAACTGAAATACTTTATCAATTATTTTTGAATTCTTAGAATACAGTCCCTGAATTCTTTCCCGAAATACAATCAAACCATCCATCTACCTATTCTCCTTTTCGTACATCTTCAGCAGCTTTGTCAGATCATGATTATATCTTTTCACTCTCTGTCTTGCCTCCCTGTGCCTTTTATTATATATATGGCTTGTGACGATTGAATATATGACAACGAGAGCCACATATCCTGCCACTGCAATGATTCCCAGCATCACAACAAGGTTCATGGACATCTTCGCCATCAGCTCCTGAAGACCCGCCAGTACAGCCAGCGCCACTACGCAGACATAGCCTATTGTTATCCAGAAAAAAGAAAATAGTATATGCATTCCTGCATAATCCTTCCGATAGTACTCACTGATCTTAAAATCCTCCCTGCCCTGCGTCTGTTCGTACAGGGCAAGCCTTGTCATCAACTTCACTTTACGTTCATCTAACATAATCCACCTCGAAGCACGCAATCTTCACATCAGACCGGACCACTACATTGGTACGGTGCGCTGCAACATTTAAACATCATTTTTAGTATAACAAATATCAGTATCCTTGTCCAATACTTATGGTCAAAAAATAAACTTTTTGGACCCCGGCTGCTTTGAGTACTCCTGCAACTGCATCAATTGTACTTCCTGTTGTATAAATATCATCTACAACTAATACACATTGTGGCATTTTCTGAATCTGTACAGCCGAAAATGCCTTTTCCAGATTCCTCTTTCTTTTTCTGTTATCCAAAAGCTTCTGAGGACTGGTATCCCGCACTCTTTGGACCAGATCCGTATAGACCGGAACCCCCAGACAGTCTCCAAGCTCCCTGGCAAGAAGCCCTGCCTGGTTATAGCCTCTTTTTCGTCTCCGGCGGGCAGAAAGCGGCACTGGCACGATTACATCCGGTCTCCATTTTCTTATAAGTTTCCCATGGTATTTTACAATTTCATCTGCATAAATCCCTGCATAAAATCGCTGGTTATGATACTTGAAACGGTAGATGGATGCATCGACAGGCTCCTTGTGAATCCACAGACTAATCCCCCTGTCATACATATGGTTCACCCTGATACAGTCATGACAGTATTCTCTCTCTGCATACCGGATGGGTTTCCCGCATCTCATGCATCTGGGTTCCCTCACAAGCTGCGCATCTGACTTTTTTCTGCAAGACACACAAATACCACCTGCACTTGCTTTTCCGCAAAAAGGGCAGGTATCCGGCCACAGAATAACACTTAATTTTTTTCTTTTCTTCATAAAATTTCACGAATTCGCTCTGCCAGGCTTGTCTTTCTCTCCTGTTCTCTTGTGTTGTGAATCATTTCCTGAAACACAGTCTCACTTCCCACAATTGTGACACAGGATTTTGCTCTTGTCACTGCAGTATAAAGAAGATTTCTGTAATAGAGCTGCCTCGGTCCTTGAAGAAGGGGCATGACCACCGCCGGGTACTCGCTCCCCTGGGATTTGTGCACAGTAATGGCATAGGCAAGCTCCAGCTCCTCCAGTAATGCATGGGAATATTTTACAAGACGATGTTCGTCAAACTCTACAATTACTGCATCCTCATAGGTATTAATCGTCCGGATAATCCCCATATCCCCGTTAAAAATACCAAGTCCCTTGTCCACTGTCATGCCATATTTTGTCTTAATCTCCCATTCAAGCTGATAATTGTTCTTAATTTGCATGACTTTGTCCCCTTCACGGAACAGGCGGTCGCCGTATTCTCTCTCATTTTTCTTTTTATCCGGAGGATTCAGGTATTCCTGAAGAATCTTATTTAGTCTCTCCACACCAAGCAGTCCTTTTCTCATGGGAGTCAGAACCTGGATGTCATTGATTCCTGTATTTACATACTTCGGCAGCTTTTTCTGTATCAAGGTTATCACCACGCTGATAATCACATTTGGATCCTTCCGTTTCAGAAAAAAGAAATCCCTGCTTTTATTATCCAGAACCACCTCCTCCCCACGGTGGATCTTATGGGCATTTACAACAATATCGCTTTCCCCTGCCTGTCGGAAGATTTTTTTAAGCATAACAACAGAAAAGCTTTGCGAGTCGATAATATCCTTCAAGACACTCCCCGGCCCGACACTGGGCAGCTGATCTTTATCACCCACCAGAATCAGCCTTGTTCCGGGGATAACCGCATCTAGAAGTGCATGCATAAGGGGCAGATCCACCATTGACATCTCATCAATAATAATGACATCTGCCTCAAGGGGATTCTCAGAATTTCTGCCAAACCCTGTTTTCCCGTCTTCCCCTGGATTCCCATTCACCTCCAGAAGCCGGTGAACCGTCTGCGCCTCGCATCCTGTAGCCTCCGTCATACGTTTTGCCGCTCTCCCTGTAGGCGCAGCCAGCAGGATATCCATTCCCTCTCCCTCAAAGAAATGGATCATTGTGTTAATCGTAGTAGTCTTTCCAGTACCCGGACCGCCTGTAAGCACCATTACACCATGCCAGACCGCCTCCATTACAGCCGTCTCCTGCATATCATCCAGTAAAATACCTGCATTTTCCTGAATCCCGGACAGCCGCTCTTCAATCACTTCCCCTGCCACATCAAACTTTATATTCAGATCATGCAGCATCTTAGCTGTATTCAGCTCCATATAATAATAGCGGGACGCATAAACCCTGGTAATACCCTCTGTATTCTTCAGAACAATCTTTTTTTCCATAGCAAGATCCATGAGGTACTGCTCTATATGTACAATATCTATCCCAAGAAGCAGTCCCGCTCTGGCAAACAGTGTCTCCTGTCCAAGATAAATATGGCCCTCACTGACACTTTGTAAAAGGGTATAGAAAATACCGCTGCGTATGCGATAGTCAGAATCCGTATGAATTCCGACCTTCAGCGCAATCTCATCAGCGGTCTTAAATCCCACTCCCGGCACATGATCTGCCATCTGATACGGATTTTCCTCAATCACACGATAGATACTTTGTCCATAGTGGTCATAAATTTTAACAGCAAGCGCTATTGATATCCCATACTTCTGCAGATATATCATAGCCTCCCGCATATCTCTCTTCTCTTCAACCCGGGCGGCAATCTCTCTTGCCTTTCTCTCACTGATTCCCTTAATCTCAGCAAGACGTTCGGGTTCTTCCTCAATAATCCGGAAGGTATCCTCTTTGAATTTCTTTACAATCCTGCCTGCAAGAGACGCCCCTACTCCTTTTATTGCCCCAGACCCAAGATAGCGCTCAATGGACGCCAAGTCCTCCGGTACACATACTTTGGCAGTCTCCACCTGAAGCTGGGTGCCATAAAGCTTATGGACTGTGTATTCACCTGTCAGTTCAAAGAGTTCTCCCTCTTCTATATAATGGAACTTTCCTACACAGGTAAGATCTCCGTCGTCATTGTTCAGATTAAATACCGTATACCCATTTTCCTCATTCCGATATACAATGTGCTCTACATATCCTTTTATCTTTTCCATCTGTATTAAACGTCTTTTCTTCCGCTCATAAGTTCAACAAACTGTCCTGTTCCGACTGCCACCACCTGCATAGGTTCCTCTGCAGTCATAGTATTGATTCCCGTTCTCTCTTCTATCATCTCTTCGAGTCCTCTAAGCATAGAACCGCCTCCAGTCAGTACAATTCCCCTGTCAAGAATATCTGCTGATAATTCGGGAGGCGTACGCTCCAGAACACTGATTACTGCCTCCACAATCTGACCTGTGGTCTCTCTTAATGCCTCCTCCGTCTCTTCTGACGTAACCGTAACCGTCTTTGGAAGGCCTGTTACCAGATTCCGTCCCCGTACCTCCATTACCTCATTCTCTATAAGCGGATACGTTGTCCCAATCTTAATCTTAATATCCTCTGCAGTACGCTCTCCGATCAGAAGATTATGTTTCTTCCGCATATATCTGACAATTGCCTCATCGAAATCATCTCCTGCCATCTTAATCGACGTATTCACGACCGTCCCCCCCAGGGAAATGACCGCAATATCAGAAGTCCCTCCTCCAATATCCACAATCATATTTCCACAGGGCTTGGAAATATCTATTCCAGCACCGATCGCCGCTGCTACCGGCTCCTCAATCAGCTTTACCTCTCTGGCTCCTGCGGCATAGGTTGCTTCTTCCACAGCCTTTCTTTCCACCTCAGTAACTCCGCTGGGCACGCAGATGCTGATGCGGGGCTTCTTAAAGGTTCTCTTTCCCAGTGCTTTCTGAACAAAGTATTTAATCATCTTCTCTGTCACAGTATAATCAGATATTACACCCTGCCTAAGCGGACGCACAGCAACAATATTTCCCGGGGTTCTCCCGAGCATTAGCCGTGCCTCCTCTCCAATCGCCTTCACCTCATTGCTGTCCCTGTCAAATGCAACCACCGAAGGTTCCTTTAATATGACACCCTTGCCTCTCACATATACAAGGACACTGGCGGTTCCCAAATCAATCCCTATATCTACTGCCATTTACGAAACTCCTCCATATTATCTGTCTCATATCGTTATCCTTCGTTTCTCACATGTAACTGTTCAGTACCTCCACAGCAGACCTGTTGAATAGTAGCTCTTACATGTCCTTTTCACCCTCGTATCATTATAATCAAAATCAAAGTAATTGGAAACCCCTTTTTCCTTAATTATTTGTGAAGTCTGTCCTCCTGGTGTCGAATCATGGCGGGCTCTGTCAATGAAAGTCTTCTACAGCAGCAATACTCACGGCAGATTTCGTTACTGTTCATGACCTGTGAGACCGTTCATAGCAACAATTTACTTTATACTAGAGTTTGTTTAAAAATTGCTTTCTGCAAGATGTCGTCCCGGTTCGCATCAGATTTTATGCTGGATTTAGGAGGGGTAGCAGGCTACACCTCCTAAATCCAGCATAAAATCTGATGTAAAGTGGGGCGGCAGATTGTAGGAATGAATTTTCAAACAAGCTCTAGCTCATTGCCTCGTGGGCATGAAGCTTCAAATGCGCTCCAACATACTGCGGATATATTTCCCTGTATAGGAAACCGGGCTGTCCGCCACCTCCTCAGGCGTTCCCATGGCGATGACCGTGCCCCCCTTGTCGCCGCCTTCCGGGCCCATGTCAATAATATAATCCGCAGTTTTTATCACATCCAGGTTATGCTCAATCACTACTACAGTATTCCCGTCAGCTGCCAGACGATGCAGAATCTCCGTCAGCTTATGCACGTCTGCAAAGTGTAGTCCTGTAGTAGGCTCATCCAGAATATAAATTGTCTTTCCCGTACTCCTCCTGCTGAGCTCCGTTGCCAGCTTAATCCTCTGAGCCTCTCCGCCGGAAAGCTGGGTAGAAGGCTGCCCCAGACGAATATATGAAAGACCTACATCATACAGTGTTTCCATCTTTCTTTTGATACTCGGAATATTTTCGAAGAAATGCAGCGCCTCCTCCACAGTCATATTCAGTACATCATAAATACTTTTACCCTTATATTTTACCTCTAAAGTCTCCCGATTATACCGTTTTCCATGACATACTTCACATGGAACATACACATCCGGCAGAAAATGCATCTCAATCTTTAAAATACCGTCTCCTGCACACGCCTCGCAGCGCCCGCCTTTCACATTGAAGCTAAACCTTCCCTTTTTATATCCTTTTGCTTTGGCATCTGCAGTTGATGCAAATAAATCCCGGATCAAATCAAATACGCCCGTATAGGTAGCAGGATTAGAACGAGGAGTTCGTCCAATTGGAGACTGGTCAATATTAATTACCTTATCCAGATTTTCTGTTCCTTTAATGTCCTTATGTTTCCCCGGGATTGTCCGCGCTCTGTTAAGCTCCTTTGCAAGACGCTTATACAAAATCTCATTGATCAGAGAGCTTTTTCCCGAGCCTGAAACACCTGTAATACAGGTCATAATTCCAAGAGGAATCTTCACATTCACGTTTTTCAGATTATTTTCCCTTGCTCCTGTAATCGTCAGCCATCCTGTTGGTTCCTCGCGTTTTGGGGGAACCGGTATGCGAATGCTTCCATTTAAATATGCGCCTGTAAGGGACTTTTTATTCTTCATAATCTCCCGGGCCGTCCCTGCCGCAATCACCTCTCCTCCGTGTTCACCGGCTCCCGGACCAATATCTACAATATAGTCTGCAGCCCGCATCGTATCCTCATCATGTTCAACAACAATGACAGAATTCCCCAAATCCCGCAAATGCTTAAGCGTACCTAAGAGCTTATCGTTGTCCCTCTGGTGCAGTCCGATACTCGGCTCGTCCAGAATATACGCAACACCTACAAGACCGGAACCGATCTGCGTCGCCAGACGAATTCTCTGGGCCTCGCCGCCGGAAAGCGAGCCCGTAGCGCGTGCCAGCGTAAGATAATCAAGGCCCACGTCCATTAAAAATTTGATTCTTGCCTGAATCTCCTTCAAAATCTGGCCGCCTATAAGAAGCTGCTGTTTCCCAAGCTCCAAATTATGCATAAAAATGTGAAGCTGTTCAATAGACAAAGCCGTCACATCTGCAATATTCCTGCCGCCTACTGTCACAGCCAAAGCCTCCGGTTTCAGTCTCTGACCTTTGCACTTGCTGCAGGGTGTAATATGCATAAACTCCTCATACTCTGCTTTCATTGTATCAGAAGAGGTTTCTCTGTAACGTCGTTCCACATTTTTAATCAATCCTTCAAATTCCACATCATATGTTCCTTCTCCACGCTGTCCCCGGTAATATACTTTAATACTTTTTCCGTTTGTTCCATAGAGAAGTACGTCATGAATCTCCTTCGGATAATCCTTAAACGGCGTGTCAAGCGAGAACTTGTATTCCTTACTGAGGGCATCCAGTATTGCGTACGTAAAGCTCTTCTTATCGTTACAGGACTGCCATCCCATCACTGTAATCGCGCCTTCCTGAATACTTAGGTTTTTGTCCGGTATCATAAGCTCCTCGTCAAACTCCATCTTATATCCCAGTCCAAAACACTCCGGACAAGCGCCAAAGGGATTATTAAAGGAAAAGCTTCTAGGCTCAATCTCATCAATGCTGATTCCACAGTCCGGACAGGAAAAGCTCTGGCTGAAGTTCATGGGTTCTCCGTCAATAACATCTACAACCATAAGTCCTTCTGCAAGATGCAGCACATTTTCTATAGAGTCTGTAAGACGCTTTTCAATCCCCTCCTTTACCACGAGGCGGTCAACTATAATCTCAATATTATGTTTGATATTTTTATCTAAAGCAATGTCCTCCGACAGTTCATAAAGGTTCCCGTCAATGCGCACCCGGACATAACCGCTTTTTTTTGCCCTCTCTAAAAGCTTCTCATGACGGCCTTTTCTTCCACGTACAACCGGAGCTAAAAGCTGAACCTTTGTTTTTTCCGGCAGCTCCATAATCTGGTCTACCATCTGGTCTACCGTCTGCTTCTTAATCTCTTTTCCACAGTTCGGACAGTGGGGAATTCCAATTCTCGCATACAAAAGACGAAAATAATCATATATCTCCGTCACTGTTCCTACTGTTGAACGAGGATTTCGATTCGTAGATTTCTGGTCAATAGAAATTGCCGGCGACAGACCTTCAATGCTCTCCACATCCGGCTTCTCCATCTGTCCCAGAAACTGCCTTGCATAGGAAGACAAAGACTCCATATATCTTCTCTGTCCTTCTGCATAAATCGTATCAAACGCAAGTGAGGATTTTCCGGAACCGCTAATGCCAGTAAGGACTACCAGCTCGTTTCTCGGTATGTCCAAATCTATATTTTTCAGGTTGTGCTCATTTGCCCCGCGTATTTTAATAAACTGTCTGTTTCCCTTTTTTTCTGCCATCGTACTATTCATTCTCCTGTAATATTTTTTTCAGTTCAACTAATTTGTCACGAAGCTCTGCCGCCGCTTCAAAGTTAAGCTCTGCCGCCGCCTTTTTCATCTGTTTTGTTATATCGCTGATAAGCTTCTTAAGCTCGTCCATGCTCATGGATTCCGGATCCTTCTCCATGCGAAGCTCTTCTGCCGCAACCTTTCTTGATATGCTTATCAGGTCGCGTACACCTTTCTGAATGGTCGTAGGCGTAATCCCATGTTCCTCGTTATATTTCATCTGAACCTCGCGCCGCCGTTTTGTCTCATCAAGAGCTGCACGCATGGAATCCGTGATTGTATCTGCATACATGATTACATGTCCCTCCGCATTTCTCGCCGCGCGTCCGATGGTCTGAATCAGCGACGTTTCGGAACGAAGAAAGCCTTCCTTATCCGCGTCCAGAATGGCCACAAGAGTAATTTCCGGAATATCCAGACCCTCCCGTAAAAGGTTAATTCCCACGAGTACGTCGAAAACGTCCAGCCGCATATCCCGCACAATCTCTGTTCTCTCCAGCGTGTCAATGTCTGAGTGCAGATAGCGTACCCGGATTCCAAGTTCCCGCATGTAATCCGTTAAATCCTCTGCCATACGTTTCGTGAGGGTTGTAATCAAAATCTTATTTTTTTTGGCCGTTTCTTTATTTACCTCTCCCATCAGATCGTCAATCTGTCCTTCAACAGGACGGACATCCACCTCCGGATCAAGAAGCCCTGTAGGCCGGATAACCTGTTCCGCCCTTAAAAGCTCGTGCTCTTCCTCATACTGTCCCGGCGTGGCTGAGACAAAAAGCACCTGATCAATCTTACTCTCAAATTCATCAAAGCTTAAAGGACGGTTGTCCAGCGCTGACGGGAGACGAAATCCATACTCTACCAGCGTCCGCTTTCTGGATTGATCTCCGTGGTACATCCCCCCTACCTGAGGAACCGTCTTGTGAGACTCATCAATCATCAAAATAAAGTCATCCGGGAAATAATCAATCAGGGTATGCGGCGGCTGTCCCGGCGCAAGTCCTGTCAGATGTCTTGAATAATTTTCAATACCTGAACAGAATCCGGTCTCCCGCATCATCTCTATATCAAAATTTGTTCTCTCGGAAATCCTCTGTGCCTCTAAAAGCTTTCCTTCCCCTTTAAAATAGCGAATCTGTACCTTCAGCTCTTCCTCAATCGCACGGACTGCTCTATCCATACTTTCCTTTGAAACAACATAATGGGATGCCGGAAAGATCGCTATATGATTCAAATCCGCTTTAATCTCTCCTGTCAGCACGTCCACTTCCGTAATTCTTTCCACTTCATCTCCAAAAAATTCAATGCGATATGCAAGTCCCTCCTGAACCGCTGGAATTACTTCTAACACATCTCCGTGTACGCGGAAGGTTCCACGTTTGAAATCCATCTCATTTCTGTCATATTGTATTTCAATCAGCTTACGCACGACGTCATCCCTGTCCTTTATCATCCCTGGACGCAGGGAAATTACCATCTCCTGATAATCAATCGGAGAACCCAGTCCGTAGATGCACGATACACTAGCGATGATAATAACATCCCGGCGTTCAGATAAGGCAGCTGTTGCAGAATGGCGGAGCTTATCTATCTCATCATTGATGGATGAGTCCTTAGCGATATAGGTGTCCGAAGAGGGGACGTAAGCTTCGGGCTGGTAGTAGTCGTAGTAGGACACAAAATACTCCACTGCATTCTCAGGGAACATCTCCTTGAATTCTCCGTAGAGCTGCGCCGCAAGCGTCTTGTTGTGGGCGATGACCAGCGTCGGCTTCTGCAATTCCTGAATGACATTCGCCATCGTAAATGTCTTGCCGGAACCCGTAACCCCTAGTAAAGTCTGGAATTGATTGCCCTCCTTGAAGCCTTTGACCAGCTCGGCGATGGCCTGCGGCTGGTCGCCTGTGGGCTTGTAGGGGGCTTGTAATTTGAACTCTGGCATATGAAAACCTCCAATTTGTGACCGAAAAAAGTTTGCCTATTCGCCCGAAATTCGTGTAATTTGATTTTCGATTCGTGTAAAATGGGCTTGCAAAGCTGGCGAATAAGCGTTAAAATAGC
>CAPEBR010000050.1 GCA_948602995.1 uncultured Dorea sp.
AAATAAATTTATTTTGGAAAGGAAACAGGAAGCTATGAAGCATTTATTAAAAGGAACTGCTGTAGCAGCGGTGGTATTGATTGCTTTAATGATTATTAATATGTTTTGCAATATGCATGACATTCACTTAGACCAGACAGCGACAGGTACAATATCAGCAATTTGTGCCATGCTGTTTTATCATGGATTGATTAGGAATGAAAAAAATAAAGATGATGGGAATGAAAAATAACGAGTAATCATTAAGAAGGTCATATATCTTTAAATATGTAGATTGCTAAAACGTCTGCGAACAAACATAAACACGGAAAGTTAAGGCAAAATTTTTTCATACATAGGGGTTCCGAAATTACAGATACCGCAGAATTCGCAGAAGGAATTCTGTAAAAATACCATACCATGTTATGGCAGAAAGAACAACTTAATATTCCTTAAGAAAAGCTTAGTTCCTAAGAAATCAAAGGGGGACAGGTCATTTTAAATTGGGGACGGGGCATTTTTAAAAATGCCCCGTCCCCAATTTAAAAAAAGTCAATTTTCTTCGAAAAGGTACGCTTAGTGGTACGCCCCCGTCTGATAAGATAATATCATAAGATATACAATACAGTGATACTCTGCAACAGCGGCACAGAAAAATCCGCTGCCTGATACGGAAAGGAAAGCCAGAAGGATGAAAGAACAGCTGCCTGTGAATACAGGGATTTCCAATAGCATTATTTTAGGAGTTGACGAGAGGGAGCGGCAATGCATAAAGGGCAGAGTGTACCATGCGTATACAGAAGGAGCGATTGCGGTAAGAAGCTTTGACGAAGTAGTCTGGATTGCGGAGAAGCTTTTTAATGATCTGGGGTATCCGCAGATGACAACGAGCGATAGAGATTTCTGGGGGAACTCCTATTCATATAGAAAAAAGGAAGAGATGGTCAGGGTTATGGATGATAAGACATTATTTGAGCAGAGAGGCGATCTTGGAACGTTTACTATAAGAGTGCAGCACCGGCAGCATAGCAGCTGGCAGGGCAAAGTTACATGGATGGAGAATAATGAGACAGTATGTTTCCGCTCGGCGCTTGAGCTCATGAAGATGATAGACAATGTATTAGAGAAGGGTGATTTAAAGGGGTGATCGTATGGCGGAAAGAGCATTACGCAAATTAAAAAGAAGGGATCTTCTGCAGATGCTTCTCACGCAGTGTGAGGAGACGGAGAGGCTGCAGAAGGAGTTAGACGAGACGACAGCAGAATATGCAGCTTTGCAGGAAGGTTATGAGCGGCTGAAGGATAAGCTGAACGTCAAGGATGAGCGGCTGAATCAGAAGGATGCAGCGATTGCGGAGCTTAAGACCACCATTGAGGAAATTAGGGCATCCCGGCTGATTGAGCTGGAAGAATCTGGAAATATTGCGGAAGCGGCTCTTCGGATCAATGGAATCTTCGAGGCGGCGCAGCGGTGCGCAGAGCAGTATCTGCTGAATGTAAAGCGGCTTGGTAAAGATGCATTTGAGAAGGTGACGCAGGAGGAACGGATGGAACTGCCGGGGGAATCACTGATGCCGGAGGAGACCGAGGAGCAGGGACAGCTCGCAGTACCGGAACAAAGGCCAGTTCCAAGGGCATTTACCATCACTGACAGACGCGGAACCCGCGGACAGAGGATTTCCTACGAATCGGGATGGAAGACGGCGGCCCGGAGAAAGAAACTCCATGGATAATAGTGGTGAGAAGGAAAAGCTTACGATTCCGCCGATCAATGACATCAGGACTGAACTGGCGAGGGAAGAGGCCAGACATGAACTCAGAAGGGCGCTTCTTACCATAGCCGGAATTCTGACGGTGGCAGCGGCTGTAGCGGCGCTGCTGATGACAAGGTTACTGGTACTGCTGCAGGTAAATGGAATGAGCATGTCTCCTACATTTGAGAATGGAGAGATCGTGATACTTAGGCAGACGAAGGAATTTGAGAAGGGCGATGTGATCGGATTTTATTATGGAGGAAAGATACTTCTGAAGCGTGCTATTGGGAGCGCGGGAGATTATATAGAGATTGACGAGGAAGGAACCGTATCGGTCAACGGCGAGGAGATTGATGAACCCTACCTGAGAGAGAAAACTCTTGGAAAATGTGAACTGGATTTTCCGTATGAGGTTCCGGAGGGAATGACCTTCGTGCTGGGAGACAACAGAGCGGTATCAATAGACAGCCGGACGAAGTCGCTGGGATGTGTGGAGAGCGATCAGATCGTCGGCAGAGTGGTGTTCCGGATATGGCCCCTGGGCCGTATGGGCGCCGCGGGAGGTATAACAGGGCGTTAATATGAGTGGTTTATACTTAGGGAAGGTGAGAAGATGCAGAAGCTTGTAAGAGATTATCTGAATGAATTGAAGAGGAAGCAAAAGAAGCGAAAGAGAGTGGGTACGGCCGTGGTGCTTTTGGTGATCCTGGTGATCGGGACGGTGATCGGTGGTCTGACCCAGGCCGGAGTTGCCATGACGGGCAGAGCGAAATGCGGCATTGAAGAGCATGAGCACAGCGATGGCTGTTATGAGAATGTTCTCGCCTGCGGGCAGGAAGAGGGCGAAGGCCATCAGCACGGCGACGGTTGCTATGAGACACAATCCACACTCACCTGCGGTATGGAAGAGGAAGAGGGTCATCAGCATGACGAGAGCTGCTACGATGAGGCAGGCAATCTGATCTGCGGGACAGAGGAAGCGGCAGGCCATCAGCATGACGACAGCTGCTACACAACTGAACAGATTCTAACCTGCGAGCAGGCAGAGGGTGAAGGACACACTCACTCAGATGCATGCCATGTAAAAGAGCTGAGTTGCAAGACAGAAGAGCATACCCACACAGAGGAATGCTATATAGATAAGAAGGCAGATGTTGAGGAATCCTCCAAATGGGATACGCAGTATGAGGATACAGAGTGGAAGGAAACCTGGGCTGAGAACCTTGTCATCGCAGCGGAAGCGCAGATTGGCTACAAGGAGAGCGAGGACAACTACGAGGTAGCAGAGGACGGAAACCATAAGGGCTACACCCGCTACGGACAGTTCATGGATGATGTTTATGCAGACTGGGATGCGGCATTCGTAAACTTCTGTATGCACTATGCAGGAAAGGATGACATTAATATAGAAGCTTCCGGGGTATTTCCGAAGGAGACAGAGGCTGTAAAGTGGTATGAGGAATTCGTCGGGGCGGACGAGAAGAATATGAGTTATCTAGTGGCTCCGCAAGGGTATGAGCCAAAGGCCGGGGATTTGGTTTTCTTTGACCGAAAGGATGAAGAACCGGCGTTCCAGATGGGAATCGTTTCTTCCTATGATGAAGAGAAGAATGAGATCAAGGTTATTGAGGGTAACAGCGATAACGAGGTTAAGGAAAATGAATATGGAATCAAGGATGAGGACATCGAGGAGAATCACATCTTTGGTTATCTGAAAATGGATGAGGTAGAGGAAGCGTATAAGGCTTCGGAGAAGACTGCAGAGGATGATGCGGAACCAAAGGAGGATGAAAATACAGAGCAGCCGCAGGAGGAAATCAAAGAGCTGACTACGGAAGTGGATGGAACAACGATTACACTGAGTGGTCCGGTGAGTTCCTTCGAGGAGGGAAAAGAGTATAGCATCCAGGCTGAGAAGGTAGAGAATAAAGAGACGATCGCGACGATTGAAGAAGCGATTGACCAGGTTGTGGAGGAAGGTAAAAAGGTAGAAAACTATCAGGCATTTGATATTAAACTGATGGTAGGTCAAGAGGAAGTACAGCCATTAGGTCCTGTAGAAGTTAAATTTTCTAGCAAAGAAGTTGCTGAGTCTGTAGAAAATGAGGAGACGGAAGTGAATGTCATCCACGTGGATGAGAATACTGGCGAAGCAACAGATATGGAAGCATCTGCGACAGAAGAAAAGGATGTGGTAATTGAGACAGAACATTTTTCGGTGTATGTATATGTAGAAGTCAAGTTAGATGCGATTGGAGGAGTTAAAATTGATATACAGCACTGGGGAGAGGATATTGAAACGATTGACAGTGCTGCAGGGGGAATGAATGGAGGAATAAAGGAGGAAGCCTTTAATACAGATACCTTGAAAGTAATAACGAAAGAAAATACCTGTATGCTTTATACTACTGATAGAGATTTTAGCCTTCCGAATGAAACATATACGGATGTCAGGAAGTTGAGTAAAGTTTATAATGCGGATGGAGAAAAACGTTATGAAGTTACAAAAGTATGGGTTAGTAAAGAAGGGAAGGCTGCCAATTGCAGAGAAGATGCTCCTACGTGGAATCCTAATGACTATGATGAATATACAAGGGAACAGCTTGTAGATGCAAATGTAGCTACAGAGATTAATACTCTTGAGGAAGGGTCAGTTATTCGTTTTTGGTATAAACCACCAGAAGAAAAAGAAAGTGTGAAGGAACCAGTCACATTTTACGATTATGATTATAGCGTAAAGAATGGCGATACATTAAATACACAGGAGAAGGGCATTAATGCCCGTGGAAATTATGCGAATAATGGAAAACCTAAATTAGGAGCAGGTCAGGGATCATCAGGTAATGCAAGTTCATGGGCAAATAATAAGTATGATGGAAAATTTCTGAATGCAGGTAATGGTAACTTGGCATTTACAGGACTTGTGGGCAAAACTTTAGGCAATGATGGAAGAGTAGTCTTTAACAGTAATATTGATGCACCAGCCAATTTGTTTGCGCATAATCCGGAAGGCGGTTCTTACCGTTATGATGACTATCAGTTAGAGTTTTTGCAGAATGGCGATACTTACACATTAACAAACGTGTATAAAGGTACTACGAAAACATACGCACAGGATTTAACTACATTTCAGTCGAGAGCGAACTGGAATAAGACAAAATATATTTATTCAAATGATTTTTGGCCGTTGGATGATGCTGAACATAAAAAAGACCCTCTTTTGGGTGAAAAAGTGTATGCAATAAACCCGCCATCGAAAACTACTGGTGGTAATGATGTTACAAGAATAGGAAGAGGTTCTGGTAACGGGGACAATGATTTCCAAACAGCGAATGGACATAACTGGTATTTTGGAATGGTGTATTCTGTCGAGTTTACGCTCGGAGATTATACTGGACCATTGGAGTATTATTTCCGTGGAGATGATGATTTTTGGCTGTTTGTTGATGGAAAACTTGTTGTAGATTTAGGTGGTATTCATACAGCTATAGGTACGACCTGTGATTTGAATTATTTGAAAAATGAGGATAAAAATAAGAAGCATACGCTGACAGTATTCTATATGGAACGAGGAGCTACTGGTTCTACCTGCTATATGCAGTTTACATTGCCGAGAGCTAAGATAACACCGCTTCCAGAACCGGAAACTACATCTTATACAGTTAAAAAGAGGTGGGAAGATAATGAAAACGGATTTCGGCCAGAAGACGTTAAAGTCACTTTATATAAGAAGAAAGGGGAATCTGAGGGTATAGCAGTAAGGACTATAAATTTGCCGTTAAGAGATACGGATGGCAATTTAATATTAGATGCCAGCGGAAAGGAAATATGGGAATATACCTGGGATGATCTTCCTAAGTATGATGGAAAATATGGGACAGATATTTATTATTATGTCGAGGAAGAAATGATAGCTCCTGAGAATCAGGATAATCCTATGCTGGGATATGATGTTGAAATTCAACAAATTCCCGGTGGAACGGAAGCAGTTATTACGAATAAAATAAAAAATAAAAAAGTTAAGGTTCGTAAGGAATGGAAGGATGATGACAAAGAACTGGCAAATCGTTCCGCTGAAGTGAAGTTCCAGTTGTATGCTAATGATAAACCTTATTTAAATCATAAACAGGAAACTGTAATCATTACGCTGAATGAAAAAAATAGCTGGGAGGGAGAGTTCGAGCATGTTCCGGAATATTACTATGATCCAATTGGAGGGGACGGAAAAGGAGAGTGGAAACGAGTTAAATATTCTGTAAGGGAGGTTCCGGCCAATCTATCTGCAAATGAAATTAATGGCGAGAATGGTTCAATATATGAAATCGTTATTAAAGAGGTCACATCAGCAGAAGATATAACAGAGGGTTATATAGCGTGTTTTGAAGCTACAAATTCGTTGGTGACAAAGAATATTTGCATTGAGAAGATTGGAAATTCTGTTCACAAACCACTGCTTAAAGGAGCAAAATTTGATTTGTATGGCAGTGACTACTATGAAGATCAAACAGGAACGCCAATAGTAAATATCAATGCAATTCCGAAAGGAACATATATAACTGATGATAACGGGAAAATTGATATTCAAGGATTAAGGTTTGGAATTTATTATTTAGTAGAAAAAGAAGCTCCAAGTGGATATCTGTTATTGGATAAACCGATAAAGATAGAGGTTGATAAGGCGGGAGTAACAGTTGACTTCCAAATCGATGGATGGGTTAATGGGGAGCCTAATATTATATTGGATCAAGAGAGTGGTAAATATCTTATTAGGATACCTAATGAATTGTTTTATGAACTCCCATCCACCGGCGGTTCCGGAATTTACTGGTATATGTTCGGCGGAGTACTGCTCATGGCAGGTGCAATGCTGATAACATATAGAAATAAGCGTAGGGAGGTGCTGAGAAGTTAGAGGATGAAAACAACTTTTTGGCGGTCCTTGCACCGTACAAAGTAGCGAGTGCGTAACATGCACCAGCGGAAACAGTGCAGAAGCACATGTAACCCAATGTTAAAAAATAAAAGGAAAAGGAGAAGAAAACATGAAAAAAATCAAAAAAGTTTTAGCAGTGATTTTATCACTGGCAATGGTACTGGGAATGTCATTGACGGCATTTGCAGCTACACCTAGCAATTCTGACAAGGCAGATTTAACAATTACCGGATTGGAAGAAGGGGTAACAGTAAAATTATATCAGATTGCGCATGCTGAATATGGCGAGGGCGCAGTTAAAGGTTTGCTTAAGTATGAGTGGAATACAGGTGTTGCATTTGCTAATCCTGATGAGCCAACAGTAGATGAAATAAATGCAGTTGCCCAGAATATTGAAACATTAGGAAACCTGGTAGATACAAAGACTCTGGGAGAAGGCGAAACTTCCTATACCTACAATGCAGAAGCTGGCGCTTATATCGCTATCTTAACATCAGCAAGTAATGATACGGTATACAATCCGATTATCTTATCTGCGGCTTACGGAAAAGAAGGCGCGGAAGCAGGCAGCCTGAGTGGAGCAGACATTGATGCAAAAGACAATTATCTGTATGGAACTACTGCAGTAGCAAAGAGTACAGATATGACATTTGACAAAACAATGGAAGGATATACTCCTGATAAAAATGATAAAGGTGAGGATATAGCAACAGCTACTGTAGGTCAGGTACTGACTTATACACTGAATGCAAAGGTGCCAACTTATCCGAAAAATGCAACAAATAAGACGTTCTTCATGTCAGATACAATGGTAACAGGTTTAACATTTGATTATGCATCATTATCAGTTAGTATTGATGGCCAGAATGTAGTAAAAGAGGGAAATGAGTTTAAGCTTGGAGACAAAGTTATTGCAACAGCTGCTCCAACACCAAGTGCAGAGAATCCGACAGGATTCAACCTCAATTTTACTTATGATAATTTGATTTCTGATCCTGCTACTGGTGCAGTTTATACACCGGTTGTAAGTTATAATGCTGTTATCAACTCAACGGCTGTTGTTGGCGGCGATGGTAATAAGAACAGTGCAGATTTATATTATGCAAAAGAGCCAAATAGTGGTTCTACCTGGGATACACCAAATGATAAGCCAGATGGAGCGGAAGGTGTAGATAAAAAGCATGATGAGGAGATTGTTTATACTTATCAATTAGCTCTTCATAAAATAGATACAGAAAATAATTCAGCTCTTGCAGGTGCAAGATTTGGAATTTACACAGATGCAGAGTGTACAAAATTAATTGATGAAGTAGTAACAAATGAAAATGGTTATGCAGTATCTACAAGAGTTGGTGCAGGAACATACTATATTAAGGAGCTTGAGGCACCTGCAGGTTATTCATTAAATGATAATGTATATGAGGCAGTTGCAAGTTGGACCACTGCAACAAAGACAGTTACAGGAACAGTAGTAACAAAGGTATATACTACGGAGCAGCCATATGAGGGTGCGTTGCCGGTTGGTTGGATTAAAGATGGTATTTTCTATGCTGAGAATCCTGGAGAAGGCGCAGAGGTAGCATACATTGAATCTGAGACAAAAGAATCAAGCAGTGTTACAGAAGTGTCGAAGAATGATACTATTGGAGCAGGCACAGTTACATCAATTACTTTAGGTGGAGAGGAAGTAGGAAGTATTCCGAATACAAAACTTGGAAGCCTGCCATCAACCGGTGGTATCGGTACTACAATCTTCACAATCGGCGGATGTGCAATCATGATTATTGCAGCAGCATTATTCTTCGCAAGCCGCAGAAGAGCTGTGAAATAATAATAGTATCATAAGCAGTTAAAAGTACTTAAATTATGAAAATTCTCCGGGGCAGCTACTGCCCCGGAGTTACCAAAAGCAATCACACATAACAAGGTCATATCATATACAATCTAAATTAAAGCAAAGATACAACAACAAGGAGAGTCTGGATGAAAAGTAAAGCGAGCAAAATATTAATAGTTCTTATATTTTTAGCCGGTTTGTCCTTGCTGCTGTATCCGTTCGTTGCTAACGAATGGAATAACTACAGGCAGAAGCAGTTAATCAGCAACTACGATAGCGTAGTGGCTGAGAAGGAGTCAGCCGGCCTGATTGACTATGAGGCAGAGATGCAGTACGCGGTAGACTATAACAACGGCCTGCTTCCTAGCATCCTTCCCGATTCCTTTGCCGAAGCACAGGTTTCTGATAAGGATCAGGCATACATGGCATGTCTGAATATTGCCGGGGACAGTATCATGGGGACGGTGGAGATTCCGAAGATTAACATCACGCTTCCCATTTTCCACACTACAGATAAGGAAGTGTTGGAGAAGGCTGCAGGCCACCTGGAGGGAAGTTCCCTTCCGGTAGGTGGGGAAAATACCCATGCGGTTATTACCGCACACAGGGGACTGCCCAGTGCGGCGCTCTTCACGGATCTAGATAAGATGGAGGAGGGGGATCATTTCCTTTTACATGTACTGAAGGAAACCCTCTGTTATGAGGTGGATAAGATCACTGTGGTAAAGCCGGAGGAGACGGATGCATTGTCCGTGGAAGACGGGCAGGATCTCGTGACACTTCTGACCTGCACCCCCTACGGGGTGAACAGTCACCGTCTGTTTGTCAGGGGGCACAGAGTTCCTTATAATCCGGAGGAGATCGGGGATGAAAGTATCCCACTGTCCAACATGAGCTTACATACTAGTTATCTGCTGTGGGTAATCGTAGGACTTGTGGTCACTGGCATATTTAGTTTCTTCCTATATAAAAGGGAGCGCAGACTGAGACGCACGGCAGCAGCAGGAGGTCTTGAGGAACAGACTGACGTATCCGCGTCAGAAGCTGTGGATACAGGAACCGGTGACGGGACGCAGCAGCCAGTCACAGAGAAAATACAGGAAACAGACCAGCCTAAGGGGGAATAGGACAGTGAGGAGAAAGATTACTTCATTTCTGTTCGGACTGCTGTTCCTCGTGGGATTCGGGATACTGGCTTATCCAACCATTGCAGACCAGTGGAATACGTACCGCCAGTCGAAGCTCATTTCCAACTATGACAATGTAGTAAGCGAGATGAAGGAGGAGGACTTCGAAGAGGCATGGGCGGTGGCCAGAAGCTATAACCAGACCTTTGAACAGAACAGCATCATGAGTGATGTATTTAACATTGATGACGAGAAGAACCTGAAGAAGACGGAGTACTGGAAGGTGCTGAATGTGGCAGGGGACGGAATCATGGGGTATATCACTATTCCGAAAATAAATATCAAACTTGGAATTTACCATGGAACAGGTAAGGATGTACTTCAGACGGGAGTAGGGCACTTAAATGGCACGAAGCTTCCGGTGGGGGGAGAGGGCAATCACAGTGTCCTGTCAGCCCACAGAGGGCTTCCAAGTGCAAAGCTTTTCACCGATATCGACCAGTTAGGGAAGGGCGACAGGTTTTACCTCCATATTTTAAATGAAGATATGGCTTACGAGGTGGACCGGGTGCTTCCCATGATCGATAAGGATGACTATGACGCACTGCAGGAGGCGCTCACCATAGAAGAGGGGCAGGATCAGGTAACGCTGTTCACCTGTACCCCTTATGGAGTAAACAGCCACCGGCTTTTGGTGCGGGGGCACCGGGTTCCCTATGACGGGGAGCTGGAATCTACTCCTGTGGAATCCATGGTACAGGCTATTCAGAACTATTACATGTTATATCTGCTGCTTGGTATTGGCGTGACCCTGCTGGCGATCCTCATCATGAGAAGCATTTTCAGGAGTAAGAGGGGAAAGGCAGTGAATCTGGGAACGGAAGAAGCAGCGGAGGAGACGAAGAGTAACAGCGAGGAGGGAAAGAGTTGAAGATAAGTAAGAGAGTAAGAACAGGATATGCGCTGGCTCTGGCAGGGATACTCGCACTGCCGGGCTTAAGCCTTCTGACGACGCAGGCCGCGGGGGCGATTGACACAGGGGCGAAATGCTCCCTCACCGTGACGGTGGAAGAGAGCGAGTATGCGAAGGACTTTAACGATATGAGCATCCCGGTATCGGTTTATAAGGTGGCGGATGTGGACAGCGTGGGGAAATACAAGGCTGCAGGGGCATTTGCAGGGATGGACTTCTCTGATATCAGCAGCACTACCACGGCAGAGCAGTGGATGGAGCTTGGGAAGCAGGCAGAGGAGATCCGTGTGGCAGCGGAACCGGCGCCGGAGCCGTCCGGTGAAGTGACGGTGCAGAAGGAGGCCGGAAGCACGGAACCTGCGAAGGGAACGATTCGTGATCTTGCTACTGGCATGTACCTGGTTGTGCCTGCAGAGACATATAATAAGGACTATACGGTGAAATACGTATTTAACCCGTACCTCACCGCTCTTCCGGGAAATTCTTACGCATCCGATGACTATGGCGAGGGTTCGGATGAATGGGATTATAACCCGGTGATCGGCCTGAAGGCTGAGGGTGAGCCCCAGACAGGAAAACTGATTATTACGAAGGTACTGAAAAATTATAATGAGACACTTGGAAAGACATCTTTTGTCTTTGAGATTACAGGAAGAGATTCCGCAGGAAATATTGTATACAGCAATGTGGTCAGCACTACCCACGAGGGTCCCGGGGATCAGAGTGTAACTTTGGAGGGACTTCCGGCAGGAATTACTGTTACGGTGAAGGAAGTATACGAAGGAGCTAGCTATGAGCTTGACAGTCCTGAGGTGGTAGATGGTGTACTTATTTGGTCCGATGCAGCGGTGGATGCAGGACTTGGTGAGACAGCATCCGTGACTTTCCGAAATAAATATGACGGGGGAAACCGTGGAGGATATGGAGTGACGAATCATTTTTATGATGAGAATGGCACATGGGAATGTGATTATCCGACAAAAGGACAGGAACTTCCGGAAAGAAATAATTAGAGGGGGTGCAGCAATGATAGCAAAATTAAAAAATAATATGAAGGTGATGTTAATGTCGGCTGCGGCTCTCGGGATGACGGCTGCACTGACAATACAGAGCGCATCAGCCTATTTTACGACCTATGTATCAGCGGGTGGTGGCGAGGTGGTACACCTTGGAGCTCAGACGGAGGTTTATGAAAATGTAAGTGATATGACGAAGCATATCGTTCTGCAGAATACCTCTCAGATTAATGAATGTTTCGTACGTGTGAAGGTGTTCTATGCAGAGCCATTTACCGTTGAGTATACAGATGTAGAGTATGAGAAGCTTGTAAAAGAAGGGCAGCAGGCTGAAAAGTTTTGGGAGCAGCGTGGAGATGACGGATACTGGTACTACATTCCGATTCTCCCACCAGGAGGAGTGACCACCCAGTTTGACGCAAAGATCGTGGTGCCGGAGAATTTCGATAGGGACAGCTTCAATGTGGTTGTAATCCAGGAGTGCACGCCAGTGCTCTATGACGACAACGGCAATCCGGACGCAGACTGGGACACGACTTATACGGAGTACACAGAAGAGGAGGCTGGAAGATAATGAAAAAAAAGAATTTTATCACATACGGGCTCCTTGTTGCGGCAGGCGTACTGCTTCTCGGGAGTGCCATTGGGAGCACTCAGGCGGCACTTACCTACTACAGTGAAAACTATACGGCGGAGATTACCATTTCCCAGATTGGCGTAAGCCTGATGGAAAACGGCAAGGTAGTGAGCAGCCGTGATTACAATGAAGATAAATGGGATATTTCCACAAATAAGAAGGACAGTACCTCAGCATCCGGCGCGTTGCTTACGAACATGCTGAAGAAGGATGAGAAGTTGGCGCTGAATAAGAAATATGACGAGGTTCTACGGGTGAAGAACAGCGGATCCATTGACCAGTATGTACGGGTGAGGATTTATCGCTACTGGACAGATAAAGATGGGAAGAAGGTAACGGCATTGTCACCGGACCTGATTGATCTTCGCATTAAAGATAAGAGTATCAACGATAAAGAAGCCTACGATGGGAGTAGATGGGTGAAGAACCCGGAGAGCACGAGGGAATGCATGGAACTCTACTATAAGGGGATTCTTCCATCAGAGAGCGAATCAGAGTCATTTGCAGATGTCATCCGTATCGACGGGCAGGTGGCTGATGAGGCGACGGTGGAGACGAAGGGAAATATCATCACAACCACTTATAAATATGACGGCGTGAATTTTCATCTTGACGTAGAGGTAGATGCGGTGCAGACGCATAACGCGAAGGATGCAATGAAGAGTGCATGGGGCGTGGATGCGGATGCCCTGGGAATTCTGTAAGAAGGGGTGAGGGAGAAAATGAAGAGAACGAAGAAAAGTATACTGGCCTCCGGGCTTGCGGCGTTCCTGGTTCTTGCCTCCTCTGTGACGGGATTCGCAGAAGACAGGCAGGGAGCGTCCGGCTGGAAGGTGGAGTTTGACGGAAAGAAGCTGGAGAGTAACTTCTCTACGGCAAATATGGACGATGAGATCTACAATATGCAGCCCGGTGATTCGGTGGAGCTAACCATTTCGCTTAAGAACAGCTATGACAAGGGCGAAGTGGACTGGTATATGAAGAACCAGGTGCTGCAGACGCTGGAGGATGCGGGAAGCATGTCCGGCGGTGCGTATGATTACCTCCTTACTTATAAGGATAAGGACGGGAAGTCCACCACACTCTACTCCAGTGAGAAGTTCGGAGGAGAGGGAAGATACAATGGCGTGGGTCTTAAGGGCGCAACCACTACACTGGATGATTATTTTTATCTGGACCGCATGGGAAAGGATGACACAGGCGTGGTAACGCTTAAGGTGGCCCTGGATGCGGAGACGCTGGTAAATGATTACCAGAATACACTGGCAAGGCTGCAGATGGATTTCGCAACGGAGCTTGTGGATACCACGACAACGGGGAATCCGTCCACTCCCGGAAGCGGGAGAAGCCCAGTCAAGACCGGTGACCAGACGAAGATTATGCTATATATTGTGCTCACGCTGGCGGCGGGGCTCGTGCTTCTGATTCTTGGAATTATGAGACTGCGCAGAGACCGTGAGGAAGAGCCGGAGACGGCGGATGGACCGAAGATGTCCGGCGGTGCGAAGGGTGCGGCTGGCATGAAGGGTTCATCTGGAGTGAATCGTGCATCCGGAGTGAGGAATATGTCCGGTTCGTTAGGAGCAGAGGGTGGATCCGGAGCGGATGCAGTGAAGAGGGCACAGGCAAAATCCGGGACACGTACTGGTAAGGAAACAAATTCCGATACAGGGAAAAGGAGGCGCAGATAGTATGAGAAGGTTCAGAATGAAGGCACTGCCGGTTATTGCGCTGTCGGCTGTGGCACTGTTTGCGGGATTCCTGTCAGTGGGACAGACAGCGCAGGCGGCAGAAGACGAGGAATACACCTACACGGTGAAGCTCTTTGCCGGAAACCAGGGCGAGATCACCAAAGGCGGCGTTACCGCCAGCAGGAACGGGAAAGCCAGTCCTGCGGGTGTGACCATCAGCTATGATAAAGACAAGGCTACAGTCAAAGGACTGAAATATGGAGATACGGTATATATCAATTACCAGGATGCGGCAGTTGTTACGGATGAACGGTATTATGTAAAGGGCGTGAGACGCTCAGGAAGAGATAACTCGGAAGCAACAGAGTCTACATTTTCCGTTGGAAGCGACAGGGATTACGTGATCGCTTATGGTATTAAGGGCGATATGGTGTCCTACACGGTGAATTATGTGGATGAAGACGGTACAGAGCTTCTTGACAGCGATACCTACTATGGTCTCCCGGGCGAGCAGCAGCATGTGTCAGCCCGCTACGTGGACGGCTACCAGCCACAGTCCTACAATCTGGTGAAGACACTGGTACAGAATGAGGCGGAGAATGTATTTGAATTTGTCTATGCACCGATCACGGAGCCGACTCCTACGCCTGCTCCGACTCCGACCCCAACGACCCCGGCAACGACAACTCCGGCAACAACAACACCTACGGCGACACCTGCAGCCCCGGCGGCAGCAACACCTGCGGCCCCGGCAGCGGCAACACCTACACCTCCGGACACAACGACACCGGAAGGCGAAGATACTGAGCCGGTAGGCGGCGACCAGACCACAATACCGGATGAGCAGACTCCGCAGGGTACAACGAATCTGGACGATGAAGATTCACCTACACCATTAGGCCAGCAGGATCTGGAGGCGGACCGCCCAGGTACAGTAGTGAGCTACCTCCCGCTGTATATTGGCATAGGAGCAGCAGCAGCGGCAGCGCTGGCAATCATGGGAACCTATGTATATCTTAAAAAGAAAAAGAAGAAAGCCATGGCAGCCATGTCCGCACAGCAGATCATAGAAGAAGCTTCGGATATGCATGATGGTAATAAGTAGCCATGGGTAGACGAAGAGAAAAAAAAGACACCCGGAGCACCGGAAGGGCAGGCAGGATATGCAGCATCACGGGTACGATATTAATCGTACTTGTGATTATCCTGTGCTCGTTCCTGGTGCTGCCGGGAATATTCAGTTATCAGATGTTTAACGTAATCAGCGGCAGCATGGAACCTGCCGTGAAGGTAGGAAGCCTGATTTATGTGCATGAAGAAGAGCCGGAGGGGATAAAAGAGAAGGACATTATCGCCTTTTACGGGATGCCTGAAGGTGGGATTATTACTCACCGGGTCGTGAAGAATAATGTGGTGTCCGGTACCTTTGTTACGAAGGGGGATGCTAATGACGGTGAAGATCCAACACCGATTCCGTATGATAATTTTATCGGGAGGGTGACGCTTACGGTGCCTTATATGGGGAAGGTGCTGACGGTGATGACATCCTTCTATGGGAAGATCGCGGCGGCATGCGTCGTTGGACTGGGGGCGGTGCTCAACTTGATAGGCGGGAAGACGAAGAAATTGGGGACGGGGTAATTTTAAAAATACCCCGTCCCAGATTGAAAATAGGGTGTCCCTTATTTAATTACCGCAAATTGCAAAATGAAAGTGTTGACAGTCAAGAAAATACTTGTTATAATGTGTTATTCTGGAGGGGGGAGTAATGGCTAAGAAAAAGGTATATGCTGTAAAAAAGGGAAAAATAGTTGGGATTTTTAGAAACTGGGATGAATGCAGAGATTCAGTTAATGGGTATCCAGGTGCAGAATATAAGAGTTTCTTTACAGAGGAAGAAGCAAAATTTAATTAAAAGAACATTATCGCTTATCGATGAATATTATGAAGTGTAGTAAATGAGGAAAGGAGAAATCATATGAATAATTTTGATATTGTAAGTCTTGATGACAAAGATATAAAAATTTTGGTTATTATGAAAACCAGTGATTCTCCTTTTGATTTTGTTGATGAACTTCAGGAACAATTAAAAACAATAGATTTTTGTGGTTTGTTTGTTATTGATGAATTACTGCATAGTGGCAATAATGAGGAACGGTTTATAAGTGGGTTTTTTGATGGGAATTCGTTTGATAATTCAAAGTTTAGATTTGAATATATAGCTAAAAAGAGTTCTATTCGCAGTTATATGTGTAATTATCTTCAATCTGATTTAGAAGTGTTGAATTATAGTGGACTGACTGACAAACAGCAGAAATTGATTTCTCATGGGTGTGTTATATAGGAATGATGTAAAGAACAGATGTGGCTAAAGATATCTGTTCTTTACTTATTAGAAAAAATCATACGTCCTAACGGGGTGAAAATCTCCACCTGGAATGACAGGATTACTTACGATGGAACATGGGAGAACAATCTGTTTAATTTTTTTACCAAAGTTACGCCTAAACTGACAGAGGATTTGAAAAAACCTTTTAAGCTTGAGGGGATACAGCGGATAGATGAAACTCCGGTACACAAAGCAGTGAGGGAAGCATTTGTAAACCTTATAATACATGCCGACTATTTGATGGATGCAGGTGTTTTGAAAGTGATAAAAAAGTCAAATGGATTTGAATTTACGAATCCGGGTATCCTGAAACTTCCGCTGGAGGATATTTACCGGGGAGGAAATTCGAAATCAAGAAACCCACATATGCAGACTATGCTTAGAATGGTTGGATTTGGTGACAACGCAGGCTCTGGATTTCCCTCCATATTGGCAACTAGGGAAGAGGAGGGCTGGGTACAACCGGAACTGATAGAGGATACCACCCTTAATCAAATTACACTTTATCTAAAAATGATTCCAGAATATGGAGAACAATCAACAAAAAAGACAGCAGCAGAATCAGCAGAAATGCAAGAGCCATTGTTATCTGAAAGGCAGAAACAGATACTTGCGTGTATGGAGTTAGAAGTATTATATAGGACAGAAGAAATTGCTGAAAGAATAGGATTAAAGGGACCAAGGACAAGGCAGCTGCTGAATGAACTGGTAGCAATGGGCAGATTAACCTGCACAGCAGCTACAAAAAACAGAAGGTATATAAGGATTGAATAAAGATATATTTTTTTGGAAAATCAATGCTATTTGAAGGTGCTACTGTTAAAAGTAACACCTTTTGTGCGCTAATGTGTATAATATCCATACAGGCATCCGGATATATAGAAAATAACACCACTAACATAAAAGGGAGCCACAGAGTGACTCCCCCAGTGCAGTCCTAAAACATGCACCTCTTTCGTTAATTATAATATACAATACAAACTAGAAACATGCAAGACATTTTGCAGATCATTGAGCAAGGATACGGGGTTACTTTTCACGGGGTGGGAAAGAGCACGACAACTAGGGAGCTGTCGGGTAATAGATAGTCCAGAACAGGGGACGGTGTGAGTTCTACAACTCACACCGTCCCCTAAATTTTTTCCACTCACAAGTTAGATAAGATTTCATTGAAAGACCAAATAGTTTCTACAGGTAATGCAGTAAAAATAGTAAAGAGTATATTGGAAAATTTCCATGAATACTGTAGAGCTCTTTATAAGGACCGAATACATGAAAGCTGCGGTAATGTTGTAGGCATGAACCAAAAACTTTGCTCTTGTGGAACTAAAATCAACACGTTTTAGCAGTCAACATACAATGATTATGTAATCAATCAGAGAATATAAGGTGATATTATGTATGTCCGTTTCCTTTTCAACCCATTTTTTAAGTACAGAATCCGGGAAAGATGGTCTTGCAAAGCATGAACATAACCATAACTTGAGACAGCACGATGCCATACATAATAAATTATAGTTATACGCATAAAATGGAAGATAATACCATATATGGTAATAATTAAAGAAAATAAAAGTATAGAATGTTCCTAGTACCATATTTGGGAGGGGGAACAGAATGAGACCGCAGGAAATCCTATCCAAGCGAATTGAAGATTTATGTAATGAAAGAGGTATGTCCTATTATGCCTTATCATATAAGTCTGCTGTTCCGATTACTACGTTGCTACATATTGTTGATGGCTCTACAAAAAACCCAGGTATATTTACAATTTGTAAAATATGCAGTGGGTTTGATATAACAGTACAGCAGTTTTTTGAAAGTGAAGATTTTATTGGAATAGAAAATGAAGCAGAATAAATACATAGGTGATAATAGGAGATATGATGAGGTTTACGCAAGATGAGATAGACGCTTTATTATTTTATCAAGGTAGCATAGAGAAAGTATCAGAGGATAAAAGAGTAATGTTGCAAAAGTTTTACTCTGTAGATAGTGCATATAATGTGCTAAATGTATTATTATTTCCTGGCATTGGAAATGAAATGGCACGGATTGCAGAAGGTAAGGAGTTAGATCAGGAATTAATAGCACAAATGAAAGAACTCATAAAAATCTATTGTAATATATACTCTGCAATGTGCAAATATACTTTTTTATATGAGAATGGGGAAAATTTCGTTTTGTATACAAAACGTGCAGACAGAGCTTATTCTGTAAAAGCGTATGAAAAAGGAGAAAGTTTTACGTTTTTGTCAACAACATCTAAGGATCAGGTAGATAAGTATTTTTGCGAAAAAGAAGGACTTATACTATTAGAAGTAGAATCCACAGCTCAGATAGAACATATTGATTTAAATAAAATATTGGGGAATAATAGCGATTATCAAGGGGAGAGAGAAATTCTTTTCGCTCCATTTTTACATGTAAATTTAGAAAAGACAGAGTTGGATAAGAGTGAGGAAAGCCTAAAAGATTGTAATGGCAATCCTCCCTTGGGAAAATATAAACTAATGATAATGGATTCCTTAATAGAGATGAAAAGTCGGCATCGTTTCGCTAACGAAAAAAGTATTGAATCAGAGTTATACCTGGAAGTTACGGACAAAGAAGCACTAAATAATGTTATTAATGTATGGAGTGATTTAAAAGAAGGGAAAGGGCTTAATCCGGACAAAGAAAAGAAATACATTGAATGGAAAGAAAAGCTGAGGACATATTTGAAAAAAAGATATGAATATATAAAAGGTGCCGTACTGGAAATGATTAATAATGAAACATTAAATAGATTGTTAGATGATATATCTGGTTATAAAAACTGGACAAATGAAAAAAGAGTGGAATATGATAAAAAATTAACGAGATTCAATATTGCACTTTCAATAATGCAGCCTTTAGTTGCCGTAGCCATGGCGCTTAGTTTTATAGAAAATATAGAAGTAGCGGCTAAAGTAATTGGAATTTTACTTACAGGTGTCTGCATGACCATATACAAGCTTTGTGAGGCATTAGGATTAAAGGGAAAGGTTGAGCAAAGGACGATAACCTATTTGAGATTAGATGAGTTGGAAAGGGAAATTTGCTATGAATCATCAATAGATAAAGAAAAAGAAAAGAGATTTGTAGAACAGTTTAAAGCAATTATTATTAATGATAATCGAAAATGTGAAAGCAATATACAAAATGAAATTAGAAATTTGAGAGATTTAGGTACAAGTAATCATTTGAAAGGAGGAATCTAATGGTGGACAAATATTTGAAAATGCCATTAACTATTGAGGATCAATTCCACCGTTATGTTGAGGATCCACGCCATACAGAGAGACATGAAGTATTGTGGCATGCGTGGAAGCAGAATAAAAGGTGGCTTGTACAACTTTTGGAAGGCACCAGAGACGCTGCTCCGACGTTTAGTAGGCATGATGAAACACATGCACAGACTGTTTTGCATAATATAGAATTAATTCTTGGGGAGGATCGAATAAAAACGCTGTCGGCTTCTGACTGTTTTATCTTGCTTCATACGGTATATATCCATGATATCGGGATGATTATGGTTTCTTCAGAACAAAAGAGTTTGATTCAAAGCGAAAAGTTTGAGGAAATGCTAGATGAAATAGAAAATGGAGGAGATGAAGAGCTTAAACGAGATGTAGCAACGTTGAAGCAGCGGGAATATTATTGTCATAATGAAGACCCAGGTGTCAACAGAAAAAGACTTTATCTGGATAAACTGGAAGTACATAATGCTGTAGTCAGATTATTAACAAGTTATCGTAGAAAAGAGCATGCTGTAGCATCAAGCAATATCTTAATGGAATGGACAAAAAGGGGAGACAGATTAGGGAGCGGATTTTCGTTGGCGGGAATTCCACAACGGATATTTCTTACAATTGCGGATTGCGCTAAATTACATACAGAAGATGGGATTGGCGGAATTATGGAATTGCCGCAAGAAGACGATGGTTATGTGGTAGATTACATGCATCCGAGATTTGTAAGTGTCTTATTGCAAATAGGTGATTTGTTAGATATTGATAATGACAGATTCCATCCTTTAGTTATTGCCAATATGGAGGTGGCTCCGGAAAGCTCAAAGATGCATTATCAAAAGCATCTTGCGATCCGTCGATTATATATATGTCCGGATATCATAGAAATTGCAGCAGAGTGTGATTCGCAGAGGGCATTGCGGTTAATCCGTCAGGAAGGCGATATGCTTCAGGATATTCTGCGTCAGGCAGGATATGTATGGTCCAGTATCTGTCCGCGGGATTTTCCGGGATCACTTCCGAACGTGAAGAGATTTGACCTCAGATTAAAGGGAAAAACGATTCCACAGGAACTGGTAACAACCAAATTTGAGATATCGCAGAAACGGGCATTTGAGATTTTAGAAGGGGCTAATTTATATGCGAATAAATTTGTGTTTCTGCGGGAGTTTCTTCAAAATGCTATTGATGCTACAAAAATTCAATATTGGAAAGAGTGTATTGGAAATGCAGAGTTTTACAATAGAGCTAGGATAGCACACTTTAATTCGCCGTATGATTTGGAGAAATACGTTTCTACACGTTCTTTCCCCATAGAAATAGAGATGGAAATATGTAAGAGAGATAAAAACATGAAAGTTACTGCAGTTGCAGATAAAGATGTAGAGGCATTAGATAAAAACTGTAGGAAAGAGTATGTGTATGGAGTTAATGTGAAAATTAAGGATTTTGGAATAGGAATAGATGAGGCTACAATTCGGAGTATAGCAGACGTCGGAAGGAGTACAACAAGAAAGTCTAAGATCATATCTGATATGCCAAAGTGGCTGCGGCCAACAGCGGAGTTCGGAGTGGGTCTTCAGAGTGCTTTTCTCGTAACAGATACTTTTAAATGCTATACTCATACCAGAACGGAAGAGAGATATTGGATTACGTTTGGCTCCGGAGCCTTGACAGCCTATTCAGGATATATAAATGTAGAGCCGGCAAATGACTTTGAAAATAAAAAGGAAGAAGATACTTACGGTACGTGCTTCGAGGTGTTTGTGCCGGAAGGAAGGAAAATGCTCCATGAGGAATGTCAGGAAAGCTGGAATGGAGAGGATGTATTTTCAGATAAATATGAGGAGAGGCGCCCATTGAGACATGCGGTGGAAATGATGTCACAGATGGCATTATATTTGGATTCGTTGTTGGGGGAAACTTTATTTCCTGTACATTTGACTTTGAAAAGTTTACCAGAAGTGCAGATGCCTGTAAACACAAATAATCAAAACAAAATCCGGTCAATGAGATTGTCAAAAATCCAGAGAGGATAAAATTCAATGAGAGAAAAAGAAGAAAAAAGACCTTGGCGAACAGAAAAAAGATCCTGGATATTATATTTAGATGAATTAAAAAGATTTGATAACATTCTTTCAGATAATGTGGAGGGAAACATTTATATATTCGACTGTGAAACAGCGCGGCTTTCAATTTGGTCTGAAAAGTGGCAGGCTTTTGCGGACGTTGGTGTCAGCCGCTTTTTAAAGCAGGAGAGGGAGAGTAAAAGAGGGCATGAAGTTGAAAACTCTCAGGCAACAAAGATATTTTATAAAGGTATTGAGCTGCAAAAAAGATATAAGGAAATAGATACGGAGTTAATAGAGTTTATTGATATTAAAGAGAATCTGGGTACAGACTTATTAAATCTGAGCCGCGGCAGTCTTACACGTGAAGGGGAACGTTATCTGGAAGAGGAAGTATATCCCGGGCTTCTGGAGGGTATACATAAAGTGTTACTCCATTTGGAACAAAACTCGCAAGGCTGCTTTGTTGAAAAAGTTAAAAAGATTTTTGCTAAAAAATGTGATAATTTAATAAATGATATTCAATCAAGAGAGTGTTATACGGCGAAAAGTGATTTTATAGCTTTTGTGGTTTCGATTTCTATATTGGCCTATTTTGCCTGCAGAGATGAATGGAAGCTAATGGAGTTGCTGGAAAACAAGTTTCAGGAGAGCGGGAAAAAATGGTTAGAGCTGATAGATTACATTAATGAAAAGTTAAATGAAAAAAGGATGGAAAAAGTACGCGTTGAGTTGGCGAAAATGACAAATTTTTTTAATTTAACAGTGTATAATGAGTCAAACCTGGAACGGCAGACGCGTGGCACGAGGGCAGCAGATGGGAGAAAAAACGGCTGCTTTTCCGAGATTTTTGCCAGTAATAAACATTGGGCCATTAGACAGGTGAGGCGGGACAGATACAGTGGATGGAAGATGCAGTTAGTTCAATTAGATGAAGAAAGTAACCGTCTTTATGATAAATTGATTATGTTTCCTAAAAGTAGTATTCAGGATGAAGAGCTGGAAAGATGGGCCGATAAACTATGTGATATCGGAACTGTGGATAACATACAGATTGATAGTAGCCAGCAGTTTATAATGAAATGGTTACAGAAAAACATTCCTACTGTTGGTATGTTTTGCTCCAATCACGGGAATCTCCGTGTGAGCATCTTTGCCCCCAGAATTTATCCGAGTATTTATATGAACAGAGCATTCAAATCTCTCATTGTGGAAAGGATGTTTCAGTATGCGGAAGAAGGGATTGAAAGATTTTCCACAATTGCCTGGCAAGGGAGGGAAACCTTAAGCTTTAATCGGCTTCCCTTTAGCCTTTATTTTGTTAAAAGGGGATATCTGTCGCAAAATTCTTATAAGAAATGTATTGTTCCGATACATGGGAAAAAGTTTACACAATGGAGTGGATCAATTAAAAGAGATTTAATGGACTTAGAGTTTAAGCTTCGGGAGTTGTTAAGTGCATTAGATATTAACCAGTATCTTTATCGTGTAAAATCAGATGAATTAACATGTAAATATAATTCTGAAATAGTAAAGTACTTAAACTTTGAAGAAACTGATATAGTTATGGAAATTGTGGATGAGTTTCATGAAATTATTTTGGAAAAATTAAAGGAAAAGAATTTTGCCTGTGATGTTTCGTTAAGTGAGTTATTAAAAAGTGACGATAAACGATTTAAAGAGTGGAACGGTATTTATGAGACGGCAGTAATGTTATATCGGGAAGAAAAGGATGGGGATAGCGGTGATGAGCTGCTTCGAAAAATTATAGAAAATACCGAATTTGATTCATTGTGTTCTGCATGGTTTTGTGTATTTGTAAGTGGTTTGCCGGAACTTGAAAAGGAGTTTGAGGGTTATAAAGAAAAAATCTTTTTTCTATATGAAGATAATATTATAAAAGAAGCAGAGATAAAAAAAGAACAGAAAATGGTTTCATATATAAGAGAAAAAGGACTTTATCCAGGCGAAGGGACAACTATTAGAAAAAATTTGCAAGCTTACAAAAAAGAATTAGTTGATCTGTTATTTGAAGTAGAAATGAATCCTATTCGCAGTGCGTTCAAAGAGTTTAACCGCGGATTATCAGGGTATTATCAAAAATTTGTGTATGAGTATGAGAAGCATAGGAGAAAAGATGTAGATGAACCAAGTAGATGAAATGAAAGATAATAGTAAAAATGATGGAAAAGGATTAGTGCAGCTTGTGGGTGACGAGTTAAGAAAAATAGCAGATAATACCGGGATAGAATTAGATTATTTTGGTATATGTGCCTATGCATTGGAGTTTTTGGAACAATTTGCAGAGGAAGGATATGATTTTCCGATAGATATTGAGGCAATCGTGAAGAAAATGGGAATAGAGATCGTATATCAATCTTTGGATTATAAGAGAGAGATACAAAATATTCGTGCACATAGAATAGTTGGGAAGGTTTTCAAAAGGAAGAACCGTTTTACCGGTGAAGACGCCAATAAGATTTTAATAGATGATGAATTCAAAAAAGATGAACAAAGGTATGCATTGGCTCACGGTTTAGCACATTTTTTGCTTCATGTTGAAGATAAAGTGTATAGCGGCGAATACCGGGTTATGCCTATGCTTTTTAAGAAAAAAGAAGAAATGATCGCAGATATATTTGCAGTATTTTTATTGATCCCGCTGCCTGTCTTTTTGAAAGAATTTGATCTGTATGTAGGAGAAGAATCGGTGCCTGTAAGGACTTCTGAATGGTTGAAATATTTAAGCAATGTTGCGGAGGTTCCATATGAAGATGTCGCAATTGGTTATCAGAATTTAAGATATGTTCTTTCCTATATTTATAATTATATGGAAGGAAATGAATCCCCTGGTGATAGAGACCCTAAAATCCAAGCGGTTTTTAACAAACAGATTGAAAAAGTAATTAGTATATTGAGGAAAGATGGGATAATAAAGAAACTCTTTTGCTAGAATATTCGAGATAAAATTTGGTTGTTAAAAGAAGCTTGCTAAGCTTTACATATTGGCGAATTCCAAAAAGGTAAAACATGTATTTTTTAAAACAGCAGAGCAGATCATGAAGGAATCAATTGCGACGAAATTGCGACGGTATTGCGTCTCCAGGCTTGAAAGGTGAAATTTTTTCGCACTAAACAGGCAAATAATTACTGATGTTTGAAGCGTCTTGTGATAAAATTAAAAAAAGTTTTTCGTAAAGGAGTTTTTTACTTTACTTTATAGGAAATTCCGACCTTTTAAGACACAAAGAAAAAACATATGTTTGCCGAACATATGTTGGATAGATATGTGTTTAAGGTATACAGAATAGACGGTCAAGGCTTTAGAAGATATAAAAATCTTCTTCACCAGAATCGTCTTCAAAAGGGTCATCTTCATTTAAAAAATAATCCATATCAAGAAGATCATCCCCGCGCATACGACGAATTTCCTCGGATGTCATGCCTTCTGGTGGATTATTCATATATTTTTTGCGTAGTTTCTCTGTGTTTGGATTCATATGTACCGCCTTTTTTGAAAGGAGTATACCATAGGAACGGGATTTGGGGAAGTTAGGCGGACGACCTTCTTCCACGAGAGCGGGACATGACTTTCTCGTATATTTCTTCCAGAGAAACACGTTTATGTTTAAAGTAAAGCTCTAAAAACAGCATGGTCGTGCCACATTCACACTTTGAGGGGTCATAACCAAAAGAAAAAAGGATAGCGGGACGCCATTGGTTAAAACTTCTGTAAATAGAATGTTTTTCACGGGAGATGACTCTGTGGAGTTTTTTGTCAATCTCCCGGTGCTTTGCATAAATGCCGCCATAACGGATCATTTTGTAATACTTTTTAGGGATATGGCGGAGGAGGCGTTCAATGAATTCCATGACAGGAAGTGTTTTTTCCACATAGGCATTATCTTCGTGCCGGTTTTAAAAGAACGTGACAAAGTCGCCATCGTACTGGTCAATCCGGGAAGTGGCGATCACGGGTCGCCCAAGATAACGTCCGGTATACTTTACCACGGTTTTGGGATCATATTTGTTTGGTTTTGCATAGACATAAAAGCCTTCCCTGTGTTGCCGGTAACAGCGTGCTTTCACTTTTTTAAAAGAGTGCCCGATCCGGTGTTCCATTTCATTCAGAAGTGCAGTGCGGAAAGAATTAAGGAAAGTATAGTTAAAGTGATTCACATTACGCTAGAAACCGTTATCACTATAGCCGCCCTCAGAGATTAGGCAGTGAATGTGGGGGTTCCATTTCAAATCCCTGCCGAAGGTATGGAGAACTATGATAAAACCGGGAGTGAAATTCATGGACTGATTCTGTTTGAAAAACATTCGTGAAACAACGCTGTTCACGGCATGAAAGAGACAGTCAGGCAGGGAACGGTCATTCAGAAAAAAGTCCCGGAGCTGTTCATCGATTGTAAAAACGCAGTGGCGGTGACGGGCATTTACCAGTTTAAAGGACATACTGGTAGTGCGTTCCATGGCATATTTGTTGCCGCAGGTGGGGCAGAAACGGCTTTTGCAGCGGAAAGGGACAAACTTAAGCTTTCCGCAGTGGGGACAGCCATACATGGAACCGCCAAAGGAAGGATTGCCGCAGTTAAGCATTTTATTGATATTTTCCATCTCAGTTTTTCTGGGATGAAGGGTAAATTTAATTCCTTCATAATGGTCGGAAAAGATTTTCTGTAAAATATTCATAAGACTATTATGACATAAGCTGTATATCTTCCAGCAGCCCTTTTACCAAGTACCATACATTTGCCTCCCAGTTTATATCCTTAGCCTCTATAAAAGGATTCTCTGTGCCTTTTCCATAAAAGAAATGCTAAGGTGCGAGATACCCCCATTTCAGCTCACAAGTACAAAAAAAGCCCTGAAACAAATTCGCTCCAGAGCTTTCATGTGCCTGTATTCATTTTTATCCATTTTCTGCCAACATAACCTTACAACGCTTTTTATAACATGCAATCCCATATTTCAGGATATTTTCTACCCCGTCGTCTTCCAGGTCATCTTCATATCTGGTATACTCGATCTGTTTCAATGCCTCCTTGCATGCCCTCTCCAGATCTCCGTCATGGGCATATTTTACTTCTATGATGATCCCTATATCTCCGGTATCCGGTTCCACAAGGATATCTGCGTAGCCTTCCCCCATCTCCCGATTAGAAGAAATTCCCCACCGGTCTTTTACACCCAGGATTCCGATTAAAACACTGTGGTAATAGTTTTCTTTCCTATCTATCCTTACAGCTGTATCACGGATGCTGATGGTTCTCTTTAAATAATCTGAAAAAATCCTTTCTGCATTTTCTGCATCTCCCTTTTGCAGTGCATCACAAAAACAGTTCAGAGTTTCCCCATCTTTTTTGACATTCTCTTTAACAAACTCCATAATCTGCGTCTCGAAAATATCCCGTATCTCCCGATTAGGAATTGCCAGCTTCATCTGCCTTCCCTCTGCATTTCCCAGCTGAGTAAGATATCCGGTAGTAAAGAGCAGGCTCCAGATATTGTCTATCGTCTCATAAATCTCCGGGTATGTGAGTTCCTGATGAATTTCCTTCATAATAGCCTCACCTGCCACCAGGTTCTCAATCTCCCGTCTGGTCGCAGCATTTGCCGACTCCTGAATAAACCGTTTCACTGCGTCATTGCTGCTGGTATTAATCCAATAATTTTCCGGCTGTGCATCCGGGTTGCTTCTAAGCCTGTCACAATGGTTCAATACATCCCACGGACAATACACTCCTACATTCCCAAACTGGTAACCGTCATACCATCTTTTTACTGCCTCGTAGTGATCCATCAAGCCATAGTACTCTAGCAGTTCTTTCACCTCTTTGTCTGTAAAACCAAAGTATTCATCAAAACGTTCATCCGCAATCGTCAACACCTTCAGGTTATTAAGCCCTGTAAACAGTAATTCTGCATCAAAAAACAGGGGTAAACATATGGCAATCTCCGGCAAAATATGATACAATATTTCCAGTTGGTGTAGACAGTATGGGGATAGTCCCCGGTTGCCCTTTTCGGAAACGGAAACGGGGTTCTTATGGATACGTTAGAAGTATTAACGCTACTCCTGGTGGTATTTACCATCTTGACATACATAGACAACCACAACAACCGGAAATAGACAGAAAAAAGCTATCCTCTACTCGCCATAGGGGATAGCCTCTGTCATGTAACTTATAAATCGTTCTTGACAAGTTTCCGTCTGGGGTAATGGGGACGATCCAAGATCTCCGTTACCTTCTACACCGATTATAAACGATTCATAACGTAATTTCAAGTAAAAAATTTAGAAAATGGGGATGTTCCTGCATCGTGTTCTTACGGAATACCCTCGCTTCGCTAGGGCAGACCCTGCGCAGCTTACGCGCATTCCTGAGCCGTGAATAGTTAAGCCTTGAAACATATTCGCCACAGAGCTTTCATGTGCCTATATTCATTCTTATCCATTTTCTGCCAACATGACCTTACAACGCTTTTTATAACATGCAATCCCATATTTCAGAATATTCTCTACCCCGTCGTCTTCCAGGTCATCTTCATATCTGGTATACTTGATCTGCTCTAATGCCTCCTTACATGCCTTCTCCAAATCTCCGTCATGGGCATATTTTACTTCTATGATGATCCCCATATCTCCGGTATCCGGTTCTGCAAGGATATCCGCATAGCCCTCTCCCATTTCCCGGTTGGAAGAAATCCCCCACCGTGTTTTCACCCCTAAAATTCCAAGCAAAACACCATGGTAGAAATTTTTTTTCATATCTGTTCTTACTGCCGTATTACGGATACTGATGGTTTTCCTTAAATACTCCGTGAAAATTTTCTCTACATTTTCTGCATCTTCATTCTGCAGGGCATCACAGAAACGGGTCAGCATCTCCCCGTCTTCCCGAACATTCTCCTTAAAAAATTCCATGATCTGTGTCTCAAAAATATCCCGGATTTCCAGATTGGGAATTGCCAGTTTCATCCGTCTCCCCTCTGCTTTTCCCCTCTTCGTCAGATACCCTGTGGTAAAGAGCAGACTCCAGATATTGTCTATCGTGTCATAAATCTCCGGGTATGTGAGTTCCTGATGAATTTCCTTCGTAATAACCTCACCTGCCACCAGGCTCTCAATGTCCCGTTTGGTCGCAGCATTATCCGACTCCTGAATAAACCGTTTCACCGCGTCATTGCTGCTGGTGTTGATCCAGTAATTCTCCGGCTGTGCATCTTTATCATCCAGTAATGAATCACAGTAGTTTAAAACATCCCATGGACAATATACATCTACATTGCCAAAATGATATCCATCATACCATTTCTTTGCTATTTCATAACAATCCGGATACCCGTAATATTCCAAGAGTCTCCTCACTTCTGTATCTGTAAATCCAAAATACTCATCAAACCGTACATCCGTGACAGAGCGTACCTTTAAGTTATTGAGTCCAGTAAAGATACTTTCTTTTGAAATACGAAGGCATCCCGTCAGCACTGCAAACTTTAAACTATTGTTTGTCTTTAACGCCTCTCCGAGCAGATTCCGGATTAAAGAAATCATCTGATCATAATATCCGTTTGCATGGGCCTTTGCCAGCGGAACGTCATATTCATCAATCAATAGGATAACCTTTGTATTATGATGTTTTTCTAGCATTTCTGACAACATTCTCAGACTATCACAGAACGTAGATTCATCCATTTTACTGTCCAAAAGACGCTTATATTCCATTTTATCACTTTCACTTAATACATCACTCTCCAGAAGATACTGAACCTTTGATGCTGTTCTCCTCACTACCCGGGCTGCCATCCGAAATGCGGTTTCAAAATTAAGCGCATCAATTCCTTTTAATGAAATAGATACAACAGGATATTTCCCCATATATTCTTCACAAACTGCTGTTTCCTTTGAAATTTCCAATTCCTCAAAAATGCTTTTATCTCCATTCAGTGAGAAAAAATGCTCCAACATGCTCATATTCAATGTTTTCCCAAATCTTCTGGGACGGGTGAACAGATTTACTTCACCCCAGTTATCAAGAAGTTCTCTGATGAACCCGGTTTTATCTATATAGTAAAAATCTTCTTTTCTGATATCTTCAAAATTTTCAATTCCAATAGGCAGTTTCTTCTTTCTCAGTTCCATTTTCTTCCACATCCCTTCCATTTACAAACGCTTTTCCTGTAAAAGATTACTCCAAATACATTATAACAATTAAACGGCGGCATTTCCATAGAAAATCCGATACATAGCATCCCTTTTTTCTTAGAGATATTACCGTAGGTAATTGCGAAACAAGTTTGCAATCTTGATTCCAACAGGGTAAAAATCCGGT
>CAPEBR010000051.1 GCA_948602995.1 uncultured Dorea sp.
AAGCATGGACACGCCCGTTTGATAACAAAAAGACAGTTGATGTAGATGCGTCAATACTTACAGACCACATGATGATGGAGGCAACTGAGTTGGGTTTAGGATCTGTATGGATATGCTATTTTAAACCCGATGTTATTAAACAGGAATTTAGGCTTCCAGACACTCTTGAGCCAATCAATATTTTAGCAATAGGATATGCAGACGGAAGCCCTGCTGATCCAGAACGCCATGCGTCGCGGCGTATTCCGTTGGATGAATTAGTCCATTACGAAAAGCTGCACCTTATTGAACATTAGCAGTACAATAAGTATAAAAAGTGAAAAGACAGAGCCAATGTAAGATCGTTGGCTCTGTCTTTTTGAGGAAAACATGATTACATATTGAGATTTTCATCTCCCCATTGTTTTATATGCTCAAAGACGGGAATAAAGCTTTTGCCCAAGTCAGTAAGGTTATATTCCACATGGGGAGGGACTTCTTTATAATCATGGCGGGTAATGAATCCGTCTGCTTCTAATTCCCGAAGCTGCTTTGTCAGGCTTGATTCCGTAATATCGCCGATATGCCTGCGAAGCTCCCCGAAACGGTGTATATCCCGAAAGGCAATATAATAAATGATTTCGATTTTCCATTTACCGCCCAAGATTTTTTGTATGGTAGAAACCGTTTTACAGCGTTCAACAGCCAATGTACTTTTTTTCATTTTTTCCACTTCTTTCCGAAACAGTGTAACACACGTTTCTCTGAAAATCAATGTACAACTCATATATAGGTACTACAAAAAAGTACAGTACTTGAAAAATAATTGTATAAAAGTATAATTAGTATAAATTACAGAAAACACCCTGCGGGTATACCTGTATACACAGGAAACGGTGCAGGAACAAGGAAAGGAGATGTGTTTATGCACTATACAGGAACAATTTGGAGACCTCCGTATGAAGCGGCATCACTTCTGATTGAAGTAACAGCGGGATGTACGCATCACAAGTGTAAGTTTTGTACGCTGTACCATGATTTGCCATTTAAATTCAGAATGTCCCCTATGGAGGAAATTGAATGTGATTTGCAGGAGGTAAATAGGGCAGTCAAAAGTTGGAAAAGTGGGCGTATAGACCGAGTGTTTCTGACAGGAGCAAACCCATTCGTGCTGTCCTATGACAGATTAGCTGCAATTGCAGAGTTAATCCACAAATATCTGCCGTCAGTGAAATCTATCGGCTCATTTTCCAGGATTACGGACATTACCCCTAAAACTGATGAGGAGCTTGGCAAACTGCGGGATATGGGATATGACGGTCTGACAATAGGAATAGAAACAGGCGATGATGAAGCCCTGCAGTTTATGGAAAAGGGATATACTTCGGCGGACATCTACGAACAATGCCAAAGATTAGATGCAGCAGGCATTCATTACAGTTTTTTCTATTTGGTAAGTATTTCTGGAGCAGGTCGTGGAGAGATTGGAGCAAAATTGACGGCTGATATATGTAATCAGATACATCCTACGCTTATCGGGGCAAATATGCTTACGGTGTATCCCGATTCTGAACTTTTTGCAGAAATCCAGCGTGGGAACTGGCAGGAAGAAGGAGAAGTTGAAAAATACAAAGAGGTACGGACTCTTATCGAAAATTTGCAGATACCTACAATTTTTGCAGCAATGGGGGCTTCCAATGCATTCCAATTTCAAGGACAATTGCCAAAAGACAAGGAAAGGCTGCTGTCATTTCTTGATAAAATCATTGGAAACATCAGTGAAGAAGAATTACAGCGGTATAGAAAAAGTGTCCATCATCTATAAGAACAACACTTCGTGGGTGTACCGTTATGTTCAGAGAACTACACAAAAATAAGAAAACACCCTACAGGTATACCTTCATACCCTATGGAGCGTGCACAAAAAGCAATGCAAAAAGGAGGAAAGAATGCACTTTACAGGCAGAACCGCTCCCCCTCTTACTACATACGAGAAACCGATATTTATTGTGGACGAGACAAAGGACATCTTAGGTATCGGCAGGACAAAAAAATTTTCGACTCCTCAGAGCTTCGGTCTTGAGGAGTTTTTGTTATGTATTTTTTGTAAAGGTAATGGTATAATCTATATAGGCTTAGATTATGCTTGTTACAGTCGATTTTTCTGAGGGCAGGAAAGTGAGGAATTAATAAAAATCCATTTCCATACAAATGAACCCTGGGAGGTGCTGGAATATTGTGCTTCTTTGGGAGAAATTTATGATATTATTGTGGAAGACATGGACAGGCAGGCAAGAGGCTTGAAGGGATAAAACAGCTTACTGCTTCAACAGCATTATTGCGCAGATTCAATTAATGGATAAATTTTTATTCATTGCAAATGTAACTTCAATCCTCTTGCTAATATATTCTAGAATTTCTAATGAAATAGTGAGAGGAGTTAATAAGCATGATTAGAAAATTTGAGGAGAAAGACACAGAACGGGTTATGCAAATTTGGCTGGAAGTAAATATTGAAACGCATAACTTTGTATTAAGTGATTATTGGTTATCGCAGTATCAGTCGGTACAAGAGCAGCTTTTACAGGCAGATATTTATGTGTATGAACAGGATAAGAAAATACAGGGATTTGTCGGTATGATGGATGATTATCTTGCGGGAATTTTTGTTGATAAAAAATGCCGTTCTGTGGGAATTGGAAAAGGTCTTTTGGAGTGTGTCAAGGAAAATTATCCTGCGTTTACGCTGAATGTTTATCAAAAAAATCAGCGCGCAGTAGATTTCTACTTGAGGGAAGGATTATCGGTTGTATTAAAAGGATTTGATGAGGATACAGCGGAAACAGACTATACAATGGCATGGAATGCATAATGAGATATATAAAAATAGCAAATTAAAAAATTTTCGAAAGTTGAAATAAATTGTTACTGTTCACACAGGCCTGTGTATTTACTGCACAGACCGTAAGAAAGTGATTCAGGAGTGAGCAAATCCCGTTCGCAGAGCGAATTTCCACATACGAATCGTGTATTTGTTTTGGGGGAAAAGATATAATTTTCTCATGAACAAATGAATTTCTGCTTATATTATCATAAGGAAGGGAAAAGAGAGGAGAAACAAATATGAGAATTGTAAATCTTGAAAATGAAAACAGAAAATTTATTAAGGCGGTGGATAATTTCCATGTATTGGAGTATGTACAGGATGTAAGTGTGTCTCCAATGAATGCAATCAATGAATATTTCATGAGTAAAATGAATGTCAGAAGAAGGCAGGTTGTCATTGATATTAACAAAGATCATTCTGCAGTTATTCAGGCAGGTTCCATGCAGTGGATGGGCGGAAACGTCCAGGCAACATCCGGTGTGAAAGGAATCGGAGATCTGTTTGGAAAAGCATTAAAAGGTGCAGTGACCAAGGAATCTGCAGTGAAACCGGAATATGTTGGGGAGGGATGCCTCGTACTGGAGCCTACATACAAATATATTATCCTTCAGGAGGTATCAAAATGGGGAGCTGTTGGAATGACAATTGAAGATGGAATGTTCCTTGCCTGCGATGCCAATGTAAAAAGAAACATCATTGCCAGGAAAAATGTTTCATCTGCAGTTTTAGGAGGAGAAGGTTTGTTTAATATGAGCCTTCAGGGAAGAGGTGTAGCTGCACTGGAAAGCAATGTTCCAGAAAATGAACTGATTGAAATCGAGCTGGAAAATGATGAACTAAAAATTGATGGAAATCTAGCAGTATGCTGGTCTTCTAATCTTGATTTTACAGTAGAAAGAACGACAAAAACGCTGGTGGGATCTGCTGTCAGTGGAGAAGGCCTTGTAAATGTATATCGTGGAACGGGAAAAGTTTTAATGAGTCCGGTTGCACCGACTTCTTCCCTTTTTGGATCCACAAATACAGTTAGTGCGAAGGCCGCGGCAAAAAACAGTAATACATTAGGAAAATAATCAAAATTAAAGACTTCCCGGCAGATTGTAGGAATGAATTTTCAAACACGCTCTAGAGAGTTTAGGTGTGAGCAAATCCCATTCGCGAAGCGAACTTTAAATGGATTTGCGGATGTAGTACAACGAATATTAAGTAATTGGCAGTTTGACTTGCCTATTTTCCTGATAGCACTACTCCCCAAGCCTCGACGTAGCCACCGCTACGCCTGCGTTTGTGAAGCAGCACTCTCAGAAAAATATTCTGCGTCAAACTATCCAAAACTTAATTTTCGTTGTACTAGTATAATCCACACTAATTACCGATACATTTCACGCAGGATAAGTTTTCAGCCTGCAAGGCGGAGGAACGAGGCGTAGCGGTGGCTGCGCCGATTGACGACAACGCGGCAGATGGAAATTTACACAAGTGAAATGTACGGTTAATTAGTGTGGGTTATACTAGTTATTGTACAATTTACAATCATCAGCTCTGCAATCGCAATCACAGTCACAATCGCAATCAATAATTGCCTCTCCGGCTTCCGCTCTTGCTCCAAAGATAATAGGAACCTCAATACGAAGTTTTTGACTTACTGTAAATTTACAGATGTCACCGGAGCCGCTGATGCATGGGTCGCATCCAGATATAATGCAGGCCTTCCCCAAACATTTTGTTGTAGCATTGCCCACTTCTCCAAAGGCTTTGATTGTCACCGGTACGCAGACATTAACATCCTGATATCCCATTGTCGGGCATCCGACCTGTTCCGTCTTACATTCTGTTACTGGTTCAAAGTAATTTTCCATAAAATCTCTCCCTGCTTATTTTTTCTAATATCTGATATAAAAAACTGATGGCATCCTCCGATTGAGGCTGCTATGTCCTTTATCAGGTTCAAAGTGGAGGAATACCTTGATATTATTATATTCATCAAGGTCTTTCATTGTTACTGAATTTTTAAAAGTTGTAATTTTGTTATATTTTTGACTGAAGCTGTGTTATTCTATTAATATAAGACAGGAATGGAGGGAATGGCCAATGAAAGAAATTTTATTCGGAGCAGCATATTATGATGAATATATGCCCTGTGAACGGTTAGAGGAAGATATCCAGATGATGAAAAAGGCGGGAATGAATACAGTAAGAATCGCAGAGTCTACCTGGAGCACTTGTGAACCACAGGAGGGAAAGTTTGATTTTTCACATGTGGACAGAGTACTGGATGCCATGGATAAGGCAGGAATCCATGTGATCGTGGGAACGCCGACTTATGCAGTTCCTACGTGGATGGTGAAGTCCCACCCAGATATACTTGCCACGACAGTAAATGGCCGCGGCATCTACGGACCGCGCCAGATTATGGATATTACGCATCCGGCATATTTGTATTATGCAGAGCGTGTGATCCGCAGGCTCATAGAGCGTACGGCAGACAGGGAATGTGTAATTGGGTTCCAGATTGATAATGAGACAAAGCACTACGGGACTGCCGGCAAGAATGTACAGGAGAAATTCGTCAAGTATCTCCGGGAAAAATTCCATGGCTGCCTGGATGAGCTCAATGCAGCGTTCGGACTGGATTACTGGAGTAACCGGATTAATGCCTGGGAGGATTTTCCAGATGTGAGGGGCACTATTAACGGCAGTCTGGGTGCGGAATTTGAGAAGTTTCAGCGGACGCTGGTAGATGATTTCTTAAGTTGGCAGGCTGATATTTTGCGGGAATACTGCCGTGAGGATCAGTTCATTACGCATAACTTTGATTTTGAATGGAGGGGACATTCCTACGGGGTACAACCGGATGTGGATCATTATCATGCGGCAAAATGTCTGACTATTGCAGGGGCGGATATCTATCATCCTTCACAGGACGAGCTGACAGGCCTGGAGATTGCATTCGGCGGTGATCTGACGCGTTCCTTAAAGCAGGATAATTACCTGATTCTTGAGACAGAGGCACAGGGCTTTCCGGGATGGCTGCCGTACAAAGGCCAGCTGCGCCTGCAGGCATACAGCCATATTGCATCCGGGTCAAACAGTGTCATGTACTGGCACTGGCATTCCCTTCATAATGCGTGCGAGACATACTGGAAGGGTCTGTTAAGCCATGATTTTCAGGAGAATGCGACTTACCAGGAGGCATGTGTGATCGGCAGAGAACTGAAAGAAAAAGGCAGCCATCTGGTGAATCTGAAAAAGAAGAATGATGTTGCGATACTTGTAAGCAATGAAGCTCTGACTGCATTAAAGTGGTTTGGGATTGAGGCGTCGGCGGCAGATAATGGAAAGACAACTTACAATGATGTCGTTCACTGGCTTTATGATGTGCTGTACCGGATGAATGTGGAGTGTGATTTCGTGTTCCCGGAATCAGAGGGGCTGAAGCACTATAAGATGATTGTAGTTCCGGCTCTGTACTCCGCGCCGGATGAACTGCTTGAAAGGCTGAACCGTTATGTAGAAGATGGAGGGACACTGGTTGCCACGTTTAAAACAGCCTTTACAGATGAGAATGTGAAGGTAAGCCATGAAGTACAGCCGCGTATCATAAGAGACTGTCTGGGCATCCGTTACCATCACTTTACATTTCCAAAGAATGTGAGCCTTTCAGGAGAGATGACAGAGGGATGGGAGGATGGCAGAGACCGGAAAGCCCGGACCTTTATGGAGCTTGTACTGCCGGAAACGGCAGAGGTACTGCTTGCTTATGACCATTACAAATGGAATGGACATGCGGCAGTGACCAGGAACCAGTCTGGAGCGGGTACTGCATATTATATCGCATGTATGATGGACGATGCACTTCTTGAGAAGATTCTTTTAAAAGCGCTTGAGAGTGCTGGAATCACTGATGTGGGAAAGGTGCATTTTCCAGTGATTATCAGGAAAGGAACCAATAGTTTCGGAAGAAATGTGTGGTTCTGCCTTAACTATTCTGGCCAGGAGCAGGGGCTGGAATTCAGGTATGGGGCTGGAACAGAGCTCTTGGCAGGTGAGATGGTGAAAGAGGGAGAGTGCATAAGGGTTCCTGCATGGGGCGTAAAGATCATTGAAAGTTTATCCTCCGCAAAGGATATGATACCTGGAAACGGACAGGCTATGGAATCATGATTGCGATTGTCTGTGTGGATGAACGGAATGGAATGATGTTTCACGGCCGCCGTCAGAGTCAGGACCGGGTGATGAGGGAGGACATGCTTCAGGAATGCCGGGGAAGACGACTGTATATGGATACCTATTCCGGAGATCTGTTTAAAAACATGAGTGATGGGGAAACAGAGATCGTCATTGCGGATGATTTTGCCAGGAGGGCAGGAGACGGAGACTACTGCTTCTTTGAAAAGATGGAAGTGGAAAGGACATTCCTGCCGGACAGGGATGTGAGCAGGATTGAAGCTGTAATTATGTATCACTGGAACCGCTGCTACCCGGCAGATGCCTGGTTTCCCATTAATCTGTCAGACGAAGGATGGGAGATTCTCCGGACGGAGGAGTTCCGGGGTTCCTCCCATGAGCGGATTACAAAGGAGGTTTATCAAAGAATATGATGAAAAAAATGTGTGCAGCAGCCCGGGCGGGGCGCAGGCTGCTGCCGTTGCTGCTGTGCTGCGGTATGCTTCTGACAACTGCCTGTGCGGACGGCAGCGCGCCGGGGCAGGGAGGAGCAGCCGGAACAGTTTCTGATAACGGCGGTCAGGCTCCGGATAATAAGGAAATCATAACACTTGAGGAGGTTCCTGGGTATTCTGGTGAACCCTACATAGAGATTTATGGAAACGAGCCGGATTTTCAGGAGGCAGGGCAGGCGGAGAAAAAAGAGTCCTTTGAGCGCTACAGTGAGCTTGACAGGTTTGGGCGCTGCGGCGAGGCTTATGCCAATGTGGGGACAGATCTGATGCCTGTGGAAAAGAGAGGACGTATCGGTAAGGTAAAGCCCACAGGATGGCAGACCGTAAAATATGACTTTGTGGATGGAAAATATTTATATAACCGCTGTCATCTTATCGGGTATCAGCTTTCCGGGGAAAACGCAAATGAAAGGAACCTGATTACAGGTACTCGTTACATGAATGTGGAGGGCATGCTGCCCTTTGAAAATATGGTGGCAGACTATGTAAAAGAGACGGAAAATCATGTGCTGTACCGGGTCACTCCGGTTTTTGAGGATGACAATCTGCTGGCAGAAGGGGTGCAGATGGAGGCTTTTTCCGTGGAGGATAAGGGGGAAGGGATCTCCTATAATGTCTTTGTGTATAATGTGCAGCCGGGCGTAACGATTGACTACAAGACAGGAGAAAGCAGCCTGAATGAAGAGAGGATGCCAGAGTCAGGGGAAGATGATGCCAAAGTAGAAATTCGGGGAAATTCAAGGTCTAAGATCTACCACTGCCCGGGCCAGGCAGCTTATGAGGAGATGGCAGACTCAAAGCATCTGGTAATCTTCGGAAGTGAACAGGAGGCTTCGGAGGCCGGATACAGGAAAGCAAAGCGATGACGGGAGAGAATTTTGGAATGAACAGAGAAAAACATGCATTTACAAGCGGAATACGGGACGGAATTCCCATTGCCCTGGGCTATTTTGCCGTGGCATTTTCACTGGGAATTGTGGCAAAAAAAGCAGGGCTGGATCCTGTGCAGGGATTCATTTCCAGTATGCTGAATCACGCTTCGGCGGGGGAATATGCGGAATTTACCGTAATTATGGCGAATGCTCCTTATGTTGAGATGGCATTTGTCATTCTGATTACCAATATAAGATATCTGCTCATGAGCTGTGCCCTGAGCCAGAGATTTGCTCCCGATACACCCGGAATACACAGGTTTTTAGTTGGTTTTGGGATTACGGATGAGATATTCGGGATCAGCATCGGGAGGCCCGGCGTGGTGAATCCCTACTATAACTATGGGGCTATGGCCATCGCCCTCCCGGGGTGGTCGTTTGGAACAGCGATTGGGATTGTGGCAGGAAACGTTCTTCCTGCATCCATTGTCAGTGCACTAAGTGTTGCCCTCTACGGGATGTTTATCGCAATTATCATCCCGGCGTCAAAGAAAAACCGGATTGTGGGAGGGGTGGTGGCAGTAAGCTTTCTTGTAAGCTTTGCCGTGTCAAAAATCAGCCTGTTTGACCACATGTCTGACAGTATGAAAATCAGCCTTCTGACAGTGGTAATAGCCGGGGCTGCCGCTTTTTTGTTTCCAGTGAAAGATGGGGATGAGGAAGACGGCATGGATACAGATGAAGAGTCTTCAGATTACTTAGTTTTTAAAAAGGAGGAATTGTGAGATGACGCATAATATATATCTTTATATCCTAGTGGCAGCAGCAGTGTCCTGCCTGATCCGTGTCATTCCGCTTACACTGATCCGTAGAAAGATCAGGAATCCGTTTATACGGTCATTCCTTTACTATGTGCCGTATGTAACGCTGTCGGTAATGACGTTTCCTGCAATTCTGGCCGCGCCTCAGATTCCGGCCGCAGGAATACTGGCCCTGATTGTTGGCATTATTGCCGCATGGAAGGGAGTGAATATGATGGGAATCGCTGCCTTGTGCTGCGTGGCGGCATTTTTGGGGACGGGGTATTTTTAGCCATAGCGCGCATCAAAAGCTCCACTGGAGCTTTTGATGTGAAAAATACCCCGTCCCAGATTAAAAATGACCTGCCCCCGTTTTAGTAATCATATTCCCATTCGTCAATATCCCAGTCCAGGATTCTGCCTGTTTTTGCGTTGATCTCGTATTCATATTCTGTTGCATTGTTATTGAATTCGATCTCGTAGCAGACAACTCCATCATCCTTATCAAGCTTAGCCTTTGTATAATACACTTCGCCTTTGATGTCACCATGTTTTTTTGCATGCTTTAATGCGATGGATTTTGCTTTTTTAATGCCAATATACTTTGAGGAGTCCTTGAGAATCTTTTCTCTTTCAAGTTCATTCACTCTTCCGCTGCGTGCGTTTATCTCAATCTCAAATTTGTAATTTGAGGTCCGGAACTTAAGCTCCCATTCATTGTCCTTTCTGTCATATCTCACCTTTGTCCATTTTTTGACATTCTTGGCTTTTACACCAGCAGCTCTCAGTGCAATTTTTTTTGCGTTGGCTTCGCTGATGGCTTTGGATGATCTCTTTTTGATCTGTGACTTTTCGAAATCCTTTACATATCCGGTAAGGGCATCAACCTCAACCTCATACTTGTAGCTTTTGGTCTGAAATTCAACATCCCATTCCTGGTCGTCATCGTAGTCGTAATCATCCAGCTTTACCTTAATCCACTTTTTTACATTCTTTTCCTTGACGCCTGCCTCTTTCAGCGCAATGCTTTTGGCTTTTTTTCTGCTGATCTGTCCTTTGGCTGCATAGGATGTCATTGAGACTCCAAGGCAGAGAACTGCAATCAGGCAGAATGAAATCATGATCCTTATTCTTTGCTTCATTTTCTTCCTCCTTTCGGGTTTAAAGCATTTGTATAAAATGCCTGAAAAAGATTTACAATATTAATATACCACAAAATGTAGTAAAATGAACATGCAAAAATTAGCACTGCTATTACTTCTTAAGATCTTAGGGTTACTGTTCACACAGGTCTGTGCATTTACTGCACAGACCGTAAGAAATTGATTCAAGAGTGAGCAAATCCCAATAATTGGGGACGATATTTAAAGTTTTGCTGCCTATTCGTTTTTAACAGGAGAAATTACAGGTTTTCCCTCGCGGTCAAGAAGAGGGGTCATTCCGCCTGCATAGCCGTTTTTATGAAATACATAATTAACTCCTGTTTCGTTATCCACCCATATTTCCATTGTACTCAGCGTACCCTGGGAATAAACTGCCTCAAATCTGTTGTCTTTCGCCATTGTTCGTATCCTCCTTGTTATTAAAAATGATAAAAATGTGTAATGGTGATATCCCATATCTTTGATGACTAATTTTATTGTACCAAATAATTTATGCTGGCGCAATACTGCACTAGAGCGTGTTTGAAAGTTCATTCCTGCCAGAGTTACTGTTCACTCCGTGGTCCGTAACGTCAGCGCTCTAAATTCAAATTTTTGGTGGAATTAATTAGTGTATCATTGGATAGAATATGGTAGAATATCTGTAGCTGTGAAGACACGGAGCAGTTACGAATATATGTAGCTGTTAAAATGGAGGGAATTAAGAATGAGACAAGGAAGAAGGATAGTGGCAGCCTTTTTTGCAGTGCTGCTGTGTTTGTCGGTGGCTATACCTGTAATGCCCGCAGCCGCAGAGGAATTAGATCAGACGGAGGAGCTTGCCAGGGAAGAGAAAAGGGAGCGGAAACGGCTTAAGAAGTTATACAAGCTTCCCATTCAGACCAATGAGCTGACCGGATGGCCAAAAGGGCCGGGGACATACGGCGAAGCTGCAATCCTGATGGAGGTGGAGACGGGTGCGATTTTGTATGCGAAAAACATAGACGCCCACTATTATCCTGCCAGCATCACAAAGATTCTGACGACTTTGGTAGCATTGGAAAATGGACAGATGGAAGACAAGGTGACATTTTCAGATGACAGCCTGTCCTTCCTGGAGCCAGGAGATGCGTATATAGGAATGAAGGCGGGAAATGTCATTTCCCTGGAGCAGGCCCTCTATGCGGTGCTCCTTGCATCAGCGAATGAGGTTTCCTATGGGGTGAGCGAGAGTGTTGGGAAAAACAAAGGTTATGATTACGACTGGTTTATTAATCAGATGAATGTCAGATGTCAGGAGCTTGGCGGCAAAAATTCACATTTTGTAAATGCGAACGGACTTCATGATGACGACCACTACACCTGTGCCAGGGATATGGCCCTGATTGCCCGGGAACTTTTTAAATATCCAAAGGCATTTGAAATTATGCAGACACTTCAGTATAAGATTAAGAAATCTAAGACAACAGAGAAGCATATTTTTCAGCAAAATCATAAAATGCTTTACGAAGACAATGATTTTTATTACGAATATGTAATTGGTGGGAAGACGGGCTTCACTGACCAGGCGCATAATACGCTTGTAACAATGATAGATAACGGGGAGATGAAACTTGTCTGCGTGCTAATGAAGAGCGAAGGCGTCAATGTGTACACAGACACGAAGGCACTGTGTGAGTATGCATTCAGCAATTTCAAAAAAGTGCCGGTGAGCGGTTCGGAGACATCTGGAGATATAGCAGAGATCCTTCCCCGGGAGGAGGGCGGCTTTGTCGTGCTTCCAGAGGGAGTGGGCTTTGAAAAACTTGACAGGGAAATTGTACCTGATGAAGGGACAGCGGGCGAGGCGGAACTATCATATACGTACGAGGGGAATTATGTGGGCGGCGCGAGGGCAAGGCTTAGCGCTGACTATGGAAAGGAAGAGGAGCCGGAGCCAGAACCGGAAAAGGAGACTTCCGGTGGGGAAAAGAAAAGCATGGATGCGCGAACCGTGGATGAAAACAGTGGGGAAGATGAGATATCCGGTGTTCTTAAAAAAATCGGAACAAAGAAAATTGCGTTGGCAGCTGCCGTGATTGTGCTGATTGCTCTAATATTTGCGCTGCTGGAGTATATTTTGCTCGTGAGGAAAAAGAAGCATCGGAGGCGGTAGGTGTTCAATTGGGGACGGGGCATTTTTAAAAATGCCCCGTCCCCAATTGAAAAAAGCCTTGACGAATAAAAAAATATTTTCTATAATAAAGCGGAAAAGATAAAGACATTGACGAAGACAGTAGGGTATATTTAAAAGACAAAGCGAGCCGGGGAGGGTGAAAGCCCGGTGCGAGTAGAATATATCTGAATATCACTTCTGAGTTGCAGATTCCGAACGGTTAGACAGATGCCTGGTAGGAACTGACGGTATTCCCCCGTTACAGGGAAGACATATGGTAGTATGTTTAGGTGGTAAAAAGCGTAAGCGTGGCTTTCGTCCTATACGGATGAGAGCTTTTTTGTTTTTCGGGAACATACTGAATTTCCAGGAGCAAACCTGAACCAATCAAAAGGGACAGGTCATTTTCAATTTGGGACGGGGTAAAATTAATTTTACCCCGTCCCCCAAAAAAGGAGGGCTTATGTATAAGAAAGTTTCAACGGATCTGAATTTTGTTGACCGGGAGAAGGCAACGGAGAGGTTCTGGAAGGAGAACCGGATTTTTGAAAAGAGCATGAAGGAGCGGGACGGCGATGAGATGTACACTTTTTACGACGGACCTCCGACTGCGAACGGCAAGCCGCATATCGGACATGTGCTGACTCGTGTGATAAAGGATATGATTCCGAGATACCGCACCATGAAGGGTTATGAGGTTCCGAGGAAGGCTGGCTGGGACACGCACGGCCTGCCGGTTGAGCTTGAAGTGGAGAAGGCGCTGGGACTTGACGGGAAGGATCAGATCGAAGAGTATGGTCTGGAGCCGTTTATTGACAAATGTAAGGAGAGTGTGTGGAAGTACAAGGGGATGTGGGAAGATTTCTCCAGTACTGTTGGTTTTTGGGCGGATATGGATAATCCATACGTTACGTACCACAACGATTTTATTGAATCTGAGTGGTGGGCTCTTAAGAAAATATGGGATAAGGGGCTTCTTTACAAGGGCTTCAAGATTGTTCCTTACTGTCCCCGCTGCGGAACGCCTCTTTCCGCCCAGGAGGTTGCCCAGGGATATAAAGATGTGAAGGAGCGCTCTGCAATCGTTCGCTTTAAGGCGAAGGATGAGGATGCATATATTCTGGCATGGACCACCACGCCCTGGACGCTGCCGTCCAATCTGGGTCTTTGTGTGAATGCAAATGAGGTGTATGCAAAGGTGAAATGCATTGACGGATACACCTACTATATGGCGGAAGCACTTCTTGATACGGTTCTGGGTCCACTGGCTGCAGAAGGGGAAAAGGCTTACGAGGTGCTTGAGACATACAAGGGTAAGGAGCTTGAGTTTAAGGAATATGAGCCCCTTTACCAGTGTGCGGCAGACGGGATTAAGACACAGAATAAGAAAGCATTTTACGTAGTCTGTGATGATTATGTAACACTTACAGACGGTACAGGCGTTGTTCATATTGCCCCTGCATTCGGTGAGGACGATGCGAAGGTCTGCCGGAAGTATGATATGCCTTTCGTGCAGCTTGTAGATGAGAAGGGAAATATGGCAGAGTCCACTCCGTTTGCCGGATTATTTGTGAAGAAGGCGGATCCGGAGGTGCTGAAAGACCTGGAGAAGAGGGGACAGCTCTTCTCAGCGCCGAATTTTGAGCACAGCTATCCTCACTGCTGGAGGTGTGACACGCCGCTGATCTACTATGCGCGCGAGTCCTGGTTTATTAAGATGACGGAGGTAAAGAACGACCTCATTGCGAATAATAATACAATCAACTGGATCCCGGAGAACATTGGAAAGGGACGGTTTGGCGACTGGCTGGAAAATGTGCAGGACTGGGGCATCAGCCGTAACCGTTACTGGGGAACTCCCCTTAATATCTGGGAGTGTGAGTGCGGATGCCAGCACTCTGTAGGAAGTATTGCGGAGCTTAAGGAAATGTCTGACAACTGTCCGGATGAGATTGAGCTTCACCGTCCGTATATTGACGAGGTGACGATCCGCTGTCCGAAGTGCAAAAAACCAATGCACCGCGTGCCGGAGGTGATTGACTGCTGGTTTGATTCAGGAGCCATGCCATTTGCGCAGCATCACTATCCGTTTGAGAATCAGGAACTTTTTGAAAAACAGTTCCCGGCAGACTTTATCTCGGAAGCAGTGGATCAGACAAGAGGGTGGTTTTATTCCCTGCTGGCCATCTCAACACTGATCTTTAACAAAGCGCCTTATAAAAATGTAATCGTACTGGGGCATGTCCAGGATGAGAATGGCCAGAAGATGAGCAAGTCCAAGGGAAATGCTGTGGATCCGTTTGAGGCTCTTGAAAAATACGGCGCAGACGCAATCCGCTGGTATTTCTATGTAAACAGCGCACCGTGGCTTCCCAACCGTTTCCACGGAAAAGCGGTTGTAGAGGGACAGCGCAAGTTCATGGGCACGCTGTGGAACACCTATGCTTTTTTCGTGCTGTATGCAAATATTGACGGATTTGACGCTACGAAGTATACACTGGAGTACGAGAAATTGTCGGTTATGGATAAATGGCTTTTGTCTAAGCTGAATACACTTGTAAAAGAGGTGGATGAGAACCTCGGAGGCTATCGGATCCCGGAAGCAGCGAGAGCCCTTCAGGAATTTGTGGATGACATGAGCAACTGGTATGTAAGGAGGAGCCGTGAGCGCTTTTGGGCAAAAGGCATGGAGCAGGATAAGATCAATGCTTATATGACTCTTTATACAGCGCTTGTTACGGTATCAAAAGCTGCGGCTCCTATGATTCCTTTCATGACAGAGGAGATTTATCAGAATCTTGTAAGGAGCATTGATAAGGAGGCACCGGAGAGTATCCATCTTTGCACATTCCCGGATGCAGATGATTCAGTGATTGATAAAGCTCTGGAATCCAACATGGAGAAGGTATTAAAGCTCGTGGTTATGGGCCGTGCCTGCAGAAATACAGCGAACATTAAGAACCGCCAGCCAATCGGGCAGATGTATGTGAAGGCAGATTTTACAGTTCCAGAATTTTATCAGGCAATTATCACAGATGAGTTAAATGTGAAGACTGTAACATTTACACAAGAAGTACGGGAATTTACTTCCTATTCTTTTAAGCCTCAGCTAAAGACAGTCGGGCCAAAATATGGTAAAATGTTAGGAGGCATTAAACAGACACTTAGCTCCATTGATGGAAATGCAGCTATGGACGAATTGAATGCCTCAGATGCTCTCAGGCTGACTGTAAATGACCAGGAGATTGTTCTTACACGCGATGATCTGTTAATTGAATCTGCGCAGACAGAAGGGTATGTTTCTGAAAATGATAATGGCATTACGGTGGTACTTGATACGAATCTGACAGAAGAGCTTCTGACAGAAGGGTTTGTCCGGGAGATTATCAGCAAGGTACAGACCATGCGCAAGGAAGCAGGCTTTGAGGTTATGGATAAGATTGAAATCACATACGAGGGCACGGAGAAAGCCGAGAAGATCTTTGCGGAGAATGATGATACAATAGGAGCAGAGACGCTGGCTCTGCGTGTTGCAAAGGAGACGGCAAAGGGTTACGTCAGGGAATGGAAGATTAACGGTGAAAATGTAACGCTCGGCGTAGAAAAGAAATAAAAAAAGCCACTGGCAAAGGAGGAAAGACATATGTATAATCCCAGATTTGAGAAGAAACAATTCAAAAAAGAGGTAGAATCAAATGTAAAGAATCTTTTTAGAAAGACTGTTGATGAGGCGAACCCCCAGCAGTTGTTTCAGGCGGTATCTTATGCAGTAAAAGATGTTATTATTGATGACTGGCTTGCATCTCAGAAGGTATATGAGGAAGAAGACCCGAAGATGGTCTACTATATGTCCATGGAGTTCCTGATGGGAAGGGCGCTCGGAAATAACCTGATTAATATGACCGCTTACACAGAGGTAAAAGAGGCGCTTGACGAAATGGGGATTGACCTTAATGCAATCGAGGATCAGGAGCCGGATCCGGCGCTTGGAAACGGAGGCCTCGGGCGTCTTGCGGCATGTTTCCTGGATTCTCTTGCAACACTTGGATATGCGGCTTACGGGTGCGGAATCCGTTACCGTTATGGTATGTTTAAGCAGCAAATCGAGGATGGATATCAGATTGAGAAGCCGGATAACTGGTTAAAGGACGGCAACCCGTTCGAACTTAAAAGGCCTGAGTATGCAAAAGAGATTCGCTTTGGAGGAAATATCCGGGTAGAGTATGATGATGTAACAGGCGCGATGCGTTTTGTACAGGAAAATTATGAGTCCGTACTGGCAGTTCCTTACGACTATCCGGTTGTAGGTTATAATAACCATGTGGTAAATACACTGCGTATCTGGGATGCAGAGCCGATTGTAGATTTTCAGCTTGATTCCTTTGACAGAGGAGACTATCACAAAGCAGTGGAGCAGCAGAACCTGGCAAAGAATATCGTAGAGGTTCTCTATCCGAATGACAATCATTATGCAGGAAAGGAACTTAGATTAAAACAGCAGTATTTCTTCGTGTCTGCAAGCCTGCAGGCAGCAGTTGCAAGATATAAGAGAAAACATGATGACATTACGAAGCTTCATGAAAAGATGACAGTTCAGATGAATGACACGCATCCAACGGTTGCTGTTGCAGAGCTTATGAGAATTCTTCTTGATGAGGAAGGACTTGGCTGGAATGAAGCATGGGAGATCACTACGAAGACCTGCGCATACACGAACCATACGATTATGGCAGAGGCGCTTGAAAAGTGGCCCATTGATCTGTTTTCAAGGCTGCTTCCGAGAGTATATCAGATTATCCAGGAGATTGACCGCCGGTTTATTCTTAAGATTAAGGCACAGTATCCTGGAGATGAGGGTAAGATCCGCAGAATGTCCATCTTAAGAGACGGACAGGTAAGAATGGCACATCTGGCGATTGTATCCGGTTATTCTGTAAATGGTGTTGCAAGACTTCATACAGAGATCTTAAAGCATCAGGAATTAAAGGATTTCTATCAGATGATGCCGGAAAAATTCAACAACAAGACCAACGGAATCACACAGAGACGTTTCCTCATGCATGGAAATTATCTCCTGGCAGACTGGGTAACAGAAAAGATCGGAACAAAGAGCTGGATTACAGACCTTTCCCAGATGGAGAAATTAAAACCATTTGCAGATGATCCGAAGGCCCTTGAAGAATTCCGTCAGATCAAGTTCAAGAATAAGGAACGTCTGGCAGCATATATCAAAAAACACAACGGTGTGGATGTTGACCCGAGGTCTATCTTTGATGTACAGGTAAAGAGGCTCCACGAGTATAAGAGACAGCTTCTTAATATTCTGCATGTTATGTACCTGTATAATGAGATCAAAGCGCATCCGGAGATGAAATTCTTCCCGAGAACCTTTATCTTCGGCGCAAAGGCGTCAGCAGGCTATATCCGTGCAAAGCAGATCATTAAGCTGATCAACTCCGTTGCAGACATAGTAAATAATGATCAGAGCATCAACGGAAAGCTTAAGGTTGTATTTATTGAGGACTACCGCGTATCCAATGCAGAGATGATTTTCGCGGCTGCTGATGTCAGCGAGCAGATTTCTACTGCATCCAAGGAGGCGTCTGGTACTGGTAACATGAAGTTTATGTTAAACGGCGCTCCGACAATCGGAACCATGGACGGCGCTAATGTAGAGATTGTAGAGGAAGTCGGCGAGGAGAATGCATTTATCTTTGGCCTGAGCTCAGACGAGGTTATCAATTACGAACAGAACGGAGGATATAATCCGGCAGAAATCTACAACAGTGATCCGGATATCCGCAAGGTAGTTGACCAGCTGGTAGACGGAACCTATTCCCATGGTGACAGAGAGATGTACCGAGACCTTTATAACTCTCTTCTTTATACCAAAGGCGGCGCCCGTGCGGACATGTATTTCATACTGAAAGATTTCCGTGCATATGCCGAGGCACAGAAGAAGGTAGAAGAAGCCTACAGAGACCAGGAAGGCTGGGCAAAGAAGGCGCTTCTGAATACGGCATGCTGTGGAAAATTCTCTTCCGACAGAACAATCCGGGAGTATATTGACGATATCTGGAAACTTGACCATGTAAAGGTTGAAGCATAAAAGTTGAAAGTTGGGGACGGGGTATTTTTAAAAATACCCCGTCCCCAACTGCATCCACGCGCTAAAGCTCGAATAATTCAATATCATTTTTTCCTGTACGGCCTGCTTTGGGATACGAAGACGGGGATTTTGAGGGTTTTGCAAAAGGGGACGGGGCATTTTTAAAAATGCCCCGTCCCCACTTTGAAAATAAGCAAACTATATCAGAAAAAATCAAAATTGTGCAAATGTTACAAAAATAATTATGGCATTTTGTGAAATAAATTGATTGACTTTGGCTGAATATGGAATTATAATAGGTTTACAAAATCAAACTTGAGCAAAAGAGTAAGAGATAGAAAAGGAGGAGACAGGATGATATATACAGTGACTTTCAACCCATCCCTGGACTATATTGTGTCTGTGAAGGATTTTAAGCTGGGGCTTACGAACCGTACCTGTTCAGAGCTTCTGCTTCCCGGAGGAAAAGGGATTAACGTATCTATTGTACTGATGAATCTCGGCATCCCCAGTACGGCGCTTGGATTTGTCGCAGGATTTACCGGGGATGAGGTGATCAGAAGACTGGAAGACATGGGGGTAAAGAATGGATTTATCAAAATCGAGGAAGGGCTTACGAGAATTAATTTGAAGCTTAAGTCCATTGACGGGACGGAGATTAATGGCCAGGGGCCAGAGATCAGTGAAAAGAAGCAGCGGATGCTGATGGAGCAGCTAGGCAGACTTGGGGAGGGGGACGTATTGTTCCTGTCCGGAAGTATTCCGGCATCCATGCCGGATGATGCGTATCAGAAGATTATGGAGAGTCTTAAGGGAAAAGGCGTACAGATTGTGGTAGATGCGACGAAGGATCTGCTGTTGAATGTGCTTTCCTATCATCCGTTTCTGATTAAGCCCAATAATCATGAGCTGGGAGAGATCTTCGGAGTAGAGCTTAAGACAAGGGAAGAGGTTGTGCCGTATGCAGGCAGGCTTCAGGAAAAGGGGGCGCAGAATGTACTGGTTTCCATGGCAGGGGAAGGCGCAGTGCTTGTGGCAGCAGACGGCAGTATATTTGAAGCGCCGGCGCCGGATGGAAAGCTTGTGAATGGTGTGGGAGCAGGAGATTCCATGGTTGCCGGATTTATTGCCGGATGGATGGAGAAAGAGGATTATAAGCATGCATTCCATATGGGAATCGCGGCGGGAAGTGCCAGTGCATTTTCTGAATACCTGGCAACAAAACCGGAGGTAGAGGCAGTATATAAGCAGGTGACAGGCAGATAAGGAGGGTGAACGATGAGGATTACAGATTTACTGGATGTAAGGAGTATATCTCTTGACGCGGCGCCGAAGTCGAAGAAAGAGGCTTTGGATATGATCATAGAGCTTATGGTCAGGAGCGGGAAGATCAATGATGTGGAAGGCTACCGGAAACTGGTGTATGCCAGGGAAGAGGAAAGCACCACAGGAATCGGCGAAGGAATTGCCATACCTCACGGGAAGGGGGAAGCGGTTGACAGACCGGGGCTCGCAGCCATGGTTGTGAGAGACGGAGTGGATTTTGAATCCCTTGATGATGAACCTGCGACTCTGCTCTTTCTGATCGCAGCGCCAAACACGAAGGATAATGTGCACCTGGATGTGCTGAGTAAGCTGTCCATGATGCTCATGGATGAAAATTTTACCGCGGGTCTAAGAAATGCAGAATCACCGGAGAAGTTTCTGGAGATCATTGACAAAGCAGATGAGGAGAAGAAGAGCGTAGATGAGAGACTTTCGGATGTAGGAGAGGCATCAGAGAATCAGGTGAAGATTCTTGCTGTAACCGGATGTCCGACGGGTATTGCGCACACGTATATGGCGGCCGAAGGAATTGAGAAGGCGGCAAAGGCAAAAGGATGCTTTGTCAAGGTTGAGACAAGAGGATCAGGCGGCGCGAAGAATGTCCTTACAGACAAGGAGATCGAAGAGGCTGACTGCATTATCATAGCAGCTGATACCCAGGTTCCCATGGACCGGTTTGACGGGAAGAGGCTGATTGAGCGGCAGGTGTCTGACGGTATTAATAAGGCAGATGAACTGGTTGAGCTTGCCATGTCAGGAAATGCACCGGTTTACCATAGCGGCAACGCATCCGCGAGACCTGCTGCAAGTGCAAAATCAGGCGGAGGCATAGGGCATCAGATCTACACACAGCTTATGAATGGTGTTTCCCACATGCTGCCTTTTGTTGTAGGAGGGGGTATCCTGATTGCGATTGCCTTCCTGATCGACGGTCTTCTCGTAGATATTAATGCACTGTCTGCGGCAGAGAGGGGAAACTTCGGTACGATTACGCCAGTGGCAGCCCTTTTTAAAAATATTGGAGACACAGCATTCGGATTCATGCTTCCGGTTCTTGCGGGATTTATTGCAATGGCCATTGGAGACAGACCGGCTCTTGCGGTCGGCTTTGTAGGCGGAATGATGGCAGCAGGCGGAAACTCTGGCTTCCTGGGAGCTCTGGCAGCGGGCTTCGCGGCGGGGTATCTGATTATAGGCCTCCGTAAGGTCTGCGACAAGCTGCCCCAGGCAATCGAGAAGATTGCACCAGTGCTCATTTACCCTGTAATGGGTATTCTGCTTATGGGAATTCTGATGACCTTTATCGTAGAGCCAGTAATGGGTGCAATTAACACAGCACTGAACAACGGACTTGCAAGTATGGGCGGTTCCAGCAAGCTTTTACTTGGCCTGATCCTGGGCGGTATGATGGCCATTGACATGGGCGGCCCGTTTAACAAGGCGGCATACGTATTCGGAGCAGGGGCAATCGCTGCAGGAAATTATGACATTATGGCAGCAGTTATGATCGGCGGTATGACGCCTCCTTGTGCAATCGCACTTGCCACACTGCTGTTTAAGAATAAATTTACGAAGGAAGAGAGAGATTCCGGTCCGACTAACTTTATTATGGGTCTTGCATTTATTACAGAGGGGGCAATTCCGTATGCGGCAGCAGATCCGCTCCATGTGCTTCCTTCCTGTATTATTGGTTCAGGTGCGGCAGGCGCCTTATCCATGGCTTTCGGATGTACACTTATGGCTCCCCACGGCGGCATTTTCGTAGTACCGGTAGTAGGAAATGCACTGCTGTATCTGGTTGCGCTGGCAGCAGGAACCGCTATCTCCACAGTACTTCTGGGAGTATTGAAAAAACCAGTTGAGTAATCGCAGCGTTGCATACCGTCACGTTTTATGTGGATGCGGTTTATGTGAATGAGCAGACCTGCAGAACAGGTTACTTATATGAGAGGTGCGTGATACAGCGGGCCTGTTATATGAAATAAAAAAATTTCTAAGAAAATGGAGGAACAAAAAATGAAAGAATTTAAGTATGTAATCACAGACGAGATGGGAATTCACGCACGTCCGGCAGGCCTTCTTGTAAAGGCAGTAAAGGGATTTGGAAGTTCTGTTAAGATGACAAAGGGTGCAAAGACGGTTGACTGCAAGGGCATCATGGGTGTTATGAGCCTTGGCGCAAAGAAGGGTGAGGAGGTCGTTCTGACATTTGACGGCGAGGACGAGGATGCGGCATACGAGGCAATTGGCAAATTTATGCAGGAAAATCTGTAGATATAACGAGCCGGCAGAAGGAATGCGCAGCTTTGATTGTAAGATATGCATTGTAGCGGCTTGAATTAATGACATTGATTTACGGGTCAGGAATGCGCGTAAGCTGCGCATTCCGTAAGAACATGATGCAGGAATAAACCGGTGATAAGATGTATATGGGAAATGTGGTGAGGATGGCACAGCAGACTGTCCTTACTGGGATTTAGGTGGAGATGAGACATGAAAGTATATAATGGTAAAAGCGTATTCAGCGGAATAGCGATTGGTAAGATCAGTGTATATAAGAAGGGTGAGCAGCAGGTAAAGCGTACGAAGATTTCCGACACCGGGGCAGAGCTTGCCAGGTATGAAGCGGCTAAAGAGAAGGCGGCAGAGCAGCTTCAGGGGCTGTATGACAAGGCTCTTAAGGAAGTCGGCGAAGCCAATGCCGCTATTTTTGAGGTGCATCAGATGATGCTAGAGGATCTTGATTATAATGAGTCAGTGGAAAATATTGTGCGCAGCCAGGAGGTTAATGTGGAATATGCCGTTGCAGCGACCGGGGATAATTTTTCACGGATGTTTGCCGCAATGGATGATGACTATATGCGGGAGAGAGCGGCGGACGTCAAGGATATTTCCGAAAGACTTCTTACTATATTAACCGGAAGCGGCAGCGGTATGACGGCAGCAGAAGAACCGGTGATTATCGTGGCGGATGACCTGGCGCCGTCAGAGACCGTGCAGCTTGATAAGGATATGGTGCTGTCCTTTGTGACAGTCCACGGATCTACGAATTCCCACACAGCGATCCTGGCAAGGATGATGGAGATTCCGGCACTTGTGGGGACAAAGCTTCCGCTGGACGATTCGGTAGATGGAAAGACGGGTATCGTGGATGGAAGTACGGGCATCATTTATGTGGATCCTGACGAGCAGACGCTGGCAAAGATGAAGGAGAGAAAGGAAGAGGAGCTTCACAAAAAGGAACTGCTCCAGACGTTAAAAGGAAGGGAAAATGTAACCCTTGACGGGCAGAAGCTGATGTTGTATGCTAACATTGGAAACATCAAAGACCTGGCTATGGTGATGCAGAATGATGCGGGCGGCATCGGGCTCTTCCGGAGCGAATTCATTTACCTGGAGAGGGATCAGTATCCGACCGAGGAGGAACAGTTCCAGATCTACAGACAGGTAGCGGAGACAATGGCAGGAAAGAGAGTTATTATCCGTACCCTTGATATCGGAGCTGATAAGCAGTGCGATTATTTTGAGATGGAGAAAGAGGAGAATCCGGCTCTCGGATACCGTGCGATTCGTATCTGCCTGACCCGGCCGGAGGTGTTCAAGACACAGCTTCGTGCGTTGTTCAGGGCCAGCGCCTTTGGTAAAATAGCGATTATGTATCCTATGATTACAAGTGTTCAGGAGATTAAGAGGATTAAGGAGATTGTAGCCGAGGTGAAGGCAGAACTTACTGCGCACAAGACACCATTTGGCGAGCCGGAGCAGGGAATTATGATTGAGACGCCTGCAGCGGCGGTAATCAGTGATCTGCTGGCGGAGGAAGTGGATTTCTTTAGTATTGGGACAAATGACCTGACCCAGTACACACTGGCTATTGACCGTCAGAATACGAAACTCGATGAGTTCTATGACTCACACCACCCCGCAGTCCTGCGCATGATTTCCACTGTTGTGGAGAATGCTCACAAGGCAGGTATCTGGGCGGGCATCTGCGGCGAGCTTGGCGCGGACCAGACACTTACGCAGGAATTTCTTGCTATGGGCGTGGATGAACTGTCTGTGTCGCCGGGAAGCATTCTTCCAATCCGTAAGATTGTACTGGAGACCAATGTAGGAGAGTACAAGGCAGGGAGATAAATGTTAACAAAACAGCGTCAGGAGCTGCTTCTTAAGCTCCTGGAGGAAAAAGGAAGCATTACCGTGGCAGAGGGGAGCGCCCTTCTTGCTACATCAGAATCTACGGTTCGCAGGGATATTACTGCTCTGGACCGGGAGGGAAAGCTTACGAAGGTATTCGGAGGGGCCGTGGCATCGGAGCAGAAGATATCGGCCCACGAATATACAGTCGCTCAGAAGAGTGATCTGAACCGAGAGGAAAAGAGAATAATTGCAAAATACGCGGCCTCCATGATTGAACCTGAGGATTTTGTGTATATTGATGCGGGAACAACAACGGCACGCATGATTGACTATATCGAAGAGCGCAGCGCGACGTTCGTGACCAATGCAGTCGCCCATGCCCAGAGGCTTGCCCTGCTGGGAATGAAGGTGCTGCTTGTGGGCGGAGAGCTGAAGGCCTCTACGGAGGCAGTCGTGGGAAACCAGGCAATGCAGACACTGCAGAGCTATCATTTTACAAAGGGATTCTTCGGTACAAATGGCGTGACGAAGCGGAGCGGTTGCACTACGCCTGACGCAAATGAAGCTATGGTAAAGCGTACCGCTATGGAGCAGTGCAAAGAAAGCTATGTGCTTTGCGACAGTTCAAAATTCGGGAAGGTGAGTGCAGTGACATTTGCACCATATACCAGCACCCGGTTCCTCACAGAGAAAAAAAGCTGTGGGTATGAAGACAGCGGGAATATTTTCATCTGCATGGCTGAATAGGCTGGAGCACTGACGCATTCGATACTCACGGCCGATGAAATCTGCCGTGAGTGCCGTGCCAGCCGCAGAGCGGCATACTTCCTTATGCGGCTGTGCGCATCATGTTATGCTGCGCGGCAGACTTATTTGGAGCACAGTATAACTGCGCTGATATATATCATCATTCTGCAAGGCGGAGGAAGGCAGCGTGACAATCAGTGTATCAGAATATGCATAAACAGAAATAATCTCTCATAGAATGTATGGGAGGTTATTTTTATGCGGCAGAAATTCAAGACATATCTATGCTATCTTACAATCATAGTATTATTACCTTACATTATTACTGCATTTATAAATGGGCCAAGCATGGCGTCCTCATCCAATATCAATACAGCTCATGTAAAGGTAAAAACAGACGCAGGGACAATCGAGCTTTCGATGGAAGAATACTGCATCGGAATACTTGCAAAAGAAATTCCGGCTGATTATAAGATAGAGGCGCTGAAGGCGCAGGCAATACTTGTTAGAACAGAAGTCTATGCACGCCTGAAGGAAGGCGGACAGGACACAGAGCTAGAAGAAGGCTTTTGGACAAGAGAGCAGATGGAGGAAGCATGGGGAGCCGTAAAAACCTCTGCAAATTATAACAAATTTCAGCGTGTATGGCAGGAAACAGAAGGACAGATACTGACATATGAAGGAAATCCTGCAAAAACCTCCTTCTTCCGGCTAAGCAACGGAAGCACAAGAGATGGAAAAGAAGCACTCGGAAATGATGGATACCCCTATCTTAAGATCGTGGATTGTCCATTAGACATAGAAGCAAAGGAACAGATCCAGACCGTCACACTGGACGATATGGACGCAGAAATAACAGAATGCGATACCGCCGGGTATGTCCTCACCGTGCGTGTCGGCAACGAATCCATAAGCGGCGAAGAATTCCGCAGCACCCATCACCTGGCATCAAGCTGCTTCACCTTCCAGAAATATAACGGAAAACTGCGTATCACAACAAGAGGCGTCGGCCATGGCCTCGGTATGAGCCAGTACACCGCAAATGAAATGGCAAAAGACGGAGCAGATGCGGCAACAGTACTGGCATACTTTTTTGAGGGGACAGAATTGAAAGAAGTAGCTGATATTGTATAAGTTGGGGACGGGGCATTTTTAAAAATGCCCCGTCCCAAATTTATATTACCCTGTCCCCAATTGAAATAAAGCGTAAAAGAAGGAATAAGGATATCACTATCTGGCAAAAATAAAGTCAGAGGTGGTGATAATATGAAACAAAGACAAAAGCCAAAAAAGAAGGGGGCTAGCGTCGCAGCAGTTTTATGCTTTGTGGCAGCAATTGCAATAGTTGGAACATATACCTTTCAAGATTACAGGGAATCTCAACGGGAAGAGAAACTGGCACAGGCAAAGAAACAGCTGGAGGAGGAGACAAAAGAAGACAGTGAAGAGACAAGTACAGGGGCGGATGACATTGTGATTAACACGAAAAAAAAGCCCGAAGTAAAAAAGAAAGAAAAAAAGGTGCCGGAGGGCTCGGATGGCGAAGAGGAAACCATCGTCAGTATGCAGGATGCAGCAGAGACATGGACAGCACCATATTTTGACAGCGAAAGTAAGCTTCTCTGGCCTGTAAATGGAGCAATTATCCTTAACTACAGCATGGATAAGACAGTGTACTTTTCCACCCTGGACCAGTATAAGTACAATCCGGCAGTCATAATCTCCGGGGCAGAAGGCGACCAGGTAATCTGCGGTGCACCTGGGACAGTAAAATCAATTGATGTAACAGCAGAGACAGGAACAACAGTCAATGTGGATCTTGGAAATGGCTACGAGCTATTTTACGGGCAGCTAAAAGAAGTTCCGGTAAAGGTTGGCGACTGGGTGGAAGCAAAAACCGTCCTTGGATATGTGAGCCAGCCTACAAAATACTACAGCGTGGAAGGCTGTAATGTATATTTCGAAATGAGAAAGGATGGACAGCCGGTAAATCCCGCGGAATATTTAGAATAATTGGGGACGGGGCATTTTTAAAAATGCCCCGTCCCAGATTCGTATTGCCCTGTCCCCGAAAGTAATTTATAATATAAGCGGAGGCAGGGAAATGAATTATACATATATACTGGAGTGCAGCGACGGCAGCTTCTATACAGGCTGGACCAATAATATTGAAAAACGTATACAGGCGCATAATTCGGGGAAAGGAGCCAGATATACAAGGGGCAGGACACCTGTAAGACTTGTGCATGTTGAAGAGTTCGAAACGAAAACTCAGGCTATGCAGAGGGAATGTGAGATTAAGAAGATGAACAGAAAAGAAAAAGAAAAGCTGTTGGGGACGGGGCATTTTTAAAAATGCCCCGTCCCCAATTGATTGCTTTACAGTATGAAAGCGTACATTACGATGAAGTGGCACGTGCTTCCGCCCATTACGAAGAGGTGGAAGATCTCGTGGCTTCCAAAATTTTTGTGTCTGCTATTGAAGATTGGAAGCTTTAATGCATAGATTACTCCGCCTGCCGTGTAGATAATCCCGCCTGCCAGAAGCCAGCCGAAGGCGGCGGGGGACATGGAGTTAAGAATCTGGGTGAAGGCCAGTACACAGGTCCATCCCATTCCGATGTAAAGAACGGACGAAACCCAGCGTGGACAGTATACCCAGAATGCCTTAATCAGGATTCCTGCTATTGCAATCCCCCATACAATGCAAAGGAGTGTAATCCCAAGCTTTCCCTTCAGTACGAGGAGACAGATGGGAGTGTAGCTTCCGGCGATTAGCACGCTGATCATCATGTGGTCAATCTTCTTGAGGAGTGTATTTACACGTTCTGACCGGTCAAATGTGTGATAAGTTGTGCTTGCGGCATATAATAGAACCAGGCTTGCCGCGTATACAGCAATTGATATGATATATATTCTGCCGGGTTCATGGGCAGCCTTTATTAACAGCGGTACTGCTGCAAATATTGCCATTAGCATTCCTATAAAATGTGTAATTGCGCTTCCTGGGTCCTTGATGTGTTGCTTTACTGTCTGTGTCAAAAAAATCGCCTCCTAAATATCTTTATATTTCGACATGTAGTTTTTAAAACTATGTTATCTATATATTTATATTATACCCAATAGTAGGAAAATGCAAGTATTAAATTATTTTATTTTTTTAATTTAATACTTGTTAGTTACTGTTCACTCCGTCCACAGTAACATTTACAAATCCATTTAAAATTCGCTCCGCGAATGGGATTTGCTCACTCCTGAATCACTTTCTTACGGACTTTGCAGTAAATGCAAAGTCCTGTGTGAATAGTAACGCTTGTTATTCCACTAAAAAGGGAATAAATTATTTCTGATTCATTCCCTTAATCTCAGAAATTCTTTAAAATCCAGCGTTCTGATTAGCTAAAGAATCTCTTAAGCAGCCCCTCAAACGCGTTGCCGTGTCTTGCCTCATCTCTAGTCATCTCATGAATTGTATCATGGATCGCATCCAGGTTCGCAGCCTTAGCTCTCTTAGCCAGGGCAGTTTTGTAAATTCACTTCCTTTCGTTTTTAATATGAATATATAGAAAAAGAGATACCGAAGTACCTCTTAATCATCAAGCTATGCAACTTTTGTATAATTGATTACTGAAATCTCCTGCATAAGCGATTTGGCTGTATTTACTAATTTCGCTAACTGTCGTACTGTTTCATCTGAATAATACTTTGCGCCGCATTGCTCACACTCTTCACAGGGGACATTTTTAATAATGATTAGACAGCCATTGCAATCTACAACATGGATTGTGATGGATTCTGTTAAATCATAACTCTTACAATACATACACATTTATCTTTCCTCATGCTTACGAAACACTCATGTTTCTCTGCGTGTTACGATTTTTCGCCGCTAATCGGAATGCTTTTTCCATTGCAGGCGTGAGTTCAGGTGAATCTTCATCAAATACAATTTCTCTCTTTGCCGCTTCTTCTATCTGCTTGATTTGTTCCTCTGTTGGTTTTTGGTTTCTATCCAAAGTAACTGTCCGTATCATAGTAAATGCTCCTTTCTGTTTTAGTGGCAGGTCTTGCCGATATCAGGCGAATATTTTCTTTTCGCTCTGTATAAACAACAAATAACACATCATGTACCATTCCTATTGTATTATAGCGGTCTTCGTTTATACTATGTTCGATATCATATATTTCAATGCGCTGTAAATCATTAAAGACCAACATGGCTGTTTCAAAATATTCATTGCACGGTCATACGTTACATATAAACCTTTACCCGTCAGCCTATTGACATAATAGTCTAATACATATCGTTCAACTTCTAGTGTTACTAAATACTGTAATTCTCTGCCCATTAAGCCAAACTTTTTAACAAGTGTATTAAGTTTTCTTTTTTTAACTTGTACTTCGATTCTAAGAAAATCATAATCTGTATCAGGGGTAATTGCAAGCTGTCTTTTCTTTAATTCCGTTTGCTTATGGTAAATATTGATATTTAAGCTCTTTCCCTTATAATAAACTCAAACTTCCCACACCGTTTTGATGTGTTGAACCTTGAAAAATCAATAC
>CAPEBR010000052.1 GCA_948602995.1 uncultured Dorea sp.
TGTCCGTTATTTTTTTCCGATTTACAATATCTTTAATAACGATCGTGCTATATAGGCCCTCTAGATAGTCGCGAATTTCGTCCGGTTGTCCTTTTAACTCCAGAGTGTATGGAAATGAGCTGTTTTCTAAATACTCTGTGTACTTTATGCCGCGTTCATTCATGCTTCCAGTACTCTCCATATATTCTTTGAAGGATAGCGGAAGCATTTCAATCTGTATATAACGGCTCGAAATCAGTGTGGCAATCTCACTGGAAAGCATGTAGGCGTTCGAGCCAGTGAGATAAATATCTATATTTTTCTTAATATAAAGGCTGTCAACAACCTTTGGAAAATCTTTTACGTGTTGAATCTCATCAAAAAAAATATAGGTTATCTTATTCGGAATTAGCCGCTCTTTTAGATAAGCGTATAATTTCCTGTAATTTGTCAATTCTTCAAAATCTATGTCTTCAAAATTGATAAAAATAAACTTTCAGCGAGGGGCTAAATGCACTCTGTGAAACACCCAAGATTGCCTGTATATCTTAGATACTAACCCGTAAAAAAGATAAAAAAGATATCAATGATACTAAAGAGTATTGACATTATAGAGGAATGTGCTATACTACTAGTATCAATGATATACTCATTGGCATCGGAATGCGATGTATACAAGAAAGGAGGAAACCTGTGGAAATTTACAAAAAAGCAGAAGTAAAAGGATTTTTAAACAATGTAAAGTCAATAATATTATCAGGTGCAAATACTCAAATAAATAATAAGCCCTGGAAGGGAAACAAGGTGAATAAAACTTTAGATTATATGGCAAAAACCGGACTAACCCAAAAAGATATAGAGCAAGTAATTTGTAAGCTTCAAGTTTCAAATTATAGTTATACAGATGATGATGTAAACACAAGATTTGAGGGAGAGCAAGTTTGGCTTTTTGGAATTAATGAAACGATAATTGATCAAGATGAAGACTTGTATATCAAATTAAAAATCAGAACTATCAATGGAAAGCATTTGCTAATAATGTCCTTTCATCCAGAAACTATAACTGAGAAAAATAAGAAATTAGAATTTCCATATAGGGAATAATATTGTTAAAACTGTAAATAATATCATAGAAAATTATATATATATTCATTTGGCATAGTATTTACCTGCCAAATGAATATATATAATACATAGATAACAAGGGATCAAGCAAATAATGAAAGAGTATAACGAAAGGAGCGACAAAATGGGAACTAAATTATGCATTGAATGCGGAGCAGCCGATACATATGAATTAAAAGATATAGTTAGAGAATATGAAGGAGATGGCTATCATTTTGAAATGTTAGTTACAATTCCGTTTTGTAAGATATGTGGCGCTCCGATATATGATGAGGAACTTGAAAGCAAGATAGCGCAAAAAGCGAACAAAAAGATACGTGAGCAGCGACATATTATAACTCGTGAAGAGATACTGGAGATCTTAAAGGCTTATAATATTAGTCAGAAATTCTTAAGTAAAGCATTGGGATGGGGTGAGATAACTCTTACAAGGTATATTAGCGGGAATTATACTCCCAATATCTCTAATAGCAACAGACTTAAAGAATTGAAAAATCCTTATATTTTTCAAATGCTATTACAAGACTATTGTGAAGAGCATAGGACAGAACATGAAGAAAAAGCTATTAAAAAAGCACAAAACAGCACGTTTTATCAACTAAATGAATTGAAAAATATACAGGGTAAGATATTTGATGTGGTTAACTGGTTCTTGTCGCAGGCATCGGATGAGGCACCTGTGACCCATTTGGCACTACAAAAGTTATTATATTTCACTCAGAGTTGGAGTATGGCATTGTTGGACAAAGCAATTTTCTGCGATAATTGCCAGGCATGGGCTCATGGGGCGGTCTACCCCAATGTTTATGTTTATTTTAGATGGTTTAAGTTTAAGCCTTTGCCAAAAATAAACAAGATAAGCGCATTTAATGAAAAGGAATTGAAGATTTTAAATGCAGTAAAGAGTTATTATTTCGATATATATAGCCCGAAGGCACTGGAAGAAATTTGCCATTGTGAGGAACCTTACAAAAGAGCAAGAAAAGAACATGTAGAAGGGGAAATATGTAATACTGTAATTGATAAAAAACACATATTGTATTATTACAAATATATATCTGAAAAATACAATATAGATTTAGATGATATGATCAATATAAAAAAATATTTGAATATACTTTTGAGTTATGGCAACTGTTTGAGTAACTTGTAGATAATCTGCACCACTAACAAAGAGTACTTTTTTATGTAACTATTCAGCGAAATATCCGAATATTCGGATATTTCGCTGAATGCACCCTGTGACCGTGAAAGGTATAACAAATCTATCTTATACTGAGAGAGTGTTATTTAGTTAGTGGATGCCTGACTCTCCTTTATGGTAATATTAATACGCTTCAGAACATTGTATCCGTCATTTTCCGCCTCGTATAGATGCTATACTCCTGCACGCCATATAGATTGTCTTTATTATACTAAAACAAACATTATCGGAATTAACCTCCCCCCTCCTAATGTGACTTATTCACAGCGAAGCGTTTTAAAACGATTTTCTCTCATTTCTTCCTTATAGTTTCTGAACAACGCTTCAACATCGTACTTCGGCTCATAGCCAAGTTCCTCTTTTGCATTGGTCACATCCATGAGGAATCCTCCCCCAACTTGTTTATCTGGACGATAAATAATCTGGGAAGGGTGGTTTTCGGGAGAAAATACCTTAATAATTGTTTCAATTTGCTCCCTCAACGTTACCGGAATGCCAGTACCAACATTATACCAACCGTGATCACGGCTCACTTCTACTGCTTTACAAAGCATTTGTGCACAGTCATATACATGAACCATATCCTTAGCGTAATTGGGGTCTCCCCAGAGTTCAACAGGCTCGCCCTTCATGGCCTGATCAATCATCCGATAAACTGGACGAAGTGTTTTCACACCATTCGGATGATAATAATGATATGGACTGTAGTTGTAAATTGTCGGGAAGCGAAAAATAAAATACTTTAGACCATATTCTTCATAATAATGCTTTATAAATTCAATCGCTGTATTTTTCGTGATAACATAGACTGCGTGGTCTCCCTTGTAGCTAAAGTTAAAAGGGGTATTTGGATCCAATACTGCTCCATTTGTAGCAGAAAGTGAAATATCAAACACTGTAGTTGAAAAAAGAATGCGATCCGCATGAACTCTGCGGCTGTATTCTAACACATTATATGCCCCCATAATATTGGACTGTACATACTTCTCTGGCTGATAGCCCTCCATATAAGAAGGAATCTGTGCCGCGAGGTCAATTATAGCATAAACACCTTCCTGCGGCAACTTATCAAACTCGTCCGCTTTACTGATGTCAACAGATACATACTTCTGCCCTTGCTTGTCAAAAAAATCAGTTCGGCGATGGCCTGTTGCGATTACTTCATACTTATCTTTAAAATACTCACAGGCGTACTTGTGTACATAAGAGCCTACATTACCTGTTGCACCAAATATAATTACTTTTTTCATGATATTCTGTCTCCTTTATGGAATATATTTTATTTAAGCAGTTGCTTGACTTTTTTAATGATCTTCTTAAGTTCTCTCAGGATATACATCTATAAACCTCCATTCTGATATGTCTCATATTATCCAAGGTATATCTTTGGTCACATGGTAACGGTAAAATATTTTCGGCCATATCATATTCTGTTTCCGTCCTATCACAAACATCAAACACATCATGCCAGAGAATCGGTATATAAATACACTTTTTCTGCAGCTGTTTCCGAATATTACGTCCATTTGATACATACAAAGGATACATGAAAGGGCCGGTGGGCGCTTTCAACTCCAACTTGTTAATAGAAGTAAACTCCTTATTAAGATAAAGGTAATTGCTTTCTCTTGCAGCTTTAACTTGACTATAATCAATGCCTCTAAGCAGATTATCTGTTAATTTTGACATCTTACGTAATGGAAGATTTTCAAAGGTATTTTCATGATCTGTATAGGCAGAGTAGTATTCACTTGCCGTGTTTTCATATCGTCCTAGTAAGTGTACCATTCTGCCAGCTGATTTATCCTGTTCCAGCTTCCGTGAAATTCGAGACTTCGTATACAAAAATGCACCATCTGGGATACCAAAGTATTTCCGGCAGGTATAAATCGTGTCCACATTATCTACTGGCTCTTGAAAATATGCCTGTACATTATCCACAATCAACTTATCATGGTTTCTTTTGATTTTTTCAATTAGTTTATTTTCAATTTGGCCATAGTAGTTTACCAAGTAAAGCCATTCATTGTCTTCTAATTGCAGTTCCCTTGGCAAGAAGTCACAACCAATAGAATAATTACGAATTTTCAAATTATACTTCTGACATGTTTGTTCCACCGAAGCGCATAAAAACTTGGGTAATACTATTTTGGCTATCTCTCTTGTTTCTATTAAATATGCCAAACAGTTTCTTGCGCTATTCAATGCAATCGCGTCATCATGCAACAAAGATCCTGTGAATTGGGGGAATTCGATGTATCCGCCAATCTCCATGCCTTGTCACCACCTTTCATACCAGTTGACTTATTTAAGAAGGACTTTCATATACTTCCCTTGATTTCCAAGAACTTCCTCAATTCTCTCTTGACTATCAAACTTAAGTATTAGTGTTCCAATTGCTTCATTTGCCGCGCAAAATCCACCAACAGAAGCCCCTTCTTTAATCCAAAGATCACGTTCTATCACATTTGCAGCAATTTCTTCAGAAATCCAAAGTTCTTTAAATACACCCGGCTTATTGCTATGAAGAATAATTTCTGCCCAACAGCCATCATATGGCTTCTGAAAGATTTTATCTACTGGAAGACCAACTGAGTACTTCACCATATTCGTAATCATGTCTACTCCCGTAGCATAGCGAAGACATTCTGCCAGTCTGTTTCCGCCACCACGCGGGGAAAGTTCCATGATGTAAGCTTTTCCATCGATACCTTCTCTAGTCTCAATGTTGTAAATTGCAGTTTCCATTCTCAATAATTTCAGAAGACGCTGAATTTCATTTTTTAATTCCTCCTGGTGTCTGGTTGTCATAGAAGAGGGCCAGCTATACGCAGCAGGAGTATAGGGGTTTTTAGCATTACAATCAAACCGCTGGCAGTTAAAAGACACAAATTTCAGTTCACCATCAACTGAATAACAATCTGAATCAGAGGAGTAGCCCTGCTGTGTAATAAAATCTTCAATTATAAATTCATTTGAGTGTGAGAGGGATAGTGCGAATTCAATACTCCTTTTCAGATTCTCCGGCTCGTCCACACGAGTTACTCCTTTGCTTCCAGCGCAATCCGTTGGCTTTACGATCACAGGCCAATGGAATATCTTCGCATCTTCGAGTGCATCTTTGACGCTTTTGTAGCCCTTTGCTGTAGGGACTGTAAAACCATTTTTTTTAAGGAATTTCCGGAACTTCCATTTGTTTTGTAAAATGCAGACAGACTCATAAGGGCCAACATTCGGAAGACCCATCTGTTCTGCTACATAGGCTGCCGTCACAACACCAGGGTCACAGGCAAACGACATGATGCCGTCAATATTCAATTTTTTTGCTGTTGCAAGTATTTTCTCCTTATCAATAATGCTTATATTACAATATTCATCAGAATATTTATGAGCAATATTATGGGGCAAATAATCGCATGTAATCACATAAATACCAAGGTCATGTGCTGCCTTTATAACAGGAAATATGTAGCGGGAACCTCCCAGTATCATTAATTTTTTCATTTTAATATCACCTTTATGTTATTTCAAATTTATGTTTGGCCCGTAAAAAACATCTATTATGTTCCAATTTACTTAGGAACACCTTTTCAACTGTATTAACTCTGATAAAGTCAACTAAAACGCACACTGAAAAAACTCCAAATACAGAAAGCAAAGAGAAAATTACTAATTTCATAAACGGAAACTTATAGGCGGCGCTTACATTCAAACAATCTTTCCATAACCAATTTATCATTGTCATAGAATTCGCATGGATGCAAAGTACTCCAAACGTGCTTCTGGCTATTGTGTTTATCAGTTTACTTTTTCTGATTTTCAAGTTTAAAAATAGCATAAAACTGCAGAAGCTGATTGCGAACGCTAAGAATGTATTACTGTCCGTAACAAATCTGTATGCGGCATGTTTATTCAATTTTACTCCCGCCTCAAGGCAAACGAGAATAGAAACCACAGCTGTTGCAACAAACAGGATGGTCAGCCGTCCCCAGGCTCTTTTCAGCGGCGGATAGAAGCGAATATACGCCGCAATAATATACAGAACAGAAAACCAGGATACATAATTCGTTGTTATGTTAAATTTAGGCATAGTGCTTAAGAAAATGTACACAAACGCAAGTAGCCCAATCAATCTTCCATGCTGTCTTTTACTTAAATTTCTCAACAAGATATTCAAAAAAGGTATCATCATGTAAAATACTAAGAAGCAGGCAAAAAAATGGTTGCTATCAATTATTCGAATCAAAAAGAACGCATTAAGAATATCCATAATTGTACCGTGTCCAAAAGCAAAGAAAATCAATGCAAGTACTATATTATAAAACAATATTTCGCATATAAGTTTTAAATACTTCTTTAATGTAATGTTACTTTTACACATGAAGTATCCCGTAATCATCATAAAACAATTAATTCCCGTTTTACCCCATGCTCCAAATAAAAACAAAAATATACTATTTTTGCTTAGGGGCATTTCATATGCCTCATTTAGCACGCCGCTATTAACAACGAAATGATGTGCAACGATTAATAGCATTGTGATAATTCTATATAATTCCAAATTAGAATCTCGCTCCCCCCCCCCGATTATTATAAATAATGATCATCATTTTCACCTCAATTTTAGTATTTGCAGCTTAAAATAATATCACAGATTCTATCCACATCCTCTAAGGCAAGATCACCGTACAGCGGCAATGTAAGGACTCTTTGGCTGATATGTAATGCAATAGGCGTTTTCGTTACATCATATTTTTTGTGGAAACATTTAAAAGTATTGGTAAGAGGATAAAAATATTTTCTTGCGCCGATACCGTTCCTGGCAAGCCTGTCAAAAACCTCTGCACGGCTTGCACCGAATAATTTTTCCTCAAAGACTACAGGGAAATATGCATAATTACTCTTTACCTCAGTATTAACCGCAGTTAGCCGGATACCGTCTGCATCACTCAGTCGTGAACAGTAATGTTTTACTACTTTACAGCGATTCTCTATTTCCTCTTCAACATGGCGGAGATTACAAAGTCCCATTGCTGCACAGAACTCATTCATTTTAGCGTTTGCGCCAACAGCAGATACCTCTTCCGGTCCATGAATACCAAAATTCTTCAGCTCATACAACTTTGCGCCAAGCTGCTTATCCTTAAAGCACACTGCACCGCCTTCAATGCTGTTAAAAACCTTTGTAGCGTGGAAACTAAAGCAAGATGCATCGCCAAAAGAACCAATCCCTCTGCCTTTATAAGTCTCGCCAAACGCATGTGCAGCGTCATAGATGATTTTCAACTCATATTTATGCGCAATACGTTCAATTTCCTCAATATTACAGACATTGCCATACACATGAACCGGCATGACAGCACAGGTCTGATCGGTGATCAGCTTTTCAATCCTGCTTGCATCCATGCAATATGTCTCTGGGTCAATGTCACAGAATACCGGCGTAAGTCCATTACGTACGATGGCATGTGTAGTAGAAGCAAAAGTAAATGGCGTGGTAATTACTTCGCCTTGTAAATTCATTGCCTGAAGTGTAAGTTCCAATGCCATATGTCCATTAGTCAGTAAATCAATATTTTCTACTCCAAGATATTCGCAAAGTTCTGCCTGAAGTTCTTTATGCTTCGGCCCCATATTAGTCAGCCAGTGACTATCCCACATAGAAGAAATTTCATTCACATACTCATCCAATTTTGGCATTGATGAACGGGTTACAAGAATTGTATTTTCCATGAAAAAGTCTCCTTATCTTTTAAAGAACGATTTAATCATTCCAAACAAATACTCAAACTCCTCTAATTTCAAAACTGCAGATATAACAATATAAATTGTTGCACCAGCAATAAACTGAATTAACAACGTTGCAATAGTTGGCAACTGAAGAAGGCCGATGAAATAGATGCATATTCCCATACCAGCAGACAATAGAATTCCGGGAGCAAAATCATGTACCTGTTCCATGTATCCATATCCCAATAGGTTTCTGTTCGGCCATGAATTAATGATCTGACTTAGCAAACTACTCAGCAACATACTGTATGCCATTGCCATAACGCCAAACCACATCGTCGATAGTAGAATAATCATTCCCACTATTTTTTTTATAATTTCAAGTTTGAGAAACCAGTCGCTTCGCCCCATTGCATTGATAGCATTTAAATTTGCAGTATGAATCGGCCAGAACATGTATGTAATGCAAAAGATTCTCAAAAACGGAACACACGGTAGCCATTTGTCGGTTAAAACTATTCTTACAATGGGTTCTGCACAAAACGCAAGTCCTAGCATAAGTGGAGCCATTACATATGTACTGGTTTTGATCGCTCTGCGTGTCATTTGTTTGACACGTTCTTTATTATCCTGGGAATTTGACATTGTTGGCAGCAACACGCTATCTATTGAAGTATTAATGTTAGTCACTATTACTTTCGGAAATTTGTCTCCTTGATTGTAAAACGCCAGGTCTGATGCAGAATACATTTTTCCAATTATTAGATTGCGAAGATTGTTATAACAAGTATCCAGTAGAGAAGATACCAATAATTTCCACCCGAAGGATAATAAATTTTTAAGTCTATACCACGAAAACATTCTTTTGGGTCTCCACTCGACCGTAAGCCAGAGAATTATGGTATCTATTGCAGTATTTGAAAGTTGTTGTGCTACCAAAGCCCAAACCCCAAACCCAGCATATGCCAGACTTATGCCAAGAAAAGCTGAAAAAATGGTTCCTCCAATCGTTGAAAAGAAAAATCTTTTAAATAGCATATTCCTGGAAACATACGCTTGTTGTATCCCCTTAACTCCGGATACAATAATCGTTAAACTAATAACACGTATAACGCTGGTAAGGGAAGGGCCATTATAAAATGCCGCTATATACGGTGCCGCTATATACATTCCCGCATATAAAATAAGGCAAACCGCAAAATTAAAATAAAAAACAGAAGAAAAATCCAAGTCGTCTGCATCTTTCTTTTGAACCAGGGCAGTGCTTAGTCCGCTATCAACAAATACCTGTAGTATTGCAGTAAAAATTGTTACAAGTGCAATGATTCCATAGTCTTTTGGAACAAGGATACGCGCAAGAAGAACAGATACAAGAAACGATACAAGCTGTGCACCGCAGCGTTCAGCAAAACGCCATATGAATCCTTTCATAATATTTTCGTTCGTCATAATTTAGTTTAAAGCATTCCTTGTCTTTATAGTTTTGAAAACATATTTTAATAGTATTTTTATTTTGGTCATATAAGACAATGCTACGTTACCGTCATGTAATGTGATTTCGTGGTCATTAATTATAATTGGATCTTTATATTTAAATTCAAACCCTTTGTCATTTAACCAGGGTCTTTGTTTTAATTCTTTTGCATTTTTAAAAGCTGTTTTGTAATTTACACCATTTCCATCTACACCAAAATCTCTTTGCAGCGGTTCAATAGGACACAAAACATATTTATCAAATAAAATCATATATATATCTACCATAAAATCTATTGGATGTAACTCTTCTTCAAACCATGGAAGTTCTCGATTTTGTAAACTAACCATTGCCAAAAAATGATAAAAAAAACAACGACTTTTTTTATGCAATTTTAAAAGGCCTTTCATGTTATATAATCCATGTTGCTTTTGAACTTTATTGCAAAATCTGCTGACTTTTTCTCTTTTATTTTCCCAATAGGCAACTGCATGAAAGACAAGTTGTCTTTTTTCTATATTATTTTCGTTATCTCCAACTGCTCTTACAGGTGGTGTAAACCCATTTCCACACCATACATAGTCGCTTGCATTAAGTGCGATAATTGACTCGTCATTTTCAAATAATTCCAAACCTTTATCACAGAATTCTATAAAGCCGGGTGCTAATTCATTATCATCTTCAAGAAAAATATATCGGTTATGATTTCTGCAAACTAAGTCTCGCAGCCATTCTGCGTTTTTTATTGCACCAAGATTTTTCTCTTGAAAATAAATATGAACTTTTTTGAATCCATCAAGTTCTTGTTCTAAATATGCCTTGATTTTATTATATCCTTCATGATATTTAGTTGTTGGCGGATAATCTACAGAAATAAATAACTCCGTTTTATCAGACCAACTGTTTTCCTGCAACGATTCTATACATCGTTTAAAACATTCATATCTGTTAAGTGTTGTTAATAAAATTGGTGCATAAATCATATTTATAGCCTCGCTTTTCTTAATAAATATGCTATTGGAATTCCAAATAAGAGTAAAAAGACATATGCTGCTGCCGATAAACCAATATCATTGCCCCTTATCAAGAGTGGTTTTTTTAATTCTTTCATCATTGTATTAAACTCTTTTAAATGTAACATTTTTTCGGAAAACGGCTTTAAGTCGAGACATTTCTTTATATAAGCGCAATACCCGTGATAATTTTTTATATGACCTTTGGTATCATTTGCGCCTGCATTCGTTAGGCCATCCTCTAAGTATTCACATATATAAATTGGATGATTATACCAACGTATTTTATAGCCTGCTGCTGCAATCTGCATCCAACAAAAATCTTCAGTTACAAAAAACTCATCGGAAATCTCCGGGAACATATACTGCTTTAATATAGATGTCCGATATACCTCTGCCTTATCACCAAGAAGATTATATTTTCTTCTTTCAAAATTGGTAGCATCAATGTAGGCATTCTTATATTTAACGTCACCGCCCCATACCTTGCCGGTACTGGAAATTCTTAGGCCAGACACTCCCGCAAAGGTTGGTTTGTTTCTTATTGTTGAGATCCACTGGCTTGCTAATTTCACGGCATCGACTGTCAGCGAGTCGTCACTGTCAACAATGAAAATAAACTCACCTTTTGCAAGATTAAAAGCTTTGTTTAAAGCCCTGTGCTTTCCCCCATGCTCCTGTCTGTAATATCTTATTTCAAAGCTATGCCTTTCTGCTTTCCACTTGTTAACAAGTTCCAACGTATTATCACTTGAGGCATCATCTATAATCAACCACTCAAAAAGGTCATTACTTTCAATTTGTGCACAGAGTGATTTATAAAGTTTTGGTAGAATATAGGCTCTATTATATGTAGGTGTAAATATTGTCAAAAGCATTCGTTTTTACATTCCTTTTTATTAATACAAACTTAACCGTTTCCTAAAAAATCTATATTTGGGGTGTAATCATAATAATTAACGGCAATATATATTTACGATTAGTATGACTCGTCAGGTTTTATTTCCAACGTTTGACTTTTTTTAGTGCAAAAGAAACTGTCCCCAAAATCCCCAATGTTGCTATTTTGTTTTGGATGCGTGAGGGAAGTGTATAGGCTCTCCAAATTTTATACCCCACTTTTTCACCAAACGTTTCATTTAAACATTTCAACACATATGCTTGCCTTTTGTATTTTTCATTTTGCCAAGTTGCTGTATAATGATGTATTGAACGAGTATTATCTGTGATTGTTAGCTTTCCTGTAAAATAATTCAAAGGGCAAAAATATTCTGGAGGGTATACAAAGATCTGCCAGTCATTGCCACATATTTTTTGAAGTGTATTACAATCTGCAAAACCGTATCTGTTTAAGATGTCAGACACATACTTTACAACCGTTTCTAAGCACAGCGTTCCATCTGTTTGTATAAAGTGAATTGTTTCATAAAAGTCCAAAATTTCTTTATACAACCCCATCCCGGAACTGGCATATAACCCCAACCCGGGGTTACATTTACCAATTGTCTCGCAACCCATAAATGCGCCTTTTTCGAGAATATCTCTCATGTCTTTTATAACTTCGACATCTGTATCAAAATATAACCCACCATAATGATAGAGTATCCAAAAGCGGGCATAATCACTTACAAATGCCCATTTCTTTTCTTGATACGCTTCTTGGATATATGCACAGCAATTTACATCAAAATTAGATTCATTCCATTCTTTGATTTCATAATCTGGGAAGAACTTTTCCCATGATTCAATGCATTTTTGAGCCGTTTCTGGCAGGGGAGATTCACCGAACCAGCAGTAATGAATTGTTCTAGAAATCGACACTTCTTTTGATAAACTTATGGTTGACATAAAATTTCCTTTCCATTTATTTTTGCAATCACATCTCCCCTTTGTTTTTACTTGGATGTATTCTAAAAAGAAGCATAGAAACATTCATAAAAATATAAGTGGCGAAATTTTCAGAAAGCATATGAACAATAAAACATGACATTAATGCTATTAAATCACGTCTTTCTAATTCACAAGCCCGAAACATTGATACTACATATCCATATACAACAGCAATATAATAAATCAAACCATTGTTAATTAGCATCCTTGCATATCCTATGTCTAATATATTATCTGTATAAATACTGGTAAGATCTGCATTTAGATTATTTCCAAATAAATTTATTCCATATTTTTCATAATAAAAATTTGCCTGGTGCAAACGCCCGGTCATCAAAGCATCCATTATCGCAAATTTACTGCTATATATTATAGGAATTGCAGTAAACAGTATAATGCCACAAATCAAGCCAATAACGATTGCTTTTGAATTGATTTTTTTCAAGGGAAAAAACTTCAAAACAAACAAGATAATCAATGAAGCAACTGCAGTCACAAGTCCTGTTACGCTCTTTGTGAAATTATAAACCATTATACTTCCTGCTATGAATAGAATCAGTTCTCTTGCCTTTAGTTTATTAAATTTAAGATATACATACTGGATCATAAGAAGCACATAATATGCCGCAAACATATTGGGATGACCTAATCCAAAACTTCGTCTTGTACCTCTTATGGAGAAAAGGGCTGTATCTGCTAAAACTCCTGAGAAGTGTAAAATCATAAAAAATAAACAACATAGAAGTATTGTATAAAAACTATATTTTACAGCTTTATCAAAATCAATATTCTTGCATGCGCACATTACTATTACAAACCATAATACTCTCATATCATCACTAGCTTTGAAAGAAAGAATACCTATGATATATAATCCTATAATTTCAAGATATTCCCACAAAGACTTCTTTTTTTGAATTAAAATCTTAATTCCAAATAAGGCCATTGAAAAATACGAAATCATAGGAAAACTGTACTCTGATGCGTTAGAATTGGCTACACATAAATGAATAATCATTAAAATCCAGGCTAAATAAAATATTGATGCTTTTGATACTTTTAATTTTTTTAAACCAAAATTCATTCTTTATCCTTCCTATGAGATTATTCTCCTAAGTATTTTTTAAGCGCCTGCCCTCTTTTCCCACATTTTCAGTAATAGCCAGTAAGGAAAATGTAGTATCATTAGAGTCAAAACAACCTTTTTTCTCAATTCAAGTCCTTTATTTCCCCATATGTAATATTTTTGGAGATACAGTTCTTTTTGCAGTCCTTTTAAAATTTTTTTATTATGTTCAGTTTTTTCCGCTTTATAAAGATACAGCTGAAATACCATAAGTGTCCGAAGGTAAAAGGCATGCGCCTCTTGATCATACAAATGATTATTCCTGTCGGAATAATCGATAATATCTCTGCAACATTCTAAAAAGAATAGCTTCTTGTCATTAAATCCGGAATTAACGATTCCCTCTTTGCGTTGATAATAAAAATATTTGGATTCTCCGGAAACTACAACTTTATTGCTTCGTAAAAAAGTGGGTAATCCCACAGCGACATCTTCATATAATTGTCCTTCTGGAAAACGTATAGAATCAAAAATAAAAGAGCAATAAAGTTTTTGACAAACCATACACTGAAATTTGCGTTGCATAAGTAATTCTCTTATTGCCTCATCTTTGTTTAAAACATAATATTGATCATCACTACTGAAACGTCTGGACTTCCCATTGTCCCATATCATTGTGTATCCAATAATAGAAATATCCGCTTTTTCTCTCTTTAGATTATTTATAAGAGTCTCTATAAAGTCGGATTCTACCCAGTCATCGCCATCGACAAAAGAAATGTATTGCCCCTCTGCGACTTCTAATCCTCGGTTTCTAGCTGATGAAAGTCCTCCATTTTCCTTGTGAACTACTTTTATCCGGCTGTCTTCCCACGCATATTTTTCGCATAATTGGGGACAGGAATCCGGCGATCCGTCATTTATAAGAATAATTTCTATATTTTTATAAGTCTGTCCTAATAAACTTCTTACGCAACGATCAAGCTCCTTTTCGACTTTATATATCGGTACGATTATGCTGACTTTATCCAAAATCACATGCTTTTTCGTCTGAGTGGAAGTGTTTTTATTTGAAGCATTGAGGTTCATATTATTGTATTTTCCTTTTTTATTTATGGTACTGTCCATACAACCCTTGCTAATGATGATTATCTCATCAGCAAGGTTGTCTAACACTCCAATGTTGCCCTGTAAATATCTTCCAATTGCTTGTAATTATCTCCCGGCATATATTTTTGTTCATAGTCCCGACGTGCGTTACTTCCCATTTTGGAAATTAGTTTAGGTTCTCTCCACAAACTCGTGATACATCTTCTGAATCCGTCAACATCACCAAGTGCTATTTTATAACCATTAACACCATTTTCTATTGCTTCCTCTGAAAATCCAAGAGCACTTGCAACCAAACATTTTCCAAGACTCTCAGTTTCAATTTCAACCATTGAGCAGCCTTCATACCAAATAGATGGGAATACTACAAAACTTCCGCCTTTGACAATAGAAAGACATTTATCATGCTGTGTGTAGCCTAAGAAATAGACATTATCATGTTTATCAGCCCATGCCTTAAATTCTTCTTCAAGCGGACCGCCACCCATAACAACAAGAGGAATGTCAGGCAGCTGATTCCATATCTGCATCAAAGATCGAACTCCTTTTTCTTCGCCAATACGACCATAAAAAACTACGTATTGATCTGGAATGGTCTTAACTTTTATTGCTTTTAAATTTGCTTCTGCATCAGGGACAAAGTTATACTTCTTTATAATCTTATTTTTGTCAAAACCAACATCCGTCAAAAGCCTAATTTGGTTTTCATTTAAGCAAATGTAACGATCAATCTGCCTATAGAAACTTCTTCTTATGCGATGATATGAAAAAATACAGGCAACAATGAAACTCTGCAATCTGGAATTTTTAAAACATCCATATCTGCACATTCGGAAATACTTTCCATCCCCACACTTATTACAAATTTCCGTTCCTCTCAAAGATGTAGAACATGGACAAATAAATCGGGTGTCATGCAGAGTGGCGACCACTTTTACACCCATTCTCTTCGCAGCATAAAGAATGGACGGTGACAGCAACGGAAAAAAGGTGTGGACATGAACTAAGTCCGGTTTCTCTTTGTCAATAATTTGCTGTACGGCTTTATAATGCTTAAAACTCCACAGCATTCCCATTGCAGCGGTTATTTTCCCTGCCATACCAAAATTATCGAAATCGTCATTTGATACAGTATATCTAATAACTTGATTTCCATATTTATCCAGTAAAGCTGTTTCACTTTTAAATACCTGATCATCTCCACTTGCAGAGTTTTTTCTATGGAAATTGTGTATAGCTAATACTTTCATTATTGGCTCCCCACACTAAGAAACACATCCGCATACATGTCACAGATTTTCTCCCATGTGTATTCTTCTGCTACACGCTTCCTGGCTTTTCTGCCCATATTTGCAATCTGTTCCGGGTTCATTGTATCCACTTTATCAATCAAGTTTGCCAGTTCACCCTCATCTTGATGCCAATACAGAGCACAATCCACCGCAACCTCTCTGTTAAATCCGACATCCACAAGAAGATTCAAGTCTGTACTTCCTAAAGCCTCAATCAAACTTGGGTTTGTACCACCAACGGTATGTCCATGAAAATACGCATAAGCATTTTCTCTTATCTTTTTCAATAGCTCTTGATCATATACAGTTCCTACAAACTTGATTCGACCATCCCGCTTAAAATGTAACTTCTGCTCAAGCTCATTTAGAAATTTTTCATTCACGTTTGTGATAATTGCAAAATCCCTCTTAGTCTTGCTCTTTATATACTCCCGGATCATAACCTCGAAAGAATTCTCCGGAACAAATCTGCCGACTACAAGATAATAATTTTTTTTACTCAGACTTCTTTTCTGATACCAGTCTATCAGCTTCGAGTCATTGTCTTTCAGTTTACTAAATGTCAAATCTGCACCATACGCAATAAATGTTGTCCTTGGATCCCTTCTCCGGATTCCTTTTCCGTCATATTGTTCATGTATATACTTCTCAATATTTACAGAATCACAGATGACTAAATCAGAGCACCTAACCATCATTTGCTCGGATACTTTCCAATATTTGCGAATCAGAGCATTCCACTTGGTCCGCATCCATTCATGCCCATCAGGATTCAGATAAACCCTGCCGCCGAATTTATGGATTTTCTTATAGAAGTGTTTCATGAACGGTCCAATACGGCAAGCCATGATATAGATAACCGGATGTTCTATTTTCTTTTCTTCAATATATCTGCAGGATTCATTCAATGCTTTCATATCGTAATAAATAGCCTGCGCCGCTCCCAATCTCTCTGGGATTTTAATTTTAAAGCAACGGGCATTGTGGTAGATAAATTCAACAGTTGCACTGCTTTTCTTTATCACACTGTTTACGCCCTCAAACCTAGTTTCATCCATGTAGCCATCGCCATTTGCTTTGCAAGCTACATGATATTTAATTCTCGCATCATGTTGGTGATATTCGGTCAGCTTGTCAACAAAAGTTTCGTACCCACCATAAGCCCCTAATGATTTGGCACCTATAAGGAATACGTGCTGTACATCTTTTCCCTGCTGCATTTCCCCATCCGCCTTCTAACTTTTCAATCTATAACATAATACTGGACAGGGTATTCTGATTCTGTCCTTCCAAATTTCTCCACAATTTTTAGTGCATATGTGGGAAACTCTGATCTAAGCCTCTGCTTAAAATACATGGTACTATCGCTTTTAAAATTCCCTAATCATTTCTCAAGGGACCACCGCACCATGATTTGTGAATTCTCATTTTAGCAAAGATGGCAGTCAAAAAACTATTACCACCTCACCTAAACGAAATTTTGAGGAAAGTCTGCTTGTGAGGAGTCCTCAATCATGTTATTCTATTGTTATATTCCCCGAAATAGTTCGGCGCATTATGGAGATACTGAACAGATACGATTGTTTAGAGCGAATTGGGAAGGATGCTTTACGATAAATTTTGAAAGGAAATGGAATAATAATGAGAGAGGAAGCTACAAAAGAGCAATGGGGAAGATTATATGAACTGGCAGCCGAATTCAAGAAGAGGGAGCCATGGACAGGAGACTTTGAGGAGACTCCGCTTAAGCGGTATGAAATTGACTGTGCCAGGTTTACGGATTCAGTGATGATAGAAAAGATCCGTAAGGAGAAGAAGGCAAAGGAGAACTGGGAGGTGGATGAATGGGATATGTTTGAAGAGGAAGGCGCTGAGGAGGAGATTCTGGGAAGTCTGGGGGAGTTAGGATTCGATATTGACAAGTTAAAGAACAATGCGTATAACATGTCAGAAGATGAGTTTGTAGAAAGCATGATGACAGATTTAACCAGGATATTAGAGCAGGGGATGGGCGATATTTTTGATGATTCGGATGAGGTGGAGCACGAGCTTAAGAACAGGAAGCAAAAGGCGGATGCGGTGAGGAACTTTTTTGGGCAGGGGACAATGCCGAGAGAGTATTATGATGAAGTGGAAAAGTTTATTGAAGCAGATCTGGCGGACAGTTGGGAGGATTTGTTAGGGGAATCGACGAAGCTGCAGTTATCTGATATGGCAGGGAGGCTGAAGGCGCAGGTGAAGAAAAGTGCTCCGAAGGGTCAACTGATTGAGGCGATTATGAACCGGGTGCATGAAGAGAGTTCTGCACTGATGGGGCTTCTGACAGAGGATGAGCAGGATGCTTTGGAAATGATGAGGAATTCAGCAAGAGATATGGAAGGCTGGTGGGAGCTGGAGGATTTTCCGCTTACAATGGAACAGGCGCTGAAGCTTCTGAACTATGCATTTATTGATATAGGATGGTATACGAGTGACGAAGACATGACTCTTGTTTTGAGAGCAGTTGAAGAATTTTAAGGGGAGCAGGCAGTGGGAAAGGCATAATGCTTTCGGTCTTTTTAGGCTTGAATGGCGGCCTTGGGGAATTGTCCCTCAGGCAGGCCGCGGGAGGAGAATACCGGGGTCTGGAGGGGAATAGATGGAGGAAGACAAGGATGAAATATGATGTGATCATTATCGGCGCGGGGCCGGGTGGTATTTTCTCGGCATATGAGCTGATGAAGAAGAGACCGGATTTAAAGGTGGCAGTTTTTGAGGCGGGGCATTCGCTTAAGAAGCGGCGCTGTCCTATTGACGGGGATAAGGTGAAGACGTGTATTAACTGCAAGACGTGCGCGATTATGAGTGGATTTGGAGGGGCAGGGGCATTTTCGGATGGGAAATACAATATTACAAATGATTTTGGCGGGACGCTTTATAAATATATTGGGAAGGAAAAGGCGATTTCCCTGATGAAATATGTGGATGAGATTAATGTGTCCCATGGCGGAGAGGGGACAAAGATGTATTCTACGGCGGGCACAGAGTTTAAGAAGTCCTGCATGCAGAATAAGCTGACTCTTCTTGAGGCCTCGGTGCGTCATTTGGGGACGGATATTAATTATGTTGTGTTGGAGCAGCTTTATAATGAGCTGAGATCCTGGGCGGATTTTTACTTTGATACACCGGTGGATCGTCTGGAGATTCAGGAGGACGGCTATCTTGTATATTTTGGTGAAAATACTGAGAAATGCCGCAGGTGTATTATTTCCGTGGGGAGAAGCGGGAGTAAGTGGATGGAGCGGATTTGCAGGGAGCTTGATATACCGACGAAGTCGAACAGGGTGGATATCGGTGTGCGTGTAGAGCTTCCGGCGGTTATTTTTGCCCATCTGACGGACGAACTTTATGAGAGTAAGATTGTTTACCGTACGCAGAAGTTTGAGGATAATGTGCGTACCTTCTGCATGAATCCCTGCGGAATTGTTGTAAATGAAAATACAAATGGAATTATTACGGTAAATGGACACAGCTTTGAGGATGAAGCGAAGAAGACGGAGAATACCAATTTTGCATTGCTGGTAGCGAAGCATTTTTCAGAGCCTTTTAAGGATAGTAATGGATACGGGGAGGGAATTGCAAGGCTTTCGAATATGCTTGGCGGCGGTGTGATTGTGCAGCGCTTCGGAGATCTGGAGAGAGGGCGCAGAAGTAATCAGAAGCGGATTGATGAGGGGACGGTGCGGCCTACACTGGCGGCAACGCCGGGGGACTTAAGTCTTGTGCTGCCAAAAAGAATTCTGGATGGGATCATTGAGATGATTTATGCACTGGATAAGATTGCGCCGGGAACGGCTAATGACGATACTCTGCTGTACGGGGTTGAGGTTAAGTTCTACAATATGGAGGTGGAGCTTAATCAGAATCTGGAAACAAAGTATGAAGGTCTGTATGTGATCGGCGATGGGAGCGGTGTGACACACTCCCTTTCCCATGCGTCAGCCAGCGGGGTATATGTGGCAGACCAGATCAGCTTGTCAAAACTGTGATGACGATTAAAAGGAGACGGTTATGGAAGAGACGGAAGTGCTAATTATAGGGGCGGCGATTATAGATGTATTAGTGCGGCCTGCCAGTGAAGAAGTATTTCATACAGGCTCTTATCCGGCAGAGGAGATCTGCATGTCTCCGGGAGGTGATGCGCTGAACGAGGCATCTGTACTGGCAGGACTCGGGGATGCTGTCGGACTCGAAACCGTGCTTGGTCAGGACCGTGCGGGAAGGTATTTGCAGGATTACTGCAGAGAGAGCGGAATAAGGCTTCGGACAGGATGTGAGAGGAGTGACCTGGCAACAGGTGTGAATGTCGTACTTGTAAGAGAAGACGGGGGCAGAAGTTTTCTTACGAATAAAAATGGAAGTCTCAGGAGCTTAAGATTATCAGATATAGCGATGCCATTTCCTGAGAAAGCCAGACTGATCAGCTTTGCCAGTATCTTCGTTTTTCCCCATATAGGAGCGGAAGAGCTGGAAACACTCTTCAGACAGGCAAAAAAACAGGGGATAACTGTATGTGCAGATATGACGAAATGTAAGAATGGCGAGAGGGCGGAGGATATGTCTGCAGCATTTCATTATGTAGATTATCTATTTGCAAATTATGAGGAAGCAGCCCTGCTTACAGATGGGAACCAGACGGAAGAGAGGCGGGGGACGGAAGAAGCGGCCTGGAAACTTATGGAGGCCGGAGCGCGGTGCGTGGTTATCAAATGCGGTGCAATGGGATGCTATGTGAGAAATGACAGGAAGGAGTTCTGGTCACCGGCGGTGAAGAATGTGAACTGCGTGGATACAACAGGGGCGGGAGACAGCTTTGTGGCCGGATTTATACATGGGCTTCTTCATGGAAAGACATTGGAGGGATGTGCGAAGTGCGCGAATGCGTGCGGAGCGCGTGCAGTAGAAAAGTTGGGGACAGGTCATTTTTAATCTGGGACGGGGCATTTTTAAAAATGCCCCGTCCCCAACTTATCTTAAGAACCCGAAGGAGCGGATGATCGGAGGCTCCTTTGCCTGGCCTTTGCAGATTGAGAAAAAGCAGATGATCTTGATGACAAATAGCACCAGGATCGCGAGGAGAGCTGCAAGTGGGACAATGAGTGTCCAAAAGAGGAATACGGTGATGATTCCCATAAGCACATAGATTACAGTGAATTTTAGCGCCTGCCGTACATGGAATGCTGCATAGGGGGATGAATGGGCGCCGAGCAGGGCGATGATGATTCCCATTGTTCCTAACAGATATACCAGCATGGCGATTACTTTATTGTCGGAAATGTCTTTTGCCGTGAATTCTGCGGTGTGGTCGTATGGATCTGCTACATATACCGGTCCGTTCTGATAATTTGGCGTCTGGTTATATGCCTGGTTTGTATAATTGTTGTTTGCGGCATTGGTGTATGCACCGTTATTTGGATTGCAGGCTGCTCCGTTGCCTGCGGCTGTGCCTGTATTCTGTGCGTTTTCGGTGCTGCTCGTGTTTTCTGCGGAGTTGTTATTAAATTTTGTGCCGCATTTTGTGCAGAATGCAGCGCTGTCTTCCATCGCTGATCCGCAGCCTGAACAAATTTTCATTTGTGTAGTTCCTCCTTAAAATAACATTTTTTGAATCTTATAATGAACTGCTGTGAACTTAGAAGATGTCAATGTGGCAATTTTTTTGACAGCTTCTCAGACGCTGCAGTTATTATTGTGTCTGGGCGGCCATGTAATTGTATACCATGGCAGAAAGTCCGGTTATCATGGTTCTTCCGGCAGCGGGATCCGCAAGCTGGTTCAGGATGACACATAATGTGTAGGAGCCCTGACTGCTGAAAATAATTGCAGCGTCGTTTTCCACGTCTGTGAGTTCACCGGTTTTGTTGGCGGTCTCCACGCCGTCCGGGACGCCGGCGGGAATTTTGCCTGTCCGTTCCTGCTGTTTCATGTAGGAAAGAATATTTTCTGACCCGGTCAGCTGTTTTTTGTAAATGGCAGACAGGAAATGCCCACAGTCGGTGACGGAGGTGTAATTGTCGTCTGCTGCATTAAAGTCTAACATCAGACGCCCCATATGGGTGTCTGGGAAATTGTGTTTTTTGCAGTATTCATTGATGCATGCCATTCCTGCGGCGGCATCACCAGAGCCAAGCCGGGTTATTAGTGTATTTGTGGCATCATTGTCACTGATGGTAATCATCTGGCGCATCAGCTCTTCGGTTTCATTTTCATAGGCTTCCTGTGCTTTTAGTATATCTGGCTGCTCATAGACGCAGCCTGCGATAAAGAGCTTGATCAGGCTTGCGGACTGTTGCTGCCTGCTTCCGGAAACAGCATAGTCCCCTGTCGTCAGATTCTCCGCATAGACGGAGACAGAGGTTCCTTTTGCCTGCTCTTCACTGATAAAATCTTCGATCTGTGTATTTAGATCTTTAAGGACCGCAGGAGAAACCAGTTCGCTTTCGCTTTTTCCCTGGCTGGTATCCTGTTTGCTGTCATCTGTTTCCTGGCTGTCCTCTTGTACACTGTCTGCCTGTTTGCCGTTATCTGCATTGGAATGCTCATCTGTGTTAATAACAAGTGCTTCTACTTTTTTATCTACAGGAGCGTTGTCCTCCTGCTTATCGCTTTCCGGGAAATCTTCGTGTTCACATCCTGTGAGGCATAGTAATACCGTGGTTAGAAGAATCCATGGGATCCATTTTTTCAGCTTCATATCGATACTCCCCTGATTTGTAAATGGCGCGGATACGCTAGTATAACCCACACTAATTAACCGTACGTTTCACTTGTCTAAATTTCCATCTGCCGCGTTGTCGTCAATCGGCGTAGCCACCGCTACGCCTCGTTCCTCCGCCTTGCAGGCTGAAAATTTATCCTGCGTGAAACGTATCGGTAATTAGTGTGGATTATACTAGTATCCATAATAGGCATTGATTCCGGCAGTGATTCCTTCTGCCATTTTTTCGCGGTAGGATTCATCCGCCATATTGTTGTCGTCTTGTTCGTTAGTCATGAAACCCATCTCCAGGATTACGACCGGAATTTTGCTCCAGTTGATGCCGGTCATGGTATCATTTGTCTGGATGCCTAGATTCTGCATGCCGGTTGAGCTGCAATAAGCATCCAGGATAGAATTCGCAAGGCGTGTGCTGTCATCATATAGCTGGCCTACATAAGGGTTCTGCGCGGAGCCAATCAGCGTCAGGGCTCCGTTAGAACTGGAATCCTCACTTCCATTGGCATGAATCCTGACAGAAATGTCAGCTCCTTTCTCATTTGCGAGGGATGCCCGCTCCGCATTGCTGATGGCAGTATCATTGTCCTCCCGGGTCATGATTACATCGTACCCCTGGGCGGTCAGCTTGTCGCGCACCGCGAGTGCAATGTCGAGATTCAGCTGATATTCTGGTATGCCTGTGAAGCGGCCGCTTGTTCCTCCTGTGGCCTTCATCTTCATTACATCGGATCCGGGAGCATTAGGTTCAGAAGCGCTCATATCTACGTCTGGACTCTGGTGTCCTGGGTCAAGGGCAATGAGAATTCCCTTTTTTTCGGGCTCATTCGCTATCTCTTCTGAAACCCCATCCGCCTGCCCTGACTTGTCCGGCTGCGCTGAATCCGCCGGAGTTTCTTCCCGATCTGAGGGTTTTTCATCTGGTTCTTCAGTTTCTTTGGTCTCAATCTCGGGACTGGAGATTACGAGAACCTCTTTCTCTTCTTGCTTTTTTTCTGCATTTTCCTTTTCGGGTTCACCGGCTCTGCCCTGACAGCCTGCCAGAAGCAGGACACAGAGCAGGGGCAGCAGGAACCATAATACTGGTCTTTTCCTGGTTATCGGTAGTACGGTTTGTTTTGTCATCATGTCTATAATCCTTAATGTGCATCCAGCTGGTATCCGCCAGGAGACATGCCGAATTCGATATCACTTAAATATTCTACATTTTTCTTTTCCACATCGGAAAGAAGACTTTCACTAAATGAGTCTGGATTAATGGTTCCATTGTACCAGCTCTTACTGTTAAAGTAAGTCTGCAGCTCGTCAGACTTGAACAGGCGTCCGTGCCGTGCATAGATCTCATTTTTTGCATAATTAATCTCCTGCAGACTCAGTCCAGAGATGTCTGATTTGCCAAGAAGGCGGGAGCTGCTCTGGGGAAGTACATAATCAGAATTCCCGCTGGAGCCAGAATTCCTGCCAGAGCCGGAATTGGAGCTCGCCCTGGCAGCAGCCTTTGACTTCGCATCAAGGAATGCCGCAACCATATCATTTCCATCAGAATCATATACATAGATCGGAGATATGTACAGGTCATTTCCGCTGAAATGCAGACTGCCTTTGATGGAAATCTGATTGTTTGCGCTGACTGTATCCAGGAATCCCTCTGGAAGAATAGAGCTGTCAATGTATGCGTTGGTGGCATCCTCCATCAGGATCCTTTCGCCAGATTCATTCTGACCGTAAAAAGTCAGCTCGTTCTTCCACTGGAGAACCTTGCCGCCGCTTTTAGCGGTCTTCACCATACCCTCCATGGTCAGATCACTATTTTCCAGGAGATTGTAGTCTACATCTGATAAATCAACTTCCGTGTCGTCTTCATTGCCGCTTGCGGGCTGAGGATCCGTGTCATCATCCAGATAGTCTTCAATCAGTGCGATATTCGGTGTGTTTGGCTCTTCTGATGGAAAGAAGACCGATTTGATTCCATATACAACCAATGCAACGATGGCAAAGGCAACCAAGAGGAACACAAGAATCACAACATGACCTTTCCCTTTGGGCTGTGAGGTTCCTGGCACCGGGGGAAGCGTTCCCGGAGATGCATTCTGCTGGTTTGTGTCTGCCGCCTGAAATGGTGCAGACTGAGTTTCGGACTTTGGCATTTCCGACCCGGCATCTGTCCGGGCGCCGCATTCAGGACAAAAGAGGCTGCCGGCCTCTAGCGGGCATCCGCATTTCGGGCAGAAACCTGCCGGAGATGTGCCCTGCGGCTTTTCCTGCCCTTTTCCGCATTCCGGACAAAACATGGCATCGTCCGGAATCTCTGCATTACAAAATTGACATTTCATAAACATCCTCCCTACAGTTCCTTAGAGCGTGTTTGAAAATTGCTTTCTGCCAAATGTGCGTCACAAATTGTGGGGAATTTGCCCCAAATGAAGGAGGCGTAGTGGGCTACGCTGACTGAATGCGGGGCAAATTAGCCGCAAAGTGGGGCGTGCAGGTGGCAGGAATGAATTTTCAAACATGCTCTAGATCTTCTTCTAATATATGCATTCATTTTATTACTTTTTTCACGTTTCGTCAAATTATTTGAAGTTGGAGGGTATTATTCGTTACTGTTCACACAGGACTTTGCATTTACTGCAAAGTCCGTAAGAAAATGATTCAGGTGTGAGCAAATCCCATTCGCCAAGCGAATTTTCCAGCCCCTCCCTGAAAGCGGCTTTTAAATGAGTTGGGACAGTACGTCTTCGAGGACTTCTGGTACGGAGGCGGTTACATAATCCGCATAGTATGCAATTCCGGGCGCTGCATTTGACATCGCATAGCTGGTGCCTGCAAGTTCTAACATCTCGACATCATTGTACTGATCCCCGAATGCGATTCCGTCTTCTGGTGAGATGTGGAGGCGCTTCAGAAGGGCTTCTAAGGAAGACCCCTTATTTGCATCCGGGGCAATAAAGTCTATCCAGATATTGCCGGAGGTTACAATCTTAATCTCAGAAGAAAAGAGTTTTTTAAAATATTCTCCGATCGCGTCAGTGCCTTTAAAGTCGCACATCGCGAGCTTAAGGAAAGGATCCTGTATCTCGAGGAGATCGGGAACGGTTTTAAGATCATAGTGAAGAACCTCTCGTACATGTTTTATATACGCTTCGTCTGTGGAGTCGGTGAAAATATCTGTCTCACAGGACAGGAGCGGGCGGCAGCCTTCGTATTTTTTGCCGGCCTCTATTATGGAAAGCCCCAGATCCCGTCCGATGTGTCCTTTTGCAATAACCTCATCCTTGTAGACGCACAGGGAACCATTCTCCGCCACATAGGCAATGTCATCCTTTACCGGCTCAAACAGAAGGCGGAGGTTCTTGTAGGGGCGTCCGCTGGCAGCAACAAACAAGATTCCTTTCTTTTTTAATTCCAGGATGAGGTCAAAAATTGCCGGGTCAGGCATCTGGGCGCCGCCCTGCAGTAATGTACCGTCAAGGTCGCTTGCAATATATTTTATCATGAATTAATCTCCTTTCATTTTTCGTTACTGTTCACTCCGTTCACAGTAACATTCGCAAATCCATCTAAAATTCGCTTCGCGAATAGGATTTGCTCACACCTGAATTATTTTCTTACGGACTTTGCAGTAAATGCAAAGTCCTGTGTGAACAGTAACCGTTTTTCATCTGAATCTTTTTGCAATGCCGGGTTGCACTTCGAATACTTACCTATTATAATATAAAAAGGAAATAAAAAAAAGGAGAAATAATATGAGAATAGGTATTGGAAATGACCATGCAGCGATAGAGATGAAAAATGATGTTGTAACATATCTGAAGGAAAAGGGGATTGAGGTTGTGAACTACGGAACAGATGAACCAGTGAGCTGCAATTACCCGGAGTATGGTGAAAAGGTCGGACGCGCGGTTGTGTCTGGAGAAGTGGATCTTGGAATCCTGATCTGCGGTACAGGTGTGGGAATCTCCCTTGCGGCAAATAAGGTGAAAGGCGTGAGGGCAGTTGTATGCTCTGAACCCTATTCCGCAAAGCTTTCAAGACAGCACAATAATACGAACGTCCTGGCATTCGGGGCTCGTGTGATAGGCATTGAGATGGCGAAGATGATCATTGATGAGTGGCTGAATGCAGAATTCATGGGCGGAAGACACCAGACAAGGGTAGATATGATTATGGCAATAGAGGACAGGCCCTGCTAAAAAGGGACAGGTCATTTTTAATCTGGGACGGGGCATTTTTAAAAATGCCCCGTCCCCAAAAGGAGAACAGTATGGATGATAATTCAAGAAACCGGTTCCGGTATACAATTTATGTCCTGGCGGGCCTTTATCTGCTTCATACAGCGTATGGCCTTTTTAAAGGCTTGCCGAATGGCGTGGGCAATGAGAAGATTATTATAATTATTTCTATGATTGTATTTGTGGCTGCTGCGGTGATTATGATTGTTGTCGGGGTGAAGAAGGGGGTTCTGGAAGGCCGGCAGGAGAAAGAGGATGAGGATCTAGATGAGAAGGATGGGGAGTTTTGACCAGGGGGATTTTAGCCCCCTGATGCTTTCGGAAGTTCCGGTCTTATATTGTGTTCAGGCATATTGTCCGCGCATATGTGCTCTTTGAATCTTCAACAACGCGGATTTTTCCCTGTCTGATATAATGTTCAATTCTCCGGGCATACCACCAGTCCCCGACGCCGAGCTGTGACTGGCCGAGAATATCTCCAATCAGCCGGGCTTCTTTTAATGGAGCGCCGGTCAGCCTTTCCCAGATTAGAAAATCGTAGAAATCTTCCGGAACACTGAGAAGCCTGCTATTCACTATGGCGCGAAGAGGGCTGTTTTCTTCGGCCAGAATACCCCATAGCGTGTTGTACATGCGAACTTCTTCTCCTGAAAGAGATCTTTCATGAGGTAAGAATCCGGCAAATTCTTCTGCAGAAACTTCATTCCAGCTTTGATAAGAAACAATATTTGTATCCCGGACTACGTACTCTGGAAGCTTTACTGCTGATATCTCATTTTTATAGTCCTTTAATATCTGGCACAGACTGTATAAGCCGCATCTTGAATAGGGGGCATCACTGTACCAGATCCGGACAGATTCTCCGTTGTCCAGAAATCTTTTCAGCCGGTATAATTCGTTTACATATGCGTCTCCTGCATTTTTCAGTTCTTGAATAGTCTCTTCATCCTGTTCCCACTGATTTTGCGCATACATGGAACCGATCAGCTCTTTGCGATAGGGGCTGTCCATTGGCTCTTTAATATTTCCTATATCCATCATGAAGCCAAGACAGATGACTTCATCCGGCGTCCCCTCGACCCAGCCGGCAAAAGATTTCCTGGGCGGTGTCTTTTTTCCTGCCACCCATACAGATACAGGGCCGTTTACAGTGCCTGCCACGAATTTATTTTTTGCGGCCTTCATAGAGCCGGCTTCGCTCTCGCCAAATAATACCTCAATCATATAAATCACCTCGTAAAGCATTATAAGTTACTATTCACGGACTAACCGTCCGCTCATAGTAACGATTCGGGGCGGCATTCCGAGTTTTGCTACGCAAAAGCCGCCCCTCACACTTGAATCATGTTCTTATGGAATGCGCAGTTCAGCGCATTCCTGACCTGTGAACAGTAACCATTATAACACAGTATGTGTGAAAAATGGGAAACTGTTTTATTTAACAGGCAGATATTCTATAATGGAATTAGTGCGAGATTAGTATTTCGGACTGGCAGAATAAAAGGAGATATTTCACCGCCCCCGGAGAGGGCGGGAAAAATGACTTATCAGGGAGGGTGGTCATATGTTGCCTGCAAGAGAGGAAGCGGAGAAGCTTTTAGAAGAGGCGGAGAAATGTAATCCCGGGCCATGGGGGAATCACAGCCGTGTAACTGCCCGCTGTGCAGAACAGATCGCAAAGAAATGCAGTGGCATGGATTCAGACAAGGCATATATACTGGGCCTGCTTCACGATATTGGCCGGAAATTTGGCGTAAGGCATCTGGGGCATGTATCAGATGGCTATTCGTATATGATGTCCTTAGGGTATGACGAGGCGGCCAGAATATGTTTGACACATTCTTTTAACAGACATATAATAGATGATTATATTGGAAAGTTTGATACTACGGAGGAGGAGCTAAAAATAATCAGAGATGCCCTGGATAAGGTTCATATGGACGAGTATGACCGGCTGATCCAACTTTGTGATTCAATTGCCGGGGCAGAGGGGGTGATGGATATTGAGGAGAGAATGGGTGATGTAAAGAGACGATATGGTGCGTATCCACAGGAAAAATGGGATTGTAATTTAAAACTCAAAGAGCATTTTGAGGAAAAAATGGGTAAGGATATCTACAGTGTGACGGCAGATTCCATTACAAATGATCTTTACGGAGATCTTGGTTATGGACATACGAGTTTACGGTAATTAGGTAATTGCGAAACAAGTTTGCAATCTTGATTCCAACAGGGTAAAAATCC
>CAPEBR010000053.1 GCA_948602995.1 uncultured Dorea sp.
TACGGTCAATCGCTGCTTTTAATGCATTCTTATTCACTACTTCTTTCAGATTACGGAGTGCCTCGCTGAGTTCATAGGTTGCATCATCCACTTCCTTCTGAACTGCGTCTGCGTTCTCTGCCACTTCCACTGCTTTTGCTAGTGCTTCCTGCATTGCTGCCCAGCTTTCTTTTGTGTAATCTGCCTCTGTTCTTTCATTTGCACGGTTAATCGCATCCCTGAGGCCTGCCTTGTCTACTCTTACCAGTGCTGCAAGTGCATCCCTGAGCGCCGCTGTTGCTGCATTGACTTCCTCCTGGGTGACGGTTTCGCTTTCTGCTGCTTCAACAGCCGTCTTAAGTGCTTCCTGCAGCGCTTTCCAGCTTGTAGCTGTATGATCACTTTCTTTCAGGTCTTTTGTCCGGTCAATTGCTGCATTTAATGCATTCTTATTTACTGTTCCTTCTGGATCCAGCGCCCTAAGAGCCTCGCTGAGTTCATAAGTTGCATCATCTACTTCCTTCTGAACTGCATCCGCATTCTCTGCCACTTCCACTGCTTTCGCAAGTGCCTCCTGCATTGCTGCCCACTCATCCGGTTTATCTGGGTAATCCTCTTCCTTTCTTTCGTTCGCACGGTCAATTGCTGCATGAAGACCTGATTTGTCAACTCTTACCAGCGCTTCCAGTGCTTCCCTGAGCGCTGCTGTCGCTGTATTGACTTCCTCCTGAGTTACAGTCTCACTCTTCATTGCCTCATTAGCCGTCTTAAGTGCTTCCTGCAGTGCTTTCCAGCTTGTAGCTGTGTGGTCTGTTTCCTTCAAGTCTTTTGTCCGGTCAATCGCTGCCTTCAAAGCGTTCTTATTGACTACTGCTTCCAGATTACGAAGTGCCTCGCTAAGTTCATAGGTTGCCTCATCCACTTCCTCCTGTACGGCATTTGCATTCGCTTCTACTTCTTTTGCTTTTGCAAGTGCAGTCTGCATTGCTGCCCAGCTTTCCTTTGTGTAATCCGCTTCGTTTCTTTCATTTGCACGGTTAATCGCATCTCTAAGGCCTGCCTTGTCTACTCTTATCAGTGCTGCAAGCGCATCTCTGAGTGCTGCTGTTGCCTCATTGACTTCTCTCTGAGTAGCTGTTTCGTCTCTCATTACCTGATTTGCCGTCGTAAGCGCTGTCCGCATGACCTCCCAGCTTGCTGCCGTGTAATCAGTTTCTTTCAACTCTTTTGTCCGGTCAATGGCTGCGCTTAATGCATTCTTATTAACTACCTCTTCTGGTGCTTTCACCAGCTGGTCTATTGCCTTATACAGACGGTCTGTACTCTCATCAACCTGCTCCTGTGATGCATCTGCTGATGCAAGGACTTCTTTTACCTGATTCAAAACATTTTCAAGCTCCGCCAGGCTTTCTGCTGTATAATCCTCCTTTACAATCCGTCCGGCATCCGCGATAGCGGCCTCTAGTTCCACCTTATTTACTGTCTTAACAGGTTTCTTTTCCAGTCCGTTGACTGCCTCTGACAGTGCTGCGAGCTGACCGCTGATCTCTTCTTGTGTTGCATCCTCTTTTGCCGCAATCTGCTTTGCCGTATTGATTGCTGCTGCAAGGGCATCTTTCGTTTCCTGTGTATAAAGGTCTGATGCCGCCTCTTCTTCAGCTAATGTTATGAATTTCTGCAAAACGACTTTTTGGTCGCCTGCCGCCGGCATCAGGGCGCTGATTGCTGCTTTCAGAACTCTAACCTGTCTGTCAATCTCACTCTGTGATACAGCTCCTCCGTCCTTTGCCATTTCCTTTGCAGCATTGAATGCTTCTTCAAATCTTGCACGGCTGTCCGCTGTATACTGCTCCAGATTCGTGATCTTCTCCGCCTCTGCAATTGCCGCTGTTAATTTTGTCTTATCAAGCTCTGCTACAGAGATTCCATTCACTTTCCACTCAATCACTCCGACATAGTTTGCAGGGCTGCCCTCTGCTGCTGTCTGCGGCTCCATTGTCATACGCAGACCTGTAGTCTGGATATTTCCAAGAGTTGTTGTGTTGTACTTGTCACTCTCACAGCCTTTACCTTCTGCATTCGGAACCTCTGCCCATCCGCCTTCGGAAGTCTTATATTCGAATTTAACAGATTGCGGCATCTTAATGCCTTCCGTCCCATTTGAATAATAATATGCTTCTGTGCTGCTCAGAATCCGTGTATCGTCCCAGCTGTAGGATACCCATCCGTCCCCGGCTGCACGAGCAGTTCCACCTGCATCCTGGCTTTCTTTGTTGTGCCATGCTCCATTTGCATTATCTGTTGAGTCTGCCGGCTCTTTTCCATCATTCAGTGCAGCAAGATCTGATGTGTTTCCACTGGCTTCTGACTGAGCCTTTGAGGCAAGATTCCGTATCCCTTTTCCTGCCACTAATCCATCTTTTGCCGCTTTCAGATCATCCAGTACTGCCTTGATCTCTTCTGGTCCCGCTGTATTATCACCAAGAACCTTTTTCGCCGCTTTTAATGTATCTAACAATACATTCCAGCTGGAAATGGAGTAATCTTTGCTGCCGTCTTTTACAAAGTTTTCCGTTTCCTGAACCAAAGTATTCAGAGCAGTATTGTCGCCCGCAACAGCGCCTCCGTATACCTTCCACTCCAGTACTCCCACGCCATTGCTATCACTTTGCTGCTTATTCATATGCACACGGATGGATGTAGTCTCTACAGGAGTAAATGTAGTATTGTTATATTTATGCAGCTCCTTTGCATAACCGGATGGATTCTCTACCTGTTTCCATGTTCCATCGTCTGCAAGATATTCATAGTAATAATCTTTCGGGAATCTGATACCTCCTACATTCTCATTATCACCATCATGCCAATAGTAGATATCAGCGCTGTTCAGGCTGACTTTACTGTTCCATGTGTAGGTAATTGTTTCATATGAGCTTCTATTGCCCCATGTTCCATACCTTGGAGCTCCTGGATTCGTTGAATTTCCTGGAAGCCGCCCGTCATTTACTGACGCAAGACTTTCCCAGCTCGAAACAAAACTTGTAGATGCATTTGCGCTATATGCAAAGTTATTGTCAGCTACTGGAAGAGTTGTCATAATCCGTCCAAGCTTTATGACTGCCAGATCAATCTCTGCCTGCGTTGCCGCCGCGTTATCTGCTACGCTCTGCGCCTCGCTGATTCCGGCGTCCAGAATCTCTTTCGCACCCTCTGCAAACAGGCTCGTATTCAGCGCTTTTGCCTGGCTGATAATGCTGTTGAGTTTCGTTCTGTCTACAGTCTCGTTCTCATCATCTCCGCCAAAGCCAAATACTTTCCATTCGATCACGCCGCATCCAAGGGTCACAGGCGTCATGGTCATCCTAAGTGATGTTGTGGAAACCGGCTCAAATGTTGTCGTATTATACTGGTTCAGGGCATTGCCGCATCCTTTTACATTCGGCATGTCACGCCACGTTTTCCCATCTGAATCCAGGTACTCATATTTGATGTCCTTTGGCTGGAAATTACCGCCGCCGTCTTTGAAGTAATATGCATCTGTCTGGTAAATGGTAACTGGTTCTTCCCAGGTATACCGAACCCATGCCTTTCCGCCCTGGTCACCCAGCCAGTTATGCCATACGCCATGGCTGGTGTCTGAAGAACGGGTTGGTTCGAAACCATCATTCAGACCGGCTACTCCGCCCAGATCCTGCGGCGTATTAATGATTGCAGTAGGTGTTGCCTGCATAGCCACATTCTGTGCTTTTCCGGACATAACAACTACCGTTGCCGCCACCTTTCCTGCTCCTTCTACCTCTCCGCCGGCTTCAAACTGTCCTGCTTCTGCATAGCTTTCAGCATCAATTTCCGCCCACTGGATTGCGCCTTTCTTTGATGTGCCGTCCTGGCAGATCACTTCCATTTCTTTTGGAAGCTCTGGCGCGGTTCCAACTGCCGTAAGTACAGTTCCTACACGTTCTACACCATCCACTCTGCCGCTCATGTTAACGGATACATATTTCTGGCTGCTCATTGTTTCGTCATACGGTGTAGCCTTTTCATCTGTAACTGTAAAGCTAAGTAAATATTCTCCAGGCTTATATGCTTTCATGCGTGCATCTGCTTTATCAGCATTTGCAATGATTGCATTTCCGCCCTCCGGCTGTCCAATAATCTTCCACTCGTACTTCAGCTCATTGTGGTATGTCTGGTCTGCTTCTGCCTTTCCTGTCAGCTGCGCAACACTTGTATTGACGCCATCCTGTGCTGCTGATGCCTCACTGATTACCGGAGCCGTCTTACCATCTGCCGCCTTAATCGTCAGATCCAGAGTAGAGATCCCTGTCAGCTCGCCATCACTGACAGAAAGCCTTACTTTATATCTTCCGACCCGTGAACAGTTCGCCTCTGTATAAGGCTTCTTGTCTGAATCAAATGTAATCTCTCCGCCCTCTGGCGCGCTTAATGTCTCCCACTTATAAGATAATGTTCCATTCGGCGCTCCGTCATCATATGCGATGCTTTCCAGCCTGAACGGAGTCAGTGCCTGAAGTTTATCTGTAGCTGCAACTTTTGCCTTTACAACTGGAGCTTCATTCTCTCCCTCACCTTTGAAAGCAATGGATACTGACGCTGTTTCTGTTCCCTTTGGAATCATAACATTTGCAATGCCTTCATGACTCTTTACGAAACACTGCCCTGCATCTTTTCCATCCAGCTTAATGCTGTAGTAGCCATCTGCAAGACCTGCGCCGCTCAGCTTAATTCTGGATAAATGTTCTTCTTTTGACAGACACTTAAGCGCCAGGTCAAAGGAAGGACCTTCACTATTAATGACAGCCTGTGTACAGGAATCCTGCTCAAGTTCTGCATATAACTTATCATCAATAATATTAATTCTCTTGCCAACGCCATCTGCCGGAGTAACGGTATAGCTTGTCCCTGATTTGGAAACTGTGCTTCCATATCCCGTCAGTCCGAAAATCGGATCCGTAACAACATCAGAACTGATTCTTAACAGAGAGCCATAAAGACCTTCTTCACTCTCTCCCGAGAAGTCATTCCAGCCATTGTTCATGATACGTGTACCGCCGTCATTTACATTCATTGCGCCATGTCCGCCCTTGTACTGGGTGTATCTCCAGCTGACACTTCCAATACTCTTGTCAGAGATCTGGCCCATATTGACTGCATTGAAGTTTGACAGCTTCGCTGCATAATTCACACGCTGCGCCCATGCACTGGAATCCGTATCCCATCCATTATCCTGATAGCGCAGCCAGTCATCCATGATGGATCCTGCCAGTGATGCTGTATACTGGAAGTTCCACCAGTGCTCTCCTCCGAGGAATACCGGGTTTGCATAATGATACCATGTCGGCTGGATTCCACGCATTGCACGAGTCTTCCACTCAGCCTTATTCATGTTTGTAAGCGCCCTGCCTACATTCGCATCGTCCGGATAATACTCCCTGAGAGCCTTAGCTGCTGCATACGCACCCTCTTCACCTGTATTATCATAGGTGAACTCTGATCCATAAGGATATGCCGCAGTCGCCATATTGGTTCCTTTTCTTTTGGCAAAACGATCCTGGAGATTATCCGCCTCCTTCGTCATCCCTTCTTCGCGGAGCGCATCTATCATATCCGGTATCTGCTGCTCGCCATAAAAACCAATTGCGCCTGTTCCCACACGATTGCTGTAGATGCCGTATGCTTTTTCCAGATACCACTCCGGCGTCTCACGGTAATCAATCAGATCCGGATACGCCTTCTGAATCCGGTACATATTGAAGAAGCCTGTTGCCTCCATCACCTCGGAGAATGTACGGGTATACGGCGACGCCGATGTACCGTAGATTCCGGAAGCGCCCAGATAATTCGCTACTGTATAGGTGCTCTGGGTATATTTCATATAGTTGTTCCACATATAGTCAATGAGATATTTCTCAATGGACTCAACCTCTGATGCAACTGGATTCAGATAATTCTTCATTGTCATAAAGTTAATATTATCGTGGCTCCAGTCATCTCCCCAGTGGTTTTGCGCATTTGAATCAACAGTCTCTTGTGAAATATACCAGTCCTGATAATTTCCATAGGTAGGACTATTCGGGTCATTGTCCTGAGTTTTATTTACCATGAAGTCAGCATGGGACTCCACTACCTCATCCAGCTTTGCCAATGCATTGAATTCATACTGTGTAAACTTGTCTACCCACTCGTCCCCTACTTTCAGCTTATAGTTCACACGTACACTGTTATTTCCGATGCAGCCGAATTTCACATCATAGATATGATGATTTTCTCCGTCAACAGTTTTCTTCTCCACGAATGTTGCCGAATCACTTCCTGCACATTCTCCCGCACGGGAATTGCTTACCAGTCCGCTTGTCTGCTGCGGAATATGCTTCTCATCAAATGGATCGTTCTCATGTACACACTGAACATCTACGCTGTCCACTTTAATCTTTTCATCATCATAATGAAGATCCAGTTTTGTCTGCATATTAAGCGCTGTCTGGAATCCCGGCACCGCGATTGCATCAATCATACCTGCATCATACAGGAGTGAGCGCATATTTGTCTCACGCTCTTCTACTGAATCAGAAGCATTATTTGCGCTGTCCGCACTCTCCTGGGGTGTATTGTCACCTGCACGCACTGCCGAGAATTTGAACTGATAGCTCTCGCTTTCGCCCGGCTTCAGTACCAGACTTGAAGCATCTGTATAGTAGCCGCGTCCTGTTTTCTGAATATCCTTGGAATGGATATAGTACACACTTAAGCCCGGCTGCCATCCGCCGCTGTCACCCGTCCAGTTGGCAAATGTATTTGCTGCACGTTCACCTCTGACGCCATTGTTATTGCCAACCCAGTTATCCACATACTCAATCCTTGCGCCGCTTTCTGGAACCGGAGTGAACAGGATATAGTTTCCTTCCCCGCTGCAGCGGATCGCATAAGCATAACCACTGTCTGCGCCTGCAAAGGTATGTGCTGTCACACGCTCATTATAAACGCTTGACTGACTTGTATACTTGTTATTCCATGGCATGGGAAGTCCCACATCACCGAATTCAATAAAATCCTCACTCTTATTTTTGAGAGTGATTGTCCATAAAAGGGAACCGTCTTTTGTATCCATATCGTACTCTGACTTAACGTCAAACCCTTTCATGGTACGTGCTGTCTCTGAATCAGCTTCCTGTCCGATAAAGTCAATTTCTACTTTTTTATCGTTTATCACGTTCTTTTTAATATAAGGATTCTTCTCCAGGTTTTCTGTCGCATTTGAATATGTCGTAGATCCTCCTGCTGCCAGAGTCTTATTCGTATCTACCTCAACAAAGCCCTCTCTGCCTTCGGGAAATGTTCCATCCTCACTTGTTCTGTAAGAGAAGATCATTTCACCCATCCACTGATGAGCCGCATTATTCTGGTTGGATGTATTATTAGGTAATACAAAATTCACATCATTACCCTGGCTGTTTTTCCGGTTATTGAGGATATTCATCACAGAAATCTGTCCCAGATCCCCGATTTCAACGCTAAGGCTGTTGTTCGCTATAGCTGACTGTGAACGTTCCGCCGCTTCCGCCGTCTCTGAACCTCCGGGAATCACGCCCATCAGTGAAAACGTCATAACCGCAGACAAACCAAATGCAATTCCCCGCTTTAACGAATGTCTCATTTTCTGCATAACGCATATTTCCTTTCTTTCATTCTTGTCATTTATCACTCTGCTCTATTCCTCTATGTTCTGTCTTTTCCATTCTTTTTTTGTAACAGTTCAGACAAGCTGAACTGTTACTTTCCGGCATCCTCCTTCCTCTTCCTTCGTATGCCTCATCCCGATTACTCGCCGAATTCGTTCTTCAATGTCTGCTGTGACTCTTCCAGTGCTTCCTTTACATCCATGCCGTTTTCGTAGATGTTATTCAGCGTCACATTACAGAACTCATTATTGATAGACGGGAACTTCTCGCTGGTCAGGGAATCAAGCGCCATAATACCATCCTGGATCTCAAGCAGTGTATCAAACGGATAGGTATTGAAGAATTTTACAAACTGGTTCTCCGGGTTCTGTGTCAGTTCTGTATCAGTCCATACTGCTGTATTTACCGGATCAAAACCTAATACATTCCATACTTCCTCATTTGCACCCTCAGACAGCTTGATGTATGCAAATACTTCTGCTGCAAGGTCTGCGTTCTCGCTGCCTGCCACTACTGCAGTACCAGTACCGCCGCCGCCGATGGACTTCACTTCATCGCCTTCATTCCATACCGGCGTCGGAGCGATTGCTACTTTTCCGGAAAGGTCTGTCATGTAGCTTGTGAATCTGGACGTCTGCCAGAACGGCATAATCTGTACTGCGTAATCCCCGTTGTTGTAGGACGGATATGCTTCCTCATTATCCGGCTGTCCTCCCGGTACGGTTGCGAATGCGCCTGTATCCTGCATTCCCTTGATGTACTCAAGAACCTCTACCATCTTGTCATTGGTAATATCAATGTTGCCGTCAGCATCCAGATAATCTCCGCCCTTCTGTCTTAACATCAGGTTGATCATCCACTGTGCCGTTGTCTCCACGCATGCAAAGGTCTTTCCGGTCTTCTCATGGTATTTCACTCCTGCTTCCTTGAAGTCATCCCATGTCTTAATCGTTGTGTAATCTACCTCTGCTTCCTTAAGCGCCTCTGTGTTGTAGAATGCAACCATGGCTCCTACATGTGTCGGGAATCCATAATAAGCGCCGTCTTTTCCGTAAATCTTAAGGCGGGACTCAATAATATTGCTAAGATACGGCTCAATCTGAGGCGTCAGATCCTTAAGACCGATCTGTCCTGTCATGAATGCCGGGAACTTGCCAAGCTCAATATCGACAACATCCGGTGCACCCTCCCCAGATTCCAGGGCCAGTGACAGCTTGTTGTGCATGTCGTCATACTGCATGTTGCTAAGCACCAGTTTTACCTTCTTATCTGGATGTTCCTCATTCCACCTCTCTGCCATGTCTGTGTAGAACTGCTGATGAAGTTCAATGAATGTCCACACTTCAAGCTCTGTTGCCTCACCTTCCACTTCCATCTCATTCTTTCCTGCTGAGCCGGAGCCTGAATCTTTCGAATCATCCGAGCCCCCTCCCCCACTTCCGGCGCTGCAGCCAAGCAGCATGGATGCTGTCATGGCAATACACAGAAATGCTGCTACCAGTTTCTTTTTCATGTTGTGTCCTCCTTTTTGGGTTTAATTTATTCTTTCAGGGAAATTCCCTGTAAGACACGTTTTCTTAATCGTTTTATCAGCAAGGCTCGCCATTTCTCCCCCGGAGGCTCTTTTTGCACGTCATGTTTGACTTTTACTTCCGGGGAAGGGGTCTGACACTTGTGAATCATCCATTCTAGGTCTATAGCATCGCGGACACAGACCTTTTTTGGTAAACAATTTTATATCTCTCGCAATTTTAACTATAAATACTTTATAACACTTACTCCGCACAATTGCAAGTAGAACTTAATCGTTTAATTTTATGCAATTTGCACAATATCCGCAAAAAAACAGGCATTTCAAGCTGCCATTCAAAGCTTAAAATTCCAGTTTTCTTACCTGTTTGGGACGGGGTATTTTTAAAATTGCCCCGTCCCAAATTGAAGTGGGGACGGGGTATTTTTAAAAATACCCCGTCCCCATCTTCTGCCGTATATATTGTTCAAGCAAATATGTCTTATATGCCAGCCCATAAGTTTCCCTTAGTGTCTTCCCTTCCTGTGCATTTAGCCCCTGCTCCAGGCAGTACCGCTCCAACTGTTCATCTGTATATTTTAATTCCTTCTCCTCCATCGCACGAATCAGCTCCCGCGTCAGATTACTCAGATAATAGCTCATATAAGTACTCATACTGTACTCTTTATTCCCATATATTACTTCCCCTCGTTCCACGGCATCGGAGCGTCTCTGGTTTTCTTTTTCCATGTCTCTCTTGATGTCCTGAAAGGAGACGCTGTCCGCCAGTCCCTTTTCTTTTGCCAGAAGCAGCAGGGTATATTCATATATACACTGATCCTTTGCCGCTTCCTCTAATTTTTCTGAAACTGTCATACCGTCCTCTGTTATCTTCTCCCAAAAGGCATCGTCAATAGTTTCCTGCCCCTCCTGGAACCGGCTGATTATATTGCTGCGGTTTTCGACCATATAATATTCAAACTGCTGTTGTCCTACCTTATAATCCTTGATCTTAAAAATTACTTTCTCTGTTTTATCTTCTTCCCTATTCCGGCATGCTGCCAGAATCATGCTGGCACTTATCATAATGCTTATCATGCAGATGATAGATAAAACTGCAAAATTCCTTCTCTTCCTAATCGTCATAACTTCCTCCATCATAGCTTCCGCTATCATAACCTCCGCCATCATAACCTCTTTGGCGTCTCCACATAAGCCCTGCTGCTGTAAACAAAAACCGGGCTCCGTAACGGAGCCCGGATACCATTCTACTTCACAATCTTCGCCTTGGATGAAAGCCCCTTCTTTTTCAGCAGGTTCTTGTAGGATGCTAATTTTTTAGCCGGAACCTTTACCTTAAGCTTTTTGTAATTACTGCTTCCGGCTTTGGTAAATGCCTTGCTTCCAACGCTCTTTGTTGTCAGAAGCTTTGATTTAATTGTCAGCCCTGTCAGCTTTTTACATCCATAAAATGCTTTGCTTCCGATCTTCTTAACCTTTGCAGGAATCACAACTTTTGTCAGCGCCGTACAGCCCTGGAAGGCTCCGGATCCAATCTCTGTTATGCTGCCTGCAATTGCAACCTTCTTCACTTTCTTATTATTTTTGAAAGCATTCTTTGACACAGAGGTCACCTTGTAAGTGATTCCGTTGATCTTTACCTTTGAGGGTATAGTTGCAGAGGTTGCTTTTTTATTCGTCGTTCCTGCATATGCCACTGTCTTTCCCTTAGATGTTACCCTGTAGCTTCCCTTTGTCTTCTGATCTATAAGCTTTGTGCCTGCCGCCGGCTCTTTTGGAGCCTGTGTACCTGTATCTCCCGGCTTCTCCCCCGGTTTTTCATCTGGCTTCTTATCATCAGAAGGCGGGGTGGTCAGCTTATCAATCGCCTTTTGCAATGCATTGACTGCCTCGGTCACCTGAGCCTCATTCTCTGCTTTTTCGAACTGTGCTTTTGCTACGGCAATTGCTTCCTGGAGTGCAGCAAAATCAGCTTCTGCATAGGTTCCCTTTTCAATATACTTTGCTTCTGCAATCTTCTGACTCAGAGCAGATTTGTCCAGGCCGCTGTAATCTCTTTCATATACCCTGAATTCTGAAAAGCCCGGCCAGTAATCATATCCTGGGAACTTAGTCAGTGTAACGCGCAGATAGCGGTAAAGGCTTCCTGGTTCGAATGTTCCGCTCTGCACTCTGCTGCCGTCTGAATTATCGGCCGCATCATACAGAAGCGCCTCGTCAAAGTCCTCCTTTGCACTATTTTTTCCGTCAATCTGGTATCCCCATGCTCCCTCTGTCTCATCCTGCTCAAATACAAGTTCAAAATCAGACAGATCATAATCCTTTCCAAGGTCAACAATCCAGTATTCATTCAGATCCTCGCCTGCATGAATCCACATGGTTCCTTCATCGCCGTCATTTCCCCAGTCTCCCGGGTTCTGGTCATATCCACTGGTCTCTGTCGGTTTATTAAGCGCCAGGTTCTGTCTTTCATACTCTGCATCTTCCAGAATCAAATCATCAAAATACACACTCTCGCTTCCAGACATACCCTGTACGGAAAATTCCACTTCATCTGCCGCTGAAGAAAATCCTGTATCAAAGCTTGTCCCTGCTGATGTAACACAGTAGGATTTGTTGTAGCCGCCTGCGCTTACCGTAACCCACGCAATGTCCTTGCAGCTTGCAGTAAAGCTCTTTAATGCTTTTCCCTCCGGAAGGCCGATCATGCCAGTATCTGTCTCATTAGACAAATACGCCGCCTTATTTCCATTCTGCTCCTTCGTATACCATCCCTCGCCGAATTCACACTCTGCATAGCTTCCTCTAAGCTCCGCCGCCTCTGCCGGACGATCCTCAAAGTCAATCACTCCTGCTGCCTGGGAAACTTCTGCACCGCTGTTGTCACAGCCTACATTCGGCGTCCCTGTCATGGATACTGGATTTCCCCAGTAGTCTCTTCCGCCGTTGCCTGGAATCACAGTTCCCGCTTTCCGGCATTTGGAATCTGCGGTTAACTGGTATCCGTCTACACTGTCAATCCCAGTACCGCCGCTTCCGATATTCTTAAGATCTGCCTCTGTAATGGTTAGCGCCTTTTCATCATCATCTCTCAGGATCTTGCTGTCCGTTCCTCCGTAAGCATTGTTCTCTGCCGTTCCCATCAGGTTCTTATCCCATCCCTTTGACTGGGCGTTGCTGTAAATGATGTTATTGGTAAATCTAAAGTTTTCCGCATTGACAGGATAGCCGTCCCAGTTATTCGTAATAAAGCTGTTATACCCTTCTCCCAGATAAAAATCATTATTGTAAACATACAGCTTATTCTTCGGATCGCTGGACCAGCCCCCAAGCGTAACAACCGCTCCGCCGCCGTAGCTGTTTGTCCCGTATCCGTCATTCTGGCTGATATTATAGCGGATGTGGGTCGTATAAGGCGTCCCCAGGGCACACTCAAAATACGCTCCTGATGGATTGTCATGGGTATAATTATACTGAATATAATTTAATTTCGCATTCACATCTGCGTCAAATGCCTGAGAATCCTCTTTGGATTCTGACGCCCCGGATCCATATACCTCATTGAACTGAGCCACTGTGTGCTCGCCGTTTTCCCACCAGATGGGCACATTCCCGTTAGGCCCGCTGTTGCAGCCATTGCAGGTGTTGTATTCAATCACTGCGTTTTTATATGCAGACGGGCAGATTGCAGCATTTCCAACATCCTCACAGTAATTATTCCTGATTATAATGTTGGTACTGTCATATCTTTGTCCAGGATATTCAGCGTCCGGAATTCCCGTCTCATGCTCAAATCTGCTGCTTCCCCATGTAGACAGTAAGTTTATTCCATAATGATTGATCCTGGGGCCTACAATATTATCCTCTATCACAATGTCATTCCAGTTTGTAGGAACCTGATTGCCGCGTATCACATAGATGATGCCCCCTCTGGCGATTCCCGCCTGCTGTCCGACTGGATGGGATACTACATCATGGACATACAGATTCCGGCAGTACATATGCTCTAATGTCCCGGCGTCCCTGCCCATAATCAGAACGCCATACTTTTTAATATGGTCGTCCGGGTTCTCTCCCGGTATTCTGTTTGTAATTTCCAGAGACGTAATCTCCCAGTACTGCTGGTTATAGAAGAACACCGCTGCATTGAAGATCTTGTTCTCCAGATCATCCCCTTCATCTGTGCACCAGTTATTTCCCTGGATCAGCGGGCGCGCCTCTCCATCGCCGTAATCCCCGATGATAATGGGATTTCCCTTTGTTCCTGAACCCTTAGGGCTTAACTGGCCTGTCCACACATCGCCCTTCTGGAACAGAAGCCTGTCGCCGGGCTGGAATTCAAAGCCATTTACCTTCTCCAGCGACGCCCATGCCTGGTCCGGAGCGGTTCCGGTATTATCATCGCTTCCGCCGTCACTGTCAACATAATAGGTTGTCCCTGCGCCTTCCTCTGCCACAGCCTCCACCTCATAGAGAGGGAGACAGCTCACCAGCAGGAACAGGCTTAAGCAGATACTTAGCACTCTTACTCTCATTTTCATCTTCATCATATTACTCCTCTTACATTTCATTTTGTGCTGCCAGAAAATCAAGAAAGCGATTCACGCCGCCTCCTATTGTTCTTACGCCCTCTGGCCTTTTTCCTCTGACCTCTGACACGTCAAAAAAGTCTCCGGCAGAGGTCTGTTCCGTATACATAAAGCTATCGCTTCCAAAAATATCTTCCTCTATTCCCACATATTCATCTCCCCAGAAAGCACATTCCCCAGCCTCTATAGAACATTCTTCCCGCATTTTCCCAAGAATTGCCTCTACATTATCACTCTTACTGGAGATCCCCACCTCCAGATATTTGGCGTCACATGTGGGAATCACCTCCAGGTAATGGCTGCGCCCTATTCGCACTGCCATCTCCATCAGACCCGAAAGTCCTTCCTTCATGCCGTGCTCCTTCATCTTTTCCCTGAGCAGATCCAGCTCATTTTCCTGCATAAACAGATTATCCCCGCGTCTGTTTTCTGTCATCAGATCAATCTTGCAGTAATTCGGCCTGCTGAACACAATGTCTGTGTCAAAGTCATATTTCTCCTTTAATTCTGCGTGAATCTCAAAACAGATTCTATGGATTGTAAGCAGCCCGGCAACATCCGGGATCCGGTTCTCGAACAGGTATGGTTTTCCCTCATGAAACCCGTAATTATATGCACCCCTTCCAAGTCCAAGATACAGATTCCCAAGCTGCTTTTTGCTAAAATACTGTCCGATATGTCCGCCTGCAATATTTTCTATAGTGGTTCCGCTGATGATCGCAAGCTTCACCCCATTTTCAAGAAGAGGCTGCATGACCGGCACAACATCATCTACCGGGGCTGTTCTGGATAAAACGGCTGTGCCGTCCCAGTCAAAAAAGACTGCCTTATATTTTTTCAATATATCTTCCCCCTTTCTCCCGGATGGCAATTTCCTTCTCCCCAATATAGAAGATGACCTGTTCTCCCTCCTCCAGGACAAACTCCGCTTCCTGGCGGGATATGGTAAGCTTTAACACTGCGTTCCTGTACCGGATCTTAAAACTGTACCATTCCCACTCTTCTGGTATGGAAGGCTTGAATGAAAGGCGTGAATCCTGGCATCGCAGGCCTGCAAAGCCATTTACTACTGCCTGCCATGTCCCTGCCATATTGGCTCCGTGAATCCCTGCATACAGATTATTGTGGTAGTCATCCAGATCCATCCTTGCTGACTGGGAAAAGTACTGATAGGCTTCCTCGTAATATCCAATCCCACAGGCAACAATCCCGAAGATGCAGGTAGAAAGAGAGGAGTGATGCAGAGTCACCTCCTGGTAGAAATCATAATTCCGTCTGATTTCCTCCTCGCTAAAATAATTGCTGTGCAGATACATACCCAGTATCGCATCTGCCTGCTTGGACATTCTGTGTCTCATGATAAACAGCGGATGGTAATTTTCATACAGCCACGCCCTCTTTTCCTCAGGGATCCGCTCCTCATCCCATGGCTTACGCATCATAAATCCGTCGTCCAGCGGATAGATCTCCCGCTCCTTGTCATAGGGAAAGTACATCCTGTCAATAATTTCCTTCCACAGCTTTGTCTCTTCCTGCGAAAAATCCAGGCGTTGTTTTAGCTTTTCGAGAGAATCCCTGTCATGTTCCCCAAGATACTCCACCGCTCCCAGCGCTGCTTTCAGATTCTCTCTTGCCATCAGGTTGGTATAAAAATTATTATCTACCAGTACATTGTATTCGTCAGGTCCTGTCACGCTGCAAATGCAATATTTCCCGTCCCTGCACGCTGCAAAGCTCCCTACATCTGCCCAGACCCGTGCTGTTTCAATGAAAAGCTCCGCCCCCTTCTCCCTCAGATATTCTATGTCTCCTGTAACCTGGAGATACAGGGCAAGGGCATATGCAATATCTGCATTGATGTGGTACTGTGCTGTTCCAAGGGGATAATAGGTGGAGGCCTCCTCCCCGTTAATGGTTCTCCAGGGAAACAGGGCGCCCTTTTGATGTCCCAGGATCCTCGCCCTTTCTCGTGCCTTTTCCAGGGTTTTGTACCGGTAATCAAGAAGTTTTTTCGCAACCTCTGGTTCTGTATAGATGAATACCGGAAGCATATACATCTCGGTATCCCAGAAATAATGTCCTTCATAGCCTTCTCCGGACAGCCCTTTTGCTCCCATTCCAGTCTTCCCGTCTCTGCCTGCTGACTGCAGAATGTGAAACAGATTAAATCTGAGCCCCTGTTGCAGAAGTTCACTGTCCTTTCCCTGAATCCGGATATCAGCAGTTCCCCAGAAATGCTGCATATAACTTCTCTGGCTCTCCTTAAGCCCCTGGAATGTTCTCTTATGTGCCAGGCCCAGAGTATCATATACAAACTCCTTAAGCTCCTCTGGCTTTTTGTCCAGGTCTGTGGCATAGCAGAGCATCTTTTCCAGTATAACCGGCTTTCCTTTCATTCCCTGCACTGTCAGCACCAATTCCGCATCCAGCTCTCCTGTCCGGACCGTATGGCGAAGAGCGCCTGCGCCTCCGTAGATTCTGTGGCTTCCTCCGCACGCCATGGTTCGCCTGCTGCCCTTTGTAATCCCCTGATAATAAAAGGTCTGCCGGTCTCCCTCCAGTAAAACCGGACAGAGCCTTCTCCCGAAGGGACCGTAATCTACTATGGGGTTCGTCTTTCTTGTATGGTTCTCCACATCCGCCGAAAGCCTTGATACGAATCTGATTTCCCCGGAAAAATTCAAAGGAGTCACCTGGTACTCAATTGCCATGATATTCTTCATCTCGAAGGAAACCAGCCTTTTTATCTGAATCTCTGCCTTTCTGCCCCCTGGAGATGTATAGACAAGAGATCGTGTAAGCACCGCACCTTCCATATCCAGGACCCGCTTATATTCTGCTGTCCTTCCCTCCTCCATGGTAAACTGCTCCCCCTCCAGGTACACCTTTGTTTCCTTCATGTTCGGAAGATTCAGAAGGGACTGGCTAAACTCTGGCGAACCAAAATTCGCTTCTCCATACCGGATTCGTTCACTCTCATAAAATCCATTTACAAAATTCCCTTCAAGACCAGTCTCCAGATCAAAGGGATACGCTTCCTCGAAGGTTCCTCTTGTGCCAATATATCCGTTGGACAGGGAAAAGGCAGTTTCATTTCTGTAATTCTGCTCCTTATCAAAGGACGTTTCTGTAATCGCCCAGGGCTCCACCGGATAGATCACTGGTTTATCTGTTCTCATACTCCTTGTCCTTTCTATCCTTTTACCGCTCCTGCCGTCAGACTTTCCATAACCTGTCTCTGCAGAACGATGAATACCACGATTGTAGGCAGGACTGTCATCACGACTGCCGCGAATAATGCAGAATAATTATTTGCAAATGTACCCATATAGTAATTCAGGGCGATTGGCACTGTCCTCGCCGTATCCCCGCTGGTTAGCATCAATGCAAAGTAGAATTCATTCCACGTATTGATAAACTGCAGCAGTGCAATTGTTACAAGTCCCGGTTTTGCAAGGGGCAGGATAATCCTGAAGAAGGTCTGCAGAAAGGTTGCCCCGTCTATGTATGCAGACTCCTCTAATGCAGTGGAAATGGTTTTATAATAGCTGACCATGACAAAGAATGACATAGGGATACCCATGGCTGAATATACAATGATCAGCCCCAGCTTTGTGTCAAAAATTCCCAGCTTCTGAAAAATCATAAACAGAGGCTGCGAGATCGCCTGTGCCGGAAGCATCAGGGATGCTGATATGAATAAGATAATCAGCGTCTTCATCTTAAACTCAAATCTTGACACGATATAGGCGCACATGGCAACCAGCGCCACTGTCACCAGGACACTGCACCCGACAATAATAATACTGTTTACAAAGTACTTTGCAATGGGCGCATACTGGAATGCCGCCTTGTAATTATCCATCTGAAAAGAGGACGGCCAGGACAATGCGGAGGAATTAATCTCCGCATAAGTCTTAAAGGAGCTGATAAATGCCCACACAATCGGCCCAACAGCAATGAATGTGAAAAAAGCCATAAATAGATATTTTAAAATTCTGGAAGCATTTTTCATCTTGCATCCTCCTTTTTCTCCCTGAACAGCCTCTGAATCAGAAGCACCAGTGCCAGACCCACTGCGATCTGTACCGTTCCAACGGCGTTCGCCTTCCCGTAATTATTTTCAAGTGTGGCCGCCTTATAAAGGTAAATCGGCAGATTCAGCGTTGTATTGCCTGGTCCTCCCTTTGTTGTCATATAGATGATATCAAACTGGGAAACCATGGCTACAGAAGCAAGGGTGACACAGGTTCCGAATATGTTTCTCATCAGGGGCAGAGTAATAAAGCGGTCTAACTGCCAGGGGCTTGCGCCGTCTACCCTTGCAGCCTCATAAATCTCTTTATCAATTGCCCCCATCTCTGCCAGGAAAATAATTGTGTTAAATCCTGCATATAAAATCCATGTAGCTGTGACTGTCCAGAACGCATACTTGGAATTACCGAATAAGTTTGGGGTCTGTGAAACCTCGATTCCAAGCTTTTCCAGGAAGGGCTTCACAATTCCAAATGTAGGATTCAGAAGCAGTGTAAACATTACTCCTGTCGCTGCTGTCGGTATGATATTCGGAATCATATATGCAGTCCGCACGATCTTCCAGCCCTTCGGCTTACGCCTCAGAACCAGGGCCATTACAAGCCCCAGCGTGACATGGAAGACCGACTGCAGAAGCACCCATATCAACGTATTTTTAATGGATGCCAGAAAATCCTGATCCCCAAATATACCGGCAAAATTCTTCATTCCTGTAAAAACAGGCGGTGAAAAGGTCGTGTAATCACAAAGCGAGGTATATAGAACAGTCACAATCGGAGCCGCATATACAAGTGCGAACAGGACCATGCATGGCATTGTAAATGCGGCGATCCAAAAGCCTTTATTCTTTATCTTCATAATCTGTTATTCCTGATTCTTTGCTGCAGACTCCGTCAGTTTCTTACAAAATTCCTCTGGCGTGATGTTTCCGTAAGCAAGCTCCGGAAGCTCCGTTGAAAATGTATCAATGGTATTCTGATACCAGTATGCCTGGTTCTGTCCGTAGGTAACTGCCGCCTCGTTCTGGATCTTAAGAACCTCTGCCATCAGCGGATCGCTCTCTGTCAGCTCTCCCGGGATCTCAAGGTCATTGGATACTGGCTGTAAGCCCGTCATTTCAAGAGCCTTAATCTGGTTTTCCGGGCTTGTCTCAAACTTCAGGAATGCAACTGCTGCCTTAATCTTTTCCTCGTCTCCTGACGCGCCTACCATATCACCAGGCGTTGGCACCATCTCCATGCCTTTTCCTGGCATCAGCATAATGCCCACCTTGTCGTAGAAGCCTTCTGGCGCTTTTTCTGTCTGTGAAAAGTCTGGTATCATCCATGGGCCATTGGGAATCATGGCAATCTCTCCGTTGAAGAAATGTGTTGCCATGGGGTCGTATTTTCCGCCTACCGCGTCATCAGTTGTATACTCCTTAAACATAGTCTGAATCGTCTTCGCTGCCGCTTCCACCTCTGGCGTATTGAAATCCTCTGGATACATGGTGTTCATCCACTCGCTCCCTGCTTCCCCGTTTGTACCGATCAGGGCGCTCATCCACAGATTCGTAAGCCATCCCATATCCGCAGTGTCCATACCCACTGGCGTAATTCCTTCTTTTTTCAGTGCGTCACAGGCCTTAAAGAAATCATCCCATGTCTCATAGGCAACCTCCGGTGCTTCAATTCCCGCCTTCTGGAAGAGTTCCTTATTGTAGTAGATATAGGAAATCTCCTTCGAAACCGGCACGCCGTAGATTTTTCCATCTACTGTATTAAACTCCAGGGAAGTGTCGTCAAAAAGTCCCTTCCACTCCGGGTCTTCCTCAAAATACTGAGTAAGATCTGCCACCTTGCCGGACTTAGCCGCCAGTTCTGTAATATTATTTCCTCCATTAAATACAATATCCGGAAGGTCTCCACTGGAAATCAGAAGCTTGATCTTCTGGTTGTATGCATCTGTTGTTGGAATTTCCTCAAAATTAAACTCCACATTCTTTCCCTCTTCTGTTTTCTGGAATTCCTCAAACAGATAGGAATAGTACTCTGCCGCATAGTCCGTACCTACATGATAGTTGATCACATTTAGGACAACCTTGCCGGAATCCTCTGTCTTTTCCGCCCCGTCAGAACCGGATGAACCGGAACCCTTCTTTCCTGTTTCACTGCTGCTGCAGGCTGCCATGCTCATCACCATAGCTCCGGCAAGTACGGCAGCAAATAATCTCTTCACACTTCTTTTTCTCATTATTTTCCTCCTTATCTTTCTGATGTGTGTTTCTGGCAACTGTCTAAACAGTCGCATAATTTGGTATCTGATGGTATTATATCCCTTTTAATGACAGATTTTAATAAAGAGACCTGTCATATTCTTGTATTATTCCGGCTCCAGAATCCGGCACAATCTCCCCTTTTTCTGACTTTGGTCTGGTTCTTTCAATATTTTGCTATACTCTTTTGTTATTTTCGCTTCTGACAAAAACAGATTGAATGTCACTATAAATTATGGGATAATTGCCATACAACTAAAAGTATGTGAGTGAAAGCAATTGATATGAAAACGGAAAAAAAGAAAAAATTACCAACGCTGAACCTTTTTATAACGATTACAATGTCCTCCATTATTACAGTCATACTATTATGTTCCATTCTTTTCTACTATATCAGAACGGAACAGATCCTTACAAATAATTACAGACATTCTATTACCAGCCAGTTCAGCCAGGTGAACCAGAAAATCAACAGTCAGATTGAAGCCATTGATTCCATCATCCCGCTCTATCTGTCCAACAGCACGATATCAGCTGCACTGGAGACTGCGCAGCCGGACCTCTTAAGTCCTGAAAAAAAAATCAGTATTGAAAAACAGATGGCTTACATCTATTACAGTACCTCTCTGTCTTCAAAAAACTTTACGAAGTCCATCTGCATCATGAGCCATAACAACAATGTCTTCAGCTTCGCCGCCTCTGCTTCTTCCTTGTCGCTTTCTTTTGGAAACGCAGAGATTTTCCGCACGATAGACAAACGGGAACACCGCCTGTTCTGCCGGATGCTTCCCGGAGATGACAGCAGCATCTATTTTATCCGGAATCTCTTTAGCAGCAACACAGGCAATTACTGCGGCACCTTCATGATCCGGATCGACCTTGCCAAATGGTTTTCTTACTGTGTAGAAGGCCTGGATCCCTCCTGGTTTATCTGCATGTATGATTCTTCCATTAATGTCACCTCCTGTCCGGATATGAAGACGGAATGCCAGGCTCTTAAAAGAATGATGAATGAGAATACCGCCTCATCCATTTCCTTTAGGGAGCTTTCCCTTTGTTCAGAGGATTACTTTATTGCATCCCGGAAGCTGGAAAAGATTAAGCTGGTTTCTACCGTGGTGGCGCCGCGGGATGTACTTCTTAAGGATCTGAACGAAATTTTAAAGCTTCATCTTGTACTGCTTGCCTGCACGTTAGCCCTTGCGCTGCTGCTTGCAATTGTTATAAGCAGAACTATAACAAAGCCGATTGATAAGATGATCTACCATATTAATCAGATTTCAAAAGGAGAGCGTACGGTCCTGCCGCCCATGAAGATGTATTATGAATTTGACGTCTGGGCTGATTCCTTTAACAAGATGCTCAAACAGCTTGACACCTACTATAATGATAATTTTCAAAAACAGCTTTTGTTGAAAAGCTCAGAAATACGCACCCTGCAGTCTCAGATGAATCCTCATTTTTTATTTAATGTTCTGAATACGATTGCATGGAAGGCACAGATGAATGATCAGGAAGAAATCTATCAGATGGTGATTTCCCTGGGAGAGCTTCTGAAAATGAATACGCTTTCTAAGGAAAAGGACTTTATCCGGCTGGAGCAGGAAATCGAATATGTGAAGTTCTATGTCTATCTCCAGCAGATGCGCTTTGAGGATAAAATATCCTGTACCCTGCGTATTCCGGATGAGCTCATGAGCTATATGGTTCCAGTCTTCTGCATACAGCCCCTGGCGGAAAATGCAATTATACATGGGCTGGAGCCAAAGGATGAAAAAGGAAGTCTGATTATCCAGATATTGAAACCAGACGGCAGCGACTGCATGGAGATCTCTATCATTGATAACGGCGTTGGCTTTGAAACCATCCCTGATATCCGCGCCATTCTTCCCTCTGATGAGGATGACCATACCCACGTCGGATTACGTAATCTGGACAAGCGGCTGGAATTACTTTTCGGACCAGGCTCACGTCTTAATATAGACAGCATACCTGGCAGTTACACAACCATTTCATTTAAAATACCCTTAAAGAGAGAGGAGGAATCCTTATGATCTTTACGCTCTTAGTTGTTGATGATGAAGCCGTCATACGCAAAGGCATTTCCAGCTTTATCAACTGGGATTCCCTGGATTGCCAGGTTGCCGGTACTGCATCCAACGGACTCGAAGCAATTGAGTTTATAAAAGAACATCCGACAGATATTATCATCACGGACATCAAGATGCCTGTAATGGACGGACTTGACGTGGCCAGATATGCTTATGAAAACTATCCTGAAACAAAAGTGATTCTGCTGACCGGCTATGCAGATTTTGAATATGCAAAGACTGCGATCAAATATAATGTGTCTGCTTTTATCTTAAAGCCGACAAACAAGAAGGATCTGATTGAGGCCATTCAGTCTGCACAGAAGCAGATTGTAACCTCCAGGAAGCACTCCTCCATAGCAAAGGAGGAGATTGCATTTTTAAAGAACCAGCTTCTTCTGGAGATGACCTGTTCTCCCTATACCGCTGCTTTCGGGAAACGGCTTGCAGAACTTAAAATTAATCTCAGCCACTATTACATTGCCGCCTTCCAGCTGGTACCCTTAGAAAATGATCTGGCGTCCTTTAAGAAAATTATCATTCATGAAAAAAAACGCGCTTACTGCTACCGCTATAATAATCTGATTATTACGGTCTATTTTGTAGACGGGTTTTCCTCCCACGTCCCTGATGCGGTTCTGGATAACTGCCGGGAAATCGCTGTCATTACACAAATGCTGGATTCCAGACAGGTGTCCGTGGGGATCAGCCAGTATCACAAAGGCGCCGGGGAATTCTGCCACGCTGTATCAGAGGCCATCTATGCCCTGACACTGAATTTCTATTCTGAAAAGGATATTGCTCTGTTTGAAGATACGCCGGAAAGCAGCGACTACGACCTGACTGCCGAGAACTCGATGGATCTCTTTCATTTCGAAAACAATCTGCACAGCTGGATGTTTGAAGAAGCAAATACCATCCTTCATAAGATGTTTACAAAATTCAAGACAAACTTTGTAAATTCGGCTGACACAAAAAATATCTGTTCCCAGATTTACTATATCTGCTGCAGGGTTCTGATGAAGCGTGAAGCAGAGCCTCCTTCCGGCGAGTATCTCGCAGGCATCAATGCTGCCGCGGACATTTTCTCTCTGGAGCATACCATACAGGAATTAATGGCAGAAACACAGAAACGCTCTGCCGGAAACATCACCATGCAGAACAGCCTGGTTGAAAATGCAGCAAAATATATTCACTCCCACCTGGCAGATCCTCTTTCCCTGGAAACCATCGCAGAGCATCTGCATATCTCCCCCTCACACCTAAGCCGGACCTTTAAGAAAACATGTGGGGAATCCCTCATCGAATACATTAATAACACACGGATAGAAAAGGCAAAAGAATACCTCCTGAAGCCGGATATCCTGACCTATGAGGCCGCAAATCTGGTGGGATACAATGATGCGGCATACTTCTCCTCCACCTTTAAAAAGCTGACCGGATTAAGCCCTACCGAGTACAGGGCAAAGATGTTGGGGACGGGGCATTTTTAAAAATGCCCCGTCCCAAATTCCCTGTCCAGCAGATAAGAATGCTCCACGCGGTGCCGGCAATCAAAAAAATTTCTTCTCTTATTGACCATTAAAAAATCGCTGATACAATTATATTTAGAGCCACTCATATTAACGATTCCGCTGATAGCAGTAATACTCACGGTCAATGAAATCTGCCGTGAGTATCGCGCCAACTGCAGACGCAAAGCGAACAGTAACCTATTATCTAACACTCAGTATATTTGAGGCGTATTCTTTGGTTGCTATTATTGCCTTAAACAGTTATACTTAATATCAGAAAATAAAATCTTTGGAGCGAAAACATTATGGATATCATTACGATGTTAGATGAATTACAGCACAAAGCACTGCACACCCTGGATATACGTAACAGATTTTTAAATACCCGTCACGAAAAAGAACCCCTCTCTGCCTTTTGTAACATATGCAGGGATATGGGGTACGAAATTTATGAAATGGATTTAATCTGCGCAGGCGAAGAATTTCATGCCGCAATGAAGCGCAGCACCAACGGCGGTGGGGAGAATTCACCGGTGTTGGCAGGGGAAGATGATTTTTATGAATTGTTTATGGCAAGTATAGAATGTTAAGCCAAGGAAATCCTTATTGCTGCCGCATACTCTGATTCGGATACTTTTTCCAAAAAAATTACCGATAAATCAAAGGCTTTTCCACGGAGTATTACAACTTTCTCAGAAAAATCAAGGTATTGATTTTCTTCTCACTTTCATCCACAGCACATGCCAATATATCCGCTGTTTTGCACCCTTGTTTTAAAGTAACGGGATTCCTGTATTCGTAGGCAAATATTCCATATTGTCCTGGACGTAGGTCAAAAATCAAATCAACACTTTCGCACTTACCAATATCCTTATGCACTTCCTTAAACGGAATAACTGCATCCTTATTTATTTTATATAGGCTATTCTTCTGATAGGACTTCTTTTCATTGTATTCTTTAAAATTAAGATTTATCATTCTGTAATAGTTCTCCTATTTCCAATGCTTCATTATACAGATGCATGGCGGAATCTGTAAATAAATCGAACTGAAAACCCGTACTGCCGTCTCCTGCTATTTCTTTAACAATACTGTGCCCATTAGATTGATTCACAAATTCATACACATATAATTTGTCCGGATCCATCAAGTCTTCCTTTTCTAACCCCAGTTTCTTTACAAGATCACACCCTTTATTCTGCATTATATATGTTGATAAAATAAACAGATTATTAACTTTAGAGGCAAAGGTATCGCTGTGCGTACTTAAAATTAATTTTATGCCTTTGTTACTTAAGCGATTCAAAAATCTCACAAGCTCTAATTGTTTTTTAGGATGCAGACTTGCCTCGATTTCGTCAATGATCAAACGGTTGTATCCCTTACTGTCTGCCAATGCCAGCATAAAAGGTGCAATCTCATTTATCATTGAAGATGCCTCGGTCCTACCAGAAGAGTATAGCTATTTATACAGACTTTAGCACTCTCAATCTTTGCAAAGTTTTCTACACCTAAAAATATAAGCATGTTTCTCCCCTCCCTCTATCAAAGCTCTGGCTCCGCGGCTAGAACCATCCTCCGCTAAAAGTCCTCAAACCCGCCCTGTATACTTCTCAAATTCACATATTCTACAAAGTCCCCCACCCGCTTCATATCCGGTTCATCCGGAAGCCTACATCTTGCTGCAGCCTCTTCCAGCCTCTTTTCATAATCCGTTACAATCTCGTAAAACTCTGCCTGGAATGTCCCGTCCACTTTCTGAAAGCCGCCTGTGCGGATTTTTAACAAAAGTCCCAGGTCATCTTTTCTATTTGTCCGGATTTCCCCTCTTTCTAAAATATCAATCGCCATCATAAACAGCCTAATCAGATGCATGGCATGCTTGTTCAGATGATTCGAATCCTTTTTCCTGTTGCGTTTTCCAATCTTATCATAGTCCCGGACAACATGATTCATAACCGCCCACATTCCCTCATAATCCCGCAGGGGAAGATGGGTGTAGCTGGCATCTATAAAAATCTCGCTGTCCAGGTCAGGGTTTACTGCATCATCAATATACAGACGGATTTTTCCATTGGGAAATGTCTTATACCGCCGGTTAAAGTCATCCAGTGAATTTTTTACAGAATCTAAAATATGCCTTTCCCGCTCTGTCTGCGTCATGGTATCCCGGGCAATGGCATTTTGCAGGCGGCGAAGCTGTGCTCCTGCATATCCCCCGAATGATTTTACCGCACGCTTCGTAAGAAACAGCTCTGTATGATCCAAAAGCTCCTGCCCCAGCGGGGTTTTCAGCAGATACTGGTCCTCATCCAGTCCCAACAGTTCACACGTATTGGGGTTGCACTCCAGCAGCAGAAGTACCAGCTTATTAAAAGAATAGATCACGGTATCTGTATTATGATCCTCATACTGTTCAAACTTCGTTAGCCCGATAAGATCTGACTGCCTGGAAATGGCGGCGCCCCTGAGGTCAATGTCACTTTCCTCATTGTAAGTTCCATATGCATGGCTGCCGCCAAGTCCAAGAAGAATGATCCGGTTCCCGAGGTGCTCATTTGTTCTAAGAAACTCATATTCTTCGGTCTGCATTAATGCTCTATAATCCATATCACTACCTCAGATTACATTTTCTTGATGACTTCCTGTGCCCGGAGGCTCCCTGCCACTCCGCCGATGCCAGTCTCTTTTAAGCTTACATCCATTCTGTCGCCGACCTCTTTCATGGCGTCAATGACCTGATCAAGGGGAATCTGGCTGATAATTCCTGCAAGCGCCATATCTGCTGCCGCCATGGCATTCACCGCGCCCCCCACATTTCTCTTCACGCAGGGCACCTCAACCAGGCCGCCCACCGGATCACAGACCAGCCCCATCAGGTTCTTAAGCGCCATCGCACAGGCAGCGCCGATCTGCTCTGTACTGCCGCCCTTTACATGGCAGATTGCCGCTGCAGCCATACCGGAGCCCGAGCCGATCTCTGCCTGACATCCGCCGGACGCACCTGCCAGGTATGCGCGGTTTGCAATAATCTGGCCGATACCTGCCGCCACATACAATGCCTCTATCATCTTCTCCTCCGGCACATCGTACTCGCGGAAATACGTCACAAGCACTGCCGGAAGAACCCCGCAGGCACCTGCAGTGGGAGCCGCAACAATCCGCTTCATGCAGGCATTATTACAGCCCATCTTAAGTGCATTTGCCATAACCTTTGCCATATAATCCCCGCAAAGTGTATCTTTCTCTTCCCTGTAGGCTTCCATCAGGCCGCCTTCCTTTCCCACAAGGCCGCTTCTGGACATCAGCGACGGGTCGTAGTTATCAATGCTGTCAAGCATTGCCTGCCACATTCCCCTCATCTGCTCCCAGGAATCCGTCTCCTTTACATCCCGCTCATCTGCATCCTCCAGCTGCACTGCCTTCCAAAACTCAATTCCTTCCCTTTTACATCTCTCCTGTGCTTCTTCCATTGACTGATATGACATACCTCTGCTACTCCTTCTCTCAATTCTGCATCTTAAATCGCTGCTAAAAATGTTACCTTCAAAATCCCCTGTCTTCTTTCAAGCATCTCAATCGCGCTCTCTGGGACCACCTGGTCCGTCTCAACCACCATGACTGCGCTTCCGCCCCTTCTTGCGCGGAACACCTGCATCGTTGCAATATTAATGCCGCAGAGATTCAAAACCGTCGAAACATCCGTGATGCAGCCTGGCTGATCCTGATTTCTGACAATCAGCGTGTGGGTCTCCCCGCTGAAATTTACATCCATTCCATCGAGCATGCTCACGCGGATCCTTCCTCCCCCGATGGAATATGCCTGGATCTCAAGCTTCTTTCCGTTATCTGCCTCCATCGTAATCCTCGCCGTGTTGGGATGCGCATCCCTAAGCTCCCTTGGCTCAATCACAAAATCCATGCCCCGTTCCTTCGCAATCTCAAAGCTGTCCGGAATTCTGAGATCATCCGGCCTCATTCCCAAAAGCCCTGCAATCAACGCTCTGTCCGTCCCGTGTCCCTTCCCCGTAGCCGCAAATGAGCCATGCAGGTAAACAACTGCCTTGTCCGGCTGCTGCCCAAACAGCTGCCGCCCAACTAAACCAATACGCACTGCCCCCGCTGTGTGTGAACTGGACGGTCCCACCATAACCGGCCCAAGAATATCAAATATATTTGCCATCTGTCTGTACCTCTCTCAATTATTTTGACATTTATATGCCTACATTATACTTTGAAATGGAGGATTTTACAATAGTCGGGGACGGGGCATTTTTAAAAATGCCCCGTCCCCGTTACTGTTCACACAGGTTTGTGCATTTACTGCACAGACCGTAAGAAAGTGATTCAGGAGTGAGCAAATCCCATTCGCGGAGCGAATTTTAGATGGATTTGCGAAGGTTACTGGTCACGGAGTGAACAGTAACCCGTCCCCAATTCAAAATCTACTTTGTAATTTTAATTACTACTGTCTTTTTCTTGCCGCTTCCGTCTGCTGCCATTGCAGTGATTTTTACTCTTTTGCCCTTGCCTGCCTTGAGAGCCTTTACT
>CAPEBR010000054.1 GCA_948602995.1 uncultured Dorea sp.
AGTATTGATTTTTCAAGGTTCAACACATCAAAACGGTGTGGGAAGTTTGAGTAATAAATATAACTTAAATCAGAGTTATAAGCGTTTGTACAGTCTTTGCTGTCGGAATCCGCAAGGTGTAACCTTTATCAATGAGTGTTAAATACTGATGATTCATTGTATAAAGGCCATATGTAAAATCAATTCTAGCGGCTTTAAAAGAATTTTCTTCAAGCCATTGTTCGTTTAACTGTTTCTTCCTGTTAAGCCATGCTTCATCCTTTTCAATATTACAATCTTCGACATTCCCCAACATTCATCAAAGCATCATTCTGGGTGAGATTCTAAACATGGAATAAGCTCGAATATTTTGTGGTAGATGGCTCTTACATAATCAGGCGTAAAGGATAAAATGCTTTGGGGTATATGTGGGTCTTTGTAGCCGTCAAACATCCTGGCTGTATTTATAGATAAGGAAATCATGTAATAATGTGTGAGGTCGCTATCCTCTTGTTTTTCTGTTTTGATTTCTTTCCGCTTGTATAAACAACGATAGGAACACAGGTTGATAGATAATTACTGCAACTCTGACAGCAGAAGAAATACTCCCCAACTGCCCGACCTTGAAAACAACACATAAATTGCACCATCCTTTCTAAAAATATACAAAAAAATAAGCCTAATGGCTTAACAATAGGTTTTGTCAATGGTTTCCCAAGGAAAGCAATTTCCATAATACCGCCATCGACCGTCACATTTGGCAAAAGTCATCACGTCCAGAATGATTGCGCTGTGGCTGTCTGCTTCAATGTTCACTTGTCTTGTGCCGCCGCCCTTAAATGTAATCTGTACAGTATTATCATCTGTTCATCGGAAAAGGTGACAATATCGGTATCTTCATCAATTTTCATTTTTGGCATATGAATTTTGGTGTCCTTATTCTTACAGAGTTTGTCATACTGCTCTGCATTTAGATAATTACGTGAATAGGCTTGACCGAAGATAAGATAGAATATTTTTAGAAATGATTCCGTATAGCTGTATGCGATGTTTTCGGTGTAATACAGTTCTGCAAGATAATCATTGATTTCAGCGACAGAAATATCATCTACATAACGTTTACCGAACTTAGACTTGATATGGTTATTCCATAGGCTGTCTTGTTTGACGATAGTAGCATATGCCTTTCCTGCTCTCCCAAACTCACAATATTCATCATAGACTTCACTGACCTTTTTCCTTGGTCGCTTTACCTGTGGAGCGGCGGCATTTATTCTTTCATTCATAATAGCTTGCTGACGTGCTTTGGCGGCAGAAGTCTTTGTTTTGAATGTATTACCAAATTCATCTGTTCGGCGGCGCTTTTCTTTTGTTGTACCGTCAATGTTGATTTTGAAGCGGTAAGCCCAATAACCATTATCCAATTGATAAATACCGCTGTCTTTCTTATTGCTCATGTTAATTTCCTCCTTTAATGAATATTTACCACTTTTGGTATGGAAATCCCCTGCTTTAAAGCAAAAAAAGAGGACAGACAACAATTTGTCCATCCTCTAAAAACTCTTATATTATGCGGTTTTTCTCTTAGCCGAAGTATCTCTTAAGGAGTCCCTCAAATGCCTTGCCATGTCTGGCCTCATCCCTTGCCATTTCATGTACGGTATCGTGGATTGCGTCAAGGTTCGCAGCCTTAGCTCTCTTAGCCAGATCAAACTTACCAGCTGTTGCGCCGTTCTCTGCGTCAACTCTCATCTCAAGGTTCTTCTTTGTGCTGTCTGTTACGACCTCGCCGAGAAGCTCTGCGAACTTAGCAGCATGCTCAGCCTCTTCATAAGCTGCCTTTTCCCAGTATAAACCAATCTCCGGATATCCTTCTCTGTGGGCAACTCTTGCCATTGCAAGATACATACCTACTTCTGAGCACTCGCCTTCAAAATTAGCTCTTAAATCAGCAACGATATCCTCGCTTACACCCTTAGCTACGCCTACTACATGCTCTGCAGCCCATGTTTTCTCGCCAGCCTGCTCTTTGAACTTGTCAGCGCCAACGCCGCATACCGGACATTTTTCCGGTGCTGCATCTCCCTCATGAACATAGCCGCATACTGTACAGACAAATTTTTTCATAGTGTTATCTCCTTTTCTTTTCCTTTTTTATATATTTTCAATATTAGTAATAATTACTAATATTAAATTATCATACCTTACCATGCTTGTCAACCATTATTTTAAAAATATGCAGAGGCAGTTACTATTCACACAGGACTTTGCATTTACTGCAAAGTCCGTAAGAAAATGATTCAGGTGTGAACAAATATCATTCGCGAAGCGACTTTTAAATAGGATGGACGCGTTACTATGAGCGGACGATTAGTCCGTGAATAGTAACCAGAGGCACTAAAAGTTATCTTCTGCCGCATTTCGGGCAGGTTCCGTAAAACAGAAGCCTGTGGGAGTCAATCGTCCCATCAAAATGTTCAGAAGCCTTCTTATTAATTGTGCGTATGTATTCCGGGTTCATCATGAGGTCCATGACATCTCCGCAGGTTGTACACACAACATGATAATGTGGATGTGTGTTGCCGTCAAACCTGTCCCCGCCGTCAGGTGTAGAGATCTTGACTGCCTCCCCCATCTCTGCCAGAAGGTTAAGATTGCGGTAAACAGTCCCTAGACTAATATGTGGAAATTCTTTTCTTACATGAAGATATACAGTATCTGCAGTAGGATGCCCCTGCGTTGTCATAAGGTACTCTTTAATAGAAGCACGCTGTCTGCTATATTTCAAATTAGCCATGCATATCCTCCTTTGTGATAACAGTAATGATTATTATAATTAGTATAGAGCGTAATATAACATATGTCAACGATAATTGAGAAAATGTAATATATTTGTAATATTTCAAAGTAAAAAATTGTATAAAAAACCATTATATGGAAAGAATATGACGATAGAAACCTTATAAATACACCTTGACAACAGAGAAATGAATGTTATAATAAGTGCGTAACATATGTAACAATTCTGTAATAAATACAAAAGATAAGAAAACATAAACAGAATTAAGGAGGTAGTTTATGGATTCTGTTCTTAAGAAAGGATTGTTCCTGGTTACTTTGACAGGTGCTGTTTCAGCATTTCCAGGCGCGGTATATGCTTCAGAGAATGGGGAAGCTTCGATTATGCCGAATGCCGGGATTGAAAAGGTATTAAATAATTGTTATTCTTCAGAAAACAAGATTGAAGTAGAGGATTATCTGGTACCGACAGAGAAGGGTGAGTATTTAGATATGGCTTTTGCGGATGTTGACTCGTTTCTGTATGTAAGAAGCGAGCCAACAAAGCAAAGCGAATGGGTCGGTAAGCTGTATCCGGATTATGCGGCTAAGATTGTCGGCCCGGTAGGTGAGTGGACGAAGGTTGAATCGGGTTCCGTGTCGGGCTATGTATGTTCAAAATATATTATAATAGGAAATAACGCTCAGCAGAAGGCCCAGGAAATTATCAGCGAGACACAAATGGAACCGGAAGAAGCATTTACCTATGCGGAATCAAAGGAAGAGGAAGAAGAGCGTCTGGCCAGGGAAGCAGCCGCAGAGACCGCCGAGATGGCAGAGATGCTGCGACCGGCGGAGGGGACAGCCATTGACCCGGTACAAGAAAGCGTCGAGGGGCAGCCGGAAGAAAAGAAAGAGAAGCAGGAAGGGGAAGCAGACGACGTGCCGGCAGCATCATCAGGCGGACAGGCTGTTGTGGATTATGCCTGCCAGTTTATCGGGAATCCCTATGTCTGGGGAGGGACCAGCCTTACAAATGGAGCGGACTGCTCTGGTTTTGTGCAGGCAGTATTTGCCCACTTCGGGATCAGCCTTCCGAGAACCACCTGGGATCAGGAGCATGTCGGGATCGGAGTAAGTTATAATGAGGCACTGCCCGGAGACATTATCCTGTACGACGGACATGTGGGAATCTATATGGGAAACGGACAGATTGTAAATGCTATGAATGAAAGCGATGGAATCGGAATCTGTTCCGCAACTTATGCCAACATTATTACAGTAAGAAGACTGATGTAGTGGTACAAAATAGTACTATATGGATAGAAAGGGAAAACAAACCCCGCCGCAGATAGCGGCGGGGTTTGTTTGTAATACGTTTTCGCTTCTTCCTGTCTGGTCAGGATTTGGAAAATCCCGGGTAACGCTTATACAAAATAGACAAAAATGTAGAAAAATGTTAAAAATTGTAAAATTTTAAGGGGAAGAGTTATCCAAGTTTTCCACATCAAAATAGCCAAAAAAGGTGGAAAATATGATGTTTTAAAAAAGTTTTCCACATTATCCACACTAAAAGCCTAAAATAGTGGGGATTATTCGAGGTAAATAAAAGAACACCTGTTTTGTGAAGTTGTAATAAAAGTTAACATTTGTCGAAAAAAAGGGAAAATCATATTGACATTTAAAAAATTGCCCCCTGTACGGCTGGAGGCTCTAAAGAGTCTCCAGCCTACTCATCCATTCGCAAAAACCGTGCTGACGCACTCTAACGTCTGATAACGCAGCCGTTTTTTGCTCATTAATGGGTAGGCTGCTAATCCAAAATCTCAGTTTTATTGCAATAAATTGCATAAAACTGAGATTTTGGATTACAACCGTACAGGTGGAAAAATTGCAAAATTGATATAAAATGTTTACACAATAGCAAAAAGCGGATATAATAAAAACGTTGAAGAAAAGCAGAACCTGCAGGATACCGGAGCAGCAGTTGTGAAGGTACTGGGCAGTGACTCTGAACTATAGGATAAAAGGAGGTGTCACAGGTGGCACATGTTTCTAAGGATATGACATTCGGACAGTTGCTTGAGCAGTATTATGAAAAATGTCCGAAGATTGTAGACGTTCTTTTAGAGGCTGGAATGGGATGTATCGGCTGTCCGCATTCTCAGATGGAATCAATTGAAGACGGAGCAATGGGACATGGCATTGATCCGGATCTTCTGATTGAGAAGCTGAATGCAACGATCAGTGCAGCAGAGGCATAGGATGACAGAGATAATGCAGTGCACAGGATAACAGAGACATAAGGCAGTCATCAGACAGTGCAGGGCAGCAGCAGATGCAAAGAAACTGCCGGACAGGTATAACAGAGGCGAAAGACCTGCCAGACAGGTATAGCAGAGGCGAAGACCTGCCGGACAGTTATAGAAAAGGATGCTTTGGATGGAGTTATGATTTCCAAAGCATCCTTTTCTGGTATTGTGTAAGGTCACAATTTTAAATTGTTGAAAGCTGCTGTACCGCATCTGAAGGGATCATGGTATCACAGTGTTCCTCCAGGAATGCGAGTGTTGCCCCGTTTGCCTTTTCCAGTGATCCGTATTCTGTGAGCATATTACAAATCCGGTTAAAGTCCAGGGTTGTATGTTCTGACTGAGTAAGTGCCAGTATATAGACATGCTCTAATGTGTCCTTATATAAGGTGCTGGAGCCGGAATACATGTTACGAAGCAGGTGGGCGGCATTCAATACGCTGTCCATGGTTGGAAACGAGAACAGACGTACAGACGGCTGCTTATTGTCCTGTCCGGAAGAAGTATCTTCATCCTCCGGTGTCTTTGGCCCGGCTGCTTCAATCTTCTCCTTAACCTTCTCCAGAATGTTCAGGAAAGACTCAGCGCCCTCTAATTTGTCGAGAAGAGTCTGCTTTTTTGCCTCAATATCCGAACCGGAAAGAGGGGCAAACTTCGAAAACCGGGCGTCTATCTCCTCCGGATCTTCGACCTTCGTTATTATGAGCACAATGGAATCCGCAGAAGCCGGGATCGCCTCAATCATAAGAGGGATATCTTCCGCTTCAAATCCAAATTCAAAGGCAGCCTGCTGCATCATATCATGAAACAGTGTCCTTACTTTTTCGGTTCCGTAAGCAAGTTCACTTAAATGTAATTGGCGTTCAGCTAAATCAGCGCGTGTCAGTGTACAGCGTATCTGATTGTCATTAAGCTTTTCAATCTTCATCATCATCACTTCCTTTCACCCAGTATACCACACAGGGTATAGAATATTCAACATAAGGTTTCATAAAATAAGTATAAATTTAAAAAAGTACTTGCGTAAAAAATGACTTTCGTATATAATGTCCATACTAGAAGATAGTTTTCCCTGATAATTGTATTTTTAGAACAAAAACGAAACACATTATAATTAATAAAATGACGATATACTATAGCCTGTATCCCCGTAGAGGGAAGACTGCAGGCATCCTGTAAGTATATTCTTAAGAAATTCTAACAGAATCTGCCAAATTCAAATTAGAATCCATTTGTGTGATTCCATGCACAAATACCAGAACAATCAGAGAGTAAAACATATGAGAGACAGAGATAATGCAGAACTATTTTCTTTTTATTTCTAAAAAAGACCGGGCATTACAAAACCTGTGTATCACGAGCACTTTCCTTTTGGTTTTATAATATGCACAAAGACCGGTAACAGTTATCAGGAGCATGCATTGAAAAGGAGGGTACATTAATTATGGGGGAATATGAAACGTATGGAAATCAGAGGTTTCAGACATTGTTTGCGGAGCTGACAGATTATGAGAAAAGAGGAGTCTACATACTCATCAATGGTCTGCCGGCAAGCCCGATGCAGATTGTGCAGGCGCATAGTATGCGGGAGGAAGGGGTCTATATGAGAGACTACGTGCTGAATGATAAAGGAGATGTAAAGGAGCTGGACTTCCAGGATTTAAAGAAAACGGCAGGCAATTAAGAAAAAAAGGATTGTAAATACCCCTCAGCGCGTCCCTTTGGGACGTGAATAGTAATAAATGTCGAAATAAGTGGTGACGTGTGTCGTCTGTTTTGTTATAATAGGGTCTAGCAGGAGGTGCAGCATGGAAGATAGAGAGAAAAAAAGCCGTGGATCCTCAGACCGTATGGAAGGCATAGACCGGAGTGTAAGAAGGCGGAAGGCGGAAGGTTTACCGGAGACGGCAGCAGGACGCGCAGTCAGAAACCAGATACCGGGAGAACGCAAGAGACGTACAAGTACGGCGTCAGACAGTTCTGTGGTACGGGAAGCTTCAGATAGAGCAAGGCGTACAGGAGAGAGTATGCCGGGAACAGGCAGGATACGGGGCGCAGCAGGGTCTGACCGGAGCCGGAGAAGACGTTCTCCGGGGAGAGAAGACCAGGCGATACCGGGACGTGTTCCGAGAAGGCCTGGTACTGCAGGCATGGGAGACAGAAGACAGGCTTCAAGAAAGATGCAGGCTAAAAGAAGGAGAAAGAGAAATCTTGGCCTTAAGATTGCACTGTTCATCTTATTTATAATAGCAGCAGCGGCAGCAATATTTTTATGGAAACGCTACAGTCCTTCAAAGGAAAAAGCTGATAGAAAAGAATATTATGGAATAGAAAATGAAAATCAGATGGCTGTTATTATAGATAACGAGATTGTGGAGCCCCATGGAATGATGTCGGATGGCAAGGCATATCTGCAGTATGAGCTTGTAAGGGATTATGTAAACGGAAGATTTTACTGGGATCCCAACGAGAACGTTCTGCTGTATACACTTCCGAATGATACGGTGTCTGTCGAAGTGGGAAGCAAGGAATATATGGTTTCCAAGAAAAAGGACAGCATGGACTACGTCATCTTAAAGACAGAGGGAAGTACAGCTTATATTGCATTGGACTTTATTCAGAAGTATACGAATATTGACTTCCAGCTCTACCAGGATCCGGACAGGGTTATGATTGTGAAGGACTGGGGTGAGAAAGAGATTGCAGAGGTAAAGAAAAATACGCAGGTCCGCTGCCTCGCCGGGGTTAAGAGCAAGGTGCTTACCGAGATCAGTAAAAAGGACGAGGTAACCGTGATCGAGGATGAAGGCGACTGGAAGAAGGTCCGCACAAAGGACGGATTTATCGGCTATGCAAAGAACAGCGCCCTGAGACCGGAGGAGAAGAAAACTCTGTCCAGAGATTTTGAAGAGCCGGAGTATACTGGCATTAAGAAGGATTATATCATTAATATGGCCTGGCATAATGTGACGAATACAGATGCAAATGAAGGAGTTCTGCAGCGGATTGCAGAAAGCAAAGGACTTACAACGATTTCACCCACCTGGTTTCATGTGCAGGACGTCAAGGGAAATATAGACTCCATTGCCTCCTCAGATTATGTAAATTATGCACACCAGGCGAATATTGAGGTGTGGGGAGCGCTTAGGGATTTTGACGGGGGGATTAGCTCTTATGATGAATCCTATGAGCTTCTAAGCCGCACGTCAAGCAGAGAGAATCTGATCAATCAGGTGATTGCGGAGGCGCTCCAGGTGGGAATGGACGGGATCAATGTGGATTTCGAGCTTATATCAGAGGAATGCGGAGAGCACTATATCCAGTTTATCCGTGAGTTGTCTGTAAGGTGCAGACAGAATTCAATTGTGTTGTCTGTGGATAACTATGTGCCCCAGGGCTACAATATGCAGTATAACCGCAGGGAGCAGGGAATTGTGGCGGATTATGTGATTATAATGGGATATGACGAGCATTACGGCGGTTCTCCGGAGGCAGGCTCTGTAGCGTCCTTTAATTACGTGAAGACCGGGATTGAGGAGACGTTAAAGGAAGTTCCTGCAGAGAAGATCATAAGCGGTGTGCCCTTCTTTACGAGACTCTGGTCTGAGAGACCGAAGACAGAGGAGGAGCTTGCTGAAGATCAGGGGACAGAAGCTGCGGAATACAGTATGAAGGTAACCAGTGAAGCGCTCGGGATGGAAGAGGCCCAGAACCGTATAAAAGAGGCGGGAGCCGAGGCAGTCTGGGATGAGGAGACACAGCAGAACTTTGCTACATGGGAAAGTGAAGGCGAGACCTATAAGATCTGGCTTGAAGATACAGACTCCCTGGAGCAGAAGCTGAAGCTCATGAAGGATAACGGACTTGCCGGGACAGCGGCATGGGCGCTCGGGCAGGAAGATTCCAAGGTTTGGAAGTTGATTCAGAAGTACACGAATTAGTGGAATGTCAAATCCCAGCGGACGTGACAGCTCATATTGAATAGTTACGAATAATGAAAATAAAATGCCTCCGGCAGTCATATATTTAATTAATATAGACTGCCAGGAGGTGTTTTTATATGAAAAAAATAGAGCTTGCCATAATGTTACTTTTACTGGCGGCACTCCTGTCGGCGGGAAGCTACCTGAAAAACCAGGTTTCCTCTGACAAGGTAAGGGCAGATGGAAATGTGATTGTGGTAGACTGCGGACATGGGGAAAATGACCCGGGAAAGATTGGGGTAAATGATGTGCTTGAAAAGGATATTAACCTGAAAATAGGAAAACTATTAGAGAAGAGACTTAAGAAAAAGGGCTATAAGGTTGTCATGACAAGGACAGAGGATAAAATACTGGCAGATGAGGGGAGCAATAATAGAAAGGCAGAAGATATGAAGGCACGGGTAGCACTTATTAACAAGGAGAGGCCTGCTCTAGCAGTGAGTGTACACCAGAACAGCTACCATGAGGCAGGCGTAAAGGGAGCACAGGTTTTTTATTATTCTCATTCTGCAGAAGGTGAAGCAGCAGCAGCCATTATGCAGAAAGCCCTGCTTAGTGCGGACCCAGGCAACACAAGGCAGGCAAAATCAAATGAGAGCTATTATCTCCTTAAACGGACAGAGGTGCCGACTATCATTGTAGAATGCGGATTCCTTAGTAATCCGGAGGAGGCAGAGCTTCTTGCAAGTGAAGAATATCAGAAAAAGATTGCAGATGCAATAGCAGAAGGAACAGAGATGTATTTAAATAGCAGCGGAATAAGTAACTAACAGGGTATTCTGTTTTCCCCCTTGTGTGATACGAAGAAGCTGTAGTATAATAGGGGGCATGAAAACCATAATAAAAAAACTAGACAGAACAAAGCTTGAGCAGGATGAAAGTAAAGCAATCATTGCGCAGGCAGGCAGAATCCTTCGGGAAGGAGGTCTTGTGGCATTTCCCACAGAGACAGTGTATGGTCTGGGCGCGGATGGGCTTAACGAAGCGGCGGCAGGAAAGATCTATGCTGCCAAGGGGCGTCCCTCGGACAATCCGCTGATTATACACATTGCCAGTATGGAGGCACTTGGAAGGATAGCCGTGGAGATTCCAGAGGCTGCAGTCACTGTTGCGCAAAAGTACTGGCCTGGACCGCTTACCATGATTTTTCAGAAAACAGACGAGGTGCCTTACGGAACAACCGGCGGGCTTGAAACTGTGGCAGTCCGCATGCCATGTGATAAGACTGCGCAGGCCGTTATTCTCGCCGGCGGAGGGTATATTGCCGCGCCGAGTGCGAATACGTCAGGAAGACCAAGCCCTACAAAGGCAGAGCATGTGAAGGAGGATCTGGAGGGCAGGATTGACATGATTGTGGATGGCGGGGCAGCCGGGATCGGAGTGGAATCGACGATTCTTGATATGACAGTAACTCCGCCTATGATTCTGAGGCCGGGCGCCATTACGAGAGAGATGCTAAGGGAGCTGATAGGGGATGTATCTGTAGATCAGACACTGATTACCAGTGACAGCAGCAAGCCCCCCAAGGCGCCGGGAATGAAATATCGCCATTACGCGCCGAAGGCAGAGCTTACAATTGTGGAAGGCGGACTTTTGGATGTAATCAGTGCAATTAACCAGATAACAGGGGAAAAGTCAGGAGCCGGATACCGCGTGGGAATCATAGGAACAGATGAGACAATAGACAAATACCGCGGCGGCATTATAAAAAGCATAGGAACCCGCCAGGACGAGGATACAATTGCAAGCCATCTCTATGAGATTCTGCGGGAATTTGACAGCGAAGAGGTGGATTATATATTTAGCGAATCATTTCCTGCGGGCGGAATTGGAAGCGCGGTCATGAACCGTCTTTTAAAAGCAGCAGGCCATCATGTGATAGAGGCCAGGCCTCATGTGGCTGAGGTAAAGTAATAAGGCATGCTGTGTACAGCTTCGCAGTAGCAAAATAATGGAGAGAAAAAATGGGAAATAAAAGAGAAGGTTACATTAGTTGGGATGAATATTTTATGGGGGTGGCAGTTCTGTCCGGACTGCGTTCCAAAGATCCGAATACGCAGGTTGGCTGCTGTATCGTAAGCCAGGATAACAAGATCCTGTCCATGGGATACAACGGATTTCCGTCAGGCTGCTCAGACGATGAATTTCCATGGATAAGAGAGGGAGAAGATCCTCTGGAGACGAAATATTTATATACAGTACACAGCGAGCTCAATGCAATTCTTAATTACCGTGGAGGGAGCCTGGAGGGGGCGAAGCTGTATGTATCCCTGTTTCCGTGCAACGAATGCGCGAAGGCGATTATACAGAGCGGTATCAAGGAGGTCATCTACGACTGCAATAAATACGAGGGGACGCCAACCGTAAAAGCATCCATGCGGATGTTTGACGCGGCAGGAGTCAGATACCATCCGTATCACCGGACAGGAAGAATAATAGAACTGGAAATTTAACCAATTGGGGACGGGGCATTTTTTACATCAGAAGCTCCACTGGAGCTTCTGATACGCGCTATGGCGAATAATGCCCCGTCCCCGAATTGGTTTCGGCCTGCCGGAGCAGGAACTGGTATTTTTTCCATGCAGCGTTTCCTTCATAGATGTAGGCATCAATCAGATCCGGATCACATGCATTCTGGAACTTTGTGTAGGCATTTTCGATATTTCTCTTTGCCTGCGCAATCTCATCAAGGATCGTGTTGTGATCTGGATCAAAGGAAAGACGCCGGTATACGTCTTCTTCAGTAGTTTTTCCCCGGGCAAATAACCGCATTCGTCCACCTCCATGCAATGAATTTTTTGTAAAGATGTGTATTCCTGTTACTATTCACGGCTCAGGAATGCGCGTAAGCTGCGCATTCCGTGAGAACATGATACAGGGGTGAGGGGCGGTTTTGCGTAGCAAAACTTGGAATACCGCCCCGAATTGTTACTATGAGCGGCCTTCCAGGCCGGAATAGTAACGTATTCCTCTCTTATGTAGTATGGACAATTTTTGTCAATATTAAGCAAAGATATGTAAGTTCAGTTCCTTTGAAAGGGTTCGCAGGATGGAGCGGCCGGCGATGCTGTTCCCTTTTGCATCAAGGGAAGGTCCGAAGATCCCGATTCCCATCTTTTTGTCTGCTACGGAGAGAATCCCGCCGCCGACTCCGCTCTTTGAGGGAACCCCTACATGTACTGCGAATTCGCCGGAGCCGTCATACATGCCGCATGTCAGCATGATGGTCTTAACTACTTGTACTACGTCTTCCTCTAGAAGCTGCTCTCCGGTTTCGGGATGAATCCCGCCCCGGGCCAGCACGAGGCCGAAGTTCGCAAGGCTTTCGGCAGTTACATTTAAGGAGCACATACGCACATAGAAGTCAAGGCTTTCCTGTACGCTTCCGCTGGTGATGATGCCTTTGCTCTCCAAAAGATAGGCAATTGCCTTGTTCCTGGAGATGTGGTTCATCTCCGAGAGATAGACATCGGTATTCAGTGTGATGTCATCATCCATACAGAGACGGCGGGTAATCTGCAGCATTTTTTTGAAACTGATGATCGGGGTGAGGTAGCTTGCAATCGCAATGGCTCCTGAGTTGATCATTGGATTATAGGGATAATTATTGGAAAGGTCGAGCTTGATCAGGGAATTGAATGCATCGCCGGAAGGCTCCATCCCGACCTTTTCAAAGACCTTGTAAAAGCCGCAGCGTTCCAGGGCAACGGCAAGTGTAATTACCTTGGAAATGCTCTGAATGGTGAAGCGGACATCATAGTCCCCCACAGCTTCTTTTTTTCCATCGCTTGTGTAAATACAGACGCCAAGCTGGTTTTTGTCCACCCTTCCTAATTCCGGGATGTAGGAGGCTGTTTCCCCATATATTACCTCTTCCCGGCCTTTTCCAAGGGCACGTTCTAGAATTTCTCTCAATGTAATACCTCCGCTTTTTGTGATGTTTCTGAGAGAATTTTAACATTTACAAAGCATCTTTTCAATGAATAATTGCCAACTTAAATCTATACTGGTATAAAATTATTACTGGTCACGGAGTGAACAGTAATATAAAATTGCTGCTATAAGCGGACGATTAGTCTGTGAATAATAACATAAAATTCCGGATTTTCATATATACATGAAGTATCAGGGTTACTGTTCTCAAGTTAGGAATGCGCGTGGGCTGCGCATCCCGTAAGAATATGATGCAGGAAAAGGAGGGTGACTTGTATGCCAGAAAGACAGCCGCATATTATGATTAATTTTTTTGTCCGTTTGATTCTGGGGATTGCCATGATATTTTTTGTAAACGAATTTTTAGAGTTTGAAAATATTGCTGTCCGGGTAGGAATGAATCCGCTTACCCTGCTTACATCCGGTGTGCTGGGGACGCCGGGTGTTGCACTTCTGTACGGGATTGCGTTTTACCGTGGATTATAAGGGGAAATGTCTGATCAATCCGGTCAGGAAGCGTCAGGTGGGTTTTTATATGCAAGGCAGCAGATATATCCGTCAGGAGCATCCGGATACCGGATTTCCCAGTGGGTATATTCGTCCTGGATTTTTTTGTCCGTAAGGGAAGCAAAAAAGCCTGTGCCAACCCCCTTCAGGAAGCTTTCTGTGCGGGTCCAGAGACGAAAAAAAAGATGTGATTTTTCATCCTGTCTGTCTTCTTCAGATAGTGCCTTAAGTTGTGCAGCCTCATTTGGAAAAAACACGCGTGCTGCAATCCGGTCCATTCTTGCTGACCGGTGTAGCTGTTCGATGTCAATGCCCACAGGAGAAGACGAGGAGAAAACGAATGCCGCCATACTGCCGGAATGAGAGAGATTAAAGTGCAGGACAAGGGGCGCTCCTTCTGATTCCAAATTATTTTTTAAGAAAGGTTTTCCATATTGTCCGGTTCCCAGTTCCAGGCTTTCCCCGGGAATTCCTGTGTACAGGGACAACATTCTGAATAGAAGGGAATGGCTCTGGGTGTGTATACTTTTGTGCATATTGCTGGTATGATCTAGTGCGAGGATCCAGACATGGAGAGTATTGCGTTCTGGTATTCTAAGGCCTGGCTTTAAATGGTGTAAATTCAATTGTTTAATAATCATAAAATCTCTCCGTTTTCCTAAGTCTTAAGATGGTAATATTATAGCGTTTTAGAGAGGGTTTGGGAAGTATAAAAGAAATTTTCTGTCAGTATTCTGTAGGATTTTCACAAAATTCGACAATTTTTAATTGTAGTATGGACAACAGCGACAAGGGGGCGTATAATCTGTCTCACAAGTTGAGACAAACAACTTGTATCTGATTGTTTTTATTCTTTGGCAGATTCATATTAATTCAGGTTATTCTAATTTATTCAGCCAGATCGGCCATGAATTCAAAAGAATTAGCTGACGCACAACGACAAAAGAACAGGAGGGATAGTATGTGAAAAGCAGAAACCTGGTAATCTGTGACAGGGAAAAGGGTTATGCAGATGCATTTGCACGCTATATTATGCAGAAAGAGGAGCTTGCTCTTCAGGTTCAGACATGCAGTGACCTGTCACATGTGTTATCCATTCAGGAACAGGAGGGGATCGATTATCTGTTTATCTCTTCGGGTTATCCGCCCGGAGACAGGGGACAGGCGGAGGCTGGGACGGTATTTGTACTCACAGAAGATGAGGAGGGTACACTGCTTGAGGGGGAAACCCAGGTGTATAAATACCAGTCCGGAGACGAGCTTTTGGCAGAGCTTATCAGAAAATGCAGTAACGGAGAAAATGCAGAGAATACATTCCTAAAGAGGTTAAGGAAAAAGCAGGCAAAAATTATTGGCGTCTACTCACCGGTACACCGGGTTGGAAAAACTTCCTATGCATTAAGACTTGGAAGAAAGCTTTCAGATGAGGCAAATGTGCTGTATCTGAACCTTGAAACTTATGGAGGAGTCGGGGGACATTTCCAGGAAGGAGGGCAGACACTGTCAGACGTGCTGTACTATGCAAGGCAGGAAAAAAGTAATCTTGGGCTTATGCTTACCACGCTTGTGGGACATAAGGGGAAACTGGATTACATAGCCCCGATCCAGGTGTCTGAGGACATTAAATCCGTGTCTGGTGAGGATTGGTTAAATCTCATCGAAAGGCTTATGGAGGAAAGCATATATGAAATATTAATACTTGATATGGATGAGGGCGTCCGGGATATTTATCAGATCTTCCAGGTGTGCAGTGAGATACATGTGCTCACACATCGTAATGAAATATCGGAATCGAAGCTCCGGCAGTTTGAAGAGGAGTTAAGCATTCTGGGGCATGAGGATATCAGACGCAAACTCATACGCAGGGAGAGCAGGCTATGATTCAGCCAGAGCAGCTCTATGCAAGGGTTCTTGAAGAACTCGATATGTCAAAGGAGACAGAGGATGAGGAGCTTACCGGTCTGATCCACCGGGTGCTAAAGGAGGCATGCGGACAGGAGTATATTCCTCTCGCAAGGCGGACAGAGCTTGGAAGAGAGCTGTTCAATGCATTCCGTAAGCTGGATCTCCTTCAGGAATTTCTGGAGGATGATGAGATTACGGAGATTATGATTAATGGAACACAGAATATATTTCTGGAGAAAAAGGGGCGGATGTTTCCATCACAGAAGCGTTTTGCATCTGCGAAGAAGCTAGAGGATGTGATTCAGCAGATTGCGGCTGGCTCTAACCGGATTGTGAATGAAGCATCTCCGATTGTGGATGCCAGATTATCTGACGGCTCCAGGGTAAATGTAGTACTTCCTCCAGTCGCGCTTAACGGTCCGGTTGTAACGATCCGGAAGTTTCCGAAGGAAGCAGTGACCATGAGGCAGCTGATCCGGTGGGGATCCATCAGTGAGGAGGCGGCTGAGTTTTTGTCGCAGCTTACAAGATCAAGATACAATATCTTTATAAGCGGTGGGACAGGCTCTGGCAAGACGACCTTTTTAAATGCATTGTCCCAGTTTATCCCAAAGGATGAGCGAATCATTACCATTGAAGACAATGCGGAGCTAAGGCTCCTGGAACTGCCGAATCTGGTGACACTGGAGGCAAGAAATGCAAATACAGAAGGAAGCGGCGAGGTGACGGTGCGCGAGCTTATCAAAACTGCACTTCGTATGAGGCCGGACCGGATTATCGGAATATATGGAGCAACCGCCCCTATAATCCCTTATTTTCGGTCTTTATTACAGGGTTTATATAATTCCTGTAGGAAAGCCTCTGTTTAAAGGCTTTTTAAATGCAAAAGACAAGTAACCTGAGTCACTTGCCTTTTTGTGGTGAAGTTGGAGCCATTATAAATGGTCTGGTAAATTAAGATTATATGCTTCTTCTAATTGTGATTTTAGCTTTTTGATTTCTTCTAAAGCTTCTTCATATTTGTCTTTGTATTTATTTTCAGAAACAATGTCATTTTTTATTTTATCCAGAGCTTTTTTTAAATCCCTATTTTCTCTTTTGAGAATTTGAATATAAGTATCGGCTGAATCTTTACTTCTGTTTTTGCAATATCCAGTAGGAGTTATGTATTTATCAGCCAATTCTTTCATATCTGGGTGTTTGGAAAAGTAAGTTCTGCTTACACCTGCCTCCCTACAAAGGTCAGCAAGAGTAAATTCTCCTTCTTTTCTTAGCTTGTTGATGGCTTTCTTCACATCATCAGCTTTTTTCTGTTTAACGGCTTCATTATGCTTTTTAACGCCAGCCATTTTTTTCTCTTTAGCTGTCATTTTTCTTAACCCCTTTCTCTAATTTTGAAATAATCTTTTCCAGAGCTTCTTTTTCCTTTAAAGCCTTTTTGAGCATCATAGTATAATCATTAGCCTCGGCTATCTTAATAGTTGCTTCAATCTCCAATAACTGTATATGATAAGCATTGAGAAACTGAACACTTGGAATGAACATAGAGCAATTAAAACATGCATTTGCTTTTGCACATGGAGTAGTTAGCGGATTTTTGCCACAATATCCATTGCAAAGAGCAACAGATTTTTCTGGAATTATTTCTGCCATATCTTTTCCTTTTCCAATGTTACGAATAAGCATTTCATCTTTTTCTAATCGTGGTCTTAATTGTTCTTTGACAACATCAGTAGTAACAGTTGCATAGTGACTTAATGAGCTTAATGTTGTTTGCCCTAATAATTGTGCAGCAATATCAACACTTGTGCCTTCGCTGATGAGATTTGTAGCAACAGTAGCTCTAAATCTATGAGTGGTAACGTGGAGTATCTTTCCATCCCTGCCTAAAACATTGTTTTTAACAAGTACCTTATTGATGTTCTCATTTATTGTTCCAATATTGACAGGTGTATTTTTTTCCGTAACAAAAACATATTTCACATTTTCTTCTCCAAATCGCTTTTTATTTCGCTCAATTTCTGCAAGCATAATCTTTATTGTAGTTTCAAATATTGGCTTTTCATTAACCGCTTGCGTTTTGTACTGCCATAAATCAAGATAGTATGTGCCATCGTCATTCTGTTTAATAGCATTAACATCTAATTTTGCAAGCTCACAAAAACGCATACCAAGAAATAATAAGCAGTAAACCATTCGACCATAGAGCTTTGGCATTTGTGGAAGGACATTAAGTAATCCTTTTATTTCTTTATCTGTAAGATATTTGCTTTCTTTTTTGGTTTTTAGAACATAATCATTACTCAAAAATAGCTGTTGCTGTGGCATGTTATCTCTTTCAAGTAGCTGCCCCCAATCGAAAAATACTTTTAGATTGAGTATGGCAACATTCGCCTTGTGAGAATTATATCCACTTGCAGTCCTTATCCAAGTAAAGTATTCTTCTACGACATCTCTGGTTAAATCAGCTAAACTTTTAAGCGGATTGTTTTCATCCAGCCAACGAATAAATAGTTTTATATCAAATAAATAAGCATATACAGCACCAAAGGTAATATCACGTAGTTTGAATAAACAAAAAGCCTGTACATTTTTTAGAGTAGCGGGATTTTTTATTTCTCTAAAATCCAAAACCTTATCAGAATCTAAGCCTTTACAGAAAGACAATTTCTTAGGATGCCAGATTAGTTTTTCTGTTTCTGGAATATCCTTTTCATAATATTGTCTTATTATAGATTGAGCATAAGTAATGAATGTGGTAAATCTACTCTTTCTGCTTGCTCTCTTAAATTCCTGACCAACAAACTGAGTGCCATTTTCAATGGTTGTTTTATTCTTCTTATGTGTTGACAGAAAAAACTCAAATATAGATAAGTCCTCCAGCTCAAGAATACTCTCACTATTGACCATATATGTATTGACATATTCAGCAAGAATTTTGTAGCGATCATAGTATTCGGCAAATGTATTGATTCTGATTTGCTTAACTTCGATTATGTAATACATGAAATATTTGAATTCTTCTACAATAAATGGATTTTTGCAGAGAGTGAATTTAAAAATATTATCTGTGGTGTTTGAGCGAGCATTCCAGTCAGATTTTCTTTTTGCAGGAGCATTTTTATAAATATCCCATTCTTTGACTTTCCATTCATCGTCTTTGTATTTATCTGGAATATCAAAGGTTGGTAGTGCTGGTATTAATTTTAATTGTTTCGCTGGCATTATCACCCTCCTTTTCCTCTAGTATTTGAATGATGTTTTCAAGTTCTCTTATTTGTCTTTTGGCTGTTTCAATGTTTGGTGTCCAGCCGTTTGCTTCATATATCACAAGCCTAGACTTAATTGTTGCAAGCTGATCCTTGTGAATTTGCAGGAATTTCCTTGATGTCATAAAGTGTGGACATGAAAGACAAGCATCTACAGCAGGACAAGTGCCAAGTTTCGGAGCAAGTCCACATACACCATTTGGTAATATATTATTTTGTAGATTTTCTTTCAGCCATTCAGCTAATTCTGCTTCTCCAGTTTTTGAAAAATATTTATCAGCTTTCATTTTTCTAAACTCTTCTGGACGTTTTACATAGGAAAGTGTCATTTGTATCTCCTTATGCCAAAGGACAGCTTTTTGTATTGTGACGATTGGCACATTATAATTTTGATACAAGTCAGTAGAAATTGTGCGCCTATAACTGTGTGTCGTGTAATTGTAAAGTGTGCCATCTTCATTTTTAATGCCCCACTCATTGCATAATTTTTTGAAGTTATTTCTGAAAGTAAGTGCATTATATGGATAATTCTTTTTTTCTTCAGATGGAAAGAGATATTCCTCCTCGTAATCAAGAGCATTTATAATTTTAATTTGCTCTTGGATCAGTTCAAACAACGCTTTAGGAATTAAATTCATAATTGTTTTTTGCATTTTCTGGCAGTTGTAAGGTCTAACATAATAACCATCTTTGCCATCTTCATACAGGCAGTCTGTTCTAAGTTGGCATACGTCAGAGAGCCTCATACCTGTACAATAGTTAATCAAATACATAAGCAAATAGTTAAATGGAGCTTTGTGTAAATGATTGAAAATCTGTAATATTACATGTTCTGATACAATTTCGTCACAGGCTTTACGTTCATTTTTTCTGCACATTCCTAAATTTACAGGAATAGGATTTTTCATAATTCCCTTTACTGCAAGGTATTCATACATGCCATATATGCGAGAAATATTATGGTTATAGGCATCATCAGATAAATTCTTTTTAAAAACCAAGTATTTTCTGAAATCTTTATCTGTAACATCAAGTATGCTTTGTGGATATATAAAATCGCAAAATCTACAGATATGTGAAAAATAGTTTATTGCTGTTGAGAGAGCCTGCTCTGTATTGCCGAGCAGATATTTTATATATAGTTTTGCATATTCTCTATTTTCTACATTTTCAATCTGTCTGAAATAGAATGTATATTCACTTGAAGATTTATTGACACGTTCATCAGGCAACTGGAATATACTTTTATCCCAAGTATCTCGCTCGAACCCTTTTCTTGTATCATACATTTCAAGCAAGGCATTTTTACAGGTGATAATGATTTTTTTACAATCTTTGTAATAATGATTTTCATTACAATACCTGTCAAAAAGTTCCTTTAGCTCTTTGTCAGGAATCTCCGTAATACCATTTAGGTCTGACATAAATTTTGACAGCCTTAAAACATAATATATTCTGTCAGAAGCCCTTTTGTAAGGGACTTCACGACAGAAGATGGAAAAAAGTAAATCTCTAAATTGTTGTCTTGAGATATCATTTTTAATTGAAGTAAAATCAATCACTACTTTATAAAAGCGTTTGCTTACATCTTCAAAGGGGATTGATTTCAGTTCAACAATATCATCGCTTAATAATTCCATTACTCTGCTTTCTAATGGTGTTATACAAGTTATACTTTTTTTAGTTGCATCTGCGCTATGCAGCTTACTGGGTTTTCTTTTCAATTCTATAATCTTCGCCATAGTATTAATCCTCCATATCTTGTAATAAAAAGTCTACGAGTTCATCGGTACTCATACCATCAGGGTGAAATTCTTTGTTTGCTTTATCGTAATATGTTTTCATAGCAGCCTGTCTTGTAGGTGTATCTGCTTTTGCATAGATAGAAGCGGTGGTATTGACATTTTTGTGTCGTAGGGTGTCTTTGATTTCCACCATATCAGAGCCTTTTTGAAGCATATCTACCGCCAAGCCATGCCTGAGCATATGAGGGTGAAGTCCTTCGATACCTACTTTCTTACCAAGTTTAGAAACCATATCTTCAATGGTGTCACGTCTCATGGGTTTATATTTATTCGTGTCTGAGTATAGATTGATAATGACGTAATCTGTATCAATATCTGATAAAGTTTCAATCAGGTAGTTATTAATTTCCCTAGCAAGAGTATCTGACACAAATACAGTGCCTTCTGAATCATATTTCACAGCAGAATCAGGATTATTCGGATCGTTCCTTTTTGTGATATAGATTTTATTGTTGCCAATATCTCTTAGGTCTGCGATATTAAGTCCAATCACTTCGGAGACTCTAAGACCTCCTTCAAACATCAATCCAATAATTATCCTGTTGCGCTGATTTGTTGCTTTTTCGTAGAGAAGCTCATACTGGCTTCTGGTGACATATTCAATTCTCTTTTTGGGAACTTTCTCCTTCAAAATAGAGGTAAGTTTCTTTTCCTTCTTCAAAATCATTTCTGATAGGAAAGAGCCAAATTGAGAATTGCTTCGTGTTTCTTTATAAAGATGTAGCGTGTCTATTCCTTCATCGAACTCTAAAAAATCGTAGAAGGACAGGACAGCATTCATGATCTGGTTTACAGTGATTGCCTGCCTTTTGGCTACATATCCGTTAATGGGAGTAAGTTTTTCATCATAGTCTGGATATTTGAGCCAGAACTTAAATGTTGACAGGTTTGACAAAACCACTGATTTTTTGTTCTGCCCGACACCGACTGCTGTGTGATAATCAAGTCCTACAAGGGAAAGCCATTCATAATAGAGCTTTAAATGCTGCGCATATGTTTTGCTGGTATTACTGCTAAAGCCATTACTGAGCATATGGAGCATGAAGCGGTAGACTGGCATGATAGGTCTATTGTTATCGTCAACTAGAAAATAGATAGTGCCGACAGCCTTTTTTACACTTTTGACTTCCATGCTGGTTCCTCCTTTCTTAATTTTCAAGGTGCAAAAGAATAGCGCTAATCTTTATATAAAAATCGTAACAGAAGATTTTATTTTCATAAATCTGTAGTATGGCGTTGGAATCGTGAATGGTTTTATTGCCTCTAAATGGCTTTTATGGTATGATAGATACAACATACATACAATATATGTGTAAATTACATTAAACATTTAAAGGGGTATTTTTCGATGAAAGTTAAAAAATCTCCATATGCTACAAAGCTGGTAGATATAAGCAAAGAAAGCTCTGCAAGCCTTAATTACAGGGTGCGGAGGGCAATCTGCGATTCATTGGAACACCGCTATCCGATTGACATTTACAATATTTCTAGGATGACAGGCATAGCCAGACAGACGCTTTACAATGACAAAGAGATCAGGTCACTGATCGAATATTACAAAGAGTACTGCCAGCACAGGCTTGATAGCTATAAAGGGGAAACTGAAAAAGATGCAAAAGAAAGGATGAAGAAGTTCCGTTTTCTTGCGGATATGCCATCACTCCAAGGCATGGAGCCAGTGATGGATGAGCTTATAGAGGAAAATCATAGATTAAATACTCAATATATGAAACTTCAGACAAAGATTTTTGCTTTGGAAAATGGGATAGAGATAGAGAACTAAGCTCTATCCCATTTTGTATACATCAGTTTGAATCTTTGCTATAGTAAAATTCATTCATTACTTTTTCGCAATCCTCTTCACTGGTCAAGTCATAATGCCCGTAGTTAAGGCTCTTTGTAGTTTCGTTCCAACCAGTCCAAACTGCATATGTACCATCATCCTTTTTTGCCGATACCATATAAAGATAGGAATCGTCTGGATGATACGATTTTCTTCTAACTTTCAGAACAGCATACTTGGGGAGATGTTCCTTAAAATATGCTTTTACATCTTCTATAACTTCTACTGATACATATAATTTGCTCATATTCATATTCTCCTTAACAATTTGATAAAAGTTTTTCCCTGTGAAAGCTGATAAAGCATTTATCACCAATAATGATATGGTCTAATAATTCTATTCCTATCAGTTCTCCTGCTTGCTTTATGCATTTTGTGATAGCTATATCATCAGAAGAAGGTTCAGGATAGCCTGACGGATGATTATGTACAAGAATGATTCCAGTAGCACCAATCATCAAAGCTCTGCTAAAAATCTCTCGTGGAGAAACTAAGCAATTTGATACAGTGCCATGAGATATTTCAAATATCCCTGTTATATCACCTTTTGTATTTAAAGTAAGAAGATACATATATTCTTCTGCCATGTTCTGTAAATCTAGCAGGTCATTAAGAGCGTTTACTATATGCTCGGCACATTGCAATTTTTTATATGCAGAGTAATTTACAGCTTTTTCCTTTATAAGCTCGCTACGCTTGGTTTCTCTGTTAATCTTTACATTATAGCTTGTAATCCTCATATATTCTCCTTATGCTTAGATAAGTGGCAACATATAAAATCTATCGCCAAGTGTCTCTGTCAAATCAGCAGATTCTTTCTCATTACAAATAAGCTGCAAGTGATAGAAGATGAGCTTGGAGAAGGTCTGTTGCAGTGTCCTGTGGTCACAAGACATTATCTTTGCAACCTCTGCCATTTTTTTGTTATCTACGGATTCCATTTTTTTTCTGATAAATGGAATAGTAGCGAGTAATCTCCCGACAGTAGCTGCCTGTTCATTTCTAAGGTCTGTTCTATAGCCTTTACTGGAAAGAACCTTGATCCAGCAAATATCTAAGTCTTTCATATCAGCAGAATCAATCTGCTCTGTTGCAATCTTTTCAGGTCTGAATAAAAAGTTATTTACCTCATATGAAAAGTATTTTGCTATTTCTTTTACATCTGTATTTTTTAAATCCATCATTTTCCTCCAGCGTAGCTGTAAAACTACGTTTCCTTTCTTTCTTAAATCTTTTGCAGACTTCCGTTTTCGTCAATGTAGGTCATATTCATTTTTACGTATACCCTGACTTCTTTTGACTTTATCTGTTTTCGTGTATTGGCGTAAGGAGTGCTTACGTTTACAACGTCATAATAATTTTCAAAAT
>CAPEBR010000055.1 GCA_948602995.1 uncultured Dorea sp.
CATTGGTAAACTCAATTTTTATCTTTTTCATGATGACTGCCTCCATAGTTTTCTTGGTAGTGTCAAATCTACCACTATATTTTTTGTTACAAACCTTATAATTCCAAGGATTACACCACTTTTTCAAGAGAAAAAGCAATGACCTCCCTTTTTTGTGTCAATACTATTAACATCCCTCTGAAGCAGTGGGCCTTTGATGATTCCCATTCCCCCAAATACCAGAAGTTCAAGATTGATGTGCTCCCTCTTATCACCGACTTCCGCCAGGACTGGACTTATAAAGAATTACTCCCTTACTTCGAAAAACGTTATGGTAAAAAGATACGCCCTGTCAGCCACCGCTCAGAATGCGATAATTTTTAAAAACTGGTAGATTATGTCGGATAAATATTAACATAAGGTTTTCTCAAGAAGATGACATCTTTAATTTGGTTACTTTGTACAAAATTAAAGATGTCATTTTGTTAATTATCACCTTTTTTAAGATAATAGCACAAAATATAATATATTTATATAAAAATGTGATTTATGTAAAATTGTAATATATGTTAGGCACATCGTTTCATTTACAGACAAGTATCCTTTTATTATAATTTTATCAGCTTGAGTGGTTGTGTAAGAAAAAGCAGGCCCGGGCTGTTTTTCCTTGCTTTAGCCATGTATTCAAACTATATAATAAATATAATACAAAGGAGTGTAGTTATGAGAAAATTATCCCGTATGACAGCAGTAGTTTTAGTATTGCTTCTGTTACTGTCTCTTATAGGGTGCAGTAGTTCGTCAGACAAAAAGACTCATCTCACTTTCCAGATATGGGATGTTTATCAGCGTCCTGGCATGCAGGCTATGTGCGATGCCTATACCGCCAAACATCCTGATGTAGTGATTGATGTACAGGCTACCAGTTGGAGTGAATACTGGACAAAACTGGAGGCTTCTGCTGAAAGTAATACTATGCCAGACATTTTCTGGATGCATACCAATCAGCTGCTGTATTATGCTGATTTTGGTATGTTAGCTGATGTGACAGATCTTTATGATGACATAAGTTCTAATTACTATGAGGAACATTTCTCTGAGATTTCTCGCAACAATGCCAGTGGCAGTGACGGCCGTCTCTACGGCGTACCTAAGGACAAAGATAATGGTCTGCTGGTGTATAACAAGGAAATGTTTGATGCCGCTGATGTTCCCTATCCTACCGATGACTGGACATGGGAAGATTTGGAAGATGCATCAAAAAAAATTCACGACAAAACCGGAAAATACGGTTTTATGGCCTATAACGATGACCAGCTGGGTTATTGGTGTTTTGCCTATCAGGCCGGCGGACACATTCTTACCGCTGACCGTACTAAGGCTGGTTACACCAATCCGGGTTCTGTCAAGGGTATAGAGTTTTATGTAAATATGCAGAAGGAGGATTGGTGTCCTAACCAGACTTATTTTGCTGAAACTGCGCCAGGAACTGCTTTTTTCTCTGAAGAAGGCGCCATGTATTTGGAAGGTAACTGGAATCTGCCGCAGCTGATGGAAAACTATCCAGAGATGCGGGGCAAATGGGATCTGGCTAAGCTGCCGAAATGTGCTGATCCTATCGAGGACAGTGAAAGTTTGGATCAGGATGGACGTGCGACTATGTCCAATGGTCTATGTTATTCTACAGCTGCACATGGTAAAAAGCGTGATATTGCATTGGATGTAATTAAATATTTCGGTACTGAGGAGGCACAGCGTATCCAGGGAGAGAATGGAGCTGCGATTCCTGCTTATATCGGCTGCGAGGAATCCTGGCGCGCCGCATTTGAAGCTTACGATGAAAAGTTGAATCTGGATATCATTTTCGAACAGTTTGACTATGCGGTGCAGGCAATCTATAACACTGCCAGTCCCAAATGGAAGAGCCTGGTATTGGATGAATTAACCGATATCTATTCCGGCAAGCAGGATCTTATGAGTGGTTTGGAAAATATGGAACGTATTGTTAATACTGAAACAGCCAAGAAATTAGCGGATGATTGAGAGGAGGGATTTTAGTGAATAAAAAATTATCTGTTGCCGCAAGACGAGAGGAGAGATGGGGGTGGCTTATGGTAGCGCCTACCATCATCGGCCTGGTTGTTTTGAATCTCTGGCCCTTTGTACAGACGTTATATTCCAGCTTCTGTGAACATTTGGGTTTTGGACATTATAAGTTTATCGGTTTGCAGAACTATAAGGATATGATTGGAAATACTGAGTTTTGGAAAGCCACTTGGAACACAGTTTACTTTTGTATTTTGACTGTACCTGTGGGAATGGCTCTGGCGTTGCTGGTAGCCTTGCTGCTTAATGCACGTGTGAAATTTAAAGGCGGCTTTCGGACTATTTTTTTTCTGCCCCTGGTTTGCGCACCGGCGGCTATTGCTATGGTATGGCGCTGGATATTCAACACGGAGTACGGTATTTTAAACCAGATGCTGGGCAGCAAAATTCAATGGATTACTGATCCGAAGACGGCTGTGCTGGCGGTTGCCATTGTTTCAGTCTGGAGCAGCATAGGTTATGACGCAGTCCTTTTGCTTGCCGGATTACAGAATATCCCAGGAACCCTTTATGAAGCAAGCGGATTGGACGGGGCAGGTAAAGTCCGGCAATTTTTCTCTATCACACTGCCTATGATTTCGCCAACCCTGTTTTCCGTTTTGATTATGCGCCTGATGGCATCCATGAAGATTTATGACCTAATTTATATGATGGCGGATGAGACAAATCCGGCATTGACCGATATGCAGAGCCTGATGTATCTGTTTTATCGTTCTTCTTTCGTAGCGGGAGACCGTGGTTATGGTTCTGCTATCGTTATCTGGACTGTTAGTTTGATCCTTCTTGTGACTCTTGTACAATTCCAAGGGCAGAAGAAGTGGGTTACATATGATGTTTAAGGAGGTATTGCAATGAAAAATTCTTTGAAACGCTCCTACATGCTGAACAAATTTCTTACATATTTTTTCCTGATTTTAGGTGCGGTCATTATGATCTTTCCGTTTGTGTGGATGATCCTCACCAGTTTTAAAACGGTTCCTGAGAGTATGCAGATCCCACCGGACATTTTACCGAAACAGGTTAATCTGGATAATTTTAAAGAGGCAATTGCAAGCCTGCCTTTTGGTAATCTGTACTTGAACACGATACTGATGGTTTTCTTCCGTGTGGTCTGTGCTGTTTTATTTAGTTCTATGGCGGGTTACGCATTTGCCAAGCTAAAATTTCGGGGCAAGAAGCTGCTGTTTGGCATCGTACTGATTCAGATGTCTCTGCCAAGCCAGATTTTTATTATCCCGCAATACCAGATGGTGGCTAAGATGGGGATGGCTAATACGATTTTCGCTTTAGTTTTTCCGGGCCTGGTAAGTGCATTTGGTGTGTTTTTTCTACGTCAGGCATATATGGGTATTCCGGATGAAGTGGGTGAGGCGGCATATCTGGATGGCTGTAACCAGTGGCAGACATTCTATAAGATTATGTTCCCGCTGACGGGGACTTCCGTAGCGGCGCTCACTATATTTACCGCCGTCTTTGCATATGGCGATTTGATGTGGCCGTTGGTTGTTAATTCGGATCTGAAGATGATGACGCTGTCTTCGGGACTTTCTACTCTGCGCGGGCAGTTTACGACCAACTTCCCTGTGCTGATGGCTGGCTCCCTGCTGGCTATGCTGCCGATGGTAGTGCTGTACTTGATCTTCCAACGTCAATTTGTAGAAGGAATTGCCGGTACTGGAGGAAAATAGGTTTTAGAACAGTCCCGGTATAAACTGTCGGGACTGTTTATATAAATGATTTACAAGGGGGTATCTCTATGATTGTACTTGACCAGGAAAACAGAGTTTTTACGTTGCACACTTTAAATACTACATATCAGATGAAGGCAGACCAATACAATGTTCTTCTGCATACTTATTACGGTTCAAGGCTTGAGGACTGTGATTTCTCCGCTTTGATTCGGTGTGATGACCGCAGTTTTACTCCCAATCCCAGTGAGGCAGGGAATAACAGGAATTATTCATTGGATGTCATGCCGCAGGAATATTCAACCTGTGGCGTGGGCGATTTCCGGCTGCCCGCTATTGAACTGGAGCTGGCAAACGGAAGCCATACAGCAGATCTGCGTTATGAAGGGTTTCGTTTGGAAAAGGGTAAATATACTCTGGAAGGACTGCCTGGTTTTTATAGTACTGAAGATGAAGCAGAAACACTGGTGATTATATTAAAGGATATTGCTGCACAGGTAGTGTTGGAGCTGTATTACAGTGTATTTGAGATTTACGACCTGATTACCCGGACGGTTCGGGTAATCAATCAAGGAACAGAGGAGATCCGCTTATGCCGATGTGCTTCTCTCTGTTTAGATTATCTTCGGTCTGACATGGACCTGATTACTTTTAATGCCCATAATCTGATGGAACGGTGTCTGGATCGGGGGCCATTACGGTCGGGAATACAGAGTGTGGGCAGTGTGCGTGGAATATCCAGTCATCAGCACAACCCCTTTGTGATTCTCTGTGACCGTGACGCCAATGAAGAAATGGGTATGTGCTATGGCGCTATGCTTCTATACAGTGGTAATTTTGAAATGGCTGTGGAATGCAGCCAATATGAAAATAGCCGCTTGGTCATGGGGATTCACCCTTACCATTTCTGCTTTACACTGACACAGGGGCAGGTGTTCACTGCACCGGAGGCAGCGATGGTCTGTTCGCCTAATGGCTTTGGGCAAATGAGCCGTCAGTATCATAGAGCTATCCGTAAGCATCTTCTTCGGGATCCTTACGAGGGCAGGCGAAAGCCGGTTTTGGTGAACAACTGGGAGGCTACTTATTTTGATTTCAATGCTGATAGGCTGGTCGGTCTTGCAAGGGAGGCATCAGCTCTTGGAATAGAGTTGTTTGTTATGGATGACGGTTGGTTTGGATCACGGAACAATGATAACAGTGGTCTGGGCGATTGGCAGGTAAATTTAGAAAAGTTGCCCGGAGGGCTGGAGGCTTTGGTTCCACGCATCAAGAATATGGGAATGAAATTTGGCATCTGGATGGAGCCGGAGATGGTCAACGAAGACAGTCATCTTTATAGTGTCCACCCTGATTGGGTGCTGCATGTTCCGGGGCGTGCCCCTTCCCGGGGAAGAGGCCAACTGGTATTAGATTTTTCACGCAAAGATGTCCGGGATCATATTTATGAACAAATGAAAGAGGTGCTATCCAGTGCGGATATCTCTTACCTTAAGTGGGATATGAACCGCAGTCTTACCGATGTCTGGTCAGCTGCTTTGACCGCCCGGAGTCAGGGGGAGGTATATCATCGTTATGTCTTGGGGGTTTATGATTTATTAGAACGTCTGCACTGTGATTACCCTCATATCCTTATTGAGGGCTGCTGCGGAGGAGGAGGCCGGTTCGATGGTGGTATGCTCTACTACACGCCCCAGATTTGGTGCAGTGACGATACGGATGCGATTGACCGTCTGCGTATTCAGTATGGCACATCGTTCTGCTATCCGGCTTGTACCATGGGTGCCCATGTCTCAGCTGTCCCAAATGAACAGAATGGGCGAATTACTCCTTTAAAAACCCGGGGAATCACCGCAATGAGTGGAGCTTTTGGTTATGAAATGGATTTAGGTAAGTGTACTGCAGTGGAAAAAATGGAGATTCAACGTCAAGTGGACAGTTATAAGACTCATTATGATCTTCTTCATGATGGTGATTATTACCGTCTCAGCAGCCCATTTCAGGACAACGCCTATACAGCCTGGGAGCAAGTGTCAGCTGACCAGCGCGAGGCTCTGGTCAGCGTGGTGTATGACCGTATTGGCGCAGCGCCGCTTTTTGATACTCTGCGGCTTAAGGGATTAAATCCTACATTTCAATACCGAATCGAAGGGACAGATTCTCTTCACAGTGGCGAGGAATTGATGAGGTCAGGTTATTCTATCTCCCAAAAGCAGGAAGATTATTTTGCTTTCCAGATTTTTTTAAGAGCAGTTGAATAAGAAAAATCCCACTGGAATATCTAGGTGTTATGACATTGGATTCCTGTGGGATTTTTCTTATTTGTAAAAAGAAGATGAATTGGTATTAAACGATAATTATGTTTTTGAGCAATTTTGTTTTCTCCACTCCTGGGGTGACAGGTTATAGCATTTCTTGAAAGCCTGGGAGAAGTAGAGCTGGTTGGGATAACCGCACTTGGCGGCTATTGTTTTAATGGGCAGATCGGTGAGACGCATTAACTCAGTTGCATTCGTTAAGCGTTGATGGATCAAAAATTCTTGGGGAGTACAGCCCATTACTTTTTTGAATTTTCGGCTGAAATAGTTGCGGTTCAATTTGCAGAAGTTTGCTACCTCATCAATTGTCAGTTCACGGCTGCAGTTTTGCTGGATATAAGCTACAGCCTCATTAATATAAAAATCTTTCTGTTCTTTTTCTGCGATATCCTGCCGGTTAGATGAAAATTCAATAAGTTCATCCAGGAACAAGTATAATCGCCCTACCAGATGGATGGGGGATTTTGTAGAGTTATAGTAAAAGTAAAGCATCTGCTCCCGCAGCAGTTCTCCCTGTTCTATACTCTGTGGCGTGTAAATGGGTTGGTCCCATTCCAATCCTGCCTTGAGCAGGCATTCCTCTGCATGGATTCCGTCAAATTCTATCCAAACGTATTTCCATGGATTTTTTTCATCTGCGGTATACATGTTAATCTGTCCGGGGCAGATGAGGAATGCTTGGTTGGCTTCTAGATTATATTCATGTATTTCACCATTGGTGGAATGAGAGAACAGCCTTCCTTCTCCGCTGATGATATAGTGAAACAAGTAGTGGTTACGGACAAAGGGGCCGAAAGAATGCAGGGGGCTACATTGCTCCCAGCCATACTGATAGGGGCGGATATCCAAAAAATGCTCGTTGGGGAAAAGCGAGATGTGGTTTGTTTCCATAATACACAGCTCCTTGTAAACATCAAGATTTATTTCCTTGTCATATATATTATACGGCATCAGTAGGAAAACAACAATATTATTATGTAATTACAAATATAGAATAGGAGTATAAATTTGTCTGTTTGAATTGTAGGCAAATTCAAATCATACGGAGAAATTGCAAAATGGCAAAATCAATTTTTTTTGATTATCTACTTGTAGTTTGTCATCAAAAATGCGTTTGATTTTGAAGTGTAATATCAAAGCTAAAGATATATAAATGCGTATTGCTTAAAATAAAATGAGTTATGTTCAGTGCTGTTTTGAATGCATAATATAAAAGATTCAAAACTAAAAAATGATTGGTGCAGACAAATTATTGAACAAAGAGCCATCGAAAAATTGATTTTCGGCAGCTCTTTGCTCTAAGAAAATCCTTTTGTACAAGTCTGTGTCCGATAGGCCTTCGGCGTCATTCCTGTGATACGCTTAAACATCCGGGTGAAATACTGGATATCTGGAATCCCGGAGTATATGGCGATTGTCTTTATTGCAAGGTCAGTGTCTGAAAGCAGTGTTTTTGAATATTCTATTCGGTTACGATTTACGTATTCTGTAAGCGGAACGCCAACTTCTTTTTTAAAAAGAGTGGAGAGATAGCTTGCATTAACATTTACCTGATTTGCTAATGATTTCAGGCTTAGATCAGCAGTCAGGTCTGTGCTGATATAAGTGATAGCTTTTTGGATCGGCAGCGAATAATCTTTTAAGTTATATTTTGCCACAAGCCGACAATATCCTTTGACCATTTTAATCCGGAAGAGAAGAAGCTGTTCTGCGCTTGTAAGTCTCTCGATCTGTTGAATATTGCCATTAGAAAAGCTGTCAATATGGATAGGGTGGACGCCGGCATGTTCGGCAGATTTTCGTAAAATAGTATTCAAAGTGATGCATAAGTCCCGGTCATCCCGAAGATGATTAGAAAGCCTCTGGGGAATACGGTAAGAGAAAAAATGGTTGGCGCATTCAACCGCCAGGGCTTCATTGCCGGAACTGACTGCCTTCATTAAGTCGTTTTCTGTTTCGTATCGGTCTTCAATGTGACGGATATTCATATAGGGTTCGTCCGGAACCCGAAGATAGTTATGGTAAATCCAAGACCAGTCAGGAAATTCTTTTTCATCTTTATGACGGATCGTATAGTTTCCTTTGCCGAAGATACGATTGGCGCATAAAGAAGTGAAATCATCTAACATTCCCAGATAAGGAATATATTTTACATTCGAATAGTGGCTGCGTATCGATTCCCACAGTTCTTTTGGAATATGCAGGGAATCAAAGAGTTCATCATAAAAAGAAGCGCCGGTCCGTTCATAGATCACCGGTCCGATACAATAAATATGATCCGAATCGGGATTCCGCATGAAGATATAATGAAACTGAAAGATATCCGTACAGTAAAGAATGGTATGGGAAGGTAATTCCATGAACCGTCGGTTTAGCAGCGGGTTTAGCTGGGAATTACTGATTCCCAGAATCTTTGTACGAAGCCCAAAATCTAACCATTCATAGGTACTGCAGGGAGCCGCAAACTCATGGTGCGGGATATTTGACATGGCAAACATTTCTTTTACAAAATCTTTGATGATCTGTTCCATAAAAGGAATCTCCTTTTTCGTAAATTGTACTATTTTTATAAATTATTGCATAAATTTCAGGTTACTTCAATGGTATATAAAAATAATCCAAAAACTACTGGAAATTGTCTCTGTTTAGAAAACTTTGCATTGTATAAAATATACAAAAAAATAGAATCCACAAAAGATACTTTGTACATTGCGCTGTTGATTTCAAAAAGCTCTGTACAGAACTACGTGGAAACGGAAGGAGGAGATGTATGAGAACAATCATCAATCTGAACACAGGCTGGAAGTTTATTAATCATGATGTAGGGCTGGTAGACTGCTATCCTGTAGACTGGCAGGATGTAACGCTTCCCCATACCTGGAATGCCATAGACGGGATGGATGGGAACGGAAGTTATGACAGAGGCAGTTACTGGTATGCCAGGACATTTGAAACTCCAAAGGAACAGGCTGCGGGCGGAAAAACATATGTGGAGGTTCTGGCGGCGGGGCAGCAGGCAGCGGTTTATGTGAATGGGGAGGAAGTAACCTATCATGAAGGCGGGTATTCGATTTTCCGGGCAGATATTACTGAGTTTTTGAAGGAAGATGAGGAAAATCTGCTGGTCATCAACTGTTCCAATGAATACAAAGACAGTGTATATCCACAGTCTGCGGATTTTACCTTTTATGGCGGATTGTACCGCGGTGTAAATCTGATCAGTGTGCCGGATACGCATTTTGATCTGGACTATTATGGGGGGACAGGGATTATGGTAACGCCCAGACCATGTGACGACGGCGGAGCAGAATTTGAACTTAAGGCATATGTGACTGCTCCGGATGAGAATTTTACCGTACTCTATTCGATTCAGGATAAAGACGGCAAGGAAGCGGCATATGGATGCCGGCCGGCCGATGATACGGCTGTGACCTTATATGTGCCGGATGCAGAACTTTGGGAAATTGACGAGCCGTATCTTTATACCGTGACAGCGACTCTTCAGCGCCGCAATGAGGCTTATGATGAGATATCCGTAAAAGCCGGAGTACGTTCGTTTTCCTGCTCCCCGGAGAAAGGGTTTATCCTCAATGGCAAAGAGACGCCGCTTCGCGGGGTAAGCCGTCATCAGGATAAGCTATACAAAGGAAATGCCCTGACCAGGGAAGAGCATTACCAGGATGCGAAGATCATCAAAGAAATCGGGGCAAATACGATCCGTCTGGCACATTACCAGCATTCTCAGGATTTTTATGATGCCTGTGACGAGATGGGATTTATCGTATGGGCGGAGATTCCATTTATCTCTGTGTTCAATAAAGCTCCTGCGGCTCACCAGAATTGTATCAGCCAGCTAAAAGAGCTCATCATACAGAATTATAACCATCTGTCCATCTGTTTCTGGGGCATATCCAATGAGATACTCATCGGCGGTATTTCAGAAAAACTGGTTGAAAACCATAAGGAATTAAATGTATTGGCAAAGGAACTGGATCCCACCCGTCTGACGACCATCGCCCATGTATCCATGACGCCTCTTGAGAGTCCCATGCACCATATTACGGATGTACTCAGTTATAATCATTATTTTGGATGGTATGGCGGAAAGATGGAAGACAATGGACCGTGGCTGGACCGTTTCCATGCGCTGCATCCGGATCTGTGCCTGGGGGTAAGCGAATATGGATGTGAAGGAATCATTACCTATCACGGAGCAGAACCGGCATGCAAGGATTATTCGGAAGAATATCAGGCAAGGTATCATGAGCATCTGGCGCAGGTATTTGACGAACGTCCATGGATCTGGGGGACGCATGTATGGAACATGTTTGATTTTGGCTGTGCCGCCCGCAACGAAGGAGGAGTTGCCGGACGAAATAACAAAGGGCTTGTGACGATAGACCGGAAGACAAGAAAAGACAGCTTTTACGTCTATCAGGCATATTGGAGTAAAAAGCCGATGGTGCATCTCTGTGGGAAACGTTATGCTATGCGCTCCGGGGAGATGACAGAGATTCGGGTGTATTCCAATCAGCCATCGGTTTCGCTGTATCTGAATGGAGAAATGGTGGAAGAAAAAAGCGCGCAAAAGGTATTTGTATTTACGGTAAAGCTGGCAGAAGGGCAAAACCGGCTTCTGGCTGTGGCGGGGGAAGTCAAAGACAGCATGACGCTGGAAAAAGTGGAGAAGGAACCGGATATCTATGTATTGCCGGAAGTGAACGAGCGCCGGGAGGGTGTCGCCAACTGGTTTGAAACTACGGGAGAGATGGATCTGAAAGCGCCGATGGAATTTCCGGAAGGGAAGTGGAATGTAAAGTATACCATGGAGGAATTCGCGTCATGTCAGGAGGCTTTGGAGATTGTCAGTAGAGCGGTGAAGCTGGCTTCCAATTTTGACATCCGGCCTGGGACAGGTATGTGGGATATGATGAAGAATATAACGCCGGAGGAGATCTTATCTATGACGGGGAATATGATGCCGGAGGGATTCCTTGAGTCGCTCAACGCACAGTTGATTACCATTGAAAAGGAGTAATCAGATAACAAAATACGAACGAAAAGGAGAGAGAAAAATGGCTGATAATACGTCTGTCCGTCCTTTTGGTATGAAGGACAAGATCGGATATATGTTTGGAGATTTTGGGAATGATTTTACATTCATTTTAAGTTCCAGCTTTATGTTGAAATTTTATACAGATATTATGGGCGTCAGCGCCGGGATCGTAGGTATGCTGATGATGGCGGCGCGTTTTGTTGACGCGGTAACCGATGTGACTATGGGCCAGATTGTGGACAGGTCAAAACCCACCAAAGACGGCAAATTCCGTCCATGGATCAAGAGAATGTGCGGACCGGTGGCAATCGCGTCTTTTCTGATCTTTCAGGCAGAATTTGCAGGCATGCCCATGGGATTTAAGATTTTCTGGATGGTTTTTACTTACATATTGTGGGGTTCTATCTTTTATACATCCATTAATATTCCTTACGGCTCCATGGCGTCGGCAGTGTCTGCAGATCCGCAAGACCGTGCAGGCTTGTCTACATGGAGAACAATCGGCGCCACACTTGCCAATATGGTCATCGGAGTCGGTACTCCGCTGATCGCGTATGAGACCGTGAATGGAGCGACTGTTCTCTCAGGTCCCCGTATGACGGTAATTGCCGGGGTCTTCAGTATACTGGCGGTCATTTGTTATATGCTGTGCTTCAATCTGGTGCGTGAACGTGTGGAAGTGCCCCAGAATACAACAAAGCTGGATGTCGGCGCGATGCTTAAGAGCCTGGTGACGAACAGGGCGCTGCTTGGGATCATTGCTGCTGCGATACTGCTTCTGCTTGGTATGCTTGGCATGAATGGGATGTCGGCATATGTATTCCCGGTGTATTATAACAGCGCTTCCGCACAGTCAATGTCGGCGATGGCAGGTTCTCTGTGTGTACTGGTCATCTGTGCGCCGTTTGCTTCCAGACTGGCGGCGAAATTCGGTAAAAAGGAACTGTCTGCAGTATCCTGTTTCTTCGGGGCGGCAGTCTATGTGGTGTGTATGATCATGAAACCGGCAGATCCGATGGTGTATGTGGTATTCTACACGCTGGCATATATCGGGCTTGGTATGTTCAACACGGTAATCTGGGCGATGATCGCGGATGTTATTGACGATGCGGAAGTGAGAAACGGGGTTCGTGAAGACGGGACAATATACTCTGTGTATTCCTTTGCGCGTAAGGTTGGGCAGGCATTGTCCTCTGGCCTGATCGGAAGCTTACTGACAGCAATCGGATATACCGCGGAAGTGGCAAAAAATCCGTCAGCCTATCCGGAGATACTGAACAGCATTTTCAATCTTTCCTGTATTATTCCGGCAATCGGACTTGCGGCAGTTGCCGCAGCGCTTCTGGCGATCTATCCGCTGAATAAGAAACGTGTAGAAGAAAATGTGGCAGTATTGGCAGGCCGCAGGAAAGTATAATTGGAGGATAAATGAAAAAATGAGCGGAAAATTTTCAGGGTATCAAAAGAAGAAAGAATATCTTGTCTGTGTGGACAGCGACGGATGTGCAATGGATACCATGGATATCAAGCATATAAGGTGTTTTGGGCCTTGCTTGGTGAAACAGTGGAAACTGGAACGGTGGCAGGATGAAATCCTGAAACGCTGGAATGAGATCAATCTCTATACGATGACCCGCGGGATCAACCGTTTTAAAGGCCTGGCAATGGCATTGCAGGAGATTGATCAGAAATATTGCCAGGTTAAAGATCTGGATACACTGGCAAAGTGGGTGGATACAACGCAGGAATTGTCAAACGATGCGCTTAAGACAGCGATAGAAAGGAATGCGGGAAGTATCAGCCTTAGAGAAGCTCTTGCATGGAGCAATGCGGTCAATGCAGCAATTACGGAACTGCCGGATGAAGAAAAGAAGCCGTTTGGCAATGTAAAAGAGGCATTGGAATATGCACACCGGTATGCAGATGTGGCGATCGTATCCAGCGCGAACAAAGGCGCCGTCCTGGAAGAGTGGGAAAGGTATGGGCTTCTGGAACATACAGACATTGTGCTGGCGCAGGATGCGGGAACAAAAGCATTCTGTATCGGGGAACTTCTCAAATACGGATATGATCAGGAGAAGGTTCTGATGTGCGGCGACGCGCCGGGAGATCTGAAAGCGGCAGAACAAAACGGAGTCTATTATTATCCGATTCTTGTGCGGCATGAAGCAGAAAGCTGGAAGGAATTTATGGAAAAAGGACTCGGTTATCTGTTAAATGGAAGCTATGGGAAGGGATATCATAAGATGAAGATACAGGAATTTATGGAAAATCTGAAATAGGAGGTATAAAAGATATGGTTGATATGAAAGCGAAGCCGTTTTATCTGACGGATGAAGACTGCAGATGGGTAGAAGATACCATTGCCGGTATGACGGTAGATGAAAAGATCGGGCAGTTATTTTTTAATATGGGTTCAAGCCGCGAAGAAGAATATCTTAAGATGACTGTCAGGGATTACCATATCGGAGGAATCCGGTACAATCCGGCCACGGCAGACGAAGTCTATGAGCAGAACCGCATTTTACAGGAAAACAGTAAGATCCCGCTTATTATCGCATGTAATACGGAGAGCGGTGGAGACGGCGCATGTGTGGATGGGACGCCGATCGGAGGGCAGACAAAGATCGGCGCTGCGAGAAATGCAGATTATGCGTATCAGATGGGGTATATGGCGAATAAGGAAGCGGCAGCTATTGGGTGCAACCTGTCTTTCGCACCGGTGAGCGATATTATGTATAATTGGGAAAATCCGGTGATCGGTCTTCGTACTTATGGAAATGAACCGGAGAAGGTGGCGGAGATGACGAAAGCCTATATGGACGGCGCGCATGCGAATCCGGGTTTTTGCTGCGCGGCAAAGCACTTTCCGGGAGACGGACTTGATTTCCGCGACCAGCATGTGGCAAACAGTGTGAATTCCATGAGCTGTGGGGAATGGGACAAGACTTATGGTATGGTCTATCAGAATCTGATTGAAAACGGATTGGATGCGATTATGGCGGGACATATCATGCAGCCTGCATATGCACGCTATTTTAATCCTGAGCTTACCGATGATGAGATGATGCCGGCAACCTTATCGCCGGAGCTGATCAAAGGACTGCTTAGAGGGAAGCTTGGGTTCAATGGGCTGGTGCTGACAGATGCTTCCCATATGGTCGGCCTTACCTGCCGAATGAAGCGCAGCGATATGCTTCCGGCTGCGATTGCGGCCGGCGTGGATATGTTCCTGTTCTTCAATGAGATGGAAGAAGATTTTGCCAGTATGAAACAGGGGTATTTGGATGGACGGATTACGAAAGAACGTCTTGATGAGGCGCTTCACCGGATTCTTGCCTTAAAGGCGCATATGGGACTCCATAAGAAAGACAAGACGAAACTGGTACCCCCAAGGGAGCAGGTGCATAAGATCATCGGGTGCGATGAACATGTGGCTATGCAGAAAGAGATTGCAGACCAGGCGATCACACTTGTAAAGTATAAAGATAAGAATGTGCTTCCTGTGACGCCGGACCGTTATAAACGGATTATGATCGTATATGTGAAGGGCTTGTCAGCGCCGGGGCTTGCGGCAATTACAGGGGGGAAGAAATCAACTCCTGCAGAGGAGCTTCGGGACCGGCTGATCGCAAAAGGATTTGACGCGTTTGTCTATGAAAGCCCGATCGATCAGATGATCAAGAAGATTGAGGCAGGAGAAAAGCCGGATGTCAATCTGTATTTTGCCGGAAAGACACCGATCAAAGAATTCCGTGAGAATCAGGATCTGATCATAACGCTGGTGGATATCGCGGGCGGATTCCAGCCTGTGGCACGTCCTGCATTTGGCATGACCAAAGGCGGCGGAGAGATTCCGTGGTATGTATTTGAACTGCCGGTTATTGTTGTGGGCACACAGTATCCCTATGTGCTGGCGGATATTCCGCAGGCAAGAACTTATATTAATACCTATGACAGTAAGCCCGTCACTCTGGACGCATTGGTAGAGAAGCTGATGACAGGAGAGAAAGCCTTCAAAGGAAAAGATCCGATCGGTGCATTTTGCGGGATTTTTGATACTCATATTTAAGGAGGAAATGAAGTATGCAGATGACATTTCGTTGGTATGGCGAGGGAAATGACAGTATTACGCCGGAGATGGTCCGGCAGATACCGGGAGTTACCGGACTGGTGTGGGCGCTGCACGATAAGCAGGCCGGGGAAGTCTGGGAAGTGGAAGAGATTGAAAAGGTACGCCGTCAGATTGAAGGCGCGGGATTTCATATGGATGTGGTGGAGAGCGTGAATGTACATGATGATATCAAGATTGGGCTTCCAACCAGAGACCAGTATATTGAGAACTATAAGACAACGCTTCGCAATCTGGCAAAGTTCGGGGTGAAGGTGGTTACTTATAATTTTATGCCGATTTTTGACTGGACAAGAACAGATCTGTTCCATCCGTTAGAAGATGGTTCTACGGCGCTGTATTATGAGAAGGATCGGATTCAGGATGATTATAAAGAGATGGCGGATTATATCCTGAACAATCTTCATGGCATGACGTTTCCGGGATGGGAACCGGAGAGGATGGCGAAGCTGGATGAATTGTTTGAGGCGTATCGCCCGGTGACCAAAGAGAAATTGTGGGAGAATTTAAAGTATTTTCTTGAAGCGCTTATGCCCACCTGCCATGAGACGGGGATTAAGATGGCAATCCATCAGGACGACCCGCCGTGGGATATTTTTGGACTTCCGCGGCTGTTATGTGATAAAGAATCTATTGGACATTTCCTTAAGATGGTTGATGATGATCATAACTGTCTGTGTCTGTGTTCAGGCTCTCTTGGGGCTAACCCTGAAAATAACGTAGCGGATATCGTCCGCACCTATTGCGGCCGTATTGCGTTCGCCCATATCCGCAATGTGCGTCATTATCCGAACGGAGATTTTACGGAAGCCTCCCATCGTGACTGTGATGGAGATACGGGGATTCTTGAAATCGTAAGAGCTTATCACGACTGTGGGTACACCGGATATGTCCGGCCAGATCATGGACGGCATATCTGGGGAGAACAGTGCAGACCGGGGTACGGGCTTTATGACCGGGCGCTTGGAATTATGTATCTGTGGGGCTGTTGGGATATGTTAGAAAGAACGGAAGGAACGGCAGTGGATCTAAGGAGGTAAGAGATGAAAAAGTTTATGGATGAAGATTTCCTTCTATCTACAGATACGGCAAAATGGCTGTATCATGAAGTGGCAGAAGGACTGCCGATCATTGATTATCACTGCCATATCAATCCCGGCGAGATTGCCGAAGACCGGAAATTTCAGAATATCACGGAAGTCTGGCTTGGCAAAGATCACTATAAATGGCGGGTGATGCGGGCGGCAGGGGTGCCGGAGGAGAAAATCACCGGGACGGCGAATGCGAGAGAGAGGTTCCGGGCTTTTGCAGAGACGATGCCAAGACTTATCGGAAATCCGATTTATCACTGGAGTCATCTGGAACTGCAGAGAGGATTTGGAATTACTGAGCCTTTAACCCGGGATAATGCCGACCGGATCTATGACCGGTGTAATGAGATATTGAAAGGCTGTTCTGCAAGACAGTTTATTGAGACTTTTGATGTAAAGGCATTGTGTACCACAGATGATCCGGCGGACGATCTGCAATGGCATGAGAAGATAGCAGAAGATGAGACGATGAGTGCAAAAGTATATCCTGCATTCCGCCCGGATAAGGCCATTAATATTGAAAAGTCCGGGTTTGCAGAGTATATCGGGAGATTGTCCGAAGTATGCGGATTTGAGATTACGGGAGTGGAGGATGTAATCAAGGCGCTCTTTAACCGTATGGATTACTTTGATGCCCATGGATGTCTGTGCGCTGACCATGGACTTGATTACTGTATGTATGGCAGGCCGGACATGGAGTGGGCCGGTGAGGCATTTGAAGCCGCAATGGAGGGAAGGCGCCCGCCGAAAGAAGAGGCGGATGCCTATAAAACAGTGGTAACAATTGCCTGTGCGAAAAAATATGCAGAAATGAATTGGGTTATGCAGATACATTTTGGGTGTCTGCGGGATAATCATAAACCGCAGTTTGCAAAACTGGGACCGGACACTGGTTATGATGCGGTAAACAGCCGATCCGGAGTAGAGAATCTGGCGCCGCTTCTTAACGCATTTTCAGAGAATGAAGGTTTGCCGAAGATGATCTTATATTCGCTGAATCCGGCTGACAATACGGCGATCGCTACGATTATGGCTTGTTTCCAGGGCGGAGGCGTTATGGGCAGGATGCAGCAGGGAAGCGCATGGTGGTTCAATGATCACCGGCCAGGGATTCGCGCGCAGCTTACCGACCTGGCATCCAATGGGGTGTTGGGATTGTTTGTGGGAATGCTGACCGACTCCCGCTCTTTCTTAAGCTATACCAGACATGAGTATTTCCGGCGCGTACTCTGCGAGCTGGTGGGCGAATGGGTAGAGAGCGGTCAGTATCCGGAGGATAAAGAACAGCTCGCGAAGTTAATTGCAGACTTAAGCTATTATAATACAAAAGATTTTTTTGGATTTGATGTTTCATAATATTTGAGAGAGGATGAATGATGATGAAATTACCTTATAATGTAGACTTTAACGGAAAAGTAGTAGTTGTGACAGGCGCAGGCGGCGTACTGTGCGGGACGATGGCGCGGGCATTTGCGCAGGCAGGAGCTAAAGTCGCGGCGTTGGATCGGAATGAAGAAGCTGTAAAGAAACTTGCCGGGGAATGCAGGGCAGAGGGGTTTGTGTGCGAGGGCTATCAGGCGAATGTACTGGAGCCGGAAACCCTTGCCAGGGTTCATGCGCAGGTTCGAAAAGATTTAGGCCCATGTGATATCCTGATCAATGGAGCCGGAGGAAATAACCCGAAAGCGACTACGGATAATGAGTATCAGCATGAGGCAAAGGAAGGTCAGAAAACCTTTTTTGATCTGGATGCTGACGGAGTAGACTTTGTATTCAAGCTGAATTTTCAGGGAACGCTGCTTCCGACACAGGCATTTGCAAAAGATATGGTAGAAAAAGAGAGTGGATGTATCCTAAATATATCTTCCATGAACGCTTATACGCCATTGACAAAGATTCCGGCATATTCCGGGGCAAAGGCGGCAATCTCCAATTTTACCCAGTGGCTGGCTACGCATTTTGCGGGGAGCAAAATCCGCTGTAATGCCATTGCGCCGGGATTCTTAGTTTCCAAACAGAACAGGGCGCTGCTGTTCCATGAGGATGGCACGCCGACAGCCCGCACGCAGAAGATCTTAGGCGGAACGCCGACGGGCCGGTTTGTGGAAAGTGAGGAGCTTTTGGGAGGCGTATTCTTTCTCTGTGATGAAAAGGCAGCCAGTGCGATCACAGGGGTTGTCCTTCCGATTGACGCCGGTTTTTCAGCATACTGCGGAGTATAGGGAATCTGCCAAATTGAGAATCGCAGAAAGAGACGTGAGGAAGGGAGATAGTGAATATGAGAGAAATAGATCAGAGGATTTCCGAGATTGGCGTTGTGCCGGTTATTCGATTGGATCACCCACAGAGGGATGCAGTACCTCTTGCCGGTGCGCTCTGCCGGGGAGGGGTTCCGGTTGCAGAAGTTACGTTCCGTGCAGACGGAGCCGCACAGGCTATCCGGATGATGAAGGAGAGCTGCCAGGAGATGCTTGTTGGTGCGGGAACCGTTACTAAAGAGGAACAGATTGACGAGGCGATTGACGCCGGAGCAGAGTTTATCGTGACACCGGGATTTGACGGGGAATTGGTGGCATATGCGCAGGAAAGAAATATTCCAATCTATCCGGGATGTACCACGCCGTCGGACTATCATGCCGCTCTAAAGTTTGGACTGGAACTCATTAAGTTCTTTCCGGCAGAACAATCGGGCGGTCTGAAAAAGATTCAGGCGATGAGCGCGCCGTTTCCTGGCTTTAAGGTGATGCCTACTGGGGGAATCTCCTTAAAAAATCTGGCAGAGTATATCAAATCACCGGTAATCGCGGCCTGCGGAGGTTCTTACATGGTTACGGCGGATCTGATCGAAAACCAAAGATGGGACGAGATCACGCAGTTGTGCAGACAGTCACGCGGTATCATTGAAGAGGCAAGGGGAGTAAGGAGGCAATAGACAGGATGAAGTTGAATTTACGTCCGGCAGAAGAATGCAAATATGATGCAGTGTCATTAGGGGAGGTTATGCTTCGTTTAGATCCGGGGGAAGGACGTATCCGGACAGCAAGGAATTTCCGCGCATGGGAAGGGGGCGGAGAATATAATGTAATCCGCGGCCTGCGAAGATGTTTCGGAATGAGGACGGCGGTGATCACGGCGTTTGCAAAGAATGAGATAGGTATGCTGATGGAAGATTTTATTCTGCAGGGAGGAGTAGATGCTTCTCTGATCAAATGGATGGAAACAGATGGAATCGGACGTATCTGCAGAAATGGAATTAATTTTACGGAAAGAGGATTTGGTATCCGGGGTGCGATAGGCTGCTCGGACCGGGCGAATACTGCAATTTCAAAGGCAACGTCAAAAGACTTTGACTTTGATCATATTTTTGGGGAACTGGGAGTGCGATGGCTTCATACAGGGGGGATTTATGCGGCGCTTTCCGAACAATCCGGTGAAACTCTCCTGAGAGCTATCCGGACGGCTAAGAAATATGGAACGATAGTTTCTTATGATCTAAATTACCGTCCGTCCATGTGGAGTGCGATCGGAGGTCTTAATAAGGCCAGACAGGTGAACAAGGAGATTGCCCGATATGTAGATGTTATGATCGGAAATGAAGAAGATTTTACAGCATGTCTTGGATTGGAAATCGAAGGGAATGACGCTGATCTCAAGGAACTGAATCTGGATGGATATAAGAAAATGATCAATCAGGCTGCGCTGACTTACCCTAATTTTAAAGCCGTTGCAACGACTCTTAGAACAGTAAAGACTGCAACGGTAAATGATTGGAGCGCGATTTGCTGGGCTGATGGAGAAATCTTTAAGTCAACAGATTATAAAGAGCTTGAAATTATGGACCGCGTTGGGGGCGGTGATTCATTTGCGTCAGGATTGATCTATGGTCTGATGACAACAGAGAATGCTGAAACAGCAGTAAATTATGGCGCAGCTCACGGAGCGTTGGCAATGACTACGCCGGGGGATACAACGATGGCCAATAAAGAAGAGGTAAAAGCACTCATGAATGGTATTGGAGCCAGAGTACGAAGATAATAGTTGTAGTTTGCCTGTTCATTCCTGCAGATGACGAGTCAGGCATGCATATTTAGCGCAGATTGAAATATTGTGTGGACAGTCACCATTGCTGCTTGGCAGCGAGAGTGACTGTCCTTTATAATTTACTTATAAATCAATTTTGTATTCTTAACAAGAAAGATTGCTAAAATAAGCGTTAATGTTTCCACAACGAGTGGTGCTGTCCAGATTACTGTGCTTCTCGATATTATCGGAATACTAAATATTGCAATCGCTTTTATTACAATTCCTCTGCATATCGCAATGATGTCAGACTGCTTTGTTCTTTTGGTTGAATATAAATTTGATACTGCTCCTACACACACATACCAACAAAAGACAAAGTAGGTGAACCATCATTCCGGACAAAAACAGAAAGGCAGCTACTCATCAGCATGGGTAGTGAGAAAGCGGAATAGTAAAAAAGGTAGTCCGCTGACATCCTGCGCATTTCATCCCCCAAATCACGGCTCCCGCTTAAATCCACAATCTGCTGTGAAAAAACAATTCCCATGATTGTCAGGGCAACTGCCGTCAGGATCGTCAGTGTTAGGGCAGACATGAAAGATCGATTTGCCCCATCCTTGTCATCACTTTGGGATTCATAACAGGAAGTTCCTTTAAATTTAAAAAAGTGGGATAAAATCCATTGGATCTTATCCCACTTTAACAATCATATTG
>CAPEBR010000056.1 GCA_948602995.1 uncultured Dorea sp.
CATATATTGGTACGGAAGGTTATCTGGTCAACTGTGAGCTCCGGGAAGGAAAACATCACCCTGCGTACCGGTTATGAGAACATAAACCGTACCATTGATAAATATGGGCAATTCCTTTTGGAAGGCGACACAGAGGTCAATACCTGGTGGACAAACCTTGGGATGACGGACCGCGAAGTCATAGGCCTGTATCATGCCCACGGCGAATGTGAACAGTTCCACAGCGAGATCAAGACGGATATAGATGTGGAGCAGCTGCCATCCGGCAAATTTGAGACCAACGAACTGGTACTGGAACTGACAATCCCGGCCTATAACATCCTGCGAATGATCGGACAGGAAAGCATCGGCAGGAAGGGAACCGAGACAAAACATAAAGTCAGACGCAGAAGGCTGCGCACGGTAATCGGAAACATGATCATGATGGCAAGTCAAGTTACAGAGCATGCCCGTCAGTTGTTGACAGGTCTTGGGCGAAGTAATATATGGCGGCATGCCTTTGCGGAGGTATATACAGCTTTCGCAGATTTCCAATTGTAAATATCGTCCTACCAGGTAACCATAAGAAAAACCAAGGGGATAGTATGCCATTTTTTAAGGTTTTCCAGTATTCCCAACCGTCATTTAGAGCCAAAATCAATCATGTAACCATATAATTTAGTTGTACTCATATTTGTTACCGTCCCTTTCATTGTGTAGTTGTGAATTAGGTTTCTTATAGAATTTTGATTGTTTGGCAACCTCTGTATTACTTGCGTGTCTATTGCTTTCGTGATAGTCAGCTCACAGGGACGTGATACAGATTTATGGGTATTGTCAGCCCGGTTGCTTTATATGTGGAATCAGTTACCACAAAAGGCTAATTTGCTTTGAAGCTACACTCTTGTTTCAAGTGATTAGCCTATATCGGATTTTCACCCCGGAAGTCTTTAGCCGCTTACGGTCGCTGTTGGGAAACTCTGAGCAATTCCAACCTTGCTGTTTAGGTCTGTTTTGTTTGACCTTGTAGCTATATTATACACTTTAATGTACTTTTGTTTTTGGCAATAGTACACAATAATATACAAAAAGCATAATATTGACATTACGGACACAATAATGTACAATAATATAATGGAGGTGACTTCATGGGAGAACGCGAAAAGCAATACAATGGAAGTATTAGTTATAAAAAACTCTTTGATTTAATGGAACAAAAAAATATTAAAAAAAGAGATTTGAGAGAAAAATATAAAATTTCTCCCACAATCATAAATAGATTGAATAATAATACAAATGTCGCAGTTGATACTATTATGTATTTATGCGAAATTTTGAACTGCCAACCGTCCGATATAATGGAATATATACCGAACGAATAATACATTTTTAAAAATTATACATCATCTATTATTAGTACACTTTTATATACTTTTAACAATTATTATAGTATATTTTTGTGTACTTTTATTATTCCTTTTAAGTATACTTTAGTGTACGATTATCTCAGATACCAAAACATAAGCACCTTGACAATTGAATAGACTTTACACCCCATACGTGATATAATAGACACTATAGAAACAACGGAAATGATCACGGAAAAAGGGAGTGATGACATGACAGATAATGAATTAGTATTAGCAATCTCTAATCTATTGGACAAAAAGCTAGATGCCAGATTGAAACCAATTGAAAATGACATTAAGTTTATCATGGAAAAGTTGCAATCATTAGAAAGAAAGGTAACTAGCATTGAACTCACATTAGAGAATGAAACTAACCGTAACATCAGTATCATAGCCGAAGGACATCTTGATTTGAGCCGCAAGCTTGATGAAGCTTTAAAGATTGAGAATGAAAGGGAAATGCTTCTTCTTAGGGTTAATCATCTTGAAAACGAATTAAGGAAGGTCAAGGAACGGTTAGAACAAATAGCATAACAACTACATAAATATCACTAAAGGGTGTAAGGTCTATTGAATTGTCAGGGACTTTACACTCTTTTTATTTATGGGGGCTGAGGACATGAAAGGATACAAGACATATTTCAAAGACGTTCAGACTCTGGACGAATTAAGAAAACAGTAAGTACTGAAAGACAAGCACGCAAGACAGAAGGACAGTTCAGAGGACAAATCAGATAACAGTACATCATATGACAATTTGCAACTTGTGCATCTGTCCAAGTTTCACTGTGCGACCTAGTACTCCAATTGGAGTGTGGTTTTTTAAAGGTCTACCTTCTGTTTCTTTTTTCTTTTTCTTATTTTCAAGTCTTACTTCTTCCTTAAATTCATCCATCATAGCAAGTTTTTCACCAGGAGATAAATTCTTATGGGGCAGCATTCTGTGACCCCTTCTCACTTCCCACAATCCCCTAACAAGAGATCATCAATACTAATACCAAACAATTCTCCAAGTTCAATCAGAACATCAAATGTACATGTCCTCATGCCACTCTCATACAGGGATATTGCCTGATGTGTAACTCCCAACATTTCAGCTAATTCATCCTGGGATATATAATTCAGTTTCCGGTAATATTTCAGATTCCTTGCAAAAATCAACATATACACTGGTCAACAGACATCATATTTCCAGTTCCACCCTTGATAAATTACGCAAAAACAGACCATTGAACACAACTACGCTCAATGATCTGTGCAGAATCCTTAATTGCCGTATTGAAGAGATATGCCAGTATGTGGAATGTGAAGGTGTGATTCTTTTCTGCTGATAATTTACTCATATGAAACCCTCCTTAAAATTTTGTATATATGTATATACAAACTTACACCCTATTTTCCCAAGTGATTTCTTGTATATTTTCTATTTTCAGCGATTTGCACAAAATATTTGTTTTATTTTTGTGCGTATTTAATCCTTATTCGTCACAATATGTAGCATAGGGGGGGTGTATTTACATCAGAAAAACCCAAGTTCTCTTATATCCACCCCATACCCTCTGAAAAATCGTAAAAAAATAGGGCACATCAGACTTTTACATCCGATATGCCCTATATGTTCTTTATTTATCCGGTAATGTCTTATCCATAAAATGTATGTATAATTCTTCTATTCTATCCAAATCATCTGGATGAAGGTTGCCTATTTTAAAAATAAAATCGTCTGGCTGTAAATTCATCACTTTAGATACCCTGGCAGTAGAAGCCAATCGTAAGTTCGCCTGTTGCCAATACAAAATCGGCGTATCATATGGATCTTCACTTCTTACTGCGTGCTTTGTAATTTTTACTGACAAAACACCCAAATTGTCTTCATCTAAAACTACAACTGGTCTATTAATAGTCTGATTTGGATTTTCTTCTAAAGGAAATTCAACAAACCAAACTTCTCCTTCACAAAAGTTTCCCATTTTACTTCTCCATATTCTTTTGTTTTTTTAGTAACTCAAATAAATCGTCCCATTCCGATTCATCCATCCACTCATCATCTTCTGCAATGACAGGACGACCTTGTTTGTTATATTTTGTATTAGCAGTTGCAAAAGAATATGCTTTTTCTCTATTAACTTCTAGATATTGTGCCAATGCTGACATAAGATCATCCTCCTTTTTATGACATTTATCATATTTCAAGTACAATAATCCCCCAGTCTTATTTTGCCTAAAACTGGGGAAAGACTAAATAATTTGATTTCTTAGTTGTATTTTACCATATACCCAGCCCACAAGCAAACTTTTTTTAATATTATGTCCTTTTTCCTTTATCCATACTACTTAATACGGTTTCACCTCAACTCTTAATAATGCATCATAAATTTTTTGTGGAATCCTGCTCTTATATTTATCTGCCATTATCAGTATATCTGCCTGTTTATGCTTTTAATATGCGGACTTATATAATCTATCGTGCTTTTAGGATACATATTATTATAAGAATCCACGGCCTTTCCGTCAGACTCACGTATGCCTTCCTTCCGTACAAAGCTCATCCATGTACTTTTATCATAAATCTGCCGCAGCGCATCCCCGGCATCTGTTTCCAACGCATCAATACTGTCAGAAACCTTCACCTCCAAGATAAATGACCGGCCGCGCAGGAACGGACTTTTTACCATGATATCAGAACGCCCGTTCCCGGATTCCCGGTTCGACTTCACCCGGTATTGATTACTCTAGCTCAAAATTCCGGTCAGGAATCCATGATAAAAGTTTTCTGCGTTCCCTTCTTCCATCGCACGATATAAGTCTTGAAAATCCTTGTTCTCAATCTCTTCCCGGAACCATTGCAGGATAGTATTCTGGTAAATCGCCGTTACCTCTACATTTAGAATCCGCACCCTTAGATAAATCGAAGCATGCATTCTGAACGCAAATTGATTTCCTGTCTTTTAAAAGCATCTCCTCTAATTTCACATCGTCTTTTACTTGCATTATACCTTATACATTTTTAAAGCAAAATCCTAACTTTGCGTCAAAAAAACAGAAACGACTGATGCGCATAGAATTTGGGACGGGGCATTTTTAAAAATGCCCCGTCCCAAACAGCGCCTCCAATCACTGTACTTATAATTTCTTCTCCTCCTTATTTCCGCACGGTAACTTTTTTCCCGACGCCCTTTTTCTTCAGTAATGTGCGGTATGCCTTTACTTTCTTCTTCGGCACATTAATGACAGCCTTTGAGTTAATCTTCTTAAATGCGCTACTGCCTACCTTGCTGTTTGTAAGCTTTGTGGTCCGAATCGTAATGCTTTTTAATTTCCCACAGCTATAAAACGCCTGCTTTCCAATTTTAGAAACTTTGGCTCCAATCGTAATCCTGGTTATCGCCTTACAATTATAAAACGCCTTGTCTCCTATCTTCGTGATGTTTTTACCGAGTGTGACACTTTTCATCCTTTCGCAGCCATAAAATGCAGATGGCTCAATTGTTTTTACTTTACTGCCCATTTTCACCTTTGTCAGTTTTGTATTGTTTTTAAACGCGTTTTTACCGATGGCAGTAACCGTATATGTTTTGCCGTCTGCCGTTACAGTTTTTGGTATCACCATGGAAGACTTTACCTTCTTGCTGTTCACGGATACCAGCGTTGCATTTTTTGAAGAATCTGTAATTGAAAAGGTCATACCTGTCTTCTTGTCATAATACTTTACAGGCTTTTGCTTTTGGGAATTTCCCGATTTAATGGTAAATGTGGTGCTTACCGTTCCTTCATAACTTACGATTCCCGTGACTGTAACAGCTGCTGTGCCTATACTGCGGTTGTTTTCATAGCTTACAGTATAATCTTTGGACTCTTTTAATTTTATACCGTTTAGTACCACGGTAACTGCAGGTTTGATTGCAGAACCTGTATAATAGTATTCCGTTTGATCCAGTGTCACCGAAGCCTGCCCCAAAGAGGTGATTCCTGCTGCAGGCCAGGAGTCCCAGGTTACCGTCCCATCATGATCGGTCATAATCTCTGAAGTCCATGTGGGATTCCCCTCAGGATAATACACTGATAGACGGGAACTATAAAAGACCCGGTCATAAAATGTACCATCTATTTCCGATCCGAACACAGGAGCATCGCCATAAAAACAAACATACTCAAGATCATAACAATTGGCAAATGCGTATGCACCCAGTGACTGTACAGACCTCGGAAGATATATTTTCTCCAGGGAACTGCAATCTCCGAATGCCCCTTCTCCCAGTGAAATCACTGATTCTGGCAGAGAAACTTTTTTCAAGTTGGAATTATAATAAAAAGCGTAGTCTTCAATCCGGGTCACTGTTGCAGGAACCGTCACTGAAGAGGCAGCCGGGCAGACAACCAGTGTGGTTTTATCTTTGCTGTAAACTATGCCGCCCTCTTCCATATAGTTCGGATTTTGCCCCGATACCGTCAAATCGGTAAGTTTAACACAACTTGAAAACGGTGCTGTGCCGATTGCCGTTACCGATGCCGGAATCGTAATACTCTGCAGATCTGAGCAGGAACTAAACGAAAAATTACCAATCGTTGTTAGCGTGTCCGGCAGAATAACTTTAGTAAAGTCCGCTCTTGCAAAAGCGGTATCGTCAATCTTCGTCACTGTTTTTCCATCTATGGATGACGGAATAGTGAACTCTCCGGAAGTGTCCTGGCCGTCATACTGATATATGGTCAGCTCAGAGCCCTGGGTATAATAGCAAAAAAGAGAGTTTCTTTCTGTAACATCATATGGCCGGTATCCATTCTCATCCTTTGACATGGAATATCCTGCCTCCAACTCATAGTAGACACCATTTAACTCTGCCAAAGCATTCACGTGGCCGCTTCCGGCTCCTGCATCTTTGTTGCCATTTCGGGACCATGCATTAATATTTAGCTTTTTACAAACTGTTATGATAGCATCCGTACTTGCCCAGCAGTCTCCTCCGCCATTTAGAATCATTGAATTTACACCAGAATAAGACGGTGAATAATCATAGCTTGCAGGAAATCTGGCAATCGCCTCCATTTTTTCCCTGTCTGACATGGTATCAGTAATGTTCTCTGCGATATAGTCATCCATGACCTTATCACAATAAACATCGACATAATTTTTTACGTGTACCGTAAATGTATATGTTTTGTCGGCAGTTTTTACTTCAATAAGGGTATCTCCCTCATTCAGAGTATAATAATCATAGGGCTCCCCTTCCAATACAGTCACACTGAAATTGGAATCTCTTTTCCAATATGTATATGCAGGGGTGACTTCTCCCGAAGCAGAAACCTTAGCCGAAGTTCCCTCAGTTACACAATAAGTTCCGCCCGTCCCTGCGTTTATCTGATAGCTTTGCGGGTAATCTTCAGGCACGGAAAGCTGTTCTGAATCTTCACTGTCTATGCCATAGATCGTTGTTTCATCCGCCGCATGTACTGTAGAAGGAAAGCATATTCCCAGCATGATAAACATAAAAAGCAGTATACCTTTCCCCCGCCAGTCCTTTAACCTTAGTTTTTCCATTGCATCCATATCCTTTCTACTTTTGTTTTATTTGCGTTACTACTTATCCATTTCACTTTCTTGCCGGCCTTTTTTGCAGTGACTTTACCCTTTGAATCTACCGCAGCTACTGATTTGTTCCTGGATTTCCATGTCACTTTCAGTTTTGGTCTTTTTACAGATGCAGTTTAAATTTTATCTCTCCCCTTCAAGACATTTTAATATTGAAATCCTCCTGCAGGATCTTTTTCTTTTCATCCGGTTTCTTTTCTGACGAAAGCAAAACATCCAAAAGCTTTAGTATTCCTGTATACTTATCATCCCCCGCCTTTCCAGGGCAAACGATCACTACGGTTATCAAATCATGCAAGCAGTCGTTTGCAGGCCGCATCATAACTCGCCCGGTCTCCGGCGGCAGTTATATTTTTCGCAAGTACATTCTCTATTTTCATCTGTCTTCTGCCATCCCCCTTCCTTTGTTTTTATCTTACCATAGATTCCTGAAAGAATCCACAGCCTTTCCATCACCTCGTCTAATTGAAATCTCCCATTCATTACAATCACTAAAGCCATGTATCACCCCCTCGAAGAAAGACATCTGCTGATTATTCAGATAGGTGAGATAGTTATCCAGTACCGAGCATTCCAACAGGGATGACTTACCATAATTAAAGATGAAGTAAGAACAGATTTAAAAGAATGACTCTATTACAAATAATATATGCCAAAAGCATATATTATTTGTAACTTGTAAGTTGTATATATTTTTTATGTATATAAATACATGATATACGTTATTTTAAAAATGCGATATACTATTTTTGGAAGGAGTGATAAAAATGTTTTATCAAATTGATAATCAGGAAATAGGCATTTATATTTCGGGATTAATTGAACGAGAATTTAAGTCTGCGCGCCAGTTTTGCAAGGCATATCTTCAAATAGATGGTATAAATGAACCTACCAGAGAAGATATTCAAAATATGGCCAACCGTCTGTCTCAAATAAAAAAGGGGGCAAATGCAATTCAGATTCATGATTTGCCAATCTTTTCAGAATTGCTCCACGTTTCCTTTGAACAAATATTAAGTGCCGGAAAATGTGACGAACCTAAAAATAATAGAATGACAAATTATACTATTGCCCAATCGCACAACGAAGCCAAATGGATTGCTTACATTAATGAGAAGGATAAGCCTATCCTCAATCCAGACGAATATGGAAAAACTGTATTGGATTATGCAATTATGTTTGGAAATTATGATTTCCTGAAATTTTTGGTGAACAAAAAATACATATGGTTTGACAGTCGAAAAGATAATGATTATGTTATGACATTTGGTGCTGGGACAAGTATTCAGCGTAACAAATTTGAAGAACGTGACAATGGTGTATTTATACGCAAACCTGATATGGACGATTTGCATTATAAGCTTGCAACAGAGGATCAATTGAGGATGTATATTATTTCCTTTGCGGCAGACCACGATGACCTGCCTATGCTGAAAAAATTGAGGGCAAGGAAAACCCTGAATTATATTATAAAGCGCATTATTTGTCTTGTACATGTCCGGATTTCGATATACATTATGACAAGAACATGGTAACCCATATTGCAAAATCCAGTGATAAGGTGCTGAATTACTTCACAGAGCCCTTTGAAATCCGAGATCGAATCCGATATAAAGACGGCAGCAACCGTAAGCATGTATTCGTGTTTCCTTACATTTCTCAATTGTTGGATATGCTGATTGAAAACAATAGCCTCTTTTTGAAAACAGCATTGGATAAATCTATTGAGCATAATGAGAGTACAAAAGAAAAACTGAAATCATTGATAAAGGAATCCATCAACAATGGTTGTTACTATGGAGATTATTGGAAAAAAGAGGTTGAATTCCATGAAAATGGAAATGTTGTTCATTTTCGAGATACGCTTGCTGTTGCAGGAATCATAACCAATATAGCCAGAGCAACAAAGAAATCGGAGAATCCACAGATAAATTGCCTTATTAAAAGATTAAATGATTCGTACAAAGAAATTAAGTATATTACAGAACAGGAGATAGTATGAGGAAAGCTTTCTATAATATTACTATGTTGAAACCTTAAGAAATTGTTTTTTTCAATTTAATGAAGAGACAAATAATTATAGCCTTTTCCTTGGCCTGCATCCTCGTAATGGTTTTCTTCCTCACCGTTTTTGTCACAGTTACTTTCTTTTTAAATTTCTTGCTCTTATTGCCAGCACGGCTTCATATTCCGAAATAAAAATATGAAGCCGCCAGTTACTGTTCACACAGGTCTGTGCATTTACTGCACAGACCGTAAGAAAGTGATTCAGGAGTGAGCAAATCCCATTCGCGGAGCGAATTTTAAATGGATTTGCGAATGTTACTGGTCACGGAGTGAACAGCAACAGCCGCCAAGAAAAAAATCCTTTGTCTTTTTCACCTGACAATCTTTGTTCCTCCGTTTCCGGAAGGGAATTCGGTTCCTTTGAAATATTGGCACGGATCTTATTCCCTGAAAAAATTACTGGCCATAGCTACCTCAAATCAACACGTACACCGACATTATTATTGACGTTGCCGTTGTTATTTCTACCCCCATCTTTATTTTATCTTCTCCGTCTTTACCGAGACAGTCTGACTGCCGTCTGAAACAAGCACCTCCACAGTCTTATCCTCCGCCTGCACGGTGTCTTTACTTACATACAGCATATATCCGTAATCATCAATTCCGTCCTGCGTCTCACTGGAAATATAAAAAGATTCAAGCACCCGGCTCCCAAGCTTTACATAAATTTCACTGTTTTCTTTTTGATATACATCATCCAATCTTCCACTTATCACATAATAACCGCCATCCTCCGTAATTTCTAGAGTTGTCTCTGTATCAGCTTTTTTCCGGGATCCTATCTGAACCTCTGATGTCTGCATCACAGCCGCCTGCTCTGCAAATGAGGATAGCCTTCTCTCTGTCCGTTCAATTACCGTATAATCCGGCTGATATCCGTCTACATTCAGAAGATTATACGGTACCAGCCTGGAAAAATATGCATTGCCAAATTCCTCTGCCAGAAAGGGAAGCATTGATTCCCCAAAGGAATCCCGATACATAAGAAGACACGCATCGCTTTTCGGCGAGGAAGTCTCAATCCAATCGTCCATATTATCCGTTACTTCATTATTATAGGAATGAAGCCACTCTTTCTGGTAATACTCATTTTCATCAGGCTCACTATTTTCAGGATACAGCATTTCCGTCAGATCTCCCATATAGTTCTTTTTCACCTCACAGGGAATGTGTTCATATGTCTCATAATCCAAATCCGTATTCTCCATAATCTGATTGTACACCAGTACAGCCCCCTTATTCGTCCAGTGAGAATCCCTTTCCAGATAAAGCACCTCATCACTTTCCCCAAATGCGGTAAAAAGATCCGTATAATGAATTCCTGCCGAATCCAAAAGCGGCATCAGCCTTTCATAATTATTCTTCCCGGTTCTTTTCCGATAATAATAGGGCATATTTTCGTCATATATTGAATTTTTATTCGGCGCAATCACCAGCAGGAACTCACTTCCTCGGCTTTCAACATATTTCTGCATCAGCGCAAGGTTATGTACCACATTTTTAAGAGCTCTTTCTGTCATCAGATGCTGTCCTGTATAATCATTCAGCGTTTCTGTATAATACATCCAGTTGTTTTTCCCTAGTAGCACCTGATCTGTTGTGGAGGTTCCGAAAAGCTTTCCATATATCAGCGCATTTGACGAAACCATCTGCGGGCGGAAAGCAAAATGCTCGGTAAAATATTCTCCCAAATCATTTAAAAAATCCACATTAAGCTTCCCCTCCTCGGAAAGCTTTGGAAATTCACTTAGCACTTTATTTTCTGTCGTTTCATTCGTAGGAGCTACTGCCATCCCGGCAAATGGAATCAGTAAAATGATTAAACAGAAAACAATAAAAATCGTATTTATTTTTTTCACATATATTCCCTCACTGTTTATCTCTTTTAAACGTATGTTTTCAGACCGGCAAAAGATCCCAAAGCGGAGACAATGTGCTTTACTTTCCAGTGAATGTCATCCGCAGGCTCTTTAAGCATCCGCATGTGTATTCTAAAACCGAAAATATATAAATGGATTATAAGTTCCGCCGGACAGGTTCAACATACATAAGATCAGCAAAACGCCCGCTCCCAGATAAGATGCCGCAAGCTCCTTAGCCCCCAGCCTCTTTCCAGTCTTTTCCATACATACTGCCAGCCTTTCTTTCCATGGTACAGCGGCAATAATTCCGACAGGCAAAATAAAGAGGAATAGAGGCGTACAAAGCCTGAGCGTCTCATTCATACAGTCCGCCGAAAAATTCCATCCCGCAAACATCCTGAAAATGATCCCCATTCCCTGTCCAATGGTATCTGCGCGGAACAATACAAACCCTGCACAGACAACTACAAGTGTATAGATATGACCCAGCCACTTCGGTAGCTTTCTAATCGGAAGCACATCCTCCAGCAGAAGGAAGATTCCATGGTACAATCCCCACACAACAAAGGTCCAGTCCGCACCGTGCCACAGCCCGGTACAGAAAAATACAATAATTTTATTTACACGGGTTCTCACTGTCCCTTTCCGATTTCCTCCAAGCGGGATATACAAGTATTCCTTAAACCATGTAGATAAAGATATATGCCATCTGCGCCAAAAGTCCTTTATCGTTACCGAGACATACGGATACTTAAAATTCTCCATAAATGTGAATCCAAACATATGCCCCAATCCGACAGCCATATCGCTATAGCCGCTGAAATCGTAATAAATCTGAAGCATATATGCGGCAGCTCCAAGCCACGCTGAACAAATGTTTATCTGTGACAATTCCAAAGCAAAAACAGTATCTGCCGCCACAGCCATCACATTCGATATCAGAACTTTCTTTGACAATCCTACAATGAAGCGCCGGAAGCCCCATGCCACCCTCTGCGCATCTACATACCTCTCCGTTATCTGCCTCTCAATATCATGATATTTTACAATCGGCCCCGCTATCAGCTGTGGGAAAAATGAAATATAAAGCAGCACTTTCCAGCAGCTTCTCTGTGCTTTCACAGTTCCCCGGTACACATCAATCACATATGACATTGCCTGAAAGGTGTAAAAGGAGATTCCAATCGGAAGCTTAATCCTGGCAGGCGCCAGATCAAGCCCTCCTATCCGGTTCAGCGTCATTAACAGCATATCCGTGTATTTAAAAATGCCAAGAAGTGACAGATTCACAATCACCGCTGCCGCCAAAACTGCTTTCTTTTTCTCTGTCTCCATCATCAGGCCAAAAATGTAATTACATATGGTACTTACAATCATCAGCAGGACATAAACCGGTTCCCCATACGCATAAAAAATAAGGCTCGCTATAATCAGCAGGATATTCCTGCATTTCACCGTGGGAATCACATGATACAGTAAGAAAGTAACCGGTAAAAAAACACATACAAATGTTAATGAACTAAATACCATTCTCTATTTCCGCAAATGGGGCCAGCATATAACATATATCAGACCCCATTTCATCCTTTCTTTTAATAGGTCAATCCACCGCCGCCGATACACTGCTCAGAAGACTGCGCAGGCTGCTGTTGCTGTTGTTGCTGCCGGGCAGCCTCTGCCGCTGCTGCTTCTGCGGCTGCCGCTTCCGCCGCCGCTTTTTCCTCAGCTTCTTTTTTTGCCTTTTCTTCTGCTTTCTTCTTCGCCTTTTCTTCTGCTTTCTTCTTTGCCTTTTCTTCTGCTTTCTTTTTCTCTTCCTCTTCCTGCTTTTTCACCATAATCTCAGCTTCTTTCGTATTCACGTTGCAGGTATAGGTCACGAAAGCTACGCCATCCTCTACATGAAGTTCTCCCTCTTTCATCTCCTCAAAAGGAAACGCATGGAGAATAAAGGAATTACCGTCCGCAAGAGTAATACTTACATCCCATCCCGGTATCACTACTTTTTCATCCGGATCCATCTCCTCTTCTAATGCCTGAAGATTCGTATCCGGCCTCCAGAACAAGTTTCTTTCCTCGTCTGCTGCAAACACATCTCCGTCCGCTAACATATTTTCAGGAAATGTCTTAGCATCCATATCCTTAATTGCCACTCCAGTAACATCCTGACCGGTAACATTTTTAAGCTTCACCATATATCCGTCAGTGCTCTCTGTTCCAACCGCCTTAAGCTTTGGTTCCTTTTCCTCCTGCTTCTCCTGTTTCTCTTGTTTTTCCCCCGGCTCTTTTTCCGGCTTGTTGCTGCTGCAGCCCGCAAAAAGAACCGCCGCCAATACTAACAGCAAATACAGAATACTTTTCTTTCTAAACTTCATGCTTTTTCTTCTCCTTCGTCCGTCTTTCTTGCTATTTTAGTGACTATTCACGGACGAACCGTCCGCTCATAGTTAACCTATTTTGTAAATGCGCAGGCCTACTGAGTAGTTACCCTATTTTACCCTTCTGTAAGCCGCATAAACCCATGTTCCCGGCTGTCTGTAGCGAATCATATAACCGTTTCTTCCCGTCTCGTGTGTGAAATCCGGGTCACAGACATACATCGTTCCTTTCACCACAATCTCACACCAGCCATGAGGAGTATACCCTCCGCTGATGCTCGGCACACTTCCCTCTACCAGGTATGCGCTGTACCCCAATACACGCGCCATCTGCACAAAGACTGCTGCCATAACATAACAGTTCCCGCTTTTATTTTCAAATCCCCGCATCGCATACCAATCTGCATGGGAGCTGCCTTTCGGCGGCCATCCGGTAGAAACATATCTTAAGCTGTGGGCAGAATAATGAAATGCGGTACGCAGGCTCCAGCCAAGCTTATCTAATACCTTTATCGCATAGATTTTAGCCTTTGACTTTGTTCTTTTTCCATTGTTTTCAAAATAATACCATTTCCCTTTTATTTTTTTCGCACCTTTTACACGATGCCCCTTACCATCAAAATAATACGTGCTTTTTCCCCTTTTCAAAAAGCCTTTCTGCATTACCCCTGTAGTTTTTCTGAAGTAATATGTATATTTCCCAATTTTCTTTGTTCCGGTGATCAGACGGCCTTTCTTATCGGCATAATATTTATTCTTTTTGTCAGTATAAAATCCGTTTTTATGCATTACCCCATTTTTCTTGAAATAATACAAATTCTTCCCGATCTTTTTACTGCCGACAGACATACGGCCTTCGCTGTCATAATAATATTTATTCTTACTCTTTGTTCTCCAGCTTGTATAAGTGGAACCATCGCTTTTAAAGTAATATCTATACTTTCCTATGGTCTTTTCGCCGATTGCCATGCGGCCGTCTTCATCATAGTAATATCTCTTTTTTCCACTTGTAAGGAATCCGGTCTGCATTTTCCCATTACTGTCAAAATAATAATAGTGATCCCCTATCTTCTGCTGTCCTGTTACTTTTTTTCCCTCTGCATCATAATAAAAGGTTCCCTCACTCGTCTTAACAAACTCAGACTTATATGACGGCTCCGTATCCGTACTTACATCATCTGTCTGAGAATCAGTACCGTTCTCCTTTATAATCTCCTCCACAGTTTCTTCAACATCATGCTGCAGTTCTTCATCCTGTAAAATCTCGTCCGGAGCAGGAATCCCATCCGGAACTGGAGCCTCGTCCGGAACAAGAACCCCATCCGGAACAGGAGTTTCTTCTTTACTTTCCGCATCTGCCGCTTCAGGCTTTTGTTCCTCCATATCTGATTCTGGAATCTCTTCATCCTCGGGCTCTTTTACTTCCGGCTCATATATGTCCAGATTTTCAGACGGCTCCTCACCGGGAACCATCTCGTCAATCGGATCCCCTTCCACATTTTCAACCGTTGTACTTTTGGGGTTCTGCTGCCCGGACTTAATATTTTCTGATGAAAAATCTTCCTCACTGGCGCTGACACAAACCGCAGGTACCATAGCTACCGCAAAAAACGCACCCAAAATCCATGTAACTAACCTCTTTTTCATTTTTATGAATCGTCTCCTTCTGTTTATTTTCATATAGCCAAATGCTTTCTTTACTTTTGACTTTTCTGAATAAATAACTTTATAAAACATAATACTACTTTGAGAGTGCTTTTGCAACTATATTAAGTTCTATTTTGTATTCTTAATGAAAGTTAAAATAGAACTATAAAAAGCATGAAAGAAGAATATAAAAAATATCCAAAGGCGGTGGCAATAATGGATGTACCTCAGAAAATCAAGAAACTAACAAAAGAACGAGACTGGAGCGAATACCGTCTGGTAAAAGAATCCAAATTACCTGCTTCAACTATCGCAAATATATTCCATCGCAATACTGTGCCCAGCATCGCTACATTAGAAGCAATCTGTGAGACCTTCGGGATTACATTAAGCCAGTTTTTCAGCGACGGCAGTATGGTATCGCTTTCTGCTGAACAGGAAGCGTTATTAAGGCAATGGAGTTATCTGTCATCAGATCAAAGACATCTTCTGACTGAACTGATGAAAACCATGCACTAAAGCAGACTGCTTTTGATACCTTAGATCTTTTTAGACTTTATCCGTGCAAAAAAATAGCCAGTCCACAGCTAGGACTGGCTATAATCCACTATCTATGATACCTTTATTGAAAATCCCTCATATATTCCTACAGGGACATCGTCACCAAAAGAATATTCATTCATATTATCCTGTTTAAAATTATAAACTGTAATCCGGTTCTTCTCTGAGTCTACGATCCAATATTCTTTAACACCGGCAGTACGGTATTTGAATAATTTCTTATAATAATCCATTGATCTGCTTCCAGATGACACAATCTCAATAATCCAGTCAGGTGCCCCATGACAGCCTTTTTCATCAAGTTTAGATGAATCACATATAACAGATACATCTGGTTCTACATAATTGTAATCATCCTCATTGAGGTAAACGGCAAATGGGGCAGGATAGATTTCACAGTTTCCATTTTGGGAATCAATATAGTTTCCTATCGTCTTATCAAAGAAATGTACAAGCCTCTGATGTGTCCTGGTTGGTGCTGCCAAATAGTAAATCTGTCCGTCAATCAGCTCAGCACGTTCTCCCTCTGGCAAAGCATGAATATCTTCTATTGTATAGATGTCTTCTTTTCTTACTACGTTCATGGTTTACACCTCCTGTGCTTAATTATAGGGGATATGGATTTAGAATACAACTGGTATTTAAATTGTTTATACTAGTCTAATTGTAAGATTGCCTGTTATCTGGCGTTCTGCAGATATATAGTAAATTCTGCCCCTTTTCCAGGCTTTGACTTCACCTTAATATATCCGCTCTCTCTTCTTATAATTTCCCTGGCAAGATAAAGGCCAAGCCCTACTCCCTCCTCCTGATGCACTGTCTTTGCACGGTAAAATCTTCCGAAAATCTTCGCCGTATCCTCTTCTTTAATCCCCATGCCTCTGTCTCTGACAGAAACAGCCGTGTACATCTCGTATCTTGTAACTGATACCGTCACCTGGCTTTCAGGGGGCGAATATTTTATTGCATTGTCAAGGACATTTCCCAAAGCTTCCTTTGTCCATTTCATATCAAAGCACGCCTTCTCTTCACCCTCCGACAGACTGATAAGCTCAATATCCTTTTTCTTGGCCAGAGGGCGCACATCTGCCAGTGCTGCCTCTATAAGCTCTCCTATTCCCTGCATGCATGGCTTTACTTCCACAATATTACTCTCCAGGCGGGACAGCTTCGTAAGTGACTGGATCAGGAATTCCAGCTTCTCCGTCTGCCTTTCGATCTCCCGCAGAAGCCGCATATTCTGCTCCCCGTTTTCTCCCGATTCGCCGCCTGGTGCAGTAAGACCTTCCCTTAAAAGCTCTGTGTACAGCCGGATGTTCGCCATGGGTGTCTTCGTCTGATGGGAAATATCAGACACAAACTCCTTTACATAATTCTTTTCCCTCTCCACCGCCTCTCTGGAAAAGGCAGATGCCCCCAGGAACCGCTTCCATTTACACTCAATCCTGGAGAGCACACTCTCATCATAATCTGATTCCTGAAAGGTTCCGTCAATGGCATCATCCAGCATAGTCTCCAGCCGGTTCAGAGTCTTCCTTCCTATCATACCTGCTCCTCCCGTTTCCACATATATCCCTGCCCATATACTGTCTGGATATAGGAAATGCCGTCCCTTTTGTCCTCAAGCTTGCTCCTCAGGCGCTTTACTGTTACCGAGAGGGCATTCTCGTCCACATAGTCCCCTCCGTCACTCCACAGCCGGTCTGTCAGCACTCCTCTTGTAAGAACTCTGCACCGGTTTTCTATAAGCAGCCTTAACAGTCTCTGTTCATTGACACTTAAAGCAACCTCCAGACCCTTCCGCGTAAAAACAAGACTGTCAAAGTCAAACATGAACTCCCCCTCCTCATACAGAGCCGTCCCCTTAGCCTTCCCTCTTCGTAGAAGAGCCTGTATCCTTGCTCTTAAAACCGCAAGGCTGAAAGGCTTTGTCATATAGTCGTCCGCTCCCAGGGTAAGCCCCGTCACCTCGTCCATCTCCATATCATTTGCGGTAAGAATCAGTACCGGAACCTGTGAGCGTTTCCTCACCTCCTTCAGGAAATCGTATCCGCTTCCGTCCGGAAGATTTACATCCAGTATAATAAGCTCTGGAAGAACTCTCTCAAATGCAGCCAATGCCTCCTTTACGCTTCCATGGCACACAAACTCCATCCCCGGCTCCTTAAGCGCCAGGACAATCCCCTCGCCCAGCGCGCGGTCATCCTCCACAATCTGAATCATTTTCATCTACTCCTTCTTCGCTGTCAAAAGCAGTATATCATGAAAGCATATGAGACAGCAATATAACCTTTCGAAGAAAAAGATTTACATTGAGCCTTACTTTTAATATAATAAAACGTAAGTGTTACTGCTCATCCCGGTAACATATAAGCTACAGTTTGCAAGGAGGAATCATCATGGCGAAAGAACAAGATATAACCACCGGGCTTCAGCCAGAGCATACCATATTTGCCCTGGATATCGGAACGCGCAGCATTATCGGAATCGTCGGAACTGTAATAGACGGAAAGGTCGACATTGTTGCCATTGAAAAGGAAGAACACACACAGCGGGCAATGATTGACGGACAGATTGAAAATATAGAGAAAGTATCCATGCTGGCCGGAAAGGTCAAGGCAAAGCTGGAGGATAAGCTTGGCTTCCGGCTGAGCCGTGTCTGCGTTGCAGCCGCCGGACGGGCTCTCAGGACAAAACGCGCAGACTTCGAGATGACGCTTCCCGGCCCCCAGCTAATTGACGATGAAATGATCAGCCGCCTGGAAGCAGGTGCAATTGGACGGGCGGAGCAGCTCTTTGAACAGGAAACTGCCTCAGAAGATGATTCCAGGCGGTTCTATCTGGTAGGCTATACGGTCTGCCAGTACTACCTGGATCAGTATATGATCTCCAGTCTGAAAGATCACCGGGGGAAGACGATTAAGGCAGACCTGATTGCAACCTTCCTTCCCAGTGAGGTAGTGGAAAGCCTGTATACAACCATGCAAAAGATTGATCTGGATGTAGTCAGTATTACTCTGGAGCCCATTGCCGCAATCAACGCGGCGATTCCTGAAAACTTAAGGCTCCTCAACCTGGTCATGGTGGATATCGGAGCCGGAACATCCAGATCGGAAGAGCACA
>CAPEBR010000057.1 GCA_948602995.1 uncultured Dorea sp.
TGTAACAAAGAGAATCCCGTATTTATACGGGTTCTAGCGTTTCGCAAACGCCTAAGAGATATTACCGATATGTAAGGAGCGAAAATATGAAATCTAACGGTCAGTCCGAATAGTAACGATTTTGCTGAAACTACGTATACTTAAGGCCTTTCAATATTGACATCAGCTGTTCAGTGAAGTAGAATTATTTTAATAAATAAAAACAGCTCATTGTAAAGGAGGGTGATAGTTTGGAAGATTATACGAAGTACAGACTCAAATCATCTGAGGAGCTTATCCAGACACTGTCCGGCACGGATCATATCTTTGTCGTTGCCTGTAACAAGTGCTTTAAGGAATTTACGTCCGTAGACGAGCCGGAATGCAACGAGTTTGCAGAGCTTGCTAGGACTGCCGGCAAGAATGTTACCGGTGCGGTTCGGGTCGATTTTCTGTGCAACAAGACCCAGACTCCCCGCAGGCTTTGTGATATTGTTCCGGCGGGAACCGAGAGCGTGTTTGTCATTTCCTGCGGGCTGGGCATCCAGACTGTGGCCGATATCGTACAGCTTCCGGTGTTTGCTGCCAGTGATTCCATTCCCTGCCGGGGGCATCACGGCAGGGCCCTCACCCCGAAGGCCTGCGATGCCTGCGCCCAGTGCTACCTGAACGTCACAGGCGGTAATGCCCTGTCGTTGACTGCTCCAAGAGTCTGTTGAACGGTCAATGCGGTGGCGCAAAGGACGGCAAGTGCGAGGCAGATCCTACGAAGGATTGTGCCTGGGAGAAGATCCAGCAGAGGCTGGCGAAGCTGGGGCGGCTGGAGGATCGCCATGCTGCAGGAGAAGACGAAAGGCTATGAAAACATAGAGGTCATGGCTGCCCGTACAAAATATCCACAAGGCGCGGAAAAGATGCTGATCAAGAAGGTTTTGGGCCGTTCGGTACCCAGAGGCGGACTGCCGGCTGACGCCGGCGCTGTGGTAAGCAACGTCAGTTCTTCCAAAGCCATCGCGGATGCGATTCGGCTTGGTATGCCGCCGGTCGAGCGGGTGGTGTGTGTTACCGGCGAGCGGGTACGTAGTCCTGGCAACTTCATCGTCAAGGTCGGCACTTCTGTTCAGGAGATTTTAGATTTTTGCGGCGGCATCGTGGGCGATGACGTAACTGTGAAGCTGGGCGGGCCTATGATGGGAATCCCCCAGACGGAACTGGACGTCCCTGTTATTAAGGCTACAAATGGCATTATCGCCTGTGAGACTGATCACACCACCGCCGTAGAATGTATCAAGTGCGGACGTTGTGCAGACGTGTACCGCAATTTCGCAATCGACGCAGACAAACCACGCTAAGGAGCTGTATGGAAATACAATCTGTATAACTTGTTTTCCTACAGTTCCTAAGGGAACCTTCAAAAAATCTCCATCTGTGGGTTGGAGGCTCCAGGGAACATCCAACCTACAGATGGAAAAAACTGGATGAGGAGGAAAGGACAATGAAGATTACGGAATTATTTGACCGCGGTGAATTTGTGGTATCGGCGGAGGTTGGCCCTCCCAAGGGCATACATATCGACGGCCTGATTGAAGAGGCCAAAGAGTACCTGGGCGGCATTACGGCGGTCAATGTCACTGATAACCAGTCCTCTGTGATGCGACTGGGCAGCCTGGCGGTGTGCAGGCAGCTGCTGGATGCCGGGCTTACGCCGATTTATCAGCTGACCTGCCGGGATCGGAACAGGATTGCACTCTAGTCTGATCTTTTGAGTGCCGCCATGTTCGGTATTGAAAATATTCTATGTCTTACGGGTGACCATACCAGTCTGGGCGATCACCCTGGCGCCAAGCCTGTGTTTGATCTGGATTCCGTCTCACTGCTTCACACCGTATGTCAATTGGAGTCAGGCGTGGACCTGGGCGGCAATCCGCTGGTCGGAGAGCCCCCGAAGTTCGCCAAGGGCGCGGTGGTGTCTCCCTGCAGTGATTCTATAGATGCGCAGCTGGCAAAAATGGAGCGAAAGGTGTTGGCCGGCTGTGACTACTTCCAGACCCAGGCTGTGTTCGAGCCGGAGAAGTTCATCGCCTTTATGGAACGAGCCAGACAATTTTTCGATCGCGGGCGCGTGGAGTATGAAAACCTTCGGCTATGTACTTGTCATGACCTTCGGCAATTCTGTAGGCGGCGTACTGATTCCTCTGCTGCGCGGCAAGTTTGCCAGTTTAGGAACTGTAGGAAAATAATTGTGCAGATTGCGCAGGATATTTGTCCAAGTGTGCAGGTCAAAAAATGCAGGCGTAGTGGGCTGCGTCCAGGATTGGAGACGTGGAAAGTAAGATCAAAAAAAAGAGAGGAGCAATTTATGAAAGGGAGCATTTATAAAAAAATATTTGCAGCTTTACTTGTGGTATCATTATTCGCCACAGCGGCGCCGCCCGGCATACTTGCGTCAGATACCGTATATGCAGCGGAAAAATCTGTAGAATCAATAGAAGTTGTGAAAAACCCAGATAAGATCACGTATTTCAGTGTTCGTGACAGAACGATTGACCTCTGCGGCATGGAACTTTCCATTCAATATACGGATGGCACAGCAGATACAATCTCTATCAATGAGCACACCGATACATTTGAAGCAGACAATGGAACCATCGAGTCATCCTTAATTGGCGGGTACGCAGACCGTGAATTGCTGATTACATACGGAAATGAGCAATGCACAATCCCTCTTCAGAAGCCAGATTTTGAAACAGCAGCACCTGCAGAAATAAAAGATGAGGGGAATTATTCCACGATTGTGACAGAAGAACAGCCATACTGCATATATTCCTTTTGTCCATCTGAAACGAAAACCTACCATTTCTTTAGCTACAGTGAAACTAGTGTGAAGAATTATGCCGAACTTTATGAAGGGAATAACCTGATTGCTGAAAACGGTGATGGAGGCGATAATAAGCAGTTCCGTCTTTCCGAGGAATTGAGTGCAGGCAAGAATTACTATTTCGTTGTGTCACATCGTAATTTTGGAACTAAGGGAGAATTTACCTGTTGCCTGAGTTCTGCCATATCTTCGATTTCCGAACTGGAAGTGCAAAAGTTGGAGGTTACCAAAGCCTCGAAGGATACCTGGTACGATTTTGAAACGGATCCGATACCTGTCAAGGAATTGAGCATCGCGGGCACGGAATACAAGGTTACCTATAACAATGGCTGGGAACGCACAGGAACAATTACAGCGGATGTAGGGAGTGGATATAAAGCGGAGCTCTTCGGGAAAACCCTGTCCGTCAGATGGAAATATACGACCACAGATGAATCCGGTAACAGCTACGCAGACAAAGACAAAGCTGATAATGCGCTCATCTATACGTATGATGGGCAGCCAGAATCCGAATTTCCGGTTCAATTTCATGCGCCAGGCCCCGTGGCATCCATAGATATCGTGAGCAGCCCATGGAAAGACTGGAAGCCTTATCAATATCAGGTTCAGGCAGGAAAAAGGATCATCTGGCCACTGGGGCAAATTTCCGTAAAAATCCAGTACAATGATGGGAGGAATGAAGAAACTGTCACATGGGATCAGATCCCACAGGGGGATCTTTGGAAGAAACATAACGAATACGATATCCGGGGTGACCTGAAAGACAGAGACAATATCCAGCCGGGAACAGGGAATGCGGTCGTAGTCTCCTATATGGGGAAAAGTGCCGAGATCCCCATTACGGTCAAGGAAGATCCCATAGAATCCATACAGATCCTCCAAGAACCGGAAAAGACAGAATTCTATCCATTTGAAGAATCTGCCGATCTATATGGCATGAAGGTACAGATCGCTTACAAGGATGGAAAAACGCAGACAGTGGAAGCAACTGAACATACAGCCGCGCTCACAGTGCCAGATACGGAAGGCTATGGCGGCGAACTGACTTCTTCTTTAGATCCGTCAAAGACAGTGTCGGTCAGCTATATGGGATATACTATAGAGCACGCGTTTGGCGCAGAACGGAGATTCACCGCTGAGGATTCCATACAACTGACAGCAGAAGAAGAAAAACAGACTGTTGTAGATGAAGGAGCCTCCTATCTGATTTTCTCGTTTACTCCATCTGAGTCTGCAGTTTACCGATTCAAATGTGATAATTATAATACTATCAGAATCTATGATGCTGCAAACATCGAACTGTATGATACGTGGGGCAATAGTCTGGACTATGGAATGTTCGGAGGCAGGAGCTATTATATTGCCATGCTCTATGAGGGCGGAGGCAAACAGAACATTACCTATTCCATCTGCAGACAGGCAGACATTCCAATAGAAGAGATTTCTGAGATCTCTCTTTTGGTGGATGAGCCGTCAGCCGGAGAAGCCTTGCCGGACCTTACGGAGATAGAATCCGATCAATACTATATATCTGACTGCAGCTGGCTGAACGATGAAAATGACGACAAGATTGCCGATTTTGGAAAGAAACACCAGTTTCGGGCGGTGCTGCGCGCCAAAGACGCCCATCAGTTCACAGCTTCCACAGAAGTTGCGGTGAATGGAGAAAATATTACAGAAAAATCTGTCGGCAGTGATGGAGATCTGACGATCTGCTATACGTTCCCATTGTATACCCAGTTCCAGATTACGGTTCCGCAGGCAGAAGGGTATACGCTTGATGAAAGCCAGAATCCAGTGCCAGGAAGGGGCAGGTACGGGGAAAGTTACACCTTCCGCTATATTAAAAACACAGGAAATGACAGCAGCAGGCTGGTCGTAAAAGCCAGAGACGCTGTATTGGCTCCCGATGGAGACGGAACCTATGTGATCGAAAATATAACCCAAAATATAACCGTAACTGTAAAAAAGCAGATGTATCCACCCATCACACCAGCCAAAGCATCTCAGGAACTCAGAAGCAAATATGACTCAAACGGGAAACGGCTGGAAGTAAAGGCTGGATCCAGGCTGACACAGGTGGTCACTGGCGCCAGGACAAACGTTACTTTCAGCTCCTCCAACTCAAAAATAGCAAAAGTTGGAAAGACCAGCGGCGCGATCAGGTTTGTCAGAGCCGGAAAAGTAGTCATTACTGCAAAAGCCGCGGAGACTCAGGAATATAAAGCAGCGAGCAAAAAAACAACCTTTTATGTGATCCCCAAAACAGCCAGTGTAAAATCCCTGAAATCCAACAAAAAAGGGCAGGTGACCATCAAAGGCAGCAATGGGGCAAAAGACAACGATGGGTACCAGTTCCAATATAAGCATAACGGGAAGACAAGGAAAGTTAGAGTGAAAGGCAGAAAATCTGTGACAAAAACAATCAAAAAACTGAAATCTGGCAAGTCTTTCAAAGTAAGGATGCGTGCTTATAAAAAGGTAGGTGGTGTAACTTACTATGGAAAATATGGAAAATGGAAGACACTTAAAAAAGTAAAGTAATTGAGTAAATGGGGACGGGGTAAAATTAATTTTACCCCGTCCCCGTTCAGCGTTTTAGATATACCATACAGGTATCTGCAGTATATTTTCTCTGAGTATGCCTGCATCGGGGCAGTTACATACGACTGTGCCCATTCCTCTTTTTTTCCCGGGAATCTGATCTAAAATATCGAATGTTGATGTCATAATTGCTTTTGCCTGTGTATTTTTTTTGATTTCTACTGGATACAGGGTTCCGTTTTCCTCGATTATCAGATCAATTTCTTTTTCAAGCTCCTGTATTTCTCCATTTTCTTTTATCTTTTTCTTATCCCGTCCACGGTAATAAGATACAAAATGGCGGTAGTCCAGGCCTTCGTTGGAGAATGATTTTAATATTTCGGATACAACAAATGTTTCGAATATAGGACCGCTCATTGCTCCGTAAGCCAGGGTTTCCGGCGTCAGCCATCTTGTGAGATAGGAGACAAGGCCTGTATCTCTGAAATAAAGCTTAGGTGACTTGATTGCTCTTTTTAAAATAGAAGAGGTGTACGGCTCTAAGAGATAGATGATCCCTGATGATTCTAAAATAGAGATCCAGTTTTTTACTGTCCCTACGTCTTTTCCAATCTCGGATGCTATGGAGGAATAGTTTAAAATTTCTCCAGTCCTTGCGGCAGCAGCGATCATAAATTGCCTGAAGACGTTAAGTTCCTGTACCGCTGCAAGTTCTCTGACATCTCTTTCTATATATGTTCTTACATAGTCTGCGTAGAATGCGTTCCATTCCTTCTCCTTTTCCTGAAGTTCAGGGTATCCGCCCGTATGGATGATCTTCCAGATGTTTTTCGGCTTTTGCAGAGTTTTTTTCCGTTCTGCTGCATATTCCAGCGTAGGGAGGAAATGCCTGTTAAAAGCATCATTCATACATTCACGCATAGATAAGCCGGAAAGTTCAATGATTCCGATCCGGCCAGACAGAGATTCTGATACATTCTGCATTAAATGAAAAGGTTGTGAACCGGAGAGGAAAAATAAGCCCTTTTCCTCACTTTCATCGCATTTAATTTTAATATAACGAAATAATTCTTTTGCCCTCTGGACTTCGTCGATCGTCACAGGAGGAGGGTTCAGTGTCAAAAACATGTCCCCGTTTTCTTTTGCCTGTTGTTCCATAAAAGGATCATCCAAAGAGACGTATGCCCTGTCAGGAAATAGTTTCTTTAATAAAGTGGATTTCCCTACTTGGCGCGCTCCTGTTACCAGGACGGCTTTATAGGTTTTTTCATATCTGCGCAGCCGGTTTTCCAGGGCTCTTGAAATATAATTCATGTCAGGTTTCCTCCTTTTGGTTGATGGTGGGCGAAAAATTTGGAATGTAATTCAAAATATAACAATATTGTAGCATGGAATCTGGGAACTTTCAATTGGGGACGGGGTAAAATTAATTTTACCCCGTCCCCAATTGAAAATTACCCTGTCCCCGATTGCGTGTTGGTATGCTATAATGAATAAAGCTCTTAATTTTATCAGGGCAAAAATTATTTAAAAGAAAGAGGATTCGAATGGCCTATGAAGATATCGCTGGAGTGGATTATGGAGATTGTAACTGGTGCTGTGCTATTTGGTATTATTTTCCTGAGTATGTATATGGAGGCAGTGCCGGCAGGTTCCGGGGCAATGGAGGCATATGAGGAAGTGGAGCAGAATGCTGTAGGGCCTGGAAATGCAGAGGGAGGGACTGTGAAGGAACAGGATGGGGAAGGGCAGGAGGAATATGATTACAATAAACAGAAGGCATGGACGCAGGAGGACATGGCACGGAGGCTGCAGGACGGGGAGCATCTGATCAGGGATTTTAAGGTGATAAGGCAGGAACCGGAGCTGCCGACAGGGTGTGAGATTACATCGCTGACAATGGTGCTGAATTATTATGGACTGGATGTTGATAAGGGGACTATGGCGGAGAAGTATCTTCCGACAGTTCCGGCAGAGTTTTATTTTGATCAGAATGGGGATCTGCACGGGGCGGATCTGGAACGGTATTTTGTGGGTGATCCTGCGACAGAGAAAGGATATATTTGTGGATCGGAGGCAATTAAGGCGGCTGCAGACAGGTATCTTGACAGTATCCACAGTACGCTGAGGGCAGAGGATAAGACAGGTGCTTCTGTGTGTGAGGTTTATCAATGGGTTAGTGAGAATATGCCTGTAGTTGTGTGGGTTACGATTGATATGGAGGAGAGAACCGTGATAGAGGGCTGGTATACAGAATCGGGAGGGTATGTCGAGTGGGGTAGTAATGACCACGGGGCAGTGCTGATCGGGTATACTCCAGATGAGGTGATTGTTGCAGATCCGATTGCGGGGAAAGCAGTGTATAGCCGGGAAAGCTTTGAAGAGGTATTTCGTTCCAGAGGGAACAAATGTATTATAGTGAAATAATTGTCTGTTATTTCGTAGAGTATCCTACTCTGCGAAATAACCGTTTTTTATGGGCTATAATAGTATACGCAGAACTTCCTGACGGAAAATTTGACGGCGAATAGATAAAAGACATGTATTCCTCTCCTTCTAGAAATTTCCTGTATACATCAGTTCTGCAGGAATCCTTTTTGACGGCGAAAATGACGGCAATAGAAAATTTACTAAAGCAAAATATGTAAATTTTTAGAAATATATGTAATTTTTGGAAATGTATTGGCGCATTTTGTTGACAAACGAAATGCCAAAGTATAAAATATAAAGGGAATTAACTGAAAATTTAGCTCAGATTTCTCAGATTTACTTTCGCAGAGTAGGATACTCTACGAAAGCCTTGTAATGTTTAGATATTCGCAGCCAGATATATCATTAGGTTTGCCAGATATATCACTAAGTTTGCCAAATATTACAATCTGCCAATAGAGCATTATGTATGCTTTAAAATATGTATTAGTAATCGTATTTGTAATTCTAGCTATTGTGCAGGCCTGCGAAGGGGCGGCACAGTGTATGTAATTGTGAAGAGGTTTTGGGTACTCAAAAGCAATTTCTTGCACCAAATGGCAAAATTTTGTGTGGCGCTATTCTGGTTTATCCAGGTTAGGAGGGAAATATGGCATTGGAGCTGAATATTGATTACAGCAGTCTGACGGGCAGGGGTGAGCGTGCTGTGAATGAGGATTTTCTTGGCATTCTGGCCACGCCGGACAGGCTTGGGTTTATCCTGTGTGACGGTCTTGGCGGACATGGAAGGGGAGACGCGGCATCCCGTTATGTGGTGGAGAGGATGAAGCGGTCTCTGGAGCAGTCGTTTACCATTGAAGACAGCATTATGCAGGCGCAGGCAGGGCTGCTCCAGAAGCAGATCCAGGAAAATGCAGGCGAGGCGATGAAGACTACGCTGACTTGTCTGACTGTTTCGGGAGATCAGGCAAGACTTGGGCATGTGGGGGATTCGAGAATCTATTATTTTGAAAAAGGAAAGTATATATTAAGGACTCTGGATCATAGTGTGCCTCAGATGATGGTAAGCCGGGGGGATCTTAGAGAGAAGGATATCCGGAAGCATGAGGACCGCAACAGGCTGCTTCGCGTTATGGGGGCGGAATGGGACAGTCCTAAGTATCAGATGACAGGGCCGGTGCCGGTTACAAGGCATACCAGCTTCCTTCTGTGCAGTGACGGGTTCTGGGAGCTGATTGATGAAAAGATGATGTGCAGAACCCTGAAGAAAGCAAAGAACGCCAGGGAGTGGCTAGGCGCTATGGAAAAGATCGTGCTTGAAAACGGGCGGGGCACAAATATGGATAATTATTCAGCGATTGCTGTATTTGTAAGGTGATATAAGACATGGAATTGCTGCGGAAAGGAAATGAGAAGGAATGATTGTAAAGTGCAATAAGGGTCACTGGTATGATTCGTCAGTGAATAAGATGTGTCCCCACTGCCTGCAGGAGAGCGAAAGGCTGGGAATCCGGCTGGATGATGTGGAGGAGGATGACAGAACCATCTCTATCATGGCAGCCGACCGTTCACTTGGTGAGGAACTGGGTGCGATTATTGGGGATTCCATTGGAACTGCGCTGCCGGTTTTTAAGGAGCAGGCACAGGACAGCGATGATGATAAGACAATTTCCTTTGGGTTTTTCGGCCTCACTGCCATACAGCCTGTTACCGGATGGCTGGTCTGTATGAATGGCGGAGAACGGGGAAAGGATTACCGGCTGCATGCGGGGCAGAACTTTGTGGGGAGGAGTATGTCCATGGATGTGATGTTGGTTGATGATAAGACCATATCAAGAGATAAGCATTGTTCCATTGTATACGACCCGAAGGGGAACGGCTTCTATCTTTCGCCAGAGGGAGGAAATATGGTATATCTGGATGGCCAGATGGTGGATACCCCGGCGAAGCTTAAGGAGGGCAGCCGGATTCTGATCGGTGAAACGGAATTCATGTTTATACCATTCTGCAGGGAGGGAAGATCATGGGAAAGCGAATCTTATTAATCTTAACAGTGTGCGTCCTGGCACTTGCCGGAGGGAGGATGGGGACCGTATATGCGGCATCTATTAAGTCCCCGTATCTGGCAGAGCAGGCTATGGGGAAGGCTCCAAATGCAAAGGTCTATATGACAGGGCAGCAGATGAATGATTCAGTTGCTGTCACCGGTACGGCAGGCGGAGTAAATCTGACACAGAACGGAGAGATTGTCCGGTTTGACAAGAGCGGCGAGGGAATCTGTTATATGATCCTATTGGATAATTCGGGTTCTGTTAATGAAAAGCAGTTTAAAGAAGCGAAAAAACAGCTCATCAGGATGAGAAAATCTTTGGGAGATCAGGACAAGATGCTTCTCTATACCGTGGGGACAACCAGTGGAGCCGGAGAAAAGAAAACGGTTTTTGAAAGAACCGAAAGGGTATCTAGTAAAAAGAGTGTCCGTAATGACTGCAAAAGGATTCAAAAGATAAAATACATGAACACGGCTAACAGTATGACAGTATTGTACCGTTCGCTCAATGAGGTGCTTGCAGGACAGGCTTCCCCTTCGATGAGGACGGTTGTTCTGCTGATTACGGATGGAGAGGACGATTCAAAAGGAAAGGATATTGACAAGGTTTCCACGGAAAAGGAAGTGAAGAATGCTTCTGTTCCGGTCTATGGCGTGCTGCTTCACCGGCAGACCAGTGGGACGGACAAGAAGGTGTCTTACACGAAGAATAAGATCCTGGCGGAAAAGACATGCCGGGGCTATTACTATGACTGCAGTACGAATACGAAGGCGGAGAGTGTGAAAAAGGCGTTCTCTGCCATTAACCGCATTTTAAAGAAGGAGACTTATGTGGTAAACCTGGCGGCGCCTACGAATAAGACGGTGGGGAAAGAGAAGCTTAAACTGGCAGTAAACGGTACCGCGGCCAATGAGGTATCTCTTGACTATTCCGATTATGTAAAGGATGAGAGTGCACCGTACATTACCGGGGAGGTCAGTGTAGTCAATGGGAATACCATTACATTTTCCATAGAGGATGAGTATGGCGTGAATCTTGCTGATGTCAATGAGTTGTCCCGGTATTCTGTGAGAAGTAAGAAGGAAGAAGGAGAGGAAGGAGAAACGGAAGACGGGAAGGTGTGGCCCATTGAATCGGTAAATGCTGTGGCAGAAGGAAATACCGTAAACATTACGCTGACCATGAAGGAGGATTTTTATACAGACAATTACACCGTAAGATGCAGCGGAATCCGGGATCAGTCCCAGGATGAAAATGCCATGGATGAGACGGCTGAATTTTCAGTGACAGAAGGGAGAAGCGCCAGGGCAGACGCCATTAAGAAAGCCATCAGGTCGTACTGGTGGATCGGGCTGTTTCTTTTAGTCGTGGTGATCGGACTGATTGTGATCCGGATCATCCACAAGAAGGAAGTGAAGGTGGACGTGGATCCGGACGAGCTGGTGAAGGCAGACCGGAAATTGATCCGGCTGACTATTACGGACCGGGCGGGGGCGATTAAGGATGTAGAGTGGGATGTGGAGGGCAGCCTTTTTATCGGGCGCTCCAATATCTGCAATATCTATTTTGATGATGACCGTTTGTCAAAGCAGCATTTTGTGATTGAGGTAAATAAGATGGGGTGTTATATTACGGATCTGGATTCTACGAACGGTACATTTGTCAATGGGGTGAAGATGACGAACCGCAGGATGCTCCTTGACGGGGATGTGATCACGGCAGGAAGAGAGAAGTTCGTGTTCCATGTGCCGAATTAGTAAGGAACTGTTGATTACGGAGGATAGGGCATGAAATCGGTTTTGCCAAAGGGGGTTATACTGCACCGCAGATACTCTGTGGAGCATGTACTGGGGATCGGGGGCTTTGGTATTACATATGCGGCATTTGACCTGGCGGGGAGGGAATGGACGGCGGTTAAGGAATATTTTCCAGGTGAGTGGGCCGTGAGGATGCCCCAGGGGAATCAGATTGTGCCGGAGAGTCCTGAGAAGGGGAGGTTCTACCAGCACGGCATGAAGACTTTTTACGATGAGGCAGAGAGATTAGTTAACTTGCAAAAAATACCGGATGTGGTCAATGTCAGGGATTTTTTTCCGGAAAACGGGACTGTATATCTGGTTATGGAGATGCTTAAGGGGCATACGTTAAGGGATTACATGAGGTGCAGGGGCATAAAGGCAATGTCTCCTGCAGAGGCGGGAAAAATCATAAAAGCAGCAGGGATGGCTCTTACACAGGTTCACGGGTATGGTTATCTTCACCGGGATGTGGGACCGGATAATATCATGCTGACCAGCGCGGGACGGGTCTGCCTGATTGACTTTGGGGCAACAAGGGTCTATGCACTGAACTCTGCGAAAAGCATGTCGGTACTGGTGAAGCCGGGATTTGCGCCCATTGAGCAGTATTCCCGTTCGGGGAAGCAGGGGCCGTGGACGGATGTTTATGCGCTGGCAGCTACGTATTACTTTATGGTGACAGGGGAAAAGCCCCCGGGAGCGCCGGAGCGAATTGCAGGCGCCAGGGTGACGCCGCTTGAGGCAAAAGTGCCGGGAATTCCGGGGTATCTCAGCAGAGCGGTTGAGCGTGCACTGTCAGAGGACTGGAGGAAACGCCCCAGGAGTGTCTTCGATTTCCTGGGGGAAATGGGGCTTTTGGGAAAGGCTTATGTAAAGCTCCAGGCTAGAGGCCGGGACGCCTTCTATTATTTTATGCCGGACGACAGTCTAAGTATCGGCAGGGAAACGGGAAAAAGTAATGTTGTACTGCATGACAGCCAGGTCAGCGCCTTACACTGTAAGATCTGGTATGACGGGGGAGAAGACAGGTTTCTGCTTGCCAATTACTCGGGGAATTATACCTATACGAGCAGGGGGATTCTTCATAAGGGGCAGAGTATCTGGCTGATTCGTAAGGACTGGTTCTATATTCAGACAAAGCATGCAAGATATATATTTTATCCGGAGGTGAGGTAGAGTAAAGATGTTATTTAGAAAAAAAGTACAAAATAGTGACTATGCAGTTACAGAAGAGATACCGGCAGCAGCCATGCAGATGCCGGTATCCCCGCCAAAAGGAGGCAAAAGGGTTGCAGAGCTTACGACACTGGTCAGGACAGCGACAGGAAACAGGAAATACCAGCAGGATGCGGTATATGTGACTCCGAGCCGGATTCTGGCCTCGAATAAGATAACCCGGGTTCTGGCGCTGGTGTGCGACGGCATGGGCGGCATGGCTGATGGCGGCAGAGCCAGCAGGACGGCGATCCAGATGATGATCCAGGGCTTTCAGAGGATCGAAAAGGAGCCGGAAGTCAATATTCCCGCGTTCTTCCAACAGGGGATCCGCACCATTGACCGGGTAATCTATGATTTTCCCAAAGAGGATGGTATGGGATCGGGAACTACCATGGTAGCCTGCATTGTGGAGGATAACAGGCTCTACTGGGCTTCTGTCGGGGACAGCCGGATCTATATTATCCGGAATAATCAGATGCAGCAGGTGACGAGGGATCATAATTACTGGCTGAGACTCCTGGAGATGGTAGATGCAGGGCAGATTACCATGGAGGAAGCCATGGCGCAGAAAAAGAAGGAGGCGCTTATCAGCTTTCTCGGGATCGGAAATGTATCCCTGATGGATATTAATACCCAGCCTTTTGAGATGCAGTACGGGGATGTGGTGATGCTGTGCAGCGACGGTATTACGAAGACGCTGCCGGATCAGCAGATTAAGAGAATCATTACGGCTGACGCCGTCAGGCCGGAAAAGAAGGCAGAGGCGCTGGTGGAAGCTGCGACTCATATCAACTCCCATTCCCAGGATAATACCTCGGTAGTGCTGATTCATTACCAGGAAAAGGATATAAATAATAAATCAAAGATCAGGCGCTGATGACGCCGAAGAAAAGGAGACATAATTATGAATTTATGCAGATGTGCGAACGGACATTTTTACGATAAGGAGAAGTATGCCACATGTCCTCACTGTAATGGAGGAAGCGCTGCTGATGACACCCTGACAGCCGCATTTACAGAGGATGTCAATATACAAAATATGCAAAATATGCAGGGGGAGGGCTTCGGCCAGGCGGATGATGCGGTTTATGGAAGACAGATGCCGGGGACAAATGTTACGGAACAGGTGTCACAGAACAGCCCGCTCCCGATTGCAGATATGGGGGCGGAACAGACAACAGTGTCTAAGGATTATGATGCGTGGCAGGGGACGGAAGCACTGGATCCATGGGAAGGGACACAATCATTATCATTGTCAGATGACGACAACGACCATACTATCGGATTCTTTGATTCTGATTTTGGGGTGATACCGGGTCAGAATTCCGGAGCCAGGACTACAGAGAAAAAGCCGGTTGTTAATAAGGTAAGCACTCCTTGTGTCGGATGGCTGATTGCCCTTGGGGGAGAGCATGTCGGGACGGATTTCCGTCTGAAGGCTGGAAAGAATTTTGTGGGGCGCAGCCCTCAGATGGATATTGCGCTGACAGAGGACAAGAGTGTGTCAAGAGACCGCCATGCGATTGTTGTGTATGAGCCGAAGGCGCACCTATACCTGGTGCAGCCAGGGGAATCCAGCAGTCTGGTATACCGGAATAACGAAGTGGTGCTTACGCCGGTGAAGCTGGAGGCTTATGACATGATCACTGTCGGGGATGTGAATCTTCTGTTCATACCCCTCTGCGGGGAGCGCTTTAACTGGAGTGATCTCTTTGAAGAAATGAAGAAGAAGGGATAGGGCTTATGAATCGTTCAGCAAAAGGATTCCGGGTGGCAGGCAGTCTGCTGGTCTTGTTGAATCTTGCGGCGTTCTGTCTTCCGGTTACAGGGCGCACGCAGGAAAATTATGCTGCACTTAAGTGGTCTCAGCTTGATTATATAAAAAATATGTTCGGAGGGAGTCTTCCCTACGGTGGGACAGAGGCGGGCATTACGTCCACGCAGATCATATGGATTCTGTGCTTCCTGGCGCTGCCCTTGCTGCTTAGTGTAGTTGCGGGCATCTGGGGAATTGTAGGAAATTACAGGCAGAAAGCAAGCAGTATCTTAGCCTTTGTTATTCTGTTGCTGTATGTGGGTCTGTATATCTCGGTGGGAATACTATGGCCTGCTGCTTCAAAGGGACAGGCATACGTCAGGGAGACAGCCTGCGTGATGCACTTGATCTTTTCAGGGTGCGGGGCAGCTGCGGCGCTGGCGGCTCTGATCAGCACGCCAAAAAAAGTGACCGCACAGAAAAGCAGTATTCCCCAGGTGAAGGAGTTCAGGCAGGAGCAGGTGGAGGCAAAGTATAATATTATTCTGGAAAACGCCAGGAAGGAGCAGGCGAATAAGGAGTATGTACCGGGGAATCCCCGGGGCGTTCTCGTGGGTCTTGCCGGAATTTATGCCGGGGCGGAGATTCCGTTTGCAGGAGGGGACTGGATTACCCTTGGAAGGCAGACGAATAATCATCTTGTCTTCGAAGGACAGGCGAAGGTGAGCCGCAGCCACTGTAAGATCAGATGGGATGATAGCCGGAAGAAATATATCCTCTGTGATTATTCCGCCAGAGGTACCTTTGTAAATGGCTCTGATGAGTGTCTCCCGCAAAATCTGGACATAGACATCCCGCCGGGTACTGTGATTGCCATCGGCGATGATGCCAATACATTCCGGTTGGAGTAAAGAAGGAGTAGGGAATATGGCTAGTGAGTTATGTATGAATTGTTTTAGCGTAAAGGGACAGTATGAGGTCTGTCCTTTTTGCGGATATGTGGAAGGAACGCCGCCGGAGCAGCCCCATTACCTGACGCCGGGAACCATACTGGGAAATCACTTTATCGTGGGAACAGTCATTGGAGCCGGTGGATTCGGTATTACATACAAATGCTTTGATACAACCCTGGGTGTTGCGGTGGCAGTGAAGGAGTTCTACCCAGCGGGGCTGGTAAACCGTTCTCCGGGAGAGAGCAGGGTCGGCCTTCTCTCGGGGGATAAGAAAGAGCAGTACGGGCAGCAGCTCAGGCGTTTTCTTATGGAAGCCCAGAGTGTGGCGCAGTTTGGGAAGGCCAGGGATATCGTTAATGTATATGATTTCTTTGAGGAAAATGGCACAGCATACATTATTATGGAGTACATTGACGGGGTATTGCTGAAAGACTATCTGGAAAAGTGGGGAGCCCTGGATCCGGACGCTGCCATGAGTATCATCATGCCGATTATTGAGGCCGTGAAGAAGATTCATAGCAAGGGAATCATCCACCGGGACATCAGCCCGGACAATATCTTTATCTCCAATGAGGATTCCATCAAGATCTTTGACTTTGGCACGGCCCGGTTAAATGACAGCAAAGAGGGTATGGCGGGGGAGCAGGTGATCAAGGTGGGATATTCTGCCCTGGAGCAGTACCGGGATAAGAGCAGGCAGGGATTTTTCACAGATGTATATTCGGTCGGCGCGATCATGTACCAGATGCTTACTGGTGTAAAGCCCATGGAGTCTACGGAGCGGGAATTTAAGGATGACCTCAAATCCCCAATGCAGCTTGGAGTTAAGATCAATGCAAATGTAGACCGTGCCGTTATGGAAGCGCTTGCTGTGCGGCCGGAGCTCCGGTTCCAGGGTATCCAGCAGTTTGAAGAGGCGCTTCTGAGCAAACGGATCGCAGAGTATCCGGCGGAAAAGCTACGGAAGAGAAAAAGAAGAAGAAACTGGATGATCAGCCTGTCTGTGGCAGCGGCTATGACTATTGCAGTAGCCGTGGGTTTATATTCTACTATACTGAAGCCGGAGAACAGGATTTTTGACAGTACCATAAGAGAGGATACTACCATCACAGTGTGGGTGGAAAATGAAGACCAGAAAAAGCAGATTGAGGAGCTGGCCCAGGACGGTTTCCGCAAGGGTTCCTCAACGTCCGCAGATGAAAAGGTACGGAAGATGCAGGCGGATAATGAGAAGGTGGCAATCCAGGTCGAGGTACATGAAAATATGGAGGAAGCCCTTCAGCAGAGCAAGGCGGACCCAAACATTACCATGCCCAATATGTTCCTGACAGATCATGTGTCTGATCCAGAGGAATATAATCTGGTCTCACTGGAGGATAATGTGTACGCCGCGCTGAATACGGATGATTATCTGTACATGTCAGAGTATAAGGAGAGCTTTAACGGCATGCGTGAGATGCCTACCGGGATTGATACGCTGCTCTTGTATACCTGCCAGTTTGACTATAATAGGGATAATACGCTGGAGGATTCCGCGGTGGGAGATTCCGGTCAGGAGGAAACAAAAAAAGAGAAAAAAGAAACGGTGGAACTTGATAGTCTGGTGTCAGCAGATCCAGAGAGCTATACAATGAAAAGTGGCGGGGCTAACAGCGTACTTAATAACAGCCTGGCATACTTCCATGAAAGTGCCGGGACCTATGCGGCAGTACTGCAAAATGAAGAGTGGACGGATGTATTTGAGAAAAAGCGGGCTCCCTCTCAGGATATGGTGGGGATGCTGGCTGATATACGGCAGTTTAACGCAGAAGCCAAAACAATTGAAAAAAAGAAAACAAAGAAAAAAGAGATCCTGATGCAGCCGTTCCGGGTGAACCGAGACAGAGAGACAGGACCCTGTGGGAGTAATATCGTGGCAGGCGTCTCCTACCGGAAGATGATGAATGATGCCGCGGATAATTCCGAAGAAAAAGGAACCAAGGGGGTTAATTCGCTGAACAAGTATGAGACTTATGTGGTTACCCAGGACGGAAAGATGCTTGTAACACTTTCAGAACGGTATGCAATTACCGGGGAATCAAGTGCAGATCAGAAGACGGCATGTATGCGCCTCCTGTGGGTTATGCTGGGAGATACAGGACAGGAGAAGAAGACGGCTCCCGGGGAGACGACATATCCGATCCTTGAGAAGATGTTTAAGCAGTTTGTGTCGTATAATGCCAGCTATGATGAATTTATTGATCTGGTTGAAGAGTATTATCCATGCGTGCTGATTGGAAGCGAAACCGGAAAAGCGGAGAAGTTTTACGATACGCTGGAGAGTATGCCAGAGGATGAGAGTGTGGCAGAAGGTGGGAAGATGTCAGAGGATGAGAAGATACAGAAATGCTATGAGTATTATGTGAGCGAGCAGTAGGAATGGTGGCGGCAGTGGGGGGATCTGCGCTGCTGCCGAGAGTGTGAAAGGAAGCGGTAAAATGAAGACGAAGAAACAGGTAAGTATGATAAGTATGAAAAAGAGGGCAATCGCTTTTTTGATGGCGTTTGCAATGGTAATGTCACTGCTGCCAGGGTCGGCGGTATGGGCTGGGGAAGTGGAAGATAGTAGTGGAGAAGTAAGTGGGGAGCATACCCATGAGGGAGACTGGAGTTATAAAAAGAATGGGGAGACGGTAGAAGCCCAATGTGGGAAAGAAGG
>CAPEBR010000058.1 GCA_948602995.1 uncultured Dorea sp.
TTGATTCCCTGGAATAAGTATTTTTCTGCAAATTCTGCCAGCCGTCCAAACGCCGCGCATGGAAAATAGTCCGTATCGTCACTGAACTTCCGGTCTACGGCAAGGCGGAAATTCGCAACCGCCATCTCATCGCCCTTGCCATTTTCAACATAATTGATCTGTGGATCCCGGACCAGACGTCCCATCATAATTGTATTGTTCATACATTCTCCTCCTGATGATCTGCACAGCTTTAAAATCTGACGCTTAGCGTCTCTCTCCTATGCTGTGACATAAAAAAAAGCATCTAGAAATCTCCTTCCTAAATGCAGCCCCACTGACTCCTGATTCACCTTCAGCCTGTTTCTCTTTATTCGTTTCCTCCTTCCTTTCCTTATAAATGACAAAACACCTCCTTCTTTGCTTTTCGAGCACAGGCTGCTCTTTGTATCTGTCCATCTTTCTGGAAATTTTCACAGGGCAGAAGACTTTCCCAAACACGCCAAGCCTTAAAACAACAAAAAAGCACCCAGAACATGCCATTCTAAATGCTTTCCCTCTTGATTCCCTGTGAAAGACAGGAATCCCCTGATTCCTTATAGTTTTCTTTCGGTACATTCCGAAACTAAAATACGCTATCCATCCTCCAGATGAATACAAATACAAATTTCATTCTCATATTAGCACAATATATGGTGTTCGTCAATTATTCTTTTCATATATCTTGTATTAATATTGTTGTAAACGCCTATTATGAACTATTTTGTAAGACAGCGCCGGCAGGCACTGCCTTACAAAGTAATTCATAGCAAGCTGCAACGAAACCTATGACACTTCAACAATTATTTTTGTGTACAGCAGCATCCGAACCGGTAACCCACACCATATACATTCTGGATGTAAAGAGGATGTTTCCTGTCGGCCTCCAGCTTTCGGCGGATACGGTGGATATGTGCCATGATACTCTCATCATCAAACAGATACTCGCTGTGCCAGACCGCTTCATATAACTCCTTATATGTAACGACTCTCCCATTCTGTACGGCAAGATACTGCACAATGTCAAATTCTATACGGGTCAGTGAAATCTCCTGCTCCTTAAGGAATACCTGCCTTCTGTCCGGAATAATCTGAAGCTCCCCATACGTCCATACTTCAGGCTGCTTCTTGACACGCTGCTGAAGCCGGATCAGGGCAGTTGCTTCTGCCGCAATCTCTTCTGCAGACTGGGCACTGATAAGGTATCCGTCCGCTCCGCTCCTAATTGCATGTACCGTCTCTTCTTTTCTTATCTTTTCTGTTCTGGCACCGGATATCAACAGAATCGGTACACTTAACTTACTCCGTATTTCATGTAACATTTTCGCACTCTTTTCCGTAAAACGCAGCATTTCTATCATGCACAGTACAACATTTTCATCCATAGCTGCTGTACCATTCCCGTTTTCTCTGATTCTATGATACAAAATATCATATTGTCCAGCCAAAGAATAGCAAATCTCTTCATACAATTCCCGGCGATATGATAGAAATAATATTTTCTGGGTCACAGTAATATTTTCTCCGCTCATTCCATTTGAGTTCATATAATACCTCCTCTAATCTGAGTCTTCATATCCATAAAATCAATTCAGATTACGGAGGCGCCCGGATATTCCCTGCATATTTTCCAAAATAAGAAAAGCATCCCGGTATTTCTCTTCTGCACCTGGCTGCTTTCCTATCTGACAATTTTATTCCATATCTTTTATGGTGTAATACACCATATTCAAGACAGTATAATACTGCATAAGAAACTATAATTTTTTTAACTGTTTACCCAAAGCTTTCAGAATTCCCCTAAAATCCAACAACCAGAAGACACACCTTTCAAATGTTTTTCTTTTGTCGTATCTATTCATTCACAAAAATCTGCTGTATTACACCATTTTCATTATGGTGTATTATCATTTTCACTTTTCAAAACTGGTGTAATACACTAGATTTCATGGAGGTGATTACAGCACATGATCTTTTCAAATAACAGATTGGGAAATTTTATCAGAAATGGACGGCTAGATATGAAACTGACACAGGAACAGCTTGCAGAAAAATTAAACTGCAACCTATCCTATTTAGGTAATGTGGAACGCGGAAAGAATATACCAAGCTTAAAGCTGTTCTGCCGGATTATGCAGATCTTAAATCTTTCTGCAAATGAGTTCATCCACCCGAATCCGCATGCAGAAAACAGTACCTATCTCCAGCTGATCCGCTTACTGCCGCAATGCACACCAAAAGAGCTGAATATTCTTTTGGAAAATACCCGGACATTATTGGAGAACAGAGAAGAAAAGCCCACGAATCCATTATAGACAACGACTCTTGAGCTTCTCTGTATTTTTGCTTGAATTTTCTCAAGATAAGTGATTCCGGTAAGGTAATGGAGTCACTTTCTTAAATTGATGGCTGTATCAGTGTTTTTAACAGAACTTCCAGCTCCTGTTTGGGTTTCAGGAGCCCGGCGCCGCACAAAATCAGCATACAGTCAACCATGCCCTGAAGATACGCCTGCTGGCACTCTTCAGAAGAATAAGCTTCTAATGCTTCTACATAGTCCTGAATCTTTTCCTGCTCCGTCTGTTGGATATTTGCCATGCTCTGCTGATATACGGCATGCTTATCTTCGAGGATTTGTTTCGCTTCCTGAAATTCCTTTGTATCCACGATACTTTCCCGGTCAACATCTTCGCACCTCAATCGTTCCAGAAATTGTCTTACTTTGTCCCATACCAGTTTTTCCATGATCTTCTCCTTTCTTTTGCCGCAGAATGAAACTTGCCTACTTAGTAGATATAGTTTCTGCATTTTCATCCTGTTACTATACAAAACTTTAGATAACTTCATCTTTAGAAGTATATTATCATTTCAATCCGGTACAATCAATCATAAATCTTTCATCTTTAGAAGTTTTTATGTGGAGATAAGAACATGAAAATATATTGGAACGGTGAATCGAAGAATATCATCGGAAAACGCTTAAAACAGTTACGCCAGCAACAGAATATCTCCCAGCGCATACTGGCCGCCAGGCTTACTTTGAGCGGGATTGAATTTAGTGATCTGACGATTTTAAGAATTGAAAGAGGGGAACGGTTCGTTCCGGATTACGAGATTGCTGTGATTGCAGATTATTTCAAAGTTAGTGCGGATTATCTTCTTGGCAGGACAGAACAATGACCGGCAGCTTTTACGAACTGTCGGTCATTGGATTTTTGAATCGGTATCCTACTCCCCTGATATTTTCTATGTAGTCAAAGGAGCCTTTATCTGATTCCAGTTTTTGCCGGATATGGCGGATGTGGGACATGATGGTTCCTTTTTCATGGGCGTATTCCTCACCCCAGACTCCTTCATAGATCTGTTGGTAAGTGAAGATGCGCTCTGGTTGGCTTGCTAAATAATGGAGAAGTCGAAATTCTAAATCTGTTAGCCTGATAACCTTTTTATTCCGTCGCACTTCCCTGCGATATACATCTATTTCAAGATTAGGGAAAAGTAATGCCATTTCCTGTTTAGAACTGATATCTGTATAATTAGCTTCTGACTGCAAATATCTCTGTATATTTGAAAGGATATATTCTTCGTTTTCTGATATTGTAAGTATCATTAGTTTACTCATATTTATTTACCTCTCACTAATGAATATTCAATAATTAGCAGTCTCAACAACATATGATAATGTTTTACAAGTAATATGAATCTGAAACAATATATAGTTCTAATTTGGAGATAAATACGGACATACTTTCACTAGATTCTACTTCTAATATAAGATTGTTTTGCAAATCAAGACAAAGAATACTTAATATAGATTTTGCATTTACTATATATTTGCCCAATTTTATATTCATTTCCCCGTCATATTGACAACACAGAAATGCTAAACGGAGAAAATAACATCTTGCCATCCTTAGTGATACACCATTTTCATACATCCATATATTCCTGCATCATTTCCCAGTTCTGCTACCTTAATCGGAGTATCTATAGAAACATGAAATGCATATTTTTCATAGCTTCTTCGAATCCTGTCCAAAAGGACGGCTCCTGCTCTGCTTACTCCGCCGCCAATCAGAAAAACTTCCGGATCAACTGCACATGCAATATAACTCATGGCCCTTCCCAGATAATCACTACACTCATCTAAAGCTGTTTCCGACAAACCATCTCCTTTCCTTGCAAGGTCACAGATAATTCTAGCAGTAATTTTATCATAATTTCGCAATTGAGATGGTTGGCTGCTTTCCTGCAGCAACCGCCTGGCAACCCGCACAATTCCTGTCGCAGATGCATACTGTTCCAAACACCCCCTCTTTCCACAATTGCAGACTTCCTTTTCTTCGGGATTCATTACAATATGTCCCCATTCCCCAGCGCCTCCATGAAAACCTCTGAACGTGATTCTTCCAATAGCAATCCCTCCGCCAACACCCGTCCCCAGAGTAAACATTGCCGCACTTCCATACCCTCGTCCACCGCCGCACCATAATTCTCCTAAAGTTGCAAGTGTTGCGTCATTTCCTGCTTTTACATTGGGAATCTCTGGAAATAACTGCCTCATACTTTCCCCAATATTAAACTCATCCCAACCAAGGTTTACGCATCGGTGAACCGTACCAGCCTCATCTACCGGTCCGGGAGCTCCAATTCCAATTCCTTCAATTTGGTCGTCTGCAATTTTATGTCTTTCCATTGCTGCTTTTATAGAGGATACTGCATCCGGAAGCACATAAGCGCCTCCATTCATTGTCCGGGTAGGAATCTCCCATTTTTCAAGCAGTCTGCCCTCCAGCAGAAACAATCCCAGCTTAATTGTTGTTCCGCCAATATCCACACCAAATATATATCTTTCCATCTGTTCACTTCCTTTTAGTGCATCTGAACGGTAAGTTCTTCTTCAAGACATACTGCCTTGCCACATAATTCCAGTTCTACCTTTTCCGTTCCCGTCAAATTCCTAACCGTGACATTCTCATGAGTTGCAGAGATTTCCAAGTTTTGTCCATGCCAAATAACAGAGTATGTAAGCTTTGTCCACTCATCTGGAAGGAATGGATGAATCCGAAGCTTTCCGCCCAGCATACGCAATCCTCCGAATCCATAGACTACCCCCTGCCAGATTCCACCGAAGGACGCTGTATGGATACCTGCATTAGAAGTCGTCATCACCGGGCCAAGATCAATCTCCGTTGATTTCTTAAACAAACGATAAGCCTCTTCTTTCTCCCTCATATCTGCCGCAAGTACGGCATGGGTACAAAGGGACAGGGAGGAATCATGGGTAGTCCTTACGGAATAATAAGCCCAGGTTGCTTCCTTTACCTCGTGAGGGAATAAATCTTCTAATAGGAAAAATAATACCAGTACATCTGCCTGTTTAGATACCTGAATCTGGTTAATCTGTGTCAGATTATAATCACGGAAGATCCCGCCGACAAAATCCTGTGCCATATATTTGGACAGATCAATATCCTGCAGAGTAAGATAGGTGGAATCCTGGGGCAACACATTACATTCATTCGGGATTGGCAAGAATACCTTATCTACTTTTTCTGTCCATTCCTGATTCCAGTATCCCAAATCCAGCTTTTCATCTAAATTCTGAAAAAGTTCTGCATTTTCGGTCTTCAGAAGTTCATAATACTCCATTGCCTTCTTCATGTTCCAGACTGCAAGATAATTCGTAAATGCATTGTCTGTCTTATGCTCTTTATATTCATCTGGTCCCACTACATCGCAGATATGGTAAAGTCCGTCTTCTGTCACAGTTTCTGTAAATTCCGTGATACCCTGCTCATTCACAGTTTCATGAATCTGGCGGTTCTTGTCTTCCAAACGGGACACCCAGAAACGTGCCGTGTCAAAAATCAGCTCGTATCCGTACCTGTTCATATAATCCTGATCTCCGGTAATGGTATAATACTGCCAAACTCCAAATGCCACATCCGCTGTGATATGCTGCTCGATGAACCCGGACCACACCTTGATCAGAAGCCCCGTTACAATATCCACTCCTTGGTACTCCGGCGTTACCTCCCCATCGTCAAGCCATGCGGATTCCCAGGGAAACATCGCGCCCTGATAGCCGTTATGCTCTGCTTTCCTATGTGCTCCCGGCAGGGACAGATAGCGATATTCTTCTAATTTCCGCGCCACTTCCGGCTGAGTAAAGATATAATAAGGCAAAAGGAAAATCTCTGTATCCCAAAAGCAATGCCCGCGATATCCTTCTCCTGACAACCCCTTTGCACCGATATTCATCCGATTGTCATGTGCCGGAACCATCAGACGCAGATGATACTGTGCAAAGTGGATGGCAAAATTATCCTGTTCATTTCCTTCAATCGTAATCGGAATCCTCTCCCACACCTGCTTTTTCCATTCGTCTTTCGTATCCTCTGCCAGTTTTCCATAGCCGATGCCTGCCAGCTCCTTTATCTGTTCCAAGGACAACGCCTGTATATCTGTCACGTTTTTGTCCTGCATGTCGTAATCCCTGGATGTGTATACATTGCAATATTTTTCAATTTTCAGGGTTTCACCCTTTTTCACCTCCGTATGGTATCCTCCGTAAACCTTGCGGAGATCCATGTTGAGCTGTGCCGGAACCTCTATCGCCTCATGATCTTTCCAGAATTTATGGGTAGTATTCAATACAAAAGTAATATCTGACTGTGTTGTTTTTGGAACGTACTGGATATATCTGCCCTCATAAAACCGCATATCCCCATCTGTAAAATGCTGCGCTCCGGTATTGGTTACACGCCCGTCAATTCCTGATTTCATATCTATAGTAACATCATCAGACAACGGCGTTATTTCTGCCTGTATTGCAAAATCATGAAGCCTCTCCAGGGAAACTACCCGGCAAAATACTAATTTTACCTGATCTCCTTTTGGAGACGTCCATATGATCTCTCTTTTTAATTCTGCAGACTGGATATTCAGTTCCCTATTGTAGGAATCAATCGTCCCCTGCTCCAAAGTAAAACGTTCATTATTAATCCTGATTTCCATTGCTGTCATATCTGCAACATTAGGAAGCTCTGTTACGGCGGATGGGTCAAACTTATTAAATGTTCCATTAATCAGCAAATCCCTTGTCTCACCCAGATACTTTTCTTCCGTTGCACTCCTAAGTCCAAGATATCCATTCCCCAGACTCATGACTGCTTCACACTTCCCTAAATGTTCTGCATCGAAACTATCCTCTCTAAGAATCCATTTCCCGACCCTGCTATAATCCATTGCCATAGTTATAATCCTCCTGTTTTTTTAGGCATAATATTATTTCATACCAAAGACAGCGGACACCTGTTTCCAGTCAGAGCCGCTGTCCTTGTTTTCATTTCAATATGATTTTCATATTACTACAATACAATCTCCAACAAATCGCTGATCTTCTGAATCGGGTAAGTAGTGTCCGCGTCTTCTGCCGCTTCACCGATTCCTGCACAATCGAATCCACCTGCCTTTGCTGCTGCGATTCCTGCCTTCGCATCCTCCACTACAAGACAGTCCTTTGGATCAAGCCCCAACATTTCGGCCGCCTTCTGAAACACCTCCGGATCTGGTTTGGAATTGCTGATGTTATTGCCATCACTGATTTCATCGAACGCATCCCCAAGACCGATCTGGTTCAAAATGGTACGTGCATTCTTGCTGGAAGAACCAATTGCAATCTTTACGCCTCCTTCTTTTAATCCCTTTAATGTTTTTGCCACATCTTCCGGAAGATCTGCCGGTGACATCTGCACCAGAAGCTCTTTGTAAATGTCATTCTTTTTCGTGGCCATCGCCACTTTTTCTTCATCCGTATATACTTTATATGCCCTCTCCAGAATAATCTCCAAACTTTCCATACGGCTCACGCCCCGCAGACGGTTATTAATCTTCTCGTCAAAATAGATATTTTCCTCATCTGCAAGAGCTTTCCATGCAAGATAATGGTACTTATCTGTAAAACAAATCACACCGTCAAGATCAAAAATAGCTGCTGTATATTTCATAGTTTTTCTCCTTACTTTTTCGTATTTTAGGGTACAAAAAGAGCGCCTTGCGGCGCTCCTGTTTATTTTCACAGTCATATCGCAAAACTAAATCAAATATTTACGGATAATATAGGACGGAGAACAACTCCATGCATGGCAGTAGCTGTTTACCATCTTTGAACCGTAAGGTGCAACATTTTTATCTGCCGGATCATACAGTTCCCAAAATGTATCCGCCCCATCTTTCACCATTTCGCCCCAGTAGGCACGCATAAAGCTAAGCGCAACTTCCTTCCGGTTGTTTTGTACAAGTGCTTCAATGAAATGATGATACATATATGGTGTTACCATACGAATCTTTGGATCGATCACAATCGTGTGCTCCAGAAGCTGTGCATTTCTTGCCTTATTACCAAACACATCCGCCAATACCATCCATACCTGAGATGCCCAGGAAATCTGTTTTTCGCTTCCACTGACGAAGAATCCTTTTTCTGCATCCCATAGTTTCATAGCTCCTGCTATTGCCTTCTCAAGATATCCCGCATACTCTTTTGCTTTCTCTTCATTCTGATCAAATTCTGCAAGCTTAATCGCATGACGAAGAGTATAAACAAGAATCCCCTGTGCTCCTGCCTGCTTGTTAAGACCATCTGCCCAGTCAATAAAGCACCACCATGTTTCTTTATCCTTTACCACACCTTCGTCATCCATTTCCCTTACTGCCAGTTCAATCTGACGATATGCTGTAGCAGTAAGGTCTTTTCTTGTTTCCTCATCCTTTGTCTCCATATAATAATCATATAGAATTGAAACAAAGAACAAGGAGTAATCAAATAACGCCGTATCGTCTACCTGATATTTGGGTTCCGTAAACAGGCATGCACCCACACGGCCTTCATTCATTGTAAGTCCTGCGTAAAGATACAGATCATGCTTTACCAGATCGTTATTGTGAAAAGTCACATAATTTGTCTGAGCCTGAAGTCTCAGATCACCGATCCAAAGACGCCTGTCTCTCTTTGGACCGTCTTCAAATCCTTTCTGCATACATCCTTGCATAGTCCTTAGCGCGACTCTGTCCATTTCTGCCAAATCCTCGTCAAGCACTGGAAGCGCTGCTACCTTTGACATATCAGCAGAAGTTACAGAAGTGCATGAAACCTTTTCCAATACCACTTTATATTTAGAGGAAGTATCAATTACTTTTATTTCCATATATCGGAATGCGTATCTTCTTGGCATTTCGATTACTGTCGGCAGAACGTCAATATGCAGAAATTCTTCCTGAATCCAGCCCTTCCCGATATCTCCGTTATATTCACCAGAGTTTTCTACAATCTCTACAGGTATTTCACCAAATTTGATGCGTATGTAAGCCGGTGCATCCGGTGGGCTTCCCGCTGAAGTAATACTAAACCTCACATATCCTACATTATGGTTTCCAAAGTCTAGTATTACCTTGTCATCCCTTCCCATTTCAATGTTTTTCAGCTCTTCTATATCGGACTTAAATACTGCTTTATAATTGTCCCCGTCCGGTTCAATTGTTACAATCCGTTCTGGCGTAACTTCTGTTTTAATCAGCTCCGGTATCAATGCATCCGCTTTTTTAATAAAAGCATCATTTACAATCATTTCAAAATTTTCCATACTATTTGTAATAGCCATATTTTTTCTCCTTATACCATTATCCTTTTTCTATTCCATCTGCCCGATTCCGTATTTCTTTTGAAGCCGAATCATAATTGTACCTGCCGCCGCACTGACCAAAACAATACCGGCAAATCCGAACATCGTCATCTGGATACGTTCTCCCGCAACCAGCCACGGTGTGATCAGTGCAAATAATCCACAACAAAACCTTGAAAATCCATTGATAAATCCCTGCATGGACGCACGTGCTTCTGATGGGAAGGATTCCTGTGTCCACACCTTATAAATTGCTTCTCCTGCAAACTGATTTCCAATATTGTAGCAGGCAATCATAGCAATAATCATAAATAATGTTCCTCCGCCAAACGCTATGCCAAGCATAGCTCCTGCCTGAATTACAATACCAACAAAAAATAATTTATTACGGTTCCTGCTTCCTGCAACCGAGGCAAATAATGCGACTAAAAATAATCCTAATACATTAAGTGCAATCCCTGTTCCCGTTGCAACTGACTGTGATGCATTCGCCTTAACCAAAATATAGGTTTGGAATTGACCGAATGTATTTGCAAGCAAATTCCAGCATACATAAAAAATGATAATACAAAGAAACAGTTTTGTAAATTTGCTCTTTTCATTTCCACTGGTTAAAATCTTTGTAAAGGATACTGCTTCCGCGCTTCCAGAAGAGCTTTCTGCCGCACGGTAACGATCTCCTGCTTCGTGGAATTCTCTAAATTTAGGTGAAAATGTTCTCCATAGAAAAGCAACTGCTGCAATTCCCCCCAAAAGGCCGAATACAATCCGCGCACCCAGGTCTCCTTCTACGGTAGATACAATAAACGCCATAATATAGGACGCAAACACGCCTATCTGCCAAAAAATCTGTGTCGAAGACACCATACTGGCCGATGTACGCTCATCCGGTGCGTCGTGCGAAATAACCGTCAGACTAATCGGGAGATCCGCACCCGAAGCAAACCCCGCAAGAATCAATCCTGCCAGCAGCATTGGAAAATTACCGGATAATACACAAATCAACGCTCCTGCCGCATAAAGAATATTTAATGAATTAAACGAACGGATCAATCCCATCGCTTTGCTAATTGTCCCTGCCAGAAGCGAGCCTGCTGCTATCGCAAATGTCAACGCTCCGGAAAGGATTCCCACCTGTCCCTCTGTCAAACCCAAACCTGCCTGCCACACTGTGATCGTGGCAGAAAGGCCAATAATGATACCGGAACCCAGCATTGATCCAATACCAGCTGCCCCTACAAGCGGGGCATATTTTTTTACACTTTTATCCTGACTCATAAATCTGTACCTCTTTTCTCATATTCTTTCATGATTCATTTTTCTGACGCACGTCTTTTTTCCAACTCTGCCTGGATCTCCGGAAACTGTTTATCTAATTTATAGAAGGACATCGTGACCAGAGAGCAAACAAGTAATATCAATGGAATGTAAATATACATTGCCTTAATTGCCGTCAATGCTTCTGCCGTCTGCACAGCCGCATCAGAATTATACTTTCCCCATGCCAGTAAAAGACCGGATATACCGCCTGCCGCTGCCTGTGCGATCTTTCCTAAGAACCCATTTACCGACGACAGCGTGCCTGCTGCCTGAACGCCTGTTTTCCATTCACCATAATCCACCGGATCTGCCTGCATAGAGAAATAAATGCTTTCTTTTATTCCATATCCAAGCGCTGTAATAAATGCGCCGCAGAAAATCCCGGCCGTATTCATGTTTGATATAAGTATTATCGCTAACCCGATAAACTGTACTCCCGCTGCAGTGGAATACAAATTTCTTTTGCCCAGACGTTTTGCCAAAAACGGAACTGTTAAGTTCGCTGCCATAGGCACCATTGTCATAATTGTCGCAACAAGTGACGATAAGCCCGTGCTTCCTATATAGTATTTGTAATAATATACCAGCGCACTCGACTGAATAAAATATCCCGTCCATTGAAATAGAATATTAATTGCAAATAATTTCCATGGCGTATTATGTGCCAGAGATACGATCGTTTCTTTTAGTGTTGCAGATTTCGCACTTTCCTGCAAATTGGTTTCTCTTACTAAAGCAAACGTAAGGAAAAAGCATATACAGCCTACTACGCCAAATATCCCCATTACAACCCTAAAACCAAGTCCTTCATTTCCACGTCCAATAAGTTCTACCAATGTAAGTGCTGTAGCTGAAACAATCGTTGAACCTAAGAACGCTAAAAACTTTCTCCATGTTGCAAGAACGGTACGTTCATTCATATCATCTGTCAGTGCCGGCAAGATAGATGCCAGTGGGATATTTACCACTGTATACATAAATGATAAGAAGATATATGTTACATACGCATAAAGCAGCTTTCCATCCGGAGATATATCCGGAACACTAAACGCTAAAAATGCTGCCAATGCAAATGGAACGGCACCAAACAGAAACCACGGCCTGCTCTTTCCCCAACGGGTACGAGTCTTATCAATGGCAAAACCAACCAACAGATCTGTGATACCATCAATTACCCTGCATACGATAAACATTGCTGCAATCGCCTTTGCATCCAGTTTCATAATATCTGTATAAAAATACAATAAGTACAGACTAATAACCTGCCATATTAAGTTACATGCAAAATCGCCAAGTCCATACCCAAACCGCTGTTTATACAATGCTCCTGACATTGACTTATTAGAAACTAAGGCATTACTCATTTCCATCCCTCCTCCAGGTACTCTTCTCGACATCAGAAACAAAATTTGACCGGTCATTACTTTTTCATTTCCCATGTGTTGTTGACATTATATGACATATTTTATAAAGTTTTAATTGGGAAAATAGACTTATTCTATTGACATTTTTTGTCATGCCGATAAAATGAAAATACAGAACGCAAAAATTGCTTATATAGCTCTTTATAAGAAATATATTGGACGATATATTTGCTTTCAAAACTGTATGTTGATTGAAATATTAAAAAAATATTATAATTTTGTAGACTAAAACATACACAATTCACTTAATACTGACACAAAAGCATTCCTTTGTTATAATATTATCCTGTTCATACACTTTTTATAAGAATGTAGAAAAAGCAAAAAAAGTCTATTTTCCTATCTTCACTTTAAATACATGAAATTAAATAATTGTACATATTGCACAACAAAACTGGAGGAAAAAATCAATGTTTAAAGAATCTATTTTAGAAAAACTATCTGAAATGAAAAATGATGAAAAGTTTTACAAGGAATATTATGAGGCAAGACATGACCATTTAAATCTAAAAAAATTCTTATCAGAAATTAATGCAGATGATATTAAAAGACGTCATCTTATTGTTCCTGAAATATCCCCTGAATTAATCCCCCACATAATGGATGACCAGGAATATTTTGACAAAAATACTCATCAAAGCGTATTTTTTAGCAAGCACAACCGCTACACCCCTGCCTTTTTGCATAAACATATATTTTTTGAGATCGTTTATGTCCTTTCCGGTCGATGTGTACAAGCAATCGGACTTGATACGCATCAGTTTCATGAAGGGGATTTTATATTTATTTCTCCGAATACATTTCACACAATGGAAGTATTTGATGATAACAGCCTCGTTATCAATATTTTATTACGGCGCAGCACATTCCAGCATATGTTTTCACCTCTAATCTACGGAAACGACCTTTTAAGTGAGTTTTTCTCCAGTGGTTTATATGAATCCAATCAATTTCAATATATAGCTTTTCATTCCGGAAGTGATCAGTTTATAAAAAATAAATTTCTGGAAATGTGTGAAGAATGGATGACTCCGGATAACTATACCGATCAGATTCTGGTAGGAATTCTTACTATGTTATTTGCTTATCTTATGCGTAAGTACTCTGACACACTTGAGTCCTCTTTTTCGCAGCATACGTCTGCACCTGATGATTTTTTAATTATGAATTATATGCAGGAACATTTAAAGGATGTTACCCTTGCCGACGTAGCAGAACATTTCAACTTCTCAGTTTCCTATTGTTCCCGCCTTATCAAATCATCAACCGGTGTGAGCTTTAATGACTGGAAACGGACTTTCCGCTTACGAAGGGCAGAACATCTGCTCCTAAGCAGCAATTATACGATTACCCAGATCAGCGATACTGTTGGATATGCGAACCCGGAATCTTTTATCAGGACCTTTAAAAAAGAATTCCATCTAAGCCCATCCGAATATAGAAAAAATAAAAATCGAACTTTATAGAAATTGGTGTCTTCTTAACAACTCTTTTGTGGGATTACGTTACACTGGGAAAAGATACTATTAGATATATTGACTTTTTATAATTCTACTCCCTTCAAAAAATTGCGGGGAGTAAACCAATGAAATCACTGCCACAAAATCTTCATATTGTGTATCTAACAATAATACACTTCAAAATCAATCTTTTATCAGATGAAGAACTACAAGTAGACAATACAATCTGTTCCGGTATACCCACCTCATCTTCCTTTTTAACCTCATAAACAACATCTTTCATTGATACCTGCCGATACTCCACAACCTCACATTCCAACACCTTCCTAGGCAGATATATAATCACCCTCCCTTGCTCCTTTCGGAAATCTGAATCCCAGTATTTTTTCAAATTACTGAACATGCTCCCGTCTTTCATGTTGTGTCCATACAATATCACCTTACTGTCTGTAAAGTCCGCCCGGTTCCGGCAATCCAAGAAGATACTGCCCGCTTTGTTCGCCTTTCCGTCAAAGGTATAATGCAAGTAATGCTCGTTATCCTTTCCCTGCACCACTGGATAATCCACCCCGATCCCCGGAATCTGAATCCACGCTACAACATCCCCATTGATGGCTCGCAGCCCGTCAAAATCAATTTCCGGCAGACTCTCTTCTGGCTCTTCCTGATTTTCCGGCTTTTCTTCAGGATCCTTCCTCATATCCGGCTTCTCTATGATATATTTCTTAAGTCCCTGATATCCTGTTTCTGCCTCATGGTATTCCTCCCATATCCCAAATAAATATCCGCCTGCTGCCAGAAAGATTACTCCCAATATCACCAACAAGACATATTCTTTATTTCTGCCCATAAACATCTCCTCCTTCTCTTTACAATCTAAGGACCTGCCCTAGCCGATTCTTTCACACACTATGAACAGCCACACGAACCACTGCTCACACTTCCTTTCCATATATTAAGGCAAATGAAAAAAGCCGCCATACCAACACTTCTTTGTCAGTACGGCAGCCTTCTATCTTTTTGCTACTCTTTCCGGTTTCACTCTATCCCTAAAATTTTTTCCTGCGGATTCGGATGATCACCACTACAATCCCCACAAGCGCCGCTGCTAAGATCACAACCGGAATCCACAGATTTGTCGTATCCCCGGTTTTCGGAGCATCCGGTGTTTTTGCGGGTGTCTCTGCGGGCTTTTCCGGCTCTGGCGGCACTTCCGTCAGCTTTACGGTCTGGCTTTCTGCTTCAATATCCTCATGGTTCGTCAGCTCTACCTCTTTCTCTTTATCCTCTTCCTTGACGGTGACATAGAGTTTTTCAAAGACAACAACATCATGCCCCTTCAGTGTCGTAGCATCAAAATTAAAGATGACATCCACCGTTCCCTCTGTCTTTTCCGGCTGGAAGATCGTTTCTGCAGTCACCGGCTTTCCGTCAATCTGCACTTCCTTCCCGGTTTCCTTATCCATCAGGGTTCCAACAAGCCGGTAAGACAGCTCCTTTGTTACCAGCCCTTTATAGGCAACCGTATCTATTATCTGCGTATCCTGACCTGCAAAAGCCTCCTGGTCCCCATCCTTCCCGTCTTTGGCTGTGGTACCGATCTCTGGGAAATAAATGCTCTGGGGCACAGATTCGATATCCGCATGGACCGCAATCTCCTTCTCCTGATAAGAAACGGATTCAAAGGCAACAATCGTTTTCCCCCTTAATGCGCTGGCATCAAAGGTAAAGGATAATTCTACACTTCCCTCTTCTTCCTCCGGCGTAAAGGTAAGCTCGGAAGTCACTGCCTTCCCATCCACCAGTAACGGCTCCCCGCTCTCCTTCTCCATCAGGGTTCCGGTCAGCTTATACTCCTTCCCCGGTACTAGATGATAGGAAACCGTATCCGTAATCGTCAGCTCCTTTTTCGGAACTGCCATCTGGCTTCCGGTTTCCGGACAGAGCGCTTTGGTGCCAATCTCTGGGAAGAACATCTGCTGGTCTTTGAATTCCGGATCAGCATGCATCCCCACCTCTTTTTCTTCCTGTGTAATGGATTCATAGATAACCGTATTCTTACCCTTCAGGGAACTGCCGTCAAATTCAAAGACCACGTCTACCGTACCCTCACTTTCCTTCGGCGTAAACGTGGTCTGGGCGGTAATCGGCTCCTCCCCGTCTAAGAGCGGTTCCTCGGTCTCCACATCCATCAGCTTTCCGGTTGCCACATACTCCAGATCCGGCACCAGGCCCTTAAAGAAAATCGTATCGGTCAACTTGACTTTCTCATCCGCACTGGAAATATTTTCTTCCGTATCCGAATCCTTTGCCTTTGTGCCGATCTCCGGGAAGGAAATCTGCTGGTCCGTATCCTTTAAATCTGCATGGACCGCCAGCTTCTGCCCGTCCTGCTGAAGCTCCTCAAAGATGACCGTCGTTTTCCCCTCCAGGGAAGTTGCATCAAAAGTAAATGCGACCTCTACCTTCCCAGAAGATTTCTTTGCGGTAAATTCTGTCTCGGCAGTTACCGGCTTCTCATCAATCAGGATAGCCTCCCCGGTCTCTGCATCCATAAGCGTGCCGATTACTTTGTATTTCTGACCTTTTTTCAGTCCGGAATATTCCACCGTATCAATCAGTGTTACTTCCTTTTTCGGCTTACTCATGTGTGTACCAGTCTCTTTATCTAAGGCAGTGGTGCCAATCTCAATCTGGTCGTCCGTAAGCGTTCCCAGGTCTACTGTAATGGAATCCTTATAAATGGTCACCTCAAATTTTAGAAGGTCCATGCTTTCATTTGCCTTGCAGCGCTGTTCCTCCACCGTATAGGTATCATAGAGCAGCGCGCCTTTGGAATCGTCCGGCTTGGACGTTCCAAACCATACTCCATCCTCCGAAGTCTTCCCCTGGTTCGTGTTATGGGTGTGCTTATTCCATTTCGCGGCGGTACTGGCATAGCCGTTTTTGTCCGTCACAATCGTATGGCTCTCCCCGGTGGTCACAGAAGTAATAGAAAAGGGAATATCAGCAAGCCGCTTCTGCTCCCCGTCTGCCACCTTTACCAGCTCCAGGTCTCCGCGGATAACCTGATTTAAAATCGCATTGCTCTCCAAAGTCAAGTCTACAATCTCACCATTTTTTACAATATCAAACTCGGCAGATCGCTTCCCCTCATTCAGGTAGCCCTCCGGCGCCTTCGTCTCGTCCACACGGTAGTGCCCGAAAGGAAGTGCATCCTTCTCTGTAGATGCGGTTCCCTTGCTGTCTGTCGACAGGCTCATTACAACCTGATTTTTCGTATAGGTTTTCCCCTCCACAATCACCGGATGGTCATTTAAAGAAGTGATAGTAAACGCTGCATTTTCCAAAGACGCGCTGCCCTGCGGCTCTGCCTTCTTTGTTTCCAAGTCACGCTTCTGCACTTTTACTCCGCCCCGGTAAATCTGCTCCTCTACGGAAGATACATTATAACAGGATACCGTTTCCGCCTTGCCGCCTGCGGTAATCTTCTGTACAAATACCGTATCATTGATAAAATACCCGGCCGGAGCCTTTGTTTCCTGTACCGTCACCGTTCCCAGGGGAAGACAGGGCGTTTTCCCATCTGTCTGGGTATAAAATGCATCCCCTGATACCAGATAATTCTTGGAAAAATGTGCTTTCCCCTCAGAATCCGTCTTGAAAATCCAGGTCCTCGCCGGTTTCGCACCGCCTGCTGCCGGATCCGTATCAGACTGCTCTGTATAAAACTTCACCGTAAACTGTGCTTCTGCCAGAGAAGCGCATCCCTGCGGCTCCGTTTTTTTCATCTCCTTGTCCAGTTTCTGAAGAAGCAGATCCATCGGCTGATTCTGGGGAACTTCCGTTACCGTAAGTGATGCCAGCTTTTCCGGCTCCACGGTAACATTATGCACCGTCACGTCTACAATATAACCCTTCGGTGCTGTCAGCTCTTTCACAGTATAGTTCCCCGCTTCCAGCTCCCCGGATTTTGCATATCCGTTCTGATCTGTCGTAAGCTTTGCCACCTGTTTTTCTCCTTTGTAAATGCCATATTCTGCGCCTTTCAGGGAGTAATTGCCGTTTCCATCGGAAACAGCTGCATTGGCAGAGGACTTACGAAGTTCAATGTATCCGTAAGGCACCTGGTACCAGCTCCCCACCAGTGTCTGGCTTCCCCTTCCCGGAACGATAAAAGCCCGGAAGGTCTCCGGAGGGGCCGGAAGATCTTCGATGGCATTTGCCACTTCCACTGCCTTGTCAATATAGTTCTGTGGCGCACCGTAAAAAGCGCCGGTAGA
>CAPEBR010000059.1 GCA_948602995.1 uncultured Dorea sp.
CTAATTACCGGTACGTTTCACGCAGGATAAATTTTCAGCCTGTAAGGCGGAGGAACGAGGCGTAGCGGTGGCTGCGCCGCCCGGCTGCAGAACTGGATGCTATCGGCAAAAAGTGCGTCCATGTCTGCGTAGATCTTTGATCTTACGATCTTTTTAGATTCGAAGAGCGAATGCGTAATGGAGATAAAACTTATGGAATCAACACAGAAAATTTTACTGCTGGAGGATGATCAGAGCCTGAACCGCGGAATCGTCCTTACCCTCGGAAAGGCAGGATATAACGTAACCCCCGCATTTACACTGGAAGAGGCTTATGCCTGTCTGGAGAGGGACCGGTACTCCCTGGTCATCTGCGACATCACTCTGCCAGACGGCAGCGGACTTGATCTTGGCCGTAAGGTCCGTCAGAGCAGCAATACTTATTTTATCTATCTGACAGCTCTTGATTCTGAGATTGATATCGTAAATGGATATGACGCCGGGGCTGATGATTATATTACCAAGCCATTTTCCCTCATGGTCCTTGTGTCCAAGGTCAATGCACTCATGCGCCGGATTGGCGGCATACAGGAATCTGGAAGTATTCTGACATGTGGGGAACTTACGGTGAACTGCCGGGAGATGAAGGTATACAGAAAGGAACAGGAGGTTGCTCTGAGCAAAAAAGAGCTGCAGCTTCTCATATATCTTCTGGAGAATGCAGGACGTATTGTGTCAAAGGAGAATATTCTGGAACACATCTGGGATGTGGACGGACAATTCATAGATGAAAATACAGTAACCGTCAACATCAGCAGGCTGAAAAATAAACTGGAGACAGATGCGGTCTCCAATGTACGAGGATTGGGATATATATGGAGTGGAAACGTAATTCGAAAATAAGAAAATACTTTATCTTCTATCTGATATTCTTTGTTTTTTTCTCTTCTTTTATGTTCTTCCTTGCAAGACATGAAACCTCCCTGGACCGTCAGAGGATGCTTGCACTCATAAGCAGCCATCCTGAGCTTGAGGCAGAGATCCTCTCTGTCTGGAAGAAACCGGACAGTCCCCTTCCTTTCAGAGAATCCCCATCTGATGATATGGATAAAACCAGCCGGATACTGAACCGGATTGAAAAGAAATACGGATATAGTTCTAATTTTCTGGAATCTGTAAAAGGATTATGGATGTATTGGGGCATCGGCCTATGCGCAGGCATCTTATTGACTGCCGTTCTGTGGCATCAGACGCGGAAGGAAGAAGCAGCACTTCAAAACAGTCTCCAAGATTTATATGAATGTCTGGAACAGTTTCGTGAAGGCTGGTTTACAGATATTCCGGATTACGAGAATAATGCAGAGGCAGATACAGGGGAATGGATGCACATATGGGAATCTCTGAGAGAACTTGGCATCTATTTTGAAAGTCTCAGACAGGCACTTAAAAAAGAAGAGAATAACACAAAATCCCTGATTACAGACATTTCTCACCAGTTGAAGACACCGCTTGCCTCCCTTAAGATGTGCCATGAGCTGGCGTCAGCAAGCCAGCTCTCACAAGACGAGCAAAGAGAATTCCAGGAACAGGAAGCGCGTGAGATTGAGAAGCTGGAAGTCCTGCTGAAGGAGCTGGTGAATCTGTCACGGCTTGAGACAAACATGATTCAGCTTGACCCCGTCTCTGCAAGCCTTAAGGATACTATCGCCGGAGCAGTCAGCCAGGTTTATATAAAAGCAAAAAATAAAGACATCTTGGTCCAGGTGGAGATGGAGCAGGATCTGACCATTACCCATGATGCAAAATGGACAGGGGAAGCTCTCGTCAACATTCTGGATAATTCCATAAAATATTCTCCAGAGCATACAGCTGTTACAATACGCGTTACAGCCCTGGTCCGTAATGTCCTGATTGAGATCGAAGACGAAGGGATTGGTATCAGGAAAGAAGATTTTACCAAAATCTATCAGCGGTTTTACCGTGGATCCATGGCTAAAAACATGTCAGAAGAGGGCGCAGGCGTCGGATTGTATCTCTCAAGAATGATACTGGAACGCCAGGGCGGAACCATATCCGCAAAGCGCCGGACAGGGAAGGGGACTGTGTTCAAAGTTACATTGCCTCATCATTCCAAAACCTGTGTCTCCCCGGCATACAGTCGCTGATAATCCCATATACCCACTCCCCTTCACCTTCTCCCCATATGGTCACGGAGTGAACAGTAACCTTCTTTTAAACACATCAAACTGTAATATATTCGGATTTTACTTGTATTTTCTCTTTTTCCGGTGCATAATAATATTAAATCACGATTTAGTAAATCACGATTAGATATTTCAGAAGGAGGAAATCACATGTTTATAGGTCGGGAAGCAGAACTACAGTTTTTAGAAAACAGATATCACTCAACAGGGGGACAATTGATCGTACTTTACGGCAGGAGACGGGTGGGAAAGACAGAAACCCTGAAACAATTCTGCAAAGACAAACCCCATGTATTCTTTTCATGCCGGGAGTGCACCGACCAATTACAGCTTAAGAATTTTTCCGAGAAAATATTCCAGGAAGATATCCCTGCCAGACGTTATATCAGCCGGTTTTCCGACTGGGAGAAGGCATTCCTTGCTATATTGGACCTGCCTTACCCTGAGAGCAAGAAACTGCTTATTATCGATGAGTTTCCCTACATGTGCAAGAATAATCCCGCCATCCCTTCCATCCTCCAGAACCTTTGGGATGAGACGCTAAAAGATTCCAATATTATGCTCGTTCTCTGCGGAAGCGCCATGAGCTTTATTGAGAAAGAATTGCTGGCGGAAAAAAATCCCCTCTACGGAAGAGCCACAGGTATTTATAAAATGACAGAGATGGGATTCTACGATGCAATCAAATTCTTCCCGAATTACTCCGAGAAGGATAAAGTATCAGCGTACGCCATTCTCGGCGGAATCCCTCATTATCTTCGGCAGTTCGATCCTGCATTGTCACTGAAGGATAATATCCGGCAGAATATATTGACGAAGGGTTGTATTCTATACAGTGAGGTCGATTTTTTGCTGCGGCAGGAACTTCGGGAAACTTCCTTGTACAACTCACTGATCGAAGCAATTGCCCTTGGCAGCACCCGTTTAAACGACATCAGCCAGAAATCCCTCGTAAGCGATACCTCTAAAACCAGCGTATATCTGAAGAATCTGATTGAACTTGGAATCATCGAACGGGAATTTTCTGTTGATGTTACCACAAAAGAACGGACAAATACTAACCGTGGTACTTATAAACTAACAGATAATTTTTTCCGCTTCTGGTATGCGTTTGCATTTACCAATTATTCCGAGCTTGAGATGGGCGATATTGACGGAGTTTATACGTATGCAGTCCAGCCTTTGCTGCATGAATTTGCTTCTTTTACATTTGAAGAAATCTGTAAACAGTATATCCAAAAGTTACAGATGGCAAATGCACTTCCGTTTCGTTATGCCCGGATGGGACGCTGGTTCGGCAAGACGACTGTCAGGGATACATCAAAAGAAAATGGACTGAGGACGGCAGAAACCGAGATCGACCTTGTAGCAATCTCCCGGCAAATGGAAAAATACCTAATTGGCGAATGCAAATTTAAAGGCCGTCCGTTTCGCTATTCAGAATATCTTGATACGGCGGCCAAGCTGAATCCGCAGAAAGAACAAGCCGAATTCTTCTATTTCTTATTCTCAGAATCCGGATTCGATGAGAAAATCTGCGCAGAAGCAGAAAAAGACAATCACCTGTATCTGCGTGGACTTGATGAGATTATAAATTGCAAGGAATAGGCAAAACCCTTACAAAACTGTTATAGTTCTTGTAAGGGTTTTGCAATATATGGATATTATAATAAAAGTCATCAATCAGTCAAACCACGGAGGTAACTATATGAAAACAGACAGCAGTAAAATATTAGTCTTAGAGGATCTGGTAAAATATTACGGTTCAGGCGAAAGCCTGGTGCGGGCGGTTGATCACACAAGCCTGGAGATTGAAAGAGGAAAATTCACAGCAATTGTAGGCCGCTCCGGCTCCGGCAAGTCTACGCTCCTGCATCTGATCGGCGGACTGGACAGACCTGATGGCGGAAAGGTATGGATCGAGGGAAAGGACATCTTCTCTCTGAAGGATGACAGACTGGCCGAGTTCCGGAGAAAAAAGATCGGCTTTATCTTCCAGGATTTCAATCTGATCCCCTCCCTGAACGTATGGGAAAATATTGTGCTTCCCCTTGGATTAGATAACCGGAAACTGAAAAAGCAGGATATAAAAGAAGTCATCAGCCGCATCGGCCTGACGGACAAGGAAGAGACCATGCCAAACGCTTTATCCGGGGGACAGAAGCAGAGGACAGCCATTGCCAGGGCGCTGGCGACGAGGCCGGCGATCATCCTGGCGGATGAACCCACCGGAAATCTGGATTCACAGACAGAACTGGAGGTCATGAGCCTGATGAAAAGCTGTGTGACGGATTTCGGGCAGACGCTGGTCATGATCACACACGATGAAATGATTGCGCAGATGGCTGACCGGGTAATTGAGGTTGCAGACGGTAAGGTGGTGAATTGCTGATGAAGATGACAACAAGAGTCGCATTCGACAACATGAAATATGGAAAGAGTAAAAATATCCTGATTGGAATTGCAATCTTCCTGACAACCATGCTCCTGTTCATAGTCCCCACAGTGGGAAAAGGATTTATTGACCTTCAATTTACGGCTACAAATGAACTATACCCTTCATGGCATGCCCTTTACCGGAATGTAGATTCTGACGCCGCCAGGCAGCTGGCGGCACATCATGATATTTCCAGATATGGCCTCCGAAGCGATGCCGGGTACTTTAATCTTAAGGATGCCAGAATTTCCATGATATATATGGATAAGGAAGGCATGGACTTGTATAAGATAAATCTTGCAGAGGGACAGTATCCCGGTGAAAAGGATGAGATTGTCATTTCTCCCGGAATACTGCATGAGCTTGGCCAGGAGGGCGGCATAGGCGACACCATTACAGTGCCTTATCAGATCTTCCGAGGCGGAGAGCTGGACCTTACACAAGAAAAAAAATTTCGAATCAGCGGATTCCTGGAAGATAACGACGCAGGTTTGGAACAGAGAAGCTATACAGCCCTTATATCAGAAGCATTTTTAAAGGAAGAGATTCCCGGGGAAGAACTCTCCTACCGTTTCCTTCTTCAGATTAAGGATACCGGAGATCCTACAACGGATGATCTTGAAATAAAGATCAGCAATATTGCAAAACAGTTTGGAATCTCAGAAAATGACATTAATATTAATAGTGATTACCTAATGGCAAATTATGTGGATCCCGCTACGCTTCCGGCAATTGTTATCATTATGGTCATCATCATGCTGGCAGGCGCTATCACGGTCTACAGTATCTATTATGTGTCCATGAGCCAGCGGATTCAGGAATTCGGGAAACTGAAAGCCATCGGCGCTACAAGACGCCAGATCCGTCAGATCGTGCTGCGGGAGGGACTTTGCATTGCTGCCCTTGCCATCCCGGCAGGACTTCTGACTGGTACACCGGTATCCAAAGCAATCCTTAAGGCATTTACAGTCTTTGCCAACAGAGACGACAAATATATGAGCGTGCTCACAGAACTCCTTGAAACCGGAAAGGTGAGCATTGGCTGCTGGTGGATTTACCTTCTTGCTGCCATCGTAACGCTGGGCACTGTGTACTTTTCTCTTATCAGACCCATGCATGTGGCGGCAAAGGTCTCTGAGGTAGAGGCAATGCGTATGCAGGATACAGTGAAAAACCGAAAAAGCTGCAGGAAGGGGTATGAGTATCTGTCCGTCAGCCGTCTTACCTGGAGAAATCTAACACAAAACAAAAGAAAGTGTCTGATAACAATCCTCTCCATGTCTGCCACTGGAATATTTCTGATGGTAGTAGCTACTGTCATGTCCTGCGCCAACCCAAAAGAAAGTGCAGGCAGCTCCATTGTAGGCCAGTATGAGATTTCTCCCGTCATAGAAGAAAACAACAAGGAGCATCCTGAACGGAAATGGACGGAGATACAAAAGAATAATCCTATGGATGAAACACTGAAAAGTCAGATCGAAGAGCTCCCGGGAGTAGACCGGGTAGATGCCTTCACGAACATCCAGGTAACAGGAGAACCATTTGACGAAGCAAATGACGTGAATTTCATTAATGGAATTCCAGAGGAATATGCCCGGGAGTTAGAAAAGGGCGTCACCCGGGGAGAGGCCACCTATGAGGACCTGAAATCCGGAGACAAGGTCATTATAGACCGCGCACTCCTGCACTGGTATCCGGATCTTGATATAGGGCAGAAGCTAAGCCTGACAATTCATGACGGGAACCGCTCCTACAATAAGAAAATTGAGATTGCCGCAATCGGGACTTATGGAAGCGGTTTAACCAACTATGCCTACCTGCTTATGGCAAAGGAGGCTGCAGACAGCTTATGTGAGAATAATTCCTCCCTCTTTTACCATGTCATTGCAGATCAGGACTATGATCCGGCGCTGGAAAAGTCCCTGAGGGATATCGTAAAGACATCCGGAAGACTAGAAATGCGGACATGGAAAGAGCAGTATGACCAATATAAATCATCTATGGCAATAACCAGCGGGGCATGTTATGCATTTCTTGGCGTACTTGCCGTAATCAGCATCCTGAACCTGATTAATACCATGATCAACAGCGTCCATGTACGAAAAAAGGAGCTTGGCATGATGCAGGCAATCGGAATGTCCGACTCACAGCTTATGAAAATGCTGCAGATGGAGGGACTATTCTATACACTCGGCACACTGGTAATATCCATCGGCCTTGGAAGCCTTGCCGGATATCCTGTATTCCTGTATGCAAAAAAAGATGGATTGTTCGAGATTACGACCTATCATTATCCACTGACAGCCGCCATAGTTATATCCGTGGTGCTTCTGCTGATACAGGTTCTTCTCGCAGTGGGACTCTCCCGGTCCGTCAGGAAGAATTCCCTGATCGAAAGAATCCGGTTTAGTGAATAAACATATACAAAAAACAGAATTCAGCCCTTCTCCAAAGGGGAAGGGCTGAAAATATCATAATATTAATTTTTTATCTTAAATTCCCAGTATCCATTATGGCTGCTGCCAACCCGCTTAATAATTCCCAGTCTTTTCATTTTGTTCAAATAATACTTTACACGATTTACCGTCCAGTCAAGCTCTAACGCAATCTGTCTCTGTGTAAGCCTGGGATCATATTGAATCATTTTTAATATGGCTTTATCATTATCCGTCAGATCTTCTCCAGGAGTTTGGGTAGTTTGGGTAGGAGTTTGGGTAGTTTGGGTAGTTTGGGTAGTTTGGGTAGTTTCCCAGATAGCTGACGCATCATCCCGAATCATTTCCTGAGCTTTTGTCATAGCTGCCCTTCGATACATATTCGCCCTGAAGTCCCCGTCAAAATCAACAAGCTTCGGTTCTGGCAGGCCATATTCCCTGCACTCACGAAGAATTTTCGGAATGCCTGTACCCCATTTTTCTATAATCTTCATGTATGCAAATGCACTGGCTATCGCCGGATTACGCAGTTTGGAATACCCTTCTACCATCTTTTTAAGAGATACTGTATTGAGAAGCATCCCCGGAGAAGTCACCTCCAGCCGGTCATCAAAAATAGCCACCTGAATATTTCCAGGCTCTAGATAACTACGATGTGCAGCTGCATTCGCAATCAGCTCCCTCACACTGTCTACAGGAAGCTCATAAACATCCTGTCTGTAAATTCCTTTGATCTGCATCCCCATATTTATTTTTTCAAGTACATATTGGAATGCCGCCTCTACCTGCCTCTGAATCGGCCCATCGTATTCACGGCGATCTACAAAATATGCGCGGGTTGTCCCTTTAAAAACAGCACACTGGATAACGGGCTGCATCTTCATCTGTCCGGTCAATAACGCATAAGCATTCGTAGGAAGAATTTTCCCATTTTCTTCTTTTAAAATTCCCCACGACAAAAGTACATTCTGTGTTACATCGCGGACTGAAGCTTTTTCACTGTCATTCCAGGTATTTTTTATTGCCATTTCTTTTAATTCACGACATAGCTTCTCTATATCCTCAGCCGTAACCCGGAGTTCCTGACATGGCTCACTGTCAAAGTAACGATTCTGGCCTTCTAAAATCAACTCCTTCAACATATACCCTTCCGCATGACGTGAAGTTCCGGCAACCCTGACATAAGTGCCTTCGATAAATCCCTGTCGCTTTATATAATACGGCCGCATCGCTCCAGAAGGAATCTCTACTACAATTACCACTTTATTATCTATCGCCTGCAAGCTGATATCCGGGTAAATCGGAGGCTCACAGCTATCAGAAATAGCATTTGTAATTGAATCCATTGTCCGAAAAATTGTATCTGGGTTCATGCCAGCTACTTCCATCGTTTTATCATCAATACCGAAAACAATACGTCCTCCTCTTCCATTTGAAAAAGCAACGACTGTTTTCATATATTTTTCACTTTTTTCCGGAACTTCAACCTTGTATTCTACATTAACAGACTCACCCGAAAACAAATTATCTTCTGCCATAAGGAAACCCTCCCTTCGCCCTGTACTCACTCGGCGGCATCCCGTACCTGGCCTGGAATGCCCTTGTAAATGCCTTGCTGCTTGCAAACCCGTGATCCATCGCGATGCTGCTTATCGTACGCTCTGTATTAACCAGCTCCTGATATGCGTATTCCAACCGTATGCTCTGCAGGTAAACCTTATAATTAATTCCTGCATACCTCTTTAGCATCTTAGACAGATATGCCGGAGAATACCCAAAAACCTCTGCCAGGGAATCGAGAGACAGATCTGATCTATAGTTCTCCTTCATATAATTTGTAATCATAGAGAGCGACCCCAGCCTCTTATTCGCTTTCAGCATATCCGGGCTGACCTCTGACTCCCGGTACACCGAGACAAGAAGATACAGCAGCATATAATACCGGCTCACTACCTTCATCTCATAACCGCACTGCTTCTCACAATACGTCATATACATATCCCGAATCAGCCCCATAACCTCAGCATCCTTCTCACATCTGTCATGGGTAAAACGGATAAACTGCTCTGCAGTATAATATTTTTCAAAGGTCTTAAGTGGAATCTGAAGTACGACTGTGTAATTCCGGCAGCCTGCATCAATGGAATGAATCTCATTGGAATTCACGAGCATAAATTCCCCGGAACACAAGGGGTGCACCTCTCTGTTCAGGTAAAAATCCAGGCTGCCCTCAAAGACTGCAAAGATCTCCACTGACCGGTGCCAGTGCTTCTCACGGAAATAATTTCCGCAGGCTCCTTCAAACAGAAACATCTTAAAGGGCAGATCTTCATTTGGCATAATAAGCTCGTGGCTGAACTCCATGTATCATATTCCTCTCTAAAATAACGATAACCCCTTGACAGGGGTTACCACAACATACCGTTGAATAATATTTGTAATTAACGTCCCGTCATTTACGGAGACTAAACATATATCGAAACCACAAATTGATTTCTTGTAATATAAGTATATGCAGGAATCATAAGTTTGTCAACCGGTAAAAACATACAAAAAATTGATTTCTTGGTCAAGCATGAGGCTTTTATCAGTTGCTTTATTACAGTTTGTGCAGGCTCCTGCAATTATACTTTTTTCATTGACTCCAGTATAACACCAATCTTATCCTTACAGTTCTGCTCATTCTGCACCAGGGTAATACCGTCAATTGAGATTTTACCCGATTCATAGGGAACCATGCCCAGGATACATTTCCCTAAGGGTTCTTCTTATTCTGTCCTGCCGTTTGGATAGACCGGATCTGACAATTCAGGATCTCTTTCTGAGATTCTCTAGTAATTGTCATATTCTTCTAAAACTTAAATTTTCCGATTCCATAAATCGGAATGGTATATACATTATCTGCAATTCCCCCATGGGTATTCCCTTTGGCAAATAGAATGAAATCAGCCTTGTTGTGTTCTAATATAGTCTGCACCGTTTTGCTGTTCTTCTTCCCAGACTTTACTTCAATGGCATAATTCTTATGCTCTCGAATGGTTCTGACATAAAAATCTATCTCCCCATTTCCTAGTGTTGCAAATGCCGGTGTTTCCAGTGCAATTTCACTTGGATGGCCGATCCTGCGTCTTAAATCAAGATATACGAAATTTTCATTTACGATTCCCACTATATCAGCTTCGGAGCAGCCAATATGCATCAGGAAATAGGCCGTAAGTCCGACATCCATAAAGTAACAACGGGATTTTGCCTTGAAATCCAGAATATTACATTCCGGCAGCTTCCCTGCAAAACCAATGATTCCAGAACTGCTCAGCCAGTCTATTGCACGGTTAATGGACGCTTTTGTAATATTGCTGGAATAATCCTTTACCACAATATTTTGAAGTTCTTCACTGAAACTGTCCTTTTCAAATCCTTTTTTTTCTTTTACAAGAATCCGGGCGATACAGGAAAACATATTGTCATATACTTCTTCATCAAGGATATCCTGAAAGTATCGCTTGCTTTCATTGATAAAAAGCTTGATGATTTTCAGTAATATTTTCTGGCAGTCATCAATAGAGTTATTCTTCAAATATTGCAATACCACTGCCGGATATCCGCCAATGGACATGTATATCTTATATAGATCGCTTAGTTCTTCATATTCTGCCCCTTCACTGTCCCCATAAAGATCAATGCCTTCATAGAGAGAGTGCTTCCCCATCGCTATAAGGAATTCTTCAAAATTCAGTGTCTGGATTTCAACGGAGTCCAGATCGCCGGCAGAATATTTGAAGTCTTTATTCAGAATTCTTCCGAGATAACTCCCGGTGATGATAAAATCACTCTTCAGCAAGCGAGTAAATTCACGAATCCGGTTATAAATAGCCGCTGACTCCTGGATTTCATCAATAATAATGACTGTATCACCAGAATCTGCAAAATCAGGCCGATATCTCTTGATAAGCTCATAAACAGGGTTTTCGCATGACAATCCGTCTTTAATCTCTCTTCGCAGGTCATTGTAATGCTCAATAAAAATTTCTCCTGAAAATTCAAGAAGATTGACGTATATTTTCTGCTTGTACTGCTCATCGGCAAATTTATTTACAATGTATGTCTTTCCTACCTGACGGGCGCCTGATACCTCCAGTGTGGAATGCTCCGAATGGTTTTTCCATGTGAGAAGGCGTTCATATACCTGCCGTTTCAAATAATTATCCATAATCACACTCCCTGCAATTCAATCACTCTGTCTAATAGTAACTCCTATAATTCCTCTTCCACTTCCTCTTCTGCCTTTTCCAGGAAATCTGCATCCTTCGTCTTCAGTCTCGGAATCAGTCCTCTTGCAACCCGGCCCTTCCCCCTGTTCTTCACATAAAAATATCCGATAACAGAGAATACGGCTGCTCCCACAAAATTAACAAGAAGATCCTTCATTGTATCGATCAGTCCGATATCAAGGTAACCGCCAAGCCCCAGGCTATGCCCATTGACCACAACATCCGTAATTCCCTTGATCTCTACTGGAATATTGCTGTTCGTCGGATCAAGCATAACCGAGTGGATACTGTTCACAATCGTATCCTTCTGCATATCCAGTCCAAATATCCTGTCCATGCCAAATTCAAAAAACTCCCATATCACCCCGATTGTCATAGAAAAGCAAAACGCTACCACTGCCATAAATGCTGGTGACAGCTGAAAGGAGATCTTCTTTGTTCTATTCAGAATATCTACCAGAGCAAACCCTATTGCTGCCGCCAGGAATCCATTCATTGTATGAAGAACCGTATCCCAAAATGGAAAACGGATATAGTAAGACTGGATTTCCCCTAAAATCTCTGCGGCAAAGATAAAAAACAGAATAATAATCTCCAGTGCCGTCGGCAGTTCAATTTTCAGCCTCACCTGAATGAAGCTGGGCATAACCAGCAGAATCAAAGTCAGCGCACATAAAAAAACATTTTCATAATTCCGGTTAAAGATCTGCAGTATCATCATAAGTATTACAAGCACACGGAGTACCACATACACGATAAAGGAACTTTTATGCTCTCTCAGTTCCATATGAAGCGCCCTGCTCATTACCTGCAGCCTTTTCTTAAACTTCATCATTTCCGTCCTTCTAAGGAACTGTCGCGAAATAACTCTCCATATTCCCTGACTATCGGTAAGTTATTTTGCGACAGTTCCTAATTCAAAAAATTATCTATAATTACACTCTCTGCCTCTTCCTCAGTCATTCCCATGGTCCTGAGTTTTACAAGCTGCTCATCATTAATCCTTCCGATCGCCGCCTCGTGTATAATAGCAGCATCCAGGTGCTTCGCATTAATCTCAGGAATAGAGCTTACCTCCGCATGGTCCATAATAATCGAATCACACTGCACATGGGCATGACAGCCTGCATTTCCTACTGCCTTTGGGTGAAACACCTGCTTCGAGCTCCCTTTAGCAACAGAACGGGATACAATCTGTGCAGAACTTCCCTCTCCGTTCATCTGCACCTCCATGTTAGAGACAGCTGTCTGATTGTCGTGGGTCATAAGCTTCTCCACAACATACAGCTTCGCGCCCTTGCCCATGGAGATATTTGTCTCTCTCTGAGTGGAGTCTACGCCCTTGATCTGTACTGTATCAAGAGTGAATACCGACTCCTCCTCCATATAAATATTGGTCACCGGATTCAGCACTCTTGCGCCGGAGCCCTCCCCCTCGCCGTAATGTTTTTCTTCATAACGGACATTCGCCCCCTTCGCCACATGGAAAGAGTGGATACCATCGTGCCGGCTCTCATTGCAGCCGCTGTTGTGGATGCCGCAGCCTGCGATAATGGTTACCTCAGCCCCTTCGGCAACAAAAAAGTCATTGTATACGACATCCGTCATGCCGGATGCATCTACTACGACAGGGATGTGCACCTGCTCCCCCTTTGTACTGCCGTCAATGTATACATCAATACCCGGCCTGTTTTCCTTTTTCTTAATCTTAATATGCTCACTGTCACCGTGGCAGAGGGCAATTCCGTTGTGTCTGAGATTGAATGCTCCCTCCTGGCGGAAGCCAGATTCGTCAATCTGTTTTAGTATCTTTTCCGTAATTTCATCTAAAAGCGCCATGTTTTTATCCTCCTCAAACTATTTGGCTGCGTTCCCCTATTTTGACCGCTCCGGTGGTTGGGGACGGGTGAGCCTCGCCTTCGGCTACGTTCCCCTATTTTGACCGCCCCGGCGGTTGGGGACGGGGCAGCCTCGCCTTCGGCTACGTTCCCCCGTCCCCCCTCTTGTCTTCCGGTTGTTTATTTGGGTGGGAGGCAGGTGCAGGTGCCGGCGGGGTTCATGAGGGTTGGAAGGATGTCCTCTTTTTGTCCGATGGCACCGATTCTGCCGTCCTCTATTACCATGATCCTGTCTGCCATCTGTATAATTCTTTCCTGGTGGGAGATGAGGATCAGACTCTGTTCTTTCTTTTGGTGTATCTTCTCGAATTGCTGTACAAGCATTGAAAAACTCCAAAGGTCGATTCCTGCCTCCGGCTCGTCAAAGATGCATAGCTTATGGGGCCTTGCAAGTACGGTTGCAATCTCCAGGCGCTTCATCTCCCCGCCTGAAAGTGTTGCGTCCACCTCTCTTGTAATGTACTCATTCGCGCATAAGCCTACAGCGCTCAGCATTCTGCAGCACTCGGGCTTTGTCAGTTCCTTTCCTGCTGCAAGGGACAAGAGCCGTATAACGGTCATCCCCTTGAATCTCGGCGGCTGCTGGAATGCGAATCCAATTCCCACATTTGCCCTGTGGTTGATATCATAAGAGGTGATGTCCTCTCCGTCCAGAACAATCTGCCCGTCATCTGCATCCTCAATTCCCATCAGCACCTTGGCCAGGGTGGACTTTCCTCCGCCATTGGGACCGGTAATAACCAGCATCTCTCCGTCTGCCACCTCGAAGCTTATATTTTTTACAATACTTCTCTCTATTCCATTTTCATTTACCTTGAATGTGAGATCTCTAACCTCCAGCATATCTTATATCCTCCTAACCCGGACAAGCCGGAACTGAAATTTTGCCATTTTTCGCAAGATTTCGTTGTTAAGTGCCTAAAATCAGTAACGCTTCAATGCATTTACAGTTACTGCAATTACCAATTATAATCCATCCAAAGCCGAAGTTCAAGTAAGGAACTGTAAAGAAATAACAGTAACATTACCCTAAGTTACTGTTCACACAGGACTTTGCATTTACTGCAAAGTCCGTAAGAA
>CAPEBR010000060.1 GCA_948602995.1 uncultured Dorea sp.
TACATCCTTACCTCTGATGGCATCTAATACGAAACATGCTTTCTGAACAGAAACTCTTGCGTAAGATAACTTAGCAGAAGGTCTTGTATCTTTATTCGCATTTCTCTCTCTCTTTATCTGGGATCTGTGTCCTTTAGCCACGGATGAACCCTCCTTTCACAATATGATTATCTAACTCTTGATTTCTTCTCGTCTTTTCCATGTCCTCTGTAAGTTCTGGTTGCAACAAACTCACCGAGCTTGTGCCCAACCATATCCTCTGTTACATATACAGGTACATGCTTTCTTCCGTCGTGAACGGCAATTGTATGTCCAACCATGCTCGGGAAGATTGTAGAACGGCGTGACCAGGTCTTAATCACTGACTTGTCACCAGAAGCGTTCATCGCGTCAATCTTTTTCAGCAGGCTTGCATCTGCGAATGGTCCTTTTTTAATTGAACGTGCCATTTCGGTTAACCTCCTTATTATTTCATCGCTCTTCCATCTCGTCTTCTTACAATCAGCTTGTTAGAAGCCTTGTTCCTCTTCCTTGTCTTAAGTCCAAGTGCAGGCTTGCCCCACGGTGTGCACGGACCCGGACGTCCGATACCAGTCTTGCCTTCACCACCGCCGTGCGGATGGTCATTGGGGTTCATAACAGAACCACGTACTGTAGGCCTGATGCCCATGTGGCGCTTACGTCCTGCCTTTCCGATATTAATCAGGTTGTGGTCGCCATTTCCCACAACTCCTACGGAAGCCCTGCAGGCAATCGGTACCATTCTCATCTCTCCTGATGGAAGTCTTAAGGTTGCATACTTTCCTTCCTTCGCCATAAGCTGTGCGCTGTTTCCGGCTGAACGTACAAGCTGTCCGCCTCTTCCCGGATGAAGCTCGATATTGTGAATCTGCGTACCTACCGGAATCTCTGACAGCGGGAGACAGTTTCCTACTCTTACCTCAGCCTCAGCCCCGTTCATAACCTTCATTCCATCCTTTAATCCCTCCGGTGCAAGGATGTAAGCTTTCTCGCCGTCCTCGTAGCAGATCAGGGCGATATTTGCTGATCTGTTCGGATCATACTCAATGCCCACTACCTTAGCCGGAATGCCGTCTTTTCTCCTCTTAAAGTCGATAATTCTATATTGCTTCTTAGCTCCGCCTCCGCGGTGTCTAACTGTGATTTTACCTTGATTGTTACGTCCTGCCTGTCTGCTCTTTGGAGCTAACAGAGATTTTTCCGGAGTAGTCTTTGTGATTTCTTTGAAATCAGACCCGGTCATCTGTCTTCTGGAAGGCGTATATGGGCGATATGTTTTAATTCCCATGGTTACTTCTCCTTTCGATCCTATTTATTATCACGGTTTCTTTCCGTATACATGGTATCACGGTTTCCTTCAGATACATGAAATCGCGGTTTCTTTCAGATACATGAAGCGCCTGGCAAGATCCCGCGAAATCCTACAGTCCCTCAAAGATCTCAATATCTTTGCTGTCTTCCGTCAATTGGACAACAGCCTTCTTAGTCTTTGCGGTTCTGCCAAACTTGAATGTTCCGCGGACTCTCTTTTTCTTGCCGTCAAGGTTCATTGTGTTAACACGTTTTACCTTCGTGCCTTCGAACATCTTCTCAACAGCTTCCTTTACCTGGGACTTTGTCGCTTCCGGATGTACAAGGAAGGTATACTTCTTCTCACCCATAAGCTCCATGCTCTTCTCTGTTACAACTGGTTTAAGGATTACATCATAATATTGAACGTTAGCCATTATGCGTACACCTCCTCGATATTGCGGGCAGCTGCCTTTGTAGCAATCACTGTGTTATATTTCAAGATGTCATACACATTAATTGTATTTGTCTTTGCTGTCTTAATGTCTGCAATGTTCCTTGCGGACAGCTCTGCGTTTACATTGTCATCCTCTAATACAACTAATGCCTTTGACACATTCAGATTCTTTAATACCTTTACAAAATTCTTTGTCTTGATCTCGTCAAACGCGAGCTCATCTACCACAATAAATTTATTCTCCTGAACCCTGGAAGTAAGTGCGGACAGAAGCGCTGCCCTCTTTTCTTTCCTGTTCATCTTAAATGAATAATCTCTCGGAACCGGTGCGAATACTACTCCGCCGCCTGTCCACTGGGGCGCTCTTGTTGAACCCTGTCTTGCGTGGCCTGTTCCTTTCTGTCTCCACGGTTTTCTTCCGCCGCCGGAAACTTCAGAACGTGTCTTTGCTTTCTGTGTTCCCTGACGTTTATTTGCAAGCTGGTTAACAACTGCCATGTGTACCAGATGTTCGTTTACCTCAACACCAAATACCGCATCGCTTAAATCGATTGTACCAACTTCATTGCCTTCGATATTATAAACAGATACGTTTGCCATCTTAAGTCTTCCTCCTTCCTCTAAAAAACCTAGTTAGCTTTTACTGCTTCTTTAATGGTTACTAAAGACTTCTTCGGTCCCGGTACGGAGCCCTTAACAAGGAGCAGATTGTTCTCTGCGTCTACGCGTACAACTTCCAGGTTCTGGATGGTGATTCTCTTATTTCCCATCTGTCCGGGCATCTTCTTTCCTTTGAATACCTTGCTCGGATCGGAAGCCGCGCCGTTAGATCCTGCATGGCGGTGGAACTTGGAACCGTGTGTCATAGGTCCTCTGTGCTGGTTGTGTCTCTTAATCGCACCCTGGAATCCTTTTCCCTTTGAAATAGCAGTTGCGTCTATCTTGTCTCCTGCAGCGAATACGCTGACCGTGATCTCCTGTCCCGGCTCATACTCGCCCTCAAGCTTAAATTCTCTTACAAATCTCTTTCCGGATACGCCGGCCTTTGCAAAATGTCCCTGCTCTGCCTTCGTAACGCCGTGACGGTGTGCGATCTCTTTCTTACCGCTCTTGTCCTTATTTACAATCTTTTCCTTCTTGTCAGCGAAGCCCACCTGCACTGCGCTGTACCCGTCGTTCTCTACGGTCTTGATCTGTGTTACTACACAAGGACCTGCCTGAAGAACTGTTACTGGCGTGAGAGTGCCGTCTTCACTGAATACCTGGGTCATTCCGACCTTTGTAGCTAAGATAGCTTTCTTCATTATAATTACCTCCTGTGATTTACAGCGGAACGCATGCTTTTATGCGTTCATCCTAAATATTAGGAATTACTGTTTACTTTTTGCTTTTCATCTTAATATCAATATAAACACCGGCTGGCATCTCCAGTCTTGACAGTGCGTCTACTGTCTTCTGGGTCGGTGTAATGATATCAATGAGTCTCTTATGAGTCCTCTGCTCGAACTGCTCCCTGGAGTCCTTATACTTGTGAACTGCCCTCAAGATGGTTACTACTTCCTTCTTGGTCGGAAGCGGTACCGGTCCGCTCACCTGTGCCCCATTCTTCTTTACAGTTTCGATGATTTTTTTTGCGGATGCATCTACCAGCTGGTGATCATACGCCTTCAAAGTGATTCTCATTACTTGACTTGCCATAAAAAAAGTCGCCTCCTTTTCGTACTTTTTACTTCAGTACGACAAGCGGTGACTGTACACTCTCCCGTGTGTGTCGTGAGAACCCCACACGTTGTTTCATATCTCCGCCGCACACATGGGCAGATGATAATCAGTTGTGATACGTACAGTGACTTGTCGCCAGTTTCCTAACTTGACATTCGCTCCACGGAAAAACCTGCCACATTAAGGCAGCAACCTCTCGCTTCATTGCTATCATGTCACAGCTTTTTAAGTATATATGACAGAAAAATATTTTTCAAGTCTTTTCTGTGAAATATTGTATTTTTTTTCGTACAATAATTGTCGTTTTGCTGCTTTTATCATCATATGGTAGAGAATTTACCTGTTGGTAAGTGTTTTCCTATGTATCCCACAATACCAACTCCATGTTCTGCATCAGGGAGGAAATGGATTCTTCCTGGAAAATTACCCGCAAAACTAATATGCCAGCCAAAAAATTCTTCTTTTCCATATGGAGTTTTAAAGACTCTTAATCTTCGCAATTCATCATTTGTTTCTACCGTTTCCGATTCACCACGACATCCATATCCCACTTCATTCTTGTTAAATCGACCATCAAATTTCCCAAAGTAGTCTTCCAATACTTGAAGTCTCTTCATAATCATCTGAATATGCAGTGAAATTCTTGCTTCTTCCAACTGCTTCTGAACAGTATCGCAAAAGCACAAATGTGGGTAAAGCAGCTTTCTTTTCTCCCATAATTCTTTCCCAGACGATACCATCAACCTGGCTCTATCCTTCTGCTTTTTCTCTAATAAATGCACCTGTTCTTCGAAACAGCAATTTTCTACAGCTACATACCTGTCATCCTGCTCTAATGTCACATAAGTTCCAACAATTTCCTCTGTCTGCCATATGCTGGAGGTATTCATACTGACAACATAACTTTCCAACTCGTAGGCGGCCAGACAACCAACAGCACGATTCTTTTCACCATCATCAGATTCAATGATCAGTTCACTCCCCGGAAAGTCTTTCTCTTCGATCAACTGCTTCCTGTTGATAATAGTCCGAAAAAAAGCTTTCTCTTGTTGCGGAATCCCAGAATCCTGAAGCCAGTCATAAATTTTATAGCCTGATACCAGATCCTCTGTCAACAACTCCGTGGTATAATAAAAATCCCGGTCGCCTTTTTCATGAAACAATTTTTGACAGACTTTTAACATCTGACTAATGGCATGATTAACATCTGCATGGTTCATGTCATTTCCACGAATTGATAATTCATTCAATATCATATGTATTATATCTCCCATTCAAAATAATGAATCTACCGCTTTATCCCACTCATCAAAGAAACCCTCCGGCCAATTAGACAGACTTCCGTCCGAAAGTATTTCTGGCGATGTCATATCATGTTTTATCATTCCGCCGTCATCCTCATATACATAGAAATAATTCAGTTTTACCTGTTCTTGCCGAATCAGTTTATGCTTAACAGAAATTCTAATTCCATTTAATATATGATCACTATGCGTTTCCATGATAATCTGAACACCATTGGCCGCCGCCCGCGCAACTAGTTCCCCTATTTGTCTCTGCCCTTTCGGATGAATATGTGCTTCAGGATTTTCAAGTATTAGCAAATCGCCTCTCCTTGCTTTAAGCAAAGCAAGGATAACAGGCAATGCATAAGATACGCCAAATCCCGTATTTATCGCATTTGTTGATTCCTCACCCATAATGCTCGGCTGGGCATACCGCAGACCCATCACATCAGAATCTAAATTAGGGATTGCTTTTACTCTAATACCTGGGGAAATTTCAGACATCCATGCATTAACTTGCAGTTCCAGCCTCTCACTGCTCTCACTAAAATTTTTCATATTCCTATATACCTTAAAATCTGAATCACTCCCCAAAGCATAAAGACTTGAAACGGCATATTCCCCCTTATTTCCTATCTGTGTAGGGGCAAAACGTTCCTCCCCCAGATCATCATAATATCTTCTAGGGCCAAGCCTTTCTGCCGAAATATACTCAAACCCATTTCCCGCCAACCCACCTCTGCCAAAACTTAATTCATTATATTTCATTGATAATGCCTGTTCCGTCTCACTATAATGGCATTCCCAGATTCCTTTCCCCTCTTCTTTTACTGACAACCTGATATCCTCATCCTTTTTATACCAATATGATATATCCTTTATCTTGCCCAAACTTACATAACGTCCATTCAAGACTATATGATTATCCAGACCAGACTGGTTCCTCTCATATGTCTGTCGGAACAAGAGTAATACCTGTATCAAAGTAGATTTCCCCATACCGTTAACGCCTGTAAGCAGATTTAACTCTCTGCACTCTATAGAAATTTCTTCAAAACACTTAAAATTCTTCACCTCAATCTTCTTTATCATTCTCCATAACCTCCAACACTTTTTTTACAAGAGCCTCTACACAGCCAATCCGCAAATATACTGATTTTTTTTCTGTCGATTTCAGCAAATACAAGTAATCCGTGCTTTCACAGAGTTCCATATATTCCCTTTGTACCTCATCCTTACAAAGAATCAATCTGTCTACGTCATCCTGCGACAATTTCTTTATTACATAACACCATGACTCAAAAATCACCTTATTGACAGGGCGTCTCCGTCCATCATAACATATTTTTCTGAAAGCATTTCTTCCCATCAGTTTATACATATTATCCATCACACATCTAAATTCCTGCCTTATATGATCTAATTCTGCCTCTGACGCACAGTTCAAATACTTCATTCCTTCATTCAAAAACTCATCAATATTCCCCGAATACTGATTCAAGTCCAGGTAACAAAATGAAACATACCGAAGTACAAACTCCCGGTCAAGCATTCGTTCGCTCTTCACGCTCCCGCCTGTAGCAGACACAAAACATCTCATTCCGGCACAATTTTTCAAAAATTGAGTGGACTTTCCTTGAAACAATGCATTTCTGATTTCCTGGGCCTCCAATGCGAGTCCCCCTGTATTAATCCGCTTAAAAATATTGTATTTTACATTATCCGGAGTGGACGGATTCACCAGGTAAACATTAATTACTGTCTCATCAATTCTCCTTTGAAATGCTCTGGGAAGCTGATCGTAAGCACATCTATTCAATTCAGGAAAAAATTCCATTTCCTGTAATCTTAAAGTTTTATCTACTACAAACTGTTTCAAGGCTGTCACCCGCTGTAATCCGTCTATAACAAGCCATTTGTCTTCATCCGAGGCATCAAAATAAAACGCCGGCAATGGAATCCGCAGGAAAATAGACTCAATTAACTGGCTTTTTTGTTTTCTATCCCACAAGCCGGCCTTCCTCTGGAAAGATGAATCAAATTCAATTTCTCCTTTTTGTATACGCTTCAGCAAAGAATCTAACGTCAGTGGCTTCATAGTAATATCAATCTTGGAAGGATCAAAGGGCCTGACCTTCTCCCCTTCACAGGAATATGCAGTTACATCTGGTTCAACATCATCTTGAATCATTGAGATCCCACGCTCCATGAAATAATTTATAATCTCATCATAATTTTCGTCTGTCAATTTCATAGTCATATAGACCAGATTGAAATTGATGGAATTATTTTGCTCTTTTGCAATATTATATAACTTCTCTAAATCTTCCTGTTCGCTTACTTTCAATGTATATTCACCCATTTTATCCTACTCCTAATATTATTTCCTTTTCGTATACAATAATACAGTTTTTAGTCTGTAAATTCACCCAATCCAATTACCTTGAGAACAAGTACAGCAAAATCATTTCATCAAAGCAATCGTTACAGTTCAGCCTTCGGCAGAACTGTAACTGAATCCGGCTCATTTAAAGTTCGCTTCGCGAAGAGCCGGATTCACTCTTGGTACAATTTATGCTTTCTTACGGACTTTGCAGCGGAGTGCAAAGTCCTAGAGCGTGTTTGAAAATTGCTTTCTGCCAAATGTGCGTCACAAATTGTGGGGAATTTGCCCCAAATGAAGGAGGCGTAGTGGGCTACGCTGACTGAATGCGGGGCAAATTAGCCGCAAAGTGGGGCGTGCAGATGGCAGGAATGAATTTTCAAACACGCTCTAGGCTAAACTGTTACAAGCAATCGACAGCAATACGCACAGAATCCCCGCCACATTCCCAGCCTGCAGGTTCTCATGGAATACAGCGGTTCCGATCACTGCGGCGGCCACTGTCTCAATGGAGGCAACAACCGGCACCTTACTGCTCTCCGTAATCCCCTTCAGCCCTTTGAAATACAGAATATACGCAAATGCTGTGGGAATCAGGGCGAATCCGGCTCCCGTCAATAGAAGCGGCGGATAAAGCGGGTTTTCCACAGAGGTCCACGGATGCAGTACCGACAGAAACAACGTGGCAAACAAAAAATTATAGGCAGACACCGCAAAAGGAGAACCTTCATCTGCCGCCAGCCTTCCGAAGATGGCAGTCAGGGAATAACAGAAGCCGGATGCAATCCCGAACAGCAGCCCCGAAGCCGCAAAGGACAGTCCCTCAAAACGTCCTCCTGTCACAGTCAGGATGCAGCCTGCAATATTAACCCCAAGCGCCAGAAGCTTGCGCCTTCCAATCTTTTCCTTAAAAAATAAAAATGAAGTAATACAGGTAAATACCGGCGCTATATACAGCAGCACGGCACTAAGAGACATCCCGATTGTATTTACCGCGCTACTGTACACCACATTATAGACTGCCTGACATACAAATCCCAGAAGGACGCAGGAAATCAGGGTATTTCTGCTCACAAGAAACGCTTTTGGCCCGTCCTTAATCAGCGTAATGATCACAAGAAATACCAGTCCCAGCGCCATACGCAGGAAGCTCGTGTACAAAGAGCTGGACCCGTATCCCTGCATCAGCTTTACAAACAGCCCGATCGTCCCCCACAGGCAGCCTGCGGCAAAGATACAGGCATAGCTTTTTATCTCTCTGCTCATCTGATTACCGAATATTGTAAAAGCTCATACAAAAGTTTTGTCCCTTCCGTAATCTCATCCGGAAGAAGCGCCCGTGCCACCTGCTTCCATTCACTGTCCGGCTCCTCCAGATTACGCAGCATTGCATAATCTCCGTCAATCCTTTCAACCACGTACTTACATGATTTAAATTCCATCTGTTCTCTCCGCCTTTCTGTCCAAAACCTTTCTTCTAAATGTATACTGCGCGCTAGATAAATCTGCCGTGAGTATAACTAAATAACCGCCTTCTAGTTTATTCCTTTCCGCTGGTACTGTCCTTTTCATGCCGGCGTCTCATCTTTGCCTCCTTGTGAATCCGGACTCTGATCCTCCTGTAATGCTCCCGGCAGTCGAGCCAGTAGGTATCAATCAGCTGCCTCTCCATTTTCCGTATCTGTGGATAATGAAGAACAGTAAGCCACAGCATGATAAAATAATAGGGTGAGAAGAATCTGAAAAGTCTTACAAAATAATTCGGGTGCGACCGCACAGCCGCAGATTTTTCCTGAAGCTTTAGCATGGTCCTCATGAATCCCTGCTTCTCCCCTTCCACCTCTGCCCTGCAGAGCATGCCCACCTCCTGGTTGTGCAGCTTCCTGGTGGGGCTGTTAAAGTTGGAGATGGAATGCTCCGATATCCGGTACATGATAAACGGACGGTTCACATAGCATACCCGGATCTCTTCATGGTCATCCACGATCTTCTGAAAGCACGCCCTGTCATTCACAGTCCGGTACTGTAGGATAAAGTCAAATACTTCCTTTGTCAAAAGCTCCTTTCTATATACTGCCGTGCCCATAACCGGGCATCCAAGCCTGACGGCCCTGCGCAGAACCTTTCCTTTCATGTAACTTTGCAGCACTACCTCCAGATAGGTTCCGTATGACCGTATCATGTCTCCCTTACCCGTAAATTTTATGAAGGCAGTGCATACCATATCGTATTTGTCCAGCAGGTCCGTAATCTCAAATACATTAAAAGGGGCAAGCAGGTCGTCCCCGTTCAGCACAAGGAACCTCTCTCCTGCCACCCTCTTCAGGGCATCCACATAATTCCTGCAGATTCCTGCATTTTCCTTTCTGAAAAGCCGGTCTGTCTTTGCAAACAGTCCCCTATTTCCCGCAATCCACTGGTCTATGACCCCCACGCTTTTGTCTGTGGATCCGTCATCTGTAACAATGAGTTGGAAACTCTGCCCTTCTCCGTATTGTTCAATCTGATATCTGATGCTCTCCAGCGCATATCTCACAACATCCGCCTGATTATAACACGTAACTACAAATGTAAACATGATTCCTTCCTCCGTTGGACATAATTGCGGTTACCGGGCGCTTCAGCGCCGCAGCCATCGCAAATCCATATGCGATTCCCTCTGAAAACGGAACATACACTCCCGAATTACTTTTTTTCATACTTGCCAGGTTCCTCGTCCCCAACCGTTACTCCCTGAAAAAAAAGCGACAGAATCTCCTTGTAATCCCGGCCCTTTTTCGCCATCTCGTTAGCGCCGTTCTGGCTCATTCCGATTCCGTGACCTAAGCCCCCTCCGGAAATCACAAAGGTATCTCCTTCCTTCTTTATCGTAAAAAATGCGCTGGGAAGAAGTGCGGAACCCGGCTCTGCCGTGCCGTCCTGCTTCGTGATCTCGAAGCCGCTGCCGCCGAGAGCTTTCCGGATCTTGTTCTCTGTATCAACCGTCACGGTTCCTTTGTCGCCTGTAGCCTTGATCTGAAGAGCAATGCCGCCCTCTCCGGTCTTCGTAATCTCAATGTCCTGAAGTGTTCCAATCTCTGTCTCTGTATTGGTGCTTATGAGACCGGACAGAAGGTCAGCGGGCGTCTTAATCTCCCACTTGTACCACGGAAGCTGTGCCTCATAGTCCCCGTCCTCATCCTTTACTTCTACAGACTTCAGATAACGACTGGCCACATTGTCTTCTGTCCCCCACGCTTCCAGGCCTGCCGTATGTCCGCAGGATGTGGAGAAAAAAAATGTCTCAATCAGCTCGCCCTCAAAGCGGATGACCTGGTTTTCCGTCTCCTTTACTGCCTTATTCGTCACCTCGTCCTCCTGGCAGTTTCCGTATACCTGGTAGCGGGTGCTGTCATTGATCTGCGCCTCATACTCAGGGTAGGCTTCCTGCTGTGTCTGCTGGTAGGCATAGTTCCGCGCGCACACGGCCTGAGCCTTGAGCGCCTCCGGCTCATAGTAGAAGGGCATCTCACTGGGCACAACCTTACACAGATATTTTTCCAGGGGAAGCTCGTTGATCACCACGATCCCCTCCTCCGTACTCCGAAGCTCGATAATCCCCGCATAGGAAGGCGTCCCATAGGCTCTCTGAATGCTGTGAAGCGTAATCTCCCCATCATCCTTTGCACGAATGCGGATGCTGACGTTTTTATCCTCCTTACCGAATCTCGGGTCGTCCGGGGCAAAGCTTTCCTTTTTCCCAGGCTCTGTCTCGCTCTTTTCCTCCCCGTATGTAATCTCCATTCCCCCCGCCGCGGATACTTCCATGACCGGGTGCGTAATGTCTGCAAAATCATTTGTCATGATCAGTACCCGGATATCCGGGTTATTGATGGGAGGACCAAAGTCCTTCACTTCTTCCTCTTTTTTTTCTTTTCTCCCCGTTAAGGCAATAATTACTGCCAGGAGAATCACCGCAAGTACCGCCGCCCCGCACAGGAAAAATTTTTTATTCAGCTTTCCTTCTTTATTCAATGTCCTTCACTCCTCCGTTACCGACTTACTCTCACCTTTACAGCAAAAGTTTTGTTTATTTGATACAGCGCTTCGAACCAAGGATAACTTCCTATCACCTTATAGATATACTCTACCCTGCTGATTCGATAAAACACAGCCATACCTTCAGTTCGCTGATCTGTGTTCCTTTTCTTTCATTATCCATTATATTGAGGAAATTATCAAGTGCTATGTAACACATTGTTTGAACGAAATGGGGACGGGGCATTTTTAAAAATGCCCCGTCCCCATAACAAAGTAAATATGATAAGCTTCCAGATCTACCTCCGCGAACGGAACGTATCTCACCCCGCCGGCCTCAAAATGGCATTTTCCTTCCAACTTACGCATCTCATTTAATTCCGGCGCTGGCAGGAATGCCTTTTCTTCTGACAGCGCCGCCAGTATATACGGGCCATATGCCAGATTTACAAGGTTTCTATCCGAATGACTTTCCAGTATCCGAAGCTCCATCGGAAGTTTTAATACAGCTTCATCCCCTTCCCTTCCAAAACCAGCAGCACATACATATCCGTTTTCTATACATACCTCTTTCTGCAGGATACCGTTCACAGACAGTGTAAAGCGCTTCCCTGCCCATGCCGGGATATGTATTTTCAGTTTTTTATCCATTTTCTTCATACACCGGATTGTCACCTCTCCGGTCTCCATATTACTACGCTGCCTAAGTGCAGTATTCCCGGAAAGCACAGAGTCGATCAGCAGGTTCACATATATGTACTCCTCATCATAAGCGTAGATATGCTCCATGTACCGGAAACGGCTCTCCATACCAGTTCCGTGGCAGCATGAATTTTCTGCTGTTGAATATTCCTTGCGTCCTCCTGCCTCCAGGGGCAAAAAATAGGTGGTCCCGCCGTCGTCCGTATGACTGCAGGATGTGAGGATATGGTTCCTCAGTGTATTGTCGTAATAATCCATGAGAGCGCCGTCCATTGTATAAGAAAATAGCTGTCCGGTAAGGCGGAGCATATTATAACTTGCGCAGCTTTCCGCTGATTTGTCTGTCAGATAGTCGCACGTTGTTCCTGCCCGGTGGAACATCTCTGTTTCTCCTGTACCTCCGATGCAGTAGATATGCCCTCCTGTTACAATCTCCCAGAAATTCTTTCCGATGTCCCAGTATCTGCGTTCTTTACATGCACCAAGCAGCTCTATTGACCCTATGATCTGCGGGATATGCTGATTCGCATGGATATCCTCCAGGGTATCCACTCCCTGCTCCATAGGGTAAAATAATTTTTCATTCAGGAACATCTTAGCCGCCTTAAGATGTGTTTCCTTCCCGCTTATCTGATACAGCTTTACCATAGTGCCCAGCATACCGCCGAACTCTCCGGCAATATACATGGACCACATTTTATCCAGCTTCTCCTTTGGAAGCCTGGACAGACGGTCATACACCCAGTCCCCCATATGCTCCAGAACATTACGGGCCTTTTTGTTTCCCACAAACTGATAGCAGTCATAAAGGCCTGACATGATTTTATCCAGCGTATAGTAAGGCGCCCATATTTCGGGATATTTTGTATATTGCTCCAGGAGATCGAACTGCTCTTCTGAATATGCGCTCAGAAAGCCTCTGTGATATTTTCCGGAAGCCTCCATCTTTTCCTGGCATTCACAGAGCGCGTCCACCATGTAGTCAATCTTTTTCCGGATCCGCATGTCTCCCGTGGCGCCCCAGGCCAGTGCAAGCCCTGACAGGTAATGCCCGGTCGTATGCCCCTTAAGCTTACAGCTTTCTTCATCCCATCCTGTCATAGGAGGAGCGCCCTTTGTATCTAATCCCGCCTCCCTGCGGAAATTATAGAGCATCTGGTCATCGTCCGTCTGAAGCAGGTATTCCAGCATGCGCTGCTGATACTCATAGTAAAGTGTCCCCTCTGACAGCCGGACATCCTGCAGACTGAAAAAGCTTCCCCTCTGTTCTGGAGCTTTTTCTTCCTCTTTCTCAGCAGCATAGGTAATCCGTGCTGCTGCTTTCTTCCCGCATTCCTTTACCGTTCCTTTTACACAGACTGTTCCTTCCTCAGAAAGCGGGGCGTAATCCTCCCAGCAGACAGGCATGGTCATACACCGCCCGTCCGCACAGTTCACGATTACCTCCGGCGGCAGCTCTGCCTTCTCTCCCAGGGCTTTCGTCACAGTCACCTCAAGGACTTCCGTGACCTTTGTCTCCTTCTCCTCCTCAAGAACCGTGGCAATAAATTCCCGCTCCCCGGAACAAGCGCCATACACAGCCTTAACGGTCAATGTCACCTTCCGGTTTTCCATCCCATGAAGCGGACGATGCACTGTGCCGTCCGCTTCGATAAAGCGCTCTTCTCCCGTTGTCCATGAAAAACAGGAGCCATTCTTTCCTTTTGCTGGCAGTACAAGATCTGCCTCCACAGTGTTCAGATTCCCGATATAGATTCCATCCAGGTCTGCCTTTATAATTTCTTCTGCTGTTCTGATCTCTTTCTTCTCGCTCATTACTCCTCCACTTCTTCGTTTGATTTGATTCTTAAGTGAATTATATAATATTAACAAATTTTTGCATAGTCTTTATTACCTTTTTTGGTAACTGCTCAGTACCTTCGGTTACTGTTCACACAGGTCTGTGCATTTACTGCACAGACCGTAAGAAAGTGATT
>CAPEBR010000061.1 GCA_948602995.1 uncultured Dorea sp.
TTTCAAAAGAATCTTCAGGGTTGTTGTCTATTGTTTAGTTGTCAAGGTGCTTTTTGCTTTTTTGCTGTCCCTCAGTGGGTCAGCTCGATTATAATATCATTTGTCGAATCAGTTGTCAATACCTTTTTTCAATTTTTTTTATTTTTTTGAATCCCGGTTTTTTATACCTTTTCAACAAACGGAGAAGGAGGGATTTGAACCCTCGCGCCGCTATTAACGACCTACTCCCTTTCCAGGGGAGCCCCTTCGGCCAGCTTGGGTACTTCTCCAAAACTGCTCGTCTATCTCAAGCCCGACTAATACTATACAACAAGTAACGACAATTGTCTAGCCCTAATTTTATTTTTTTTCATTTTTTTCCACCTGCAGTGTTACTGTGACCAGTAACATTCGCAAATTCATCTGAAATTCGCTCCGCGAATGGAATTTGCTCACTCCCGAATCACTTTCTTACGGTCTGTGCAGTAAATGCACAGACCTGTGTGAACAGTAACCCTGTAGTCTTACTATCAACGCACATCTGGCAGAAAACATCTTTCAGACACTCTCCGGCAAACGCCGGGGAGTGCGCAGCACAGGCTTTCCAGATGGATAAATATCCGCCAGGCCGGCAGCCCCCAGGAATGAACTACCTAAAGTTCCGTATTCTTACCGTAGTCACAATTCTGCTCTCTGCGTCTATCTCAATCTCACATTTTGAAGGGTACTCTTCTTCATCCCCATGCCATGTATATGTGTGTATATTGTCTCCTTCATACACATCATCCGTTTTTCCGTATTTGTCTAATACTTCATCCTGAGGTGTACCAATCCTTATTCCGCCAGGAAGGATCACTGTAATCCCCCTGCCTTCTTCTGCCACGCTGTAGTCCATTGCCGTAATGCTGCCTACAAGACATTTTTCAGCCGGCGTCCTGTCATCTGACATATTAACCAGATCCACTATGATATAATTATCGTCCTCATCTTCAAAATATGCCGCCACATGATCCTGCGCATTTATAACAAAATCATCCGGCATCTCATCTTCATCCATTTCCAGACCTGCTGCTTCAAGCTCCTCAATCCTGCAGGGAAGCGTCACAACCTTCTCATTAATCTGCACGGTATAAGTCTCCCATGTATCCCCCAGCTCTCTTTTTGCTTCTGCAGGCGCAGCAGCAGTCTCGTCCTTCTGCTCCTCCTTGATACTGTCTTGTTTTCCGGCATCATCTCCCGATTCCCCGCCTGCCGGCTTTTGCAGCTCTGTCTCAAAAGGCGGCAGGTTCTCCACAACCCCGCTTCCTTCCGCTCCTCTGTATTCCCGTACTCCTATTACAAAGGCGGCAATATAGATTACCATAACAACCAGCCCCCCTGCAGCCCCTATAATTGAAAACAGCCTTGCCTTATCCGCCGCGTCGTGTGCACCGGCATAATCTCCTCTTCTCTGATACGTATTGATTTTCCCCGCATATATAATAGCCGCTACGCCAAGAGGAAGACAGCACAGCAGTGTTGTAATAATTGCAAATATCATGTATGGCGTCCCGTTAATCCCTCCCCCAGGCTCTCCCTGGTTTCCAGGCTCCTGCGCACCGTACCGGTAATGATTCGGATTCCCGTCCGACGGTTGGGGAGAGCCGTACTGATACCGTCCGGAATCCGGCTGTCTGGGTTCCGGAGCGCCATACTGGTACTTTTCCGAATCCCGCTGTCCCTTCCCGGGTATAACCGGTTCAGGGTTTGCAAAATCCGTTCCTCTCTGCCCAGGATTGTTTGATTCAAGGTTTGCAGATTCCGGCTGCCTCTGTTCAGATGCCCCGGGTTCTTGGTTTACGTCATCCGCAGGAAGCTCTGTCTCTTCGATCTCTGCCGGAGTTTGGCATCTGGGGCAGACCATGGCTCCTTCTGGAAGCTCTTCTCCACAAAATCTACACTTCATTACTTATTTCCTCCTCTCACAGCACCCTTGCCGGTGCCAGCAATGTAAACGGATAGTTATCTATATTTCGGATCACACCATATAAAACTACAATCAGTAACACTGTATATATAATCCACACCGGAATTCTGCGGCTGATTGTCTCCCTTCCGTAAATCACCCATTGAATCATACAGATTCCTGCATACAGCATGAACCATGGAAGCAGCAGACACAATAGAGGATTATAACGAAAGGCCTGATAAAGTCTGCCGTGAAGAATCGAATAGCAGGCCCTCCCCGAACCGCAGCCAGGACAATAAAGCCCACTCAGTCTGTAAACGAGGCATACAAGCCACTGCTTCTCTTCAGGACTATGATAATACAAAAAAAGACTCCCAACAAGAGACATCAATAAAATACACACAAAGATCACAATTCTTATTTTCTTCTTTACGAGACCGTTATGATCCAAAAAATAGCTTTTATATTTTTTCATCGCCTCTCCTTTTCCAAGTCTTGCAGGCGCAGTATAACAAAAGGACTTTGCACCTGCAAAGCCCTTCTTGAACGGAGAGGGTGGGATTCGAACCCACGCGCCCTTGCGGACAAACGGTTTTCAAGACCGCCTCGTTATGACCACTTCGATACCTCTCCATATATATTTATAAATATTTCCACTGCATCTACAGCAAAAAGTATTTTAGCACAAAAAACATTGCCCGTCAATACTAAAATGAAAATATTTATCTTTTTTTATTCAAGTTGATATTCAGTTACTATTCACGGGTCAGGATAGATTTTCAGCCTTAGAGCGTGTTTGAAAATTCATTCCTGCCACCTGCACGCCCCACTTTGCGGCTTATTTGCCCCGCATTCAGTCAGCGTAGCCCACTACGCCTCCTTCATTTGGGGCAAATTCCCCACAATTTGTGACGCACATTTGGCAGAAAGCAATTTTCAAACACGCTCTGGCACATCTGTCAGAAAGCACTTTTCAAACACGCTTTGGCAATCTTCATATCCTCCGGTGTTGTAATTTTTATATTCTGATAGCTTCCCTCAAACAGCTTTACCGGCACTCCAAGCATCTGCTCTACTGCCATGGCGTCATCAGTGACTTCAATATACTCTTCCTGCATGAGCTTTGAATATGCCTCTCTGATTAAGGGCACTTTAAAAATCTGCGGCGTCTGTATGATCCACACATGGTTCCGTTTTGGCGTCTCTTTGATGTAATTATTTTCTCCCGCCAGCTTGACAGTGTCTTTGCTTGGCATGCCTGCGACACAGGCGCCGGATTCTTTTACGGCTGCGTAGCCACGCTGCAGCATCTCCTCGTTTATAAACGGTCTTGCTCCATCGTGAATGAATACATAGCCATCCGGCTCTGGCAGTGCCTTCAGTCCCTGCCATACAGAGTCATAGCGCTCTTTTCCGCCACAGACGACTGCGCATACCTTGCTAAATCCGTATTTCTCTATAATTTCCGTACAGACAAATGCCTCCTGTCCTTCTCCTACAACAAGTACGATATCGTCTATCAGCGGAGAGTTTTCGAATACTGCCAGCGAATAATAGAGAACCGGACGGTCCTCCAGCTCCATATATTGCTTCTGTACTTTACTTCCCATGCGTTTTCCCTGTCCGGCGGACAGGACGATTGCCGTACAATGCTTTTTCATCTATCTCTCTCCCAGCTTCAGATTCGGGACTGCGTTCAGATCCCAGCCATGTCTTGTTCCATCCCGGTATTCGTAGTAAGCAGCTGCGCCGATCATAGCTGCATTATCAGTACAGTAGACAGGCGAGGGATAATAGAGCTTTATACCCCGCTTCTCACATGCTGTCTTCATAGCTGCCCGGAGCGCGCTGTTCGATGCAACACCGCCGGCAAGGGCAAATTTATCCACATGGAATTTCTCTGCGGCGCCCATCGCATTTTCCACCAGAACATCCGTAACCGCCCTCTGAAAGGATGCGGCCACGTCTGCCTGACAGTATTCCTCCCCCTTCATGCGGCATCCATTCAGATAATTCAGTACCGCGGATTTCACTCCGCTGAAGCTGAAGTCATAAGGCGAATCTGCCATATGTGCCCGGGGGAATGCAATTGCCTCAGGATTTCCCTGCTTTGCCGCCTGGTCAATCTTCGGTCCGCCGGGATAGCCAAGGCCGATTGCTCTTGCCACCTTATCAAATGCTTCTCCGGCGGCATCATCCCTCGTCCTTCCTATAATGTCAAATTTTCCATAGTCCTTTACCCTCACCAGATGGGTATGTCCTCCTGAGACTACAAGGGAGAAAAACGGCGGTTCAAGTTCCCTGTGTTCAATAAAATTTGCCGCAATATGTCCTTCAATATGATGGACTCCCACAAGAGGCTTGTTCGCCGCGTAGGCAATTGCTTTCGCCTCCGCAACGCCAACAAGAAGCGCACCTACGAGTCCCGGCCCGTAGGTAACGCCAATTACGTCAATATCATCCAGTGTGACAGAGGCCTCAAGGAGCGCCTCTTCAATCACCTGGCTGATCTTCTCTATATGCTTCCTTGATGCAATTTCCGGCACAACGCCGCCGTACAATGTATGCAGCGCAATCTGAGACGAAATGATATTGGAGAGAACATCTCTCCCGTTTTTTACGACTGCTGCAGCCGTCTCATCGCAGGAACTCTCGACTGCCAGCACCAGTACATCGCCATTTCCGTTTTCGTTCAACATCTTCACAACCCTCTTTTTTCACAGTTCCCAAAGCGTGTTTGAAAATTCATTCCTACAATCTGATGCAAACTGGGACGACATCTTGCAGAAAGCAATCTTCAAACACGCTCTAAGACTCATCGAATACAAGCTCTGTAGTCTGGCAGTCTTTTGCGGCAACTGCACCCGGGAAAATCTTCCGTACATCGTCCATGTATTCCTCCGGCTTCGTAAGAGACGGGCTGTAGTGCGTAAGCCACATCTCCTTTACATGAGCATCCTTCGCAATCTGCGCTGCCTCATAAAACGTCATGTGCTTATATTCCTTTGCCTTCTTCTGCTTATCCTTCTCGCCATACATTCCCTCACAGACAAACAGATCTGAGTTCTTTGCGTGATTCCGGATCGAATCCGTCGGACGGGTATCTGTACAGTATGTAAGCTTGATCCCCTTTCTCGGCGGGCCAAGCACCATATCCGGCCGGTAGATCTGGCCTTCCGCCTCCACCTGCTCCCCCTTTTGCAGAAGCCCCCAGTATTTCTGGGGAATCTGCGCAGCGTTCGCACGCTCCACATCAAATCTTCCTGCACGGTCAATCTCAAATGTATAGCCATAACAGATCACATTATGATTCACCCGGAATGCTCTCAGTCTGTAGCCATTCATCTCCAGAGTGCGCTCCGGCTCATTAATCTCAATATATCTGATAGAAAAAGGCAGCTCCGGCGCTATGACACGCAGTGCATTTACCACACGTTCAAGCCCCTTCGGGCCAACCAGAGTCAGCGGCTCCGTACGGTCTGCGTTTCCCATAGTCAGAAGAAGCCCCGGGAGACCACTGATGTGGTCTCCGTGGTAATGAGTAAAGCAGATGACGTCAATCGGCTTAAAGCTCCATCCCTTCTCCTTAATCGCAATCTGTGTCCCCTCTCCGCAGTCAATCAGTATACTGCTCCCATTGTACCTCACCATAAGCGACGTCAGCCACCGGTAGGGCAGGGGCATCATTCCACCTGTTCCTAACAAACATACATCTAACATAATCTACCTCAATTCTTGATCAGACCTGCTGAACCGTAACGCAAAAGCTTTCTATAAGTGCATCATAGCACTCCTCGCACAGGTCAAACCGGTCCACACGGTTATCCTTGCCGGAAAAATATCCCCAGCGCTTCTCAACCTCCAGAACATCCTCCCTGGGAACCCCTCTAAGAACCGGGATCTCTTTCCCGCATTTATTACAAATAATCTTCTCTACTTCCTTTGTTTCCTTTAAGCTTGTAGTGTACTGGCGCATACAGTTCTCCTTTTCGTGTCTCTTAAGACCGGCTTCTGTCAGCTTCACAACAGACAGTCCGTCCCTTCTCTTTTTGCTACGCCTATATTATATCTTCAAAAACTTCGGATTCCTAGTGGAAACTGCTGTCAGCATTTCCAACATTTCTCCCAGGAGAACTTCATAATCTGGCAGTCATTTAATTCCAGATATATAGTATAGCATCTTCCGGGGGATTCGTATAGAAGTTTTTGCGAATACCGTTTTCCTGAAATCCGCATTTCCTGTAAAATGCCTGGGCTGCAGCATTACTTCTCCTTACCTCCAGGAACAGTCTCTCTATCCTTTTTTCCCGGCAGAATTCCAGCACACATTCAAAAAGCATACGGGCCGCCCCTTTTCTCCTAAGAGCTTTTCTGACTGCAATCCTCTCAATTTCGCCCTCATCCAGTACAAAATAAAGAATCGCATAGCCTGCAAGCATCTCATCCTCCCACACGCCGAACATAACGGCGCCGGGCTGCTCCAGTGTTTCTGCAAGTCCCTTCCTGCTCCATGCATCTGAAAAAATCTCAGCCTCCAGCGCACCAACTTCTTTAAGATCACTTTCACTGATTCTCCCTGTGCGAAACATACTCAGAGCGCCTCAATATCACGAATCAGCGAAGCAACCGCCTCTTCCTTCGTCGCCCAGCTCGTACAAAAGCGCACCGTACTGTGGGAATCATCTGCAGCCTCCCAGAATTCAAAGGAATAGTTCTCTTTTAATTTCTCAAGATGCTCATTGGGAAGCACCGGAAACTGCTGGTTTGTATAGGAATCATAACGGAGGCGGTATCCTTTTCTCAAAAATGTATCCCTGAGACGCATTGCCAGATCATCCGCATGCTTTGCAATTTCAAAATAAAGTCCTTCCTCGAAAAGTGTATCGAACTGAATCCCAAGAAGCCTTCCCTTGGCAAGCATTCCGCCCCGCTGCTTTATCAGATATCGAAAATCCCTCCATAGTTCCGGGTTCGTAATCACAACCGCCTCGCCAAACAGCGCACCGACCTTGGTTCCTCCGATATAAAAAATGTCTGTAAGTCTGGCAAGGTCAGCAAGCCCCAGGTCTGATTTCTGCGACGTCAGGCCATACCCAAGCCTGGCGCCGTCAAGGAACAGGGGCAGGCCAAGTCCCGTACATGTCTTTTTAAGCTCGGCAAGCTCCTCCAAGGTATAGAGCGTCCCATTCTCCGTAGGATAGGAAATATATACCATCCCCGGCTGGACCATGTGCTCGTGGGAAGCATCCGACCAGTGCGCCTCATACAGGGAACGCACCTGCTCTGCCGTAATCCTGCCGTCCTCAGAAGACACCGCCAGTACCTTATGTCCGGCTGCCTCTATGGCCCCTGTCTCGTGGACATTGATATGCCCGCCTGCCGGAGCGATCACTCCCTGATGGGGCCGCAGGACTGAACTGATTACCGTAAGATTCGTCTGCGTACCTCCCACAAGGAAATGGACATCTATACATTCATTTTCACACAGCTTTTTAATCTTATCTCCCGCACTTTTACAATAAGGGTCTTCCCCATATCCGGCGGTCTGCTCGTAATTAGTATCCATAAGCCGCTTTAGAATCAGTGGGTGCGCCCCTTCCGCATAATCACATTGAAATCTATACATCCTTCTTCCTCCTGGAATCCTTATTGTCCCTTCATACGCCCGGCAGGGTATGGGATCAGTTTTTCTTTCCGCTCCCTCTCTGCCTGGGACATACGCAGATAATCCGGCCTGTGCTCTGCTGCTGTCTCAAGCTTTCCGTCGCGGTAGTACCTGAGCGCAAGCGCACCGACAGAAGCCGCACGCTGGCGGTTCATATTTGCAGGGGCAAAGCTTATTTTTCTGTCCCCCATAATCTGCTCTGTGAGCACCTTTTGAAATACCGGAACCCCGTCTCCCAGAAAAATGACCCTTTTGTCATAAGCATGAAGTCTGCTGCCCAGTTCCCGGATGCTCACCGCCATCTGGTCTTCAAGTACTACAATCTCATTTTCATGGAACTCATAAATCCCGGTATAGACCTGTCCCCTTCTCGCATCCAGAACCGGGCACACAATGCTCTCAGTTCCACACAGATTATAGGCAAGGCCGTGGAGCGTGGGCACATGGATCAAGGGCTTCTTAAGGGCAAAGCCCAGTCCTTTCGCCGTGGCCGAACCAATCCTAAGCCCTGTAAAGGAGCCGGGCCCGCCTGCAGTCGCGATGGCGTCAACCGCATCCAGATCAAGGTCTGTCATCCCTGCCACCTCGTCCAGCATCGGAAGCAGAGTCTGGGAATGGGTCTTCTTATAATTTACGGTGTATTCCGCTATTGTCTCTTCCTTCACCAGAACTCCGCCTGCAAGCTCTCCCTCCACAACTGCCACACTTGCCACCAGGCCTGAGCTGTCAATCGCTAATATTCGCATATGCTGATCCTCCGATAATCAAATCCCTGTTCCAAATCCTTTTCGATCCTTACCTCCATATAATGCTCTGGCAGGATCTCCGGCGTAAGGTCCGCCCATTCAATCAGACTCACGCCGTCCCCGTAAATATAATCCTCATACCCGATCTCATCCATCTCTGAAATATCACTGATCCGGTATACGTCAAAATGATAGAAGGGCAGACGCCCTTCCTCATAGATCTGCACAATTGTAAATGTAGGGCTCACCACCGGCTCTGTAATCCCAAGCCCTGCCGCAAGCCCTTTCGTAAACACCGTTTTCCCGACCCCAAGATCACCGGTCAGAGAATACACCTGCCCCTTAAGGGCAGTTCTCCCCATCTCTTCCCCCAGTTCCCATGTTTCTCTTTCGCTAAACGTCTCCTTTACCATCGTCCATCCCCTCTGTCATCATTCGCAGCTTTGCTGAAAGCAGTACTAGTACAACCCGGTTTAAATACCTACGCATCAAATTGGTAGCCTGTGACAGTATGGTACATCTCATCCTTCCGGCAGACCGACCCTTCAAAGTTCTCGTGATGCACTGCATCCGGGAAATACTGGGACTCAAAGCACACCGCGCTCCTTCTCGGATAGGAAACACCGCTCTTTCCCTTCACTCCATTCAGGAAATTTCCGGTGTAAAGCTGCATGCCCGGGCAGTCTGTATACACCGTCATGTGGATGCCGCTCTTGTCAGAAAAGAACTCCGCCACCCTGCGGTATCCTTCGCCCTTTAACACATAATTATGATCATATCCCTGTCCGAAACGGATGGCTTCATAATCGCTCTCAATATCCTGCCCCACTGTCTTCGGCGCACGGAAATCCATAGGAGTGCCCGCCACATCCAAAATCCGCCCTGTCGGTATGGACAGCTCGTCCGCCTCTGTGAAGGCATCTGCATCAATCTGGATCTTCTGCTCCAGCACAGTGCCCGAATCATGCCCGTCCAGGTTAAAATAGCTGTGGTTCGTCATGTTCAGGATCGTATCCTCGTCCGGGGACGCTTCATACTCAATCAGGATCTCATTTTTATCTGTCAGCGTGTAGGTCACGTAGATCTTTACATTTCCCGGGTATCCCTGGTCCATGTGGGGGCTGAAAATGGACAGGGTAATAAGGTTGTCTTCCGTTCGCTCTACTACCCATTTTCTCTTCATAAAGAATTCTGGTCCGCTGTGAAGGTTATTCTTCTCATTGTCATTTTTAGAGAGCTCGTAATCCTTTCCGTTCAGGGAAAATGCTGCACCGCCAATCCGGTTGGCATTCCTTCCTACAATGGCGCCGAAGAATGTACCGCTGTCTGCCTCATAGCCTGCCGCATCGTCATAGCCCAGTACTACATCCCTGCTTACGCCGTCCTTATCCTTTACGATCACTGACACAAGAGACGCACCGTAATCCGTCACCTGCATCTGCATTCCGTTTGCATTCTCAAAAATATACAGTTCTGCTTCCACACCGCTCTTTGTTGTTCCAAAGCCCGTTTTCTTAAAGCTCATTGTACTATCCCTCCTCATATTTCACTTGTATCATCATACCATACACAGAAAGCCCGCGCAATGCCCTTGTGAAATTGATGTATGTATTTGTTATTATTCAGTTACTGTTCACACAGGTCTGTGCATTTATTGCACAGACCGTAAGAAAGTGATTCAGGAGTGAGCAAATCCCATTCGCAAGGCGAATTTTAGATGGATTTGCGAATGTTACTGTGAACGGAGTGAACAGTAACGACTTTTAAATGGGCTGGATTTACATGAACCGCCCTGTAGTTGAATTCCCAAAATACTTATGCTATCCTAGTATAATAGGAGTTGAATGTGATGGAAAAAATGGATATATACTGCGCAGCAAATGACAGAAGGAGAAATATTCTAGAGACCGTTCTGTTTTTCACCATTACGTATGGTGTTTGCTGGGGTGTTGGTATTCTTAATTATTGCAATAGATTTATGAGCGGGGATATGATGGCTGTTTTTATGATGACACTTCCGGCCACAGGTGTTTCTATTGCAAAATTGTATGGAAATGGAAAAAATGATGAAAACAGAAGGGTACATCTTGTATATGCGGGATGTTTCATTTGTTTTCTGGTTTCTATTTTATTAAGAATCGCAGGTATCATAAGTGAGGAATTTCTAGAGACATATATAAATTATATTTTGCTGTCTGCTGCTTCTATACTAATCTTAATTTTTGCAATACTGGATAACGGGGAGCTTGCTCCCGGGAAGAACTGGAAAAAAGTGCAGCGTCTGCTGCTTCTATTTATTTTTTTATTAATTGCAGGAGGAATCATTTCCAGCGCAGGTATGGAAATTGCCGATTTTCATTTTATAGCATTTCTTCCTGTCAGTTATATATCCTGTTTCCTGCAGGCAGCGGCATTTTTCGGGGAAGAGTACGGATGGAGAGGATTTTTGCAGGAAAAAATGCTGAAAATATCTGGCAGGCGGACTGGTGTCATTTTGTTGGGAATCATATGGGAGCTCTGGCACATGCCGATCTGGTTCAGCGTCTATCATGTGGATGGTCTAGGGCTGGCACTAAGGTTCCTCTCCACAGGAAGCTTTGCTGTAATAATAGGTTATGCTTATATGAAATCAGATAATGTGTGGGTATGTGCCTTTATGCATTATTCTATTAATTTATGTTTAACAGCTTTTCCAGGGAATGCTGACAGCTATAACTTTAACGCGGAGCACATAACTGGTCCCAGAATTGCTGAGGTTGTATTTCTATTTGTTGCCTTTTCTTTGTTTTTATGTGCAAAAGAATACAGGGAGGAACATGACACCCCAAAATGACGGACACTATTCATTGTTTAGATGATGTGCCAAGATATTGTATACCGGGAGAAAGAAATGCCTGCATTTGTCCGCAACAATAGATGGTTCCAAATTTCTTAGCATTCTGTCACCATGCAGTTTTTTGAATAATTCCGCATGCGGCTGTGCGCATCATGTTATTCTGTGCGGCAGATTTATATGGCACGCAGTATATTGTTCTATAGCTCCCAAGGTCAGCCGAGTTCCCGTATATTCTAACATAATTCAGATTACGCAGCAACAGAGCATATCAGAAAACCTCATACACATAAAGCTCATGCAGTGCCCTTGTGGCGCTGATATACCGGAAGTTTTGGAACATAGGATGCTTTTCATCTCCCCCGATGATGAAAACCTGGTCGAACTCCAGTCCCTTTGCCATGTAGTACGGGGCAACTGTAATCCCCCGCCGGAAGCTGTCTGTATTCCGGTCAATGCAGGATACATCCTCCCTGATTTCTTTCAGACAGGCACAGGCGTTTTGCGCTTCCTTCTCCGTCATCACAAGCACCGCCGCAGTCTCGAACTCCTCTTTCTCCTGCCCCCTGACCGCCGCCCGGCCGGCAGCCTCAGCAAGCGCCTCTTTAAGCGTTCCGAAGGTCTTCTCCTCCACCGCCTTCCCGCACCGCTTCAGATACCCCTTCGGTGCACATGTGGTGTATCTTGCCGCATACTCCGCGATTTCCTGCGTATTGCGGTAGCTCTTATCCAGCGTAATCTTCTTAAGCCTTTTCCCAAAAATCCTGGGGAGAAAGGTAAAAACATCCTGCTCCTTACAGTCTATTGTCTGTGCCCGGTCTCCTAAGATGGTCATGTTGCAGGGGAATAATTTTTCCAGGAGAACGTACTGCAGATAGGTATAATCCTGCATCTCATCAATGACCAGATGGCGGATATCCCCCCGCGCCTCCCCCAGGCGCAGCCTGTACCGGAAATATAGCATGGGAAATACATCCTCATAGGCAAGCACCCGCTCCTCTGGCGGAACATCCGGCAGAACCGGCAGTCCGTTGTCAGCGAGGAACCAGTTGTAAATCTCATAGAGATCCGTGGTCACATACATGGAGTGAAACTGCTGCCGGATATTTTCCCGCTCCTCCTCGTCAAGGACGCGTCCCCGGAGCGTCTCGTACTCATCTATAAAATATTCCATCACTGCATCCATCCGGGATAAAAGCAGCGTCCCCGGAAACCGGTTGTAAAAGAGCTTCCTCAGTTCATCCTCCTTTTTCCCGAAACGCTTATATTCCACGTCATGAAAGTCCACAAGCCGGTCTTCAAGCTCCACAAGGAAGCCCTCTGCCGCGCTCACGAACTCTGAAGACTGCTTCCACCGGAAACGTTCCTCATCCTTCCCGGAATACTCCCTATTCCCTTCCCCCAGCATCCGCTCAGTCTGGTGATAGCGGTCCTCGCAGTCCGCAGCCGTATCCCGGATCCTGCGCCACGCGAACAGGTCAAAACTCATCTCCCGGATGTTCTCCTCCCCAAGTTCCGGGAGAATATGGGAAATGTAGTCCGCAAACACACCATTCGGGGACAGCACCAGTATATTGGATGACTTCAGATGCTCCCTGTCATGATAAAGAAGATAAGCAATCCGGTGAAGAGCTACGGATGTCTTTCCGCTCCCTGCCACTCCCTGGATTGCCAGCACCCGGTCCCTGGTGTTGCGGATGACCGCATTCTGCTCCCTCTGGATGGTGCGCACGATATTCTTAAGACGGGTGTCGCTGTTCGCCCCAAGCTCTGCCTTCAGTATCTCGTCGTCAATCTTTAAGTCACTTTCGAATTCGTAGAGCATTCTGCCGCCGCGGATCTTATACTGCCATTTTGAGAGGATTTCCCCCTCCTGAAGCCCTGCCGGGGCCTCGTATGCCGCCCTGCCCCTGTCATAGTCATAGAAAAGCCCGCTGACCGGGGCGCGCCAGTCGTAGATCAGGGGCACGCCGCCCCTCTCCCTGGCAAAGTTTCCGATTCCAATATAAAAGATCTCCGGCTCTTCCTCCCCATCGTATAAAAATTCCACACTGCCGAAAAAGGGGGAATCCAACATTTTCTTAAAGCGGTGAATGCTCTTCTTATGATCCTGCCCGGCATTCACCTGTGCGAGAAGTGCCTGCTGGTTATCGTAATTCTCATATCCGTACTGGTCCATCTCTGTATAATTCTCCCAGTAGTATTCATTCATGCTCTCAATGTCACGCTGTACTTCCTGAAGTGTCCCGCTTAAAGTACGTATTCTGTCCCCAAGCTCTCCTGTTACATAGTTCAGAAATTCTGTTCCTCTGCTCATATATCCTGCTCTCCTTACACACAATTATACTCACTAGGCGTTTGCGAAACGCTAGAACCCGTATAAATACGGGATTCTCTTTGTTACAA
>CAPEBR010000062.1:0-12827 GCA_948602995.1 uncultured Dorea sp.
TATTCCTGCATTATGATAATCTTCATGCATTTTATCCGTTGCCCATACAGCAGCCTTACAATCAATGCTGTATGCTCCATTTTCTTCTATAAATAAGTTCTTCACTGTCATTTCCTCATAGTTCATATACTTCATCAAGCAATTTATTATCCGCGGTCATAATGTGATTATATTTAATCTTGTCCATTCTGTCTGCTGATTGACTATATATTGCTTCTCTGCTATCATCCATCCCGGGGAATGTCTTTTGCATTTCATTCGAAAATATATTGTGGCTCCTATAAAGATTATGAAACATCACCTGCTCGTTATTCGTACGGCGGATTTCTAAATATTTTGCAAAATTATAACTATGTGTTGCCACAAAAATCTGAACTCCATTTTCCTGTAATTCCAACAAAATCTCCGCGACAAGGGGATATAATTCTGGATTTAGATTCGCTTCTGGTTCATCCCACAAAAGGATTGATCCTTTTTCCAAAAGACCATTCCGTATTAATTTCCAAAGCAAGCCTAATTTGCGCAATCCTTCTGCTTCCAAGGAAAAATCAACTTTCTGACCATCTCTTTTTAATACATAAAAAGAATCATTTTCCAAAATAACAGTTCCATCAATTACAGCGCTAAGTCTATCAAGGATTTTATTCATGGCAAGTGGGATTTCCCGCGTCTCTGGTAAAGAAGCATTTACAATAATATCTATCTGTGTTCCATCAAATGGCATATTATATTTCTGGTTCATAGCCAGGAATCCCTTTGCATGAGACAACATTTCTGTCGTAGGGATAAAGACAGATTGTATATCTAATCCGAGCCATTGATCGTAATTGAATATACCTTTATGGGAAAGGCTGTCTTCAAAACTATGTGTTCCGTCTGATACTTTATAATAACAATAATCTTCTTTATTTTCTACATTTTTTAAAGCATCGCTATCTTTCAGGCTGTTTGAAAAAAATTGTACTAATCTTTTTGTTTTTCCCTGATCTGTTTGCTTAATTGACCATTGTGTTGCGGCATAGATCATTTTTAGAATGGTTGTCTTTCCAACTCCATTTTCTCCGATCAGAACATTTATCCCATCACAAAATTCCATCTTAAATCCATCATTAAATGAATCCCCTTCTTCTATAGACTTAAAAGCAGCATTATTCTTTCTCAAATGACGCTTAAATACCATTACATTTAAAATTTCAATCGTTTTAATTGCCATTAGTTAAGCCTCCAGTCAATTTTTAGTTCTTTTTCTGTTTGTATTATACCCTGTTCGAAAGATTTTGTACACGATAAATCATTATAAAAGAAACTTTGGATATACAAAATGAATGAAAAACGGAGAGGTTTATCCGCCCCGCTTTCCATCCATCATCTTACAATATATCACTGCCACCACCGTACTCACCGCTGTGGCCGCAATCCCCGGCCCCACAATCGCCGCCGGATTCACGCTGCCATACTGGCTGCGATAGGCAATCACATTTACCGGAATCAGCTGCAACGACGAGATATTGATAATCAGAAACGTGCACATCTCATTGCTGGCGATTCCCCGTTTTCTCACCGGACCGGGAAACTTTCCCTCCCGTCTGTCTTCTTCCAGTTTCCCCAGCTCTTCCATGGCTTTTAGCCCCGCTGGCGTAGCCGCCCACCCAAGCCCCAGCACATTAGCAATAATATTCGTTGTAATAGGCCCCTCTGCCGGATGTCCCTTCGGCAAGTAAGGAAATAAAAACCGGATAATAGGGCGAATCCGCCTGGACGCTCCCTCCACAATCCCCGCCTTCGTTGCTATTTCCATAAATCCCACCCAGAAAGACATAACCCCCATCATTGTGATACATAGTGTAATTGCTTCCTTCGAAGAATCCAGTGCTGCGTTAGTAATTTCCGGCATTCTTCCAGTAAATGCAGCATATACAATTCCAACCATAATCATGCATGCCCAGAGATAATTTAACATAAAAAAGTCACCCGATACATCTTCTTAAATAAAGCATATGAATGTTCTGCATGAAGTATGCGCCTGACACATATATATAGAAGAAGTTAATTGATGGAGAATAAATATGAAATTTTTTCTATATGTTACAGACATGATTATTCCAATGGTTATTTTTGGAATTGTTTGCTACGGATGCCTAATGAAAATAGACGTGTATGATACTTTTATAAAGGGTGCAAAGAGCGGCTTCTTTACGGTTATCCGCATTATGCCCACTTTGGTCGGGCTCATGGTGGCTGTCGGGATTCTGAGGGCCTCTGGTTTTCTTGACCTTCTCGCAGAGCTCATCGGGAGCTTTACAAAATACGCTGGCTTTCCCGGTGAACTGGTTCCCCTGACCATTGTAAAGATGTTTTCGTCCTCTGCCGCCACCGGACTTCTTCTTGACACCTATAAGGAATACGGAACAGATTCCTATCTCGGCCTGACTGCGTCTATCAGTATGGCATGTACCGAAACCATATTCTATACCATGAGTGTATACTTCATGACAGCAAAAGTATCAAAAACACGGTATACGCTTACCGGGGCACTAATCTCCACCCTTGCCGGGCTCGCTGCAAGCGTCATACTTGCCGGACTAATGCCATGACATCCTGGGCATAATTTTATAAAAATATCCCATCTGTATGGCTGTAGTCCAAAGCCAAAGGATCATGCTGAAACAGCTAAGGAACTGTTCAAAAATAATTTATGAATAGTAACCGGATTTTAAGTGGATTTGCGAATAAATCCAGTACATCATTTACACGAGCTTTTTTCTCTGTTATAATAACACCATACTAAAAAACAGGGGGAAATTCTTTGAAACTGATTCAGACTTTTTTACATAGATACTCTAATGCCCCAAAGCGGGCAATCCGGGCAATTGCATTCGTAGATTATGAACACTGGTATTATTCCTATCAAAATCTGTATGGGATCCGGCCAAATCTGTCTTCCTGGCGCAAGGAACTTGAGGAAACCTATCAGCTTCTGGATATTATGGTATTCGGTGACTTTACACATTCTCCAATCAATCAAGAGCTGAATAAAATACGGGAAACCACCAACACCATTATCGAAACCTGGCACTCCGGTTCAAAAAAAGACATGACGGATTTCATCATGGTGGACTACCTGTATCAGACCGCTTTTCAGCAAAACGGTCCTGACTCCTACATACTATTTACCGGAGACGGACATTTTCAGCCAGTCACAAAATTCATCACGCAGCAGCAGAAAAAAGAGGTTGTAGTCTACGGGGTACGCGGCGCCTTCAGCTGTCAGCTGAAGGCATCTGCTTCAAGGAGTATTGAGTACCCCTATCCTGATGATCTGACTCGCCGATATTACGAAATGATTATTCAGAATTTTGACTATATCTCGGATAAAAATATCAACCCCACTTTCCTGAAAACCGTGGAAGCCGTGGCAGAACATAACCATGTATCCCAGGAGGCAATCCATGCCGCTCTTCAGGAAATGGTGGATAAAGGGTACGCCTATCAGCGGGAGATTCCTGTGGCGTTCAACCGTAAGATCAAAATCATCTGCGCCGACTGGGACCGTCTGCGTGAAGATGGACTTTGGGATTCGGATACTGTCTAATTATGAATAATAACCGGAACCCCTGGCTCAATCATGTCATATAATTCTCCGGACTTATCAACTGGCATATTGATACATCCGTGCGACCCATTTCCATTTTTATATCGCTCACCACCGAAAGCCGTCTGCCAGTCCGCATCGTGAAATCCGATTCCGCTCCAGGTAATACGCATCCAGTTACGCACCTTTGTCCGATACTCCGGCTTTCCAGTGGATGGAACAATTTCACCTACAAGGACGCTGTCATGCTCTTTTTCCTTAAACACATAAACACCTGTGGGCGTAATCTTTTCCGGGACAGGTTCTCCAGTCACCACATCACATTCAAGCGCCACCTCTCCATTCACAACATACCACATATGCTGCGTGGTAAGATCCACCTCCGCATAGGTATCTCCCCAGTCGGGTGAGCCATGGACTGCAGCCGTACCGCCTGCGTAGTATGCAGGCTCTTTTGTGATAGTCTCTCCATTTTTCACTGCATCTACGATTGTCTTATACTCCGTATCCTCATCTATAGACCAGCCGTAGTCTCCTCCCTCTACGGTTGCACTCCTTCCGTCCGGTGTCGTAAAGGTTCTTGTGGCCCCCATGGTGTCATATTTATCTCCAAATTGTTCCAGCCATTCCTTTACCTTGCTTTTCTTAAACTTTACCTTCATGTTCTTGTCTACAGACAACCATCCTGAAATTACGGTTCCGTCAATCACTACAGGCTCATCCATAGAATAAGTAATATTTGCCTGGCAGTACTGGTTCATCTTCTCACACGCCTCTGCAACCTCGGGAGACTCGGAAGTGTATTTCGGCTCCTTATAACATTTCTCCGACTTAAGGTTCAGCTCAGGCTTAAGCTCAGTAACTGCCTCTGATGCTTTTTTCTTCAGCACCTCCATATCAATCGCATTGCCTGTTTCCTCAGGCTTCACCACAAACTGGCTTCCGTCAAACTCCGGCTTTGCAGACTTAGGCTTTACCTGCTTTGCCGTGGCTGCCTTAAGCGCCTGAAGCTTCCCGTCAAGCTTCGCCTCATCATATGACAATTCAATAGTCGCATTCTCCGAGTCCTTAGTAAAAAATGATACAGGCCATGCAAAGCCATTTTGCTCCTTCAAGGCCTCCTTAAGCGCCTTGCTTTCCTTATATTCAAGGGCAATATCCTCGCTTGTGATCTCTTCCTTCTGTCCATCCTTATCTGTAACAGTCAGGACATAGTTCTCCATTTCCTTCTTAAAAATCTCTTCCACCTCTGAAACCGGCTTTGCGGAGCAGTCGTGCCCATTAATCTCCGTATTGGGCAGAAAATGAGAGGAAAAATAAACTCCTGTCCCTATGTATCCCGCAAGTAAAACTCCGGTAGTCCCTCCGACAATCCCAAGTATCAATCCTGTGTTTTTCTTTTGTCTCTTTTTTCTTCTATGTCTTCTCCCTTTTCGTGCTGCCATAAATATTTCTCCTTATCAATCCTGTACCTTAATCTGCCAACTCCCATCATGTTATGTTGCGCAGCAGATTTATCTGGCGCGCAGTATAGATGAAAACCGCTCATAGCAACGATATTCTGCGGCAAAATATATATCTTGGCAATCCGCCATACTTCATATCCTCCCCTGCCACCTCATAACCAAGCCTCAGGAAACTGTTTACACTATATATATTATCCGGATGTGCAGTTCCCATAAGATAACGGTAGCCCTGCCTTCTCAAAAGACTCTCAGCCTCTTCCATCAGTCTCTTCTGAATACCATGACCCCGGTAGCAGCTCTGTACCGCCGCCGATTCCATATGTGCAGTCAGACTCAAGTCCCCGTCAGACAACCCCAGGTAACTTCCCAGGTTATCTGGAGCACCGCCTGGATATCGTACAACAAGAAATCCGGCAATCACATCCTCTGCATCCGCCTTCAGTATAAAGCCCTCGTCCCGCACATGCCTTTCCAAAAATGAAACATCATCCGTACAATACCAGTCCTTACACTCCATCTGCCGGTATGCCTCATCCATAATCTCTGCAATCTGCAAGACATCCTTTGCATCCGCAAGATAAACTCCAATCTCTAATGCCATAAAAATGATGTTCCCCCCTCTTTAATCTACTATATCCGCACCTATAATAACATATAACCAACCCACTTTCAAGCAAGTTGGGGACGGGGTATTTTTAAAGGTGTGAGCAAAGTTACTATTCACGGGTCAGGAATGCGCTGAACTATGAGCGGACGGTTAGCCCGTGAATAGTAACTTTATTGTAAATATCTGGTCCCCAACTCGATCAGTCGTGTCAGATATCGGAGTACTGGCTCTGTTGCGATGGAAAAAACAACAAAGAGCATAACGCATTTTGTTGACATACCTGTAATTGCAAATAATTCCGGCAGGAATATGCTGCAGCCCAGCAGGCCGATCATGCATCCGGTCCACACTGCAATCCGGACTTTACTGAACGGCTTACAGATTCGGTAAAGGATCATGAAGCCTACGATTGCAAGCAGCATTGTTGATGCGGTGGAGATATCCACAGGATCAACCTCGAAGGTTTGTCCGAATACGACCAGCGCCCCTACTGCGATTACATCTGTGAGACCCGCGGGAAGTGCTTTTAAAAACACATTGCTTAAGAAATGTCCCTGTATCATCTCTTTGTTTGGCTGCAGTGCAAGGAAGAATGCAGGAATACCAATTGTAAACATGCTGATCAGTGAGATCTGGGACGGCTCCAGCGGGTAAGTAATCATAAATACAACTGCAAACAACGACAGCAGAAGGGAAAATATGTTCTTTACCAGAAACAGGCTGGCGGAACGCTGAATGTTGTTGACTACTCTGCGCCCTTCCAGTACAACAGAGGGCATGCATGCAAAATTGGATTCTAACAGCACGACCTGAGAAGCCTGAACTGCGGCATCGCTTCCTGATGCCATTGCTATACTGCAGTCCGCATCCTTAAGTGCCAGCACATCGTTTACTCCGTCTCCTGTCATGGCTACGGTTCTTCCCTGCTTTTTAAGCGCCTGGACAAATTGCCGCTTCTGTGCAGGCGTGACGCGTCCAAAAACAGTATGACTGGCGATCGCCCTCTCCACATCCTCCTCTGTTCTTAGAGTAGAGGCGTCTATATATTCCTCTGCGTTCTGAATCCCGGCCTCTTTGGCAATCTCGGACACAGTAATCGGGTTGTCCCCGGATATCACCTTGATCTCTACCCCCTGCTCCGCAAAATACGAGAAGGTCTCAGGAGCTTCTTTCCTTACATGGTTTGCAAGAAGCAGATATGCAAGGGGCGTCACCTTTTCTCTCAGTCTCTTTCCATCCGGCACACCGTCATAGGTTCCAAATACAAGAACCCGGTATCCTCTCGAAGCGTATTTCCGAATCTCTTCGCCAAAGCCTTCTCCTTTGTCGAAGTCCTCCCTAAGCACAAATTCAGGCGCCCCAAGCACATATGCTTTCTCTCCAAATAAAGCACCGCTGTATTTCGATTCAGAAGTAAATGGAATTACCCGATCTGCCTTTGTCTTCGTATTTTTTGTAAAATAGGATTTCATGGCCTCTATTGTACTATTATCTGAACTCTGTGATGCCATAAAATCACCTAAAAGCTCCTCAAGGGATGCCCCTTCTTCTTTATTATAGAGGCTAGTCGGTATCATCTCCTTAACACACATTACATTTTCGGTAATGGTTCCGGTCTTATCCACACACAGAACATCTACACGGGCAAGTGTCTCAATGCTCTTCATATCATGAAGCAACACTTTCTGCCTGGCAAGGCGCATGGCGCTTACCGCAAGAGCTACACTGGCAAGCAGATACAGCCCCTCTGGAATCATCCCGATCACTGCCGCGACCATAGAGGTAACACTGTTCCTGAATCCCTCATGGTTGAAAAAAAATCCCTGGACAAACAGCAGAATTCCTATCGGAATCAGTACAATTCCCACAATCTTTACCAGCCTGTCAAGGGACCGTATCATCTCCGACTGCTCCCCCTTCTGCATGGCTTTTGCCTCCAGGGTCAGTCTGGAGATGTAAGAATCCCTGCCTACTTCCGTAAGCCTCGCACGGCATTCCCCTGATACAACGAAACTTCCAGACATCAATTGTGCATCTTTCCCTTTCGTGATCTCATCTGGCTCCCCTGTAAGCAGCGACTCGTTAACCTGCACCTCGCCCTCTACTACAACTGCATCCGCGCTGATCTGGTTCCCTGCTTTAAAAACGACAATGTCATCAATTACCAGGCTTTCTGTTACTACCTGGACAAGCTCCCCACCGCGGACTGCCACGGCAGACAGGGCGTTCAGCATATTCAGTTCATCAAGAACTTTCTTCGATCTGATTTCCTGAATAATACCGATCAATGTATTAATCACAATCACTGGCAGAAATGTAAGGTTCCTAAATGACCCCACCAGACACAAAAGCAATGCCAGCACCACAAAGATTAAGTTAAAATAAGTAAATACATTCTCATATATAATCTCTTTCGTTGTCCGTGAAGGCGGCTCCACTGCTTCATTCGTCCATCCGGCCTCAATGCGCTCCCGAATCTCCTCTTCTGAAAGCCCCGTCTCCGGATCTGGCATACACCTCTTCACATTCTCCACACGGCTGCTCTTACGGATGCTGTCCGGTCTGCATTCTGTGACTAAACAACTTCCCCCATTCCCCTTTCTTGTCCATTTCCGTATCATTCATACCCTCCATATAACTGCCAGGGAACCTGGCTGACTCATAACTCCAATTGACGAACCATCACTTTTTCTGTATAATGCATTTTAATAGTAACTATATATACTCTTCAACACAAAAAGGAGCTTCTCATTATGTTTCGTTTATGGGGAAAAGAAATCAAAGATAACCATTTAGTGCGCGATACCGTCATCTGCGATGATACAACGGATACGCGCACTCATAAAATCTTCCATGCCTTAGATGCAGTCTGCTATGAATTTGATTTAAGCAAACCCATCTGGCTGGATTCCACAATTGAGGAATTCAAGCGGCACGACAAGGCCCGCTTTTATCAGGATAACTTTGTAGATTCCATTGACTTCGATTATCTGGAAATCCATGTTATCGAAGAATAGGTCATCTGATCCTTTGTCTATTCACTTCGTATCGCGGCAAGCGGGCTTAGCTTCATAGCCCTCTTCGCCGGGAAATATCCCGCCATAATGCCTACCAGCATGGCGAATCCCATTGAAACAAGCACGAGCCACAAAGGGATATAAGAAATATTTCCCTCAAATCCCATCACGGCTCCTCCGGCAGTCAGATAATTAATAACAGCCGAAAGAATAAAGCTTAGAATATTCCCTACAACTCCCCCGATCAGACCGATGGAAGCCGCCTCCATAAGAAACATCTGTTTGATATTCTTAAGGCTGCATCCCAGAACCTTGATCACGCCAATCTCCTTTGTCCGTTCATAAATGGACATCATCATCGTATTTGCAATTCCGATCGCTGCTACAAACAGTGAAATCGCCCCGATTCCTCCCAGTACTGCCTCGATCATGGCAAGCTCTTTCTGCATGCTCTGCAAATACTCTATATTCGTCTCCACGCCGTATCCGAGCTGCCTGATGCTATCCGAAACGGCATTTACATTATCAATGTCATCTACCTTAACCTGTGCGGAAGAATAATAAAAATCCTTATACGGCTTTCCGGAATTTGTTGTTGGCTGTCCTGGAATCACCCTTCCTGCGAATTCCTTTTTGAGCTGCTTTACAAGCACATCAAGATCACAGTAAACGTACATGGAATGCATATTATAATCATCGGGTCCGCCTTCCACCACGCCGCATGCTTTTACTACATGCTTCTTGACATTCTTTACAGTCTGGACTTCGCCGCCTTCACCCATGCCACCCATGCCGCCGTCCATGTCAGCGCTCCCCGACTGCATATTATAGTATCCGTCCTGATCCAGAATAAGGAACAGGGAGTCCTTTGCAAGGTCAATATCCGGAAGAATACCCGTCTCCCAGTAGGCTCCGCCTCCCCCTTTTTCCTGAAAATCTGTGATAACCGTATTCCCAAATACCAGCTCAAGGGTTCCCCCCTCCTGGGGAAGCCTTCCGCCCTCTGCAAGAGGAATATTCTGCTCTGCCAGTCCCTGATGCGGCATGGCCTTGATCGAGCCATAGCCCTCATATTTCCCTTTTAAGAAAATCACTGATGTCTCATATACCGGATAAGAGGACACCACATGCTCCAGGCTCCCCAGCTCTGCTACCGTCTCATCGTCAATATACTTTTCCGATGCTTCCATATCTTCATCTGATCCAAAGCTTACACTGCTGTACATGCCGCCCCCGGCTCCCTCACCTGTCACTTTAATACTCGTAAGGCCGCCGGATTGCTCTACCTCCCGGTAGAGGGACTCCTGCATGCCGAGCCCCAGGGAAATCATGACTACAATCGAGGTTGTTCCAATGACCACTCCGAGAACCGTCAGAAAGGTACGTAATTTTCGTCTTTTTAAGTTACTCCCACTCATCCTCAGAAGGTCCATCCAACTCATCTAACAGCGCCTCCTCCTCATTCTTCATTCTTCTCTTTTTATTTCTCTTTACTATGATGACAACTGCGGCGATTACTACGATCACAACAATCAGTCCGATGAGCAGGGGAAGCTTTGACTTTGACTCAACAATCTCTTCTCCCATATCGCCCATCATCATATCGCCTTCCATCATCTCTGCAACCTCAAGCTCCAGCTCTTCCTTCTTTTCAGAGACTTTGCCCGCCTCATCCTCATAGCTCAGAGTCATTGTCACTGTCTCCGGTCCTTCTGATACCTCTATCCCTGTCAGCATTGTATCAATGGATGCTGTGGCGCCAGAGTCCACGTTTCCCACAAATACTTCTTCAGAATCAATATGGGGGCCTGCAAATTTTGCTTTCACATTATACAGCTTTGTTCTTCCGAGATTATACAGGCTAAACATCACATTCGCCTCATCTCCCACAGAAATGCTCGTGGGATTCACCTCAAAGGTGCTGAATTCAAACCGGGGTTTCTGCTTTACCGGAATAGATAGATTCGAAGATGTCTCAACGCCTGTACCGCCGGCATCCTCATACCGCATGGAAAGCTCAATGCTATATGGCTTCTGCATCAGATCAGACTTTGCATTCAGCTTCATGGCTATATCTGCACTGCCGCCTGCACCGATTCCGTCTAGATATACTGTACTGGAACCTGATGACGGAAGAAATGCCGGAGATGCTGTCTGTTCATCGTCTCCTTCTGTGGGAGCATTCATCTCAAACAGCATATTTTTCACTGCAGTTGTCTTTGAGGTATTCTGCAGATGTACAATCAGTGTAAAATCCTTTCCCGCCTGCACCTCCGGCGGATTCGTCGCGAACCCGGTAACAATGACGCGTGGAACTGAGGAGGATTCCGATCCTTCTCCATCGTCAGAAGACACATCCCCATTTGTAAATCCACCGTCGTCCGAACCATCATATCCGCCGTCATCCCCTGGTTCCTTAATATCTGTGTCCCCTGTTGTCTTTGCATAGACCTTCTGAGTCTTAAATTCTTTTCCGCCGATCATTACTGCAAATTGAAGGGTCTGTCTCTTCGTCTCCATATTCTCACGCTGGGTGAACATAAAGGTAATATCAACTGTCTGTCTCGGACTCAGCTTTTTAACTGTCTTTTCATAATCCTGTCGGTTCGTCTCAAAGGGCCAGGTATCCTCTGTCTCGCCAAGATCTGGCTTTACACTTACATCCTTAAGCTCAATATCCGAATTGTTGGTCAAGGTAAACACCCATTTTCTCTTTTTCCCTTCCTTAAAAACCGGGACCTCTTTATTCTTGGATGACAGCTTTAGTTCATGCTCTTCTATACCAAATTCTTCCTTCTTGGTCTTCTCCTTGTTATCTGCATTGCTGTCGTCCTTTATATCCTCGTCCTTGCCTTTATCGTCTTTTGTATCTTCCTCTTTTTTATCTTCGTCCTTTTTATCTTCTTCTGATTCCTGATCAGCCTGCATGCTGATCCCCGCATCCTCCTGTGCAGCCATAACCGCTCCTGACGGAACCAGCGCAGCCGCAATAATCATTGCCAGTAATCCTAATATGTATCTGCGCATATATTCCTTTCCCTTACTCATGCTTTTCACCTTCACTCGTCCTTTCCCTCTGATTATTTTCTATTTTCAAAATCTTTCCGTCACTTATGTGAAAAATCCTGTCCGCATAAGTGGCCAGATGTACATCATGTGTTACCATTACCAGTGTCTTATTCTGCTCCCTGACAATCCGCTGCATCAGCCCCATAACCTCCTCTGAGGTATGGGAATCAAGGTTTCCTGTGGGCTCATCCGCAAAAATAATCTTCGGATTCACCACAAGCGCCCTCGCAACACCCACACGCTGCTGCTGCCCTCCTGACATCTGATTAGGAAAATGCTTCATATGCTTCTTCAGATTCACCAGCCCCAGCATCTTCTCTGCCTTTTTGTTCCGCACATTCCTTGGAACCTTCCTGAAGCTTAGCGGAAGCGCCACATTCTCCACCGCATTCAGCGTACTAAGAAGATGGAACGACTGAAAGATAAACCCCACATTCTCACGCCGGAACCTGACAAGCTGCTCCTCGTTCATATTCTCAATATGGGAGCCTGCAATCACAACATTCCCCTTCGTAGGCTTCTCAAGCCCTGCAAGCATATTCAAAAGTGTAGACTTCCCAGACCCCGAAGTCCCGACAATCGCACAAAACTCCCCCTGGAAAATATCAAAATCCACCCCGTCAAGCGCCCGTACCACCTCATCACCGACCCGGTACAACTTATAAAGATTCCTCACCTGGATCACCTTATCCATAAATAACCCTCCTCAACTCTATTTTACATTATACTCCAAAAAAAGGAATACTTCCGATAGAAATTATGAAAAAAATCTTAAGATTTCGCTACCAGCTCACTCAAAATCGGCCCCTTGGACAGGTTTGTGCTCGCACAAGGACCTGTCCAAGGGGCCGATTTTGAAGGGAGCGCCCCGTTAATGAGCAAAAACAGCCGCGCAGCGGCGAAGAAGCACCGTCAGGTGCGTTTTGCGAATGGGCGCGGAGTGAGCGTCCGAAGAGCCACCATACAAACTTCCCAGGTTCGTGCTCGCACAAGGACCTGCCTGGGAGGGAGATTTTGAAGAGAGCGCCCCGTTAATGAGCAAAAACAGCCGCGCAGCGGCGAAGAAGCACCGTCAG
>CAPEBR010000062.1:12927-13378 GCA_948602995.1 uncultured Dorea sp.
GTGCGTTTTGCGAATGGGCGCGGAGTGAGCGTCCGAGGAGCCACCACACAAACTCCTCAGGTTTGTGCTCGCACAAGAGGCTGATGAAGACAGCCCCCGTGAATAGCAACAAAACTTGCACAACATGTTGATTTGTGTTAAGGTTTATCATAGAAACCAGTAAATACGATTGACGTGGAATAATTTTGTGTTACTGTTCACACAGGTCTGTGCATTTACTGCACAGATCGTAAGAAAGCGATTCAGGTGTGAGCAAATCCCATTCGCGGAGCGAATTTCAGATGGATTTGCGAATGTTACTGGTCACGGAGTGAACAGTAACAATTTTGTATAACCAGCATATATTTTTAATGGATAATTCTATTGACTTTCCGCTTTATACTTGTTAGTATATTAGTACAAAGAAAGTTTACCACTGACCGATATGTGGTATATAAATGGTCGGGTTGAA
>CAPEBR010000063.1 GCA_948602995.1 uncultured Dorea sp.
ATACACATGATCCGGCTGATTCTGCGGAAGATATATCTATGAGTTCCTGGGTATACGGCGATCCGGCGCCGCCGATATTGTTCGCTTATGTGGGTGATCCGGTCAAGATCCGGCTGCTTCATGGAGGGGTGAAGGAAACCCATGTGTTTCATCTTCACAATCACCAGTGGAGGCTGGAGCCGGAGAATCCGGTTTCCACAATATTAGATTCCATCAGTATCAGCCCGCAGGAATGCTATACGCTTGATGTTTTGTATGGAGCCGGAAGCTACAACCGGGTGATTGGGGACGTTATCTTTCATTGCCATCTCTATCCCCATTTTATTGATGGGATGTGGACTTTGTGGAGGATCTATGACCGACTCCAGGACGGAACCGGAAAATTGCCTGACGGGACGCCGGTTTTGCCCCTTATGCCGCTGAAAGACAGGGAATGTCCGCCAAAGAAGGATCAGATGCACCCAGGCTATCCAAATTTTATAGAGGGCAGCTTTGGCGAACCTCCGCTTCAGCCGCCGCTGGGCGTATTGCGTCCGAATGGGGAGGCAACGAATGAACCAACTCTCCTTGAGGCTGCTAATTTTGTGGAAAATGCTGTGCCGGGCGCTCTATATACGGATACCTGTCCATGCCATACAGGCGGAAAGATAAAGGTGTTTGAGATTGCTATGGTGCAGGCGAAGATCACTTATAACCGCTATGGATGGCATGATCCGCAGGGGCGTTTTTTTGTCCTCAAGGAGGAACTGGAACGCCACGGAGGACTGGAATGCTATATCCGTAAAGTAGAAAAGCAGGAAATTAAAGTGGAGCCGCTGGTCATTCGTGCAAACACGGGAGATTGTATTGAGCTGCGCACTACGAATCTTCTGCCTGAATTTATTGAGGGCAGTCCGTTCCAGCTCAGGACCAGAACTGATATTGTAGGCCATCACGTACACCTGCTGAAATTTGATACGATTGTATCTGATGGGGCGGCTAACGGCTGGAATAACATAGCGGGCGCCAGACGTTATGAGACGCTGGTGGAACGCTTCTTCGCGAACGAGGAACTGCGGACGGTATTCTTCCATGACCATCTGTTTGCCAATGTCCACCAGCAGCACGGCCTGTTCGGTGCGCTGATCATTGAAGAGGCAGGCGCTACGTTCCATAACCCGCAGAATGGGAAAGAACTGCATTCCGGAACAAGGGCTGTTATCCGCAGAAGGGACGGCTCATCTTTCAGGGAATTTGCTCTGTTTGTCCATGATTTTGCGTTGCTTTTTGACAGAAAGGGTTGCCCCCTTAATCCGCCTGAGGTTCCGGGTTCCCATGATGATCCGGGAGTCATGGGGATCAATTACCGGGCGGAGCCGATGCGAGAGAGGCTTCGTAAAAGGGAGGATCCGGCATATCTGTTCAGCTCCTTTGTGCATGGGGACCCTGCAACGCCGATTCTTGAAACCTATCCGGGAGACGAACTGATGATCCGCCTGATTGACGGGGCACATGAGGAACAGCATTCCCTGAATATTACAGGAATGTCGTGGAGAAGGGAACTGGCAGATCCGAGATCACCTTTCGCGGCGTCTCAGACACTGGGGGTATCGGAAGCGTTTAACTTGAATATAACGGAAAAATACAACGCCGGAGACTATCTCTATTATTTTGGGGGAATCGACGATGCATGGCTTGGGCTGTGGGGAATCATCCGGGTGCATAGAAGATACAGGAAGCACTTAAAACCCTTATGTCAGGGGAAAGCGATGATTCACTCCCTTCCTCCCTGCCCGTCAAAAGGAGATGTGGTCCGGCGTTATGAGGTTGTGGCTGTGCAGAAGAAGCTGATTTACAACCGATATGGGGATCATGATCCGGATGGACTGGTATTTGTTCCGATAGAAGAGGCAGATAACGTGCTGGCAGGAAAATGTATGCCGAAACCCTTGATTCTCCGGGCAAATGCAGGTGACTGGATCGAGGTTACCCTGCACAATGCATGGGATCCAAAGCATCCGGTTCCTTACTTTTCTTATCCGAGAGTTCCCTTAGACAAAGAATACACGCCGTCTATGAGAGTATCACTGAATCCGCAGTTTCTGCAGTATGATCCAGTCAGCGATTCTGGCATTAATGTAGGGTATAATGAAATGGAGCAGACAGTAGGAGCCGGTGAGAGCAAGAGATATCTCTGGCACGCAGACCGGGAATACGGGGCATGTATCATACAGTCCTTTGGGGATATGCGAAATCACCGTTACCATGGATTGTTCGGAGCGGTGATCATAGAACCGCCGGGGGCAGAATGGTATCGTAATTTCTCCAGGAAAAAAGACAGCTTTGCAGAGCAGGCAGTCATTACGGCGCCGGGGACAGAGAGCTTCCGGGAATATGTCCTGTTTATCCAGAATGGAATCCGGCTGCTCGATGCAGAGGGGAATCTGATCCAGACCGCGGCCGAGGATAACGGCGAGCCGGTGGATGCGGAGGACACAGGGGAAAAAGGATATAATTATCGTTCGGAACGTTTTGCCAACCGGCTTGCGAGAGATCCCAGAACTTGGAAGGTATTTAGCAGCAAAGTGCATGGAGATCCGGCCACTCCGATCTGGAAAGCATATCCTGGGGACAGGGTAATCTTCCGTACCATGATGCCTGCAGATAAACCCAGGAATACGTCCATTATGGTTCATGATTATATCTGGAGAGAACAGCACCAGGATCCATTTTCCAGGATCATACCCCTGCAAGGCGGAATCAGCATTGGCAATAAGTTTGACATAGAGCTGCAGGACGGCGCCGGATGCCCCGGAGATTATCTCTACCGTTCAGGCAGCCTGGCCTGGGATGTGGAGTCCGGTATGTGGGGAATCTTCCGGGTTGTGAAACGAAGGTTCGGACACAAATGTAAGGCAATATACAAGAAGATCCGGGAATGCTTTTGATGGAATGCCTAAATTAGTTAAAGAATCGATTCAGGAGTGAGCAAATCCTATTCGCGAAGCGAATTTTAAATGGATTTGCGAATGTTACTGTGAATGGAGTGAACAGTAACTTCATTCCTTCTTTAAGGAGCTAAGAATGAGAAAATATATGGTAAGGCCATTAAAAGCGTGATATACTATGATTAGTGCTCAATCTGGGACGGGGCATTTTTAAAAATGCCCCGTCCCAGATTAAAAAGAAAGAGGGGGTGAGAAGTCGTATGATGAATAAGAAGATAATTATAACATTGATAGGAATGGCATTGACATTTGGGATATGTATTACTGGCTGCAGCAGTGGAAAGGGTGATTCACAACCAACAGACCAGCAGCGGAAACAGGAGGATCAGACAGATTCTGCGTCAGAAGGACAGGATCAAAGGAGTATTTTAACATCTTTTGAGGCGGAAGCCTTGGATGGCAGCGCCTACACTCAGGATGATCTCGCGCAGAAGGATGTGACTGTCATGAATTTCTGGTCTACCATGTGTGGTCCATGTATTGAGGAGATGCCGGATATTGCCGCATTTGCAAAGACACTGCCGGAGAATGTGGAGATGCTCACAGTCTGTCTGGACGGCGGTGAGAATATGGAGATGGTAAAACAGATTCTTGAGGAAGCCGGGTATGAAGGCAGGACACTGGTTTCAGGTGCAGGAGATTTTCAGTCAGTTTGTGAGGCCATCCAGTATACACCCACAACGGTTGTAGTAGATCAGAATGGAGATATGATTGGAGATGTGCTGATCGGCGGACAGGAAGATTTGGAAAAGGTCTATACGGAAATGGTTAACGATGCCCTGGAGTCAATGGGAAAGGCAGGAATCGGGGATGGAACGGATTAAGTCAGGTAAGATGATCAATGTCGTGCGGTCTGTGGTATTGGTGATATCTCTCCTGCTGATCGGGACAGGCGTCATGAATCAGGAGCATACAGAGGTGTTACAGAAAGCGGTGAAAATATGCCTGGAGTGCATTGGAATTGGATAAAACAGAAGAGAAGAATTTCCTTCCAGCGGAAGATTCAGTTCATTTCTGCCGCAGTCTTCAACGGCTATGGGGCAGGATTTGTGAAAGGAAAGATTTATACGGGCGGGAGTAAGGCAGTGTGCGTCCCTGTTCTAAACTGCTACTCCTGTCCAGGTGCACTGGGAGCCTGTCCTGTGGGCTCCCTGCAGACAGCACTGGGGGCAAGACATCATTTCCCATTTTATGTACTGGGGACTATGATGCTTTTTGGAATTATATTAGGCAGGCTGATCTGCGGACTATTGTGCCCCTTTGGACTGGTGCAGGATCTGATGCATAAAATTCCCGTGCCAAAATGGAGTGTACCTAAGAAAATAGACCGGCCAATGAGGTACTTAAAATATGTGGTTTTATTGAGTACGGTAATTCTGCTTCCGGCAATAGTGGTAACGAAAAGCGGGATTACACCGCCCTATTTCTGCAAATATATTTGTCCGGCAGGAACGCTTGGCGGCGGAATCCCGCAGATGATTGCAAATCCGGCTCTCAGGAAGCTTGCAGGTGTGCTGTTTAGCTGGAAAGTACTGGTACTTGTGCTGATTCTGCTGCTGTCCATGTTTATTCGCCGCCCATTCTGCCGGTATCTGTGCCCGCTCGGCGCATTTTATGCTCTTTTTAACCGGTTTGCTTTTTATCAGATGAGTCTGAATGAAAGGAAATGTACAGGCTGTAAGAAATGCGAGCGTTCTTGTCCAATGACGGTAGAGATCACCAGAGAGATCAATAGTACAGAGTGTATTCGCTGTGGAAAATGTAAAGCGGTCTGTCCGGAAGGGGCGATTTCTTCCGGATTTATGTTAAAAAATTTGAATCCTTATGGAGATTACAGGACTTATGGTACAAGGAGCAGAAAGAGGTAGGAGAATGTCAGTGGAAAGCACATGACGGACAGCAGCCAGATTAGAAGGCGTTCTTCGGGACTGTTTTAAATACAGTATGGAAATAAACCATAAATTCCACAGACATCATTACTGGAGGAACCTGTATGAATCATATTTCAACAAAGAGACAAAGTATTTTTATGGCGGCACGCTGTGCATTTCCCTATACGATTCCCATATTTGCAGGATTCTGGTTTCTTGGGATGACCTACGGGATTTATATGAATGTTTCGGGATTTAGCTTTGTTTATCCAATGATTATGAGTCTTATCATTTTCGGGGGCTCACTGGAATTTGTAGCGGTGAAGATGCTGATGTCTGCATATGCACCGGTGCAGACGCTGATTATGACGCTGATGATTCAGGCAAGACATTTATTTTACGGAATTTCCATGCTAGACCGTTTTAAAGGTATGGGCTTAAAAAAATTTTATCTTATTTTCGGAATGTGTGATGAGAGCTTTTCCATCAACTATTCAGCAGAAATTCCAGAAAATGTGGATAAAGGCTGGTTTATGTTTTTTGTAACCCTGTTTAACCATATGTACTGGTTTACGGGAGCAACAATCGGCGGTATTTTGGGTTCCCTGCTTTCTTTTAATACAGAAGGACTGGATTTTGTAATGACTGCAATGTTTGTAGTTATATTTATGGAGCAGTGGCTGAAGGAGAAGCAGCACTACACGGCGCTGGCCGGACTTGGCATCTCGGCGGCCTGCCTGTTGCTTTTCGGTGCGGATTCTTTTATGATTCCCACAATGGTATGCATTATATGTGTGCTTACCGTATTTCGCAGACCGATCGAAAAGGCAGGTGATATAAAATGACGATGGCACAGCAGATGATAACGATCGGATTATGTGTGATCGGTACAATGGCAACCAGATTCCTGCCTTTTATTATTTTTTCCTCTAAAAAACCTGCCCCAGGATATATACAATATTTAGGGAAGGCACTTCCGCCGGCTATCTTCGGCATGCTGGTAGTTTATTGCCTGAAAAATGTACATATTCTATCCGGCGCCCATGGCCTGCCGGAATTGATTGCCATCTTAGTGGTAATGGTCCTGCATCTGCTGAAGCGGCAGATGCTGCTGTCTATAGCGGGAGGGACCATCTGCTATATGCTGCTGATACAGTTGGGGACGGGGCATTTTTAAAAATGCCCCGTCCCCAGTTAACCTCTCTTCCGAATTTCTTAAGAAATTTTATAAATATTTCTGTATTTTGTCACATCCAAGACACATTTTCACACTATACTGAATATATCAATTAAAGAAGACGGTAGTTGTACTTATTTCTTACATATCTGTATGATTACCGCCCTTCGCCTAACAATTAGCTGAAATTTATATAGATTGTTTTCATTCCTCTCCAATGGCCGGTGCGGTATGCATCGGCCTCTTTTTTACTCCTTAGGAAAGACCTTGTTACTGTGAAGTGTTAAAGACCCCTGATTTCCTATGAAAAAAATCTCCAGGGGACGTATGCTTGTGTGAAGATGTAATATATCGCAGGCAACCGCGCCAGGCGCGGGAATGTGCCAGGACACATTCTGTTTTACTGTCGATTAAGAAAGGACTGCTTACTATGGATTATTATCGTACCAGATTTACAGAAAAATTAAAGGAGGCTCTTGCCGCCGTTTTTCCTATTATAGGAATCGTGCTGGTTCTGTGTTTCACCATTGCTCCCATTCCACCAAGCATACTTCTGCTCTTTATCTTCGGGGCAGTGCTGCTCGTAGTTGGTATGATGTTCTTCACACTGGGGGCGGAGCTTGCCATGTCGCCCATGGGAGAGAGGGTGGGAACCCGGATGGCATCTACTGGAAAACTTCCGGTCGTTCTCCTTTTGTGCTTTATTCTTGGGTTTATTATAACCATATCCGAGCCGGATCTCCAGGTGCTGGCAGAGCAGGTGCCGTCTATTCCTAACATGGCGCTGATTCTCTCAGTGGCATGCGGGGTTGGGATGTTTCTTGTGGTTGCCATGCTGCGTATGCTGTTTTCGAAGCCGTTAGCACCGCTTCTGATTTTGTTTTATGCGATCGTTTTTATACTGGCAGCATGTGTGCCGAGAAATTTTCTTGCAGTAGCCTTCGATTCAGGGGGAGTGACAACTGGACCCATGACTGTGCCGTTTATCATGGCTCTTGGCATCGGCTTTGCTGCTGTACGAAGCGATAAACATGCGGAGGACGACAGCTTCGGCCTTGTCTCCCTCTGCTCCATCGGGCCGATCCTGGCAGTCCTGCTCCTGGGGCTTCTTTATCATCCCCGGGAGACGGGCTATGTTCCGGAGGAACTGCCTGATATCGGGGATTCAGTGGAGATGTGGAGATATTTTGCACACAGCTTTCCCGAGTACATAAAAGAAATTGCAGTGTCCCTCCTTCCCATTGTGATCTTTTTTGCATTTTTTCAGGTTGTGTCCCTGAAGCTTAAGAAAAAGACTCTGCTTAAGATTGCCGTTGGTATCCTCTATACCTACATCGGGCTCGTCCTGTTCCTTACCGGGGTAAATGTAGGCTTCATGCCTGCAGGAAATTACCTTGGGCAGATTATTGCGGGGCTTCCCTTCCGGTGGATTATTATTCCGATCGGCATGCTCATTGGATTCTTTATCGTAAAGGCGGAGCCTGCCGTGTATGTACTGATGGAGCAGGTGGAGGAGATTACCTCCGGTTCCATCTCTGGAAAGTCCATGGGTCTGTCGCTCTCCCTGGGCGTGGCGGTTTCAGTAGGGCTTTCCATGATCCGGGTGCTTACGGGGGTTTCCATCTTCTGGTTTGTGATACCGGGTTATGTCCTGGCTCTCGGGTTGTCCTTTTTTGTGCCGAAAATTTTTACTGCCATTGCATTTGACTCCGGAGGGGTTGCGTCAGGTCCCATGACGGCAACATTTCTGCTTCCCTTTGCTATGGGGGCCTGCCAGTGTATCGGAGGAAATATCGTGCAGGATGCGTTTGGTATCGTTGCCATGGTTGCCATGACGCCGCTAATCGCCATCCAGCTTCTTGGCGCTGTATACAGACTGGAAGCTATGAAGGGAAAACGGATTGATACAACACCAGAATCTTATCTTGACACTTTGGATGAAGATGATATTATTGAATTATAAGCAGCCATCTGATGTATAAGCCGGGTGGATTGCAGATCCGCAGGAGAGGAATCTTATTATGAACGAACTTTATTTTATGGGAGTTATAACGAACCGGGGAATGCGTGACAAATTTATTGCCTTTTTCAAACAGTGCCATATCCATGTGACCCTTTCCATCCTTGCAGTCGGAACCGCCAATAGCGCCATTCTTGACTATTTTGGGATGGAAGCCACGGAAAAGGTGATTTACATGGCTTTCGTGACACTTGATACATGGAAGGTTATCAGAAAAGAGCTGTATCATAAATTAAAAATAGATATTCCCGGCAGAGGTATTGCGTTTCTTATACCGTTCAGCAGTGTATGCGGCAAGAAATCCCTGCATTACCTTACGACCGGCCAGGACATTTCCATAAAGGAGGAAAGTACATTGAAGAATACAGAGTTCGAGCTTCTGATCACAATTGCAAATGCCGGACATATTGATACGATTATGGATGCGGCAAGGAGTGCCCATGCCCCAGGCGGTACGGTGATTCACGCAAAGGGAACGGGTATGGAGCATGCTAAGAGATTTTTCGGTATCTCACTGGCTGAAGAAAAGGAAATGATCTTTATTGTTGTGCGATCCACACAGAAAAATGATATTATGCGGGCAATCATGGCGCAGGCGGGACCTTCCACCAGTGCCGGGGGAATCATCTTTTCCCTTCCGGTAACAAGCACTGCAGGCCTGAGATTACTGACAGAAGAGGACTGACGGGAAGCGGTTGGGGACGGGGCATTTTTAAAAATGCCCCGTCCCCAACTTGCCTTATTAATCTTGAAGTAAAAAAGGGTTTGCATTTAAGGGGAAACAGGGTTTAATCGGATAAAAGAGCCAGGTTGTAAGATTATGAATTACGGAAAAAATAAACAAAGGAGCGGCTATGGCTGTACAGAACAATAAAAAAAGAATCCTCTGTCTCATGGAGATTCTGCTGCATGAGACAGACGAAGAGCACATTTTGAATGCCAGTGACCTGGCAGAGATTTTAAAAAATAAATATGGAATTGAGGCGGACCGAAGGACGATTTACACCGAAGTAGCTGTATTGCAGGATTTTGGACTGGATGTCGTGCAGCTTAGGGGGAAGACGAAAGGATACTATATAGGCAGCAGGGATTTTGAATTTGCTGAGGTGAAGCTTCTTGTGGATACCGTGCAGTCATCAAAGTTCATTACAGAAAAAAAGTCCAGGGAGCTGATCGGGAAGCTGGAGCAGCTATGCAGTGAAAGCCAGGCAAAACAGTTAAATCCCCAGGTAGTTGTGACAAACAGGCCAAAAACAGAGAATGAAACCATTTACTATAATGTTGACAGAATCCATACGGCTATCTCCGGAGACAGGCAGGTTTCCTTCCAGTATACGGAATGGATTGCGCCGAAGAAGCAGAGGCTGAGAAAAGACGGAGCCTTGTATGTGATCAGCCCGCTCTGGATGCTTCCGGATGATGACTGCTATTATATGATTGGCTACGATGACAGTGCAGAACAGATCAAGCACTACCGGGTAGATAAGATGAGACATATTGAAATTACTGGAAAATCCCGGAAGGGTACAGAATATCTGAAGAGCTTTGATTTAGCTGAATTTGCAAAAAAGACATTTAATATGTATGCAGGAAAGGATGAGGAGATTACTTTTTATTGTAAGAATGAAGCGGCAGGGATTATGATGGACCGTTTTGGAAATGACATCTGGACTTTTCCTGATAAAGAAGGATTTTTCAAAGCAAAGGTTACAGTGACAGTCAGCGCCCAGTTTTTCGGATGGATGGCAGGTCTTGGAAAGCTGATTCAGATCGCAGCGCCAGCGACGGTAAGGAATCAATATAGTGAGTATCTGAGGGGAATTTTGGAGGAATATAACCTCTCTTTTCCGTGCAGGAATTAAGAGGAAAAAACGGAGGAGATCCTATATACTAAAACTTGTCAGGAGGATTTAGATTATGGAATGGGTGGAAAGATTAAATGAAGCAATCGGCTACATTGAAGAGCATCTGACAGATGAAATTGATTATAAGCAGCTGGGGCATATTGCCTGCTGCTCATCCTATCACTTTCAGAGAATGTTTGCTTATATGGCAGGTGTTCCATTGTCCGAATATATCCGCAGAAGGAGGATGTCCCTTGCCGCTGTAGATTTGCAGGCGAAGGATATGAAAATCATTGATGTTGCGGGCAAATACGGTTACAGTTCGCCTACCGCATTTAACAGGGCCTTCCAGTCGGTTCATGGGATTGCCCCGTCTGTCGTGAAAAGCGAGGGTATACCTGTAAAGTCCTTTCCGCCTGTCACCTTTAAAATCACAGTCAAAGGAGTGGAAGAAATGAATTACCGGATTGAAACAAAGGAAGCGTTCCGTATCGTAGGCGTATCAGTACCGCTATATAAGGAGATTGAGAAAAACTTTACAATCATTCCCCCAAAATGGCAGGAAATAACCGAGAATGGAACCTTGCAGAAATTGACTGGCATGATGGACACGCCGCCTATGGGAGTACTCGGAGTCAGTACGTGCAATGATACGCAGGAGTGGAAATATTATATTGCAGTATCTACTTCACAGATGCAGGAAGGCCTGGAAGAATATATGGTACCGGCTGCTACCTGGGCAATCTTTCCCGGGCAGGGCACCAATCAGTCCATCCAGGAACTGGAGCAGCGTATTGTGACAGAATGGCTCCCGACATCAGGTTATGAGTATGGCAATGCTCCGGATGTTGAGGTCTATCTGAATCCGGATCCGCAGAATGCACAGTATGAGGTATGGATACCGGTTACAAAGAAAGAATAAACGTTAAAAATTCACACGTCGCCGAACTTTTGCCTGGCACAGGCCTGGAATCGTTCCCGAGAAGGGAATACTCTCCATATCCGGCGGAAAGACCATGTATACGGCAGCGGATTATTTTTACCCGGTAGACAGGGTAAAGGAACTGAAAGATAATTGGGGGTTACTGTTCACACAGGTCTGTGCAGTAAATGCACAGACCGTAAGAAAGTGATTCAGGAGTGAGCAAATCCTATTCGCGGAGCGAATTTTAGATGGATTTGCGAATGTTACTGGTCACGGAGTGAACAGTAACAATTGGGGACGGGGCATTTTTAATTTTACCCCGTCCCCAACTTTCAAAATGCGCAGAGTTCGTTTATAATAGAGCTATACTATAAATCAGCTAGGTAATTGCGAAACAAGTTTGCAATCTTGATTCCAACAGGGTAAAAATCCG
>CAPEBR010000064.1 GCA_948602995.1 uncultured Dorea sp.
TGTTGTCTTCTACCGGCGAGATATCCTTCACCATAAAAAATATCAGAATAGATGAGCAGCCGATTGCAATCCCACTGATCAGAAATGCCAGCCACAGATAATCCCGAAGAAGAAAGCCCCCCACGGTCGGCGCCATAACGAACCCCAGGTTTGTGCAAAGATACTGAAGCGAGTATGCCCGTTCCCGGTCCTCTGTCTTCGTCATATCCGCTGTCAGGGCGTTATAGGAAGGATGCTCCATGTTCTGACAGGTTGCTGCAATGAACATCAGTACAATTGACTTTGCTGACAACGGAATAACAGCACATATGATATAACAGACTACAGATATCAGATCCAGGAACACAATATTCAATTTTTTATTGAAATGATCCCCCATCTTCCCGCCGATCAGATTCGTTGGAAGTGAGAGTATTCCAAACAGTGCCATGACCCAGGAGATATGCTCTGGGCTCATTCCCATTTTCTGGCTTAAGATCATGGTCAGCATAGGCCAGACCATGGCGCCCATGGCCGTGACAAGACGTCCAAAGCACAATATATAATTCTCCCTGCGCAATCCTTTATATTGTAATAACAGATTCATCTCTTTTTACCCATTCTCGTAAACAACGACTTAAGGCTATTCCATACACATGAATTGTCTCATTGTTCTCTCAAAAACCATTGCACGAAACGCGGCAGTCTCATCTCCGTTTTTACAGGAAAACTGCATATCGGTTCCTTTTACCGGACAGAAGCCCGCACGCTCCAGTGCGCAGACCATACCGGCATATGCGCTGTCATCCTCGAAGCGCTCTACACTGACCAGATGTCCCTGAGGTTTCACCAGCGCAGCAAGCTCCCTGGCATACTTTCTATGCCGCTTTATCTGTTCCTTTTCGGACAGCGGAGCCGTCCTGGCTTCTTCACAGAGAGCCCTCCACCTGATATTTTCATGCACGGTACGGCAGGAAAATAACGTATCGCACTGCCTCTGTCCCGGCGTCCCCGAAGCGGTAAAACGCACATTACCGAGCTGAAGGCTCCCTGCAAGTTCCTCTGCCACGGAAACAGCATTCCTGGAAAGCTCCAGTCCTGTAACAGCCAGTTCCGGATACCGCAATGCAAGAAAACAGGTCAGAATCCCATTCCCACAGCCAATGTCAAAAAGGTCTCCCTCTAAAAAACGCTCAGAATCAATCAGATATTTCATAACCCTCCGGAAAAACACACGGTCATAAAAAGAAGCTGCCAAAAGGCTCATCCTGAGACTCTGATTCAGGTAATCAACAAGCCCTCCCTGGCGGCGGAGGAACTCTGTTTCACTGGTTCCATATAACATCCGCTCCTCCGACTGATCAAACAGCTCCGTCAGCCGTTCAATATGCCTCTCCCCTTCCTCTTTTCCATATGATTCGATCAGCGCTGTATCCAGCTCAGTAATCCTGCAGATGCCGATCTTTGAAAGATATTCCTTTATTTCCAAATCCAATGAAGCTCTCCTCCTTTTTCCTTGAACTTCTGTTCAACTTATGGTAAAGCCCGCCATAATATTCCTAACATCCAATCAATACTTCATTCCCCCGAAAAGCAAAACCATATTTCCGTATTCTGTCTTCAGAAATCCCCTTTGCAATAAGATACAAGGCATATTCTTTTTGATCAATCTGTGCAAGCGCCGCCTCTACCGCAGTGCTGCGGATACCTCTTCTTCTGTGAAGCCAAATGCCCCGGCATACTCCTCAGATGTTGTTGTGATGACCTCCAGATTATTCAAATCCGAAAAAATCGATTCCTTACTTATTCTTGTTATTCCCGTCATAACCGCACGTTCCATGTACGGATTCTCTTTGAATGTAGAATTGAACAAACTTCTGATAAAGCCGGCCAGTTCACAACAGTAACCATTCACATATGCCTCCTGCATTGGAGTGTCATATTCATCCAGTAAAATAATCACCTTTTTCCCATAATACCGTGACAGGAAGTCTGACATCTTGTGAAGCGCCCATGCAGCCGTCACCTCATTCATATCACTGGTTATGCTCCGAAAATATGTTTTCTCATTTTCAGTCAAAAGTTCTCCCTTTAGCAGGAAAATATTTTTATTGTATATGTTCTCTATAACCTGATTAACAGACTGCCTCGCTCCCGCATAATCCGCCTCTTTCACATTAGCGAAAGACAGGCATATAACCGGATATGTTCCCTGCAGATGCCGGTATTTTTCGTCATCCCAGATTTGAAATCGTTCAAACAGTTCACTTCTCCCTGCATACTTAACAGAAAAGAACTTTTCTAACATGCTCATGTTCAAAGTCTTTCCGAATCTTCTCGGACGGGTAATTAATGTAACTACATCCTGATTCTCCCACCATTCTTTAATAAACATTGTCTTATCAACATAAAAATTTTCTCCCATAATTAATTGTTCGAAATCCTGATGTCCGATACCTGCTATTCTTGCCATGAAATCCCCCCTTTTCCACGCTGCCCCTTTTATTCCCTGAAACATAATCCAAACATTGCTTAAGCTTATTATAGCAAGATTTACGAAATTAACAACACCTTTTCTTTTCCGCGATTATCTGCAAGTACCTCGCTGATTACTATTCACACAGGTCTGTGCATTTACTGCACAGACCGTAAGAAAGTGATTCAGGTGTGAGCAAATCCCATTCGCGGAGCGAATTTTAAATGGATTTGCGAATGTTACTGTGAACGGAGTGAACAGTAAACTGTTCACAACAAAAAACGAACCTTTTAGCCGATATTCTTGTATCTGTATTTCACTTTCATTATAATGTATTCAGCTATATTTATAAGAAAGCGGTGCGGAGATGATTAAAATTGCGATATGCGAAGATGAACAGCTTCTTCTAAAACATTTGACAGATAGTATAAAGACCATACTGGCCAGGCATTCTATCCTATATAGCATAGATGCATATACAAATGGCAGCGCCGTTCTTACGCGCAGTCCATTTGACATTCTATTTCTTGATATTGCCATGAAGCCTCTTAACGGCCTGGAACTGGCAAAGAGACTGCGTGAGCGGGGTGATGAAAGCAAGATCATCTTCATTACAGCTCATCAGCAATATGCCATAGATGCATATGATGTCCAGGCATACCATTACCTGCTCAAGCCTGTAGATACAAAAAAGTTAGAAGCTGTAATTTTGAAACTGTGCTCTGTCCTCAGGGAAGAATCGGAACACGCGATCACCATCCGTCAGGGAACCATGGTCAGACGGGTTCCTTTTGAACAGATCTTATATCTGGAGGTTATAAACAGAAAGATTTATCTGCATAAGAATCAGGAAACCATTCCTTTTTATGGTAAATTAAGTGAAGTTGAGCCGATGCTGCCAGATACTTTTTTCCGATGCCATCGGAGTTATATTGTTAATTTTGATCATGTGCAGCATTACAAAAAAGAAGTAATCCAGTTAGACAATGGATATATTCTGCCTTTATCCAGGCGCAGGTATCAGGAATTTGGCCTGGCATTCATGTATTATCTGAAAAGAAAGGGGGATGTCTTTTGATTACCTCAGCAATATGGGCAACCGGATTGGGGATTTTTCGTACTTTTTATCAATATCTGTTTTTAAAGGATATGTTCGGAACGAAGTACCGTTATACTTATCTATGGTTCTATCTTGGCACATGGCTGTATGGACACCTGAATGTATGGTTCGCTATTACCGGCACTCCATGGGGAAACATGGTTTATCTGTACATCTGTGCATTTGCACTAAATACATTCTTATTCCATGGAAGTGCAATTAAAAAGAGCTTTTTTACTCTGTGGATGTATGGGATACAGGAAGCAGCCGCTGATATATTTATCCCTCTGTTTCTGGCGGCGGCAAGCTTAAGCAGGCAGACCGGCTGTTTTGATCTTCTTTTTAGCACCATTGATCTGACGTCCTGTCTTGTATCCTTTCTTATGATGGAAATTTTAAAGAGGAAGCTCCATCTGCTTAAGCGCGATTTTGAAGACCGGGACGGTATTTATCTAATGTGTATCGTCGGATTCGTTTGTGCTGCGGTTGGTATGATGTCAATGACATTTGATAAGTTAAGTAACTGGGATGCCGAATATATATATACCGTTGTGATTCCCAGCGGACTGATCGCAATGGGAGGGGAAGCACTGAATGTCTACTGTATTCTTATGTTGGAACGACGCCTGGTGGAGAGACTGGCAAAGCAGCAGTATCAGATACTAAAGCAGCATATGGAGATCTCAAAGGAACAATATGAGCAGCTTATAAAAATACGTCATGACATGAAAAACCACAATTTATGCCTTGCGCAGCTCTTGAAAAATGAAAAAGCAGAAGAAGCAAGGTATTATCTGGAACAATGGAATATGAGCATAGAAGAACGGGAGACTGTCATTCAGACTGGCTCTGTTTTTGCTGATGCCATACTAAATCCAAAATATCGTCAGGCGAAGGAACTTGGAATTGATATTTCGATTCAGATGAGTGTGCCTGGAGAAGACAGGATCGCTCCTGTGGATCTTTGCTGTCTGCTGGCAAATGCACTGGATAATGCAATAGAGGCCTGCCAGCGGGGAATTACAGCTGGATATCCTGCCGGGCAGATACAAATGAAATCACAGATACATCCCAATTACTGGGTATTTGAAATCTCAAACAGTGCCTATCTGCCAGTGAAGCAGTGTGAAGGCAGGTTCCGGTCGTCCAAACAGCTTCCAATAAGCGGAATAGGTCTGCAAAATATCAGGGCCATTGTTGACCGGTATGAAGGAGTTCTTGACTTAAAGAGCGGAGCTTGTTTTACGCTAAATGCAATGTTTCCGTTACCTTAGGCGTCAAAAAGCTTTCTGGTTACTGTGAACGGAGTGAACAGTAACCATCTTTGATGTTTTATTCTGAAGTTTTTGTGTTTCCTCTTGCATTCTCCTCCAAAACGTACTACAATAGATAACTGTTTAAGGGGAAACTAATTAATTAAAAAATTCAGGGGAGATTTTTATGAGTATCAGAGACAAAAACAGATTGTTTACAGACAGCTATGACCAGGATGACAATTATAAGGATGTCCTGTCTGTCCTTTCACAGCTTGATGATAAAGCCGACATTGATTATGTTAAAGAAAACTACCACTATGAGCAGAAATGCACTTCCCGGCAGTCCCGTGTGGATTTTCATCCCTTGCAGAATGCCGCAAAGTTCTTTCAGTTTCTCATACAGAAAAGATGTGCCTGAAAAAGTGTACGAAAAGGAGACATTCCAGAAGCCTATGAAAGCTCCTGGAATGTCTCCTTTAATGCCGGGTAGATTCTTCTGAATTTCTGATATCTTTCTTCGTATTTAGCGGTCAGCTCTCTATCCGGTTCAACGGTATCAATAACCTTCACAAGCTTTTCTGCCGCTTCGTCCACGCTTCCATACTCTCCGCAGCCAACTGCTGCCAGTATAGCCCCGCCGTAGCCCGGGCCTTCCTCGCTTTCGATTATATCTACCTTAAGATTCATGACATTCGCGATGATTTTCTTCCAGAGCGGACTCTTTGCCCCGCCGCCGCAGATCTTCGTACGACTGACCTGGACGCCCAGACTTTTTGCCACCTCAAGGGAATCCCTGAGTGCAAATGCCACGCCCTCTAATACTGCCTGTGTCATATCCTCTCTTGTTGTATCCATCGTCATTCCGATAAATGTTCCTCTTGCCTTCGGGTCATTATGGGGCGAGCGTTCCCCCATAAGATACGGAAGATAGAATACCTGGTTCTCTCCAAGCTTCGTAATTCCGGCCTGCCCGGCGGCAAAATCCGTTGTCTTAAGGATCTCCTCATTCCACCACTTATTGCAGGATGCAGCGCTTAGCATGCAGCCCATAAGATGATAGCGCCCGTCTGCATGGGCAAAGGAATGGAGGGCATTATTTTCATCCACCCCGAAGGCCTTACTGGAAATAAAAACGGTTCCAGAGGTTCCGAGGGAAATGTTGCACATACCATCTCCTACCGTCCCTGTTCCTACTGCTGCTGCTGCATTATCCCCCGCTCCGGCAATAATCTTAACCTGATCTGAAAGTCCTGCTGCTTCGGCAAGCTCCGGCTTCAGGGTTCCCACCACCTCATAGCTCTCATACAGCTTCGGAAGCTGCTCTTTCGTCACACCACAGATTTCCATCATATCTTCCGACCAGCATTTATTTTTTACATCCAGAAGGAGCATACCGGACGCGTCTGAATAATCCGTACAGTGTACACCGCTCAGGCGATATGCCAGATAATCCTTCGGAAGCATAATCTTCGCAATCCTTGCAAAATTCTCCGGCTCATTTTCCCGCATCCAGAGAAGCTTCGGCGCTGTAAAACCTGCAAATGCAATATTTGCCGTATACTCTGACAGCTTCTCCTTTCCGATTACCTGGTTCAGATAATCCGTCTCCTTCGCCGTACGCCCGTCATTCCATAAAATCGCGGGCCGAATCACCTGATCATTCTGGTCAAGGGCGACTAACCCATGCATCTGCCCGCCAAAGCTAATGCCCGCCACCTGTGACCGGTCGCTTCCGTCTAATAATTCGGCAATTCCTTCCATCGTCTTCTCATACCAGTCCTCCGGTCTCTGCTCCGACCATCCAGGATGGGGGAAAAATAACGGATATTCTTTTGATACGATCTTATGGATTTTTCCCCCGCCATCCATAAGCAGAAGCTTGACGGCTGAGGTTCCAAGGTCAATTCCTATATATAACATTTCTTCCTCCTGCTACTCTGCACTTATTATTTCCATGGGTTTTCTGTCGGATATCTCATGCCTGCGGGCTGATTATAGCCAATCTCTTCTACCGGGACGCCGATATACTTAAACACCTCAAACAATGCCTTCCCGTGGTTTCCAAATGCAACCGCGCCGTGATGCGGATAATTTCCCTCGATCAGCACATGGCGGTAAAATCTGCCCATTTCCGGAATTGCAAAGATACCGATTCCTCCGAAAGATCTCGTTGCAACCGGAAGCACCTCGCCCTGGGCAATATATGCGCGGAGCTTACAGTCAGCCGTGCTCTGCAGGCGATAGAAGGTAATGTCACCAGGCATAATATCCCCTTCCAGGGTTCCCTGTGTAACCTCCTCCGGCAGCGCCCTCGCCATGATCAGCTGATACTTCATCTCACAGAATGACAGTTTCTTGGATGCTGTATTTCCGCAGTGGAATCCCATAAATGTATCCTTATGGGTATAGTCAAACTTTCCTTCGATATCTTCTTTGTACATGTCTGCCGGAACATTGTTGTTAATATCCAGCAGAGTCACAATGTCCTCACTGACTACGGTTCCGATAAATTCACTTAAGGCTCCATAGATGTCCACTTCGCAGGACACCGGAATCCCCTGTGCGGTCAGACGGCTGTTCACATAGCACGGCACGAATCCGAACTGTGTCTGGAATGCAGGCCAGCATTTTCCTGCAATGGCAACATATTTGCGGTATCCCCGATGTTCTTCAATCCAGTCCTTAAGGGTGATTTCGTACTGGGCAAGCTTTTCTAGAATCTCCGGCTTCTTATTTCCTGCCCCAAGTTCCTCTTCCATCTCCTTTACCAGCGCCGGGATTCTCTCATCCTTCGCATGCTTATTAAACGCCTCAAAAAGGTCCAGCTCTGAGTTTTCTTCAATCTCAACGCCAAGGTCATACAGTGGCTTGATCGGCGCATTACATGCCAGGAAATTCAGTGGTCTTGGTCCGAAGCTTATAATCTTCAAATTGCTAAGCCCGATAACTGCCTTTGCAACCGGACGGAACTCGTGAATCATATCAGCGCATTCCTCTGCAGTCCCAACGGGATATTCTGGAATGTATGCCTTTACATTGCGAAGCTTTAAGTTGTAGCTTGCATTTAACATTCCGCAGTATGCATCACCCCTGCCCTGGATCAGGTTGTCCCCCCGCTCCTCTGCTGCTGCAATGAACATCTTCGGTCCCTCAAAATGCTTTGCAAGAAGTGTCTCCGAGATCTCCGGACCAAAGTTTCCAAGATAGACAACAAGTGCGTTACATCCTGCCTTCTTAATATCCTCCAGCGCCTGGACCATGTGAATCTCACTCTCTACAATGCAGACCGGACATTCATAGATCTCCTCTGCTCCGTATTTCTCCGTGTAAGCCTTCATGAGCGCTTCCCGCCTTGTAACGGACAGGCTCTCAGGAAAACAGTCTCTGCTTACTGCAACGACTCCGATTTTTAATTGTGGCATGTTGTTCATAATGATCTACTTCCTTTCTTTCCATATAATTTTTTACAGTCTGTGCGGCTTAAAGCCTGCACTCACTCCTAAATCACGTTCTTACAGAATGCGCAGCTTACACGCATTCCTAATCCATGAATACTAACTGCGAACCTTTTCTACAGTTCAATGTTCTCTCCCCTTAACCCACAGAAAGCGCCTTCAATTCCCGCCTCTTCATGGGCAATGAGCCATTTATTCTTTGCTGTAATAAGACGCTCCTCTCCCGACTCTCCTGCCGGAAAATCAAGCTCCGTATTCGTCCCTGCCGGGAGCACAACGACTGCCCGGAAGCCTGTCTCTGATGCCATGCACGGGGCATAATGAAGCGTTGTGGCATACATCTCCACCGCAGTCCCTGCAGGAACAAAAAATGCCTCCACATGTGAAGTATCATATGTATAATCCTCCCCAACATCCTGCTCCATGCCTGTCAGAAGAATCATATCCGTAACCGCGACATTGATCTCCGAAGAACGATGGTATTCCAGGGCATTGAGCTTTTTATTCTTCCCATTGCAATACCCAATCTGTATCGGAAGGCCTCCAAATGCCCGGTTTTTGAATTCCTGCGCCGCCGGAATCGCCTCCAGCTCCTCTACCGAAGGCACATAGATGACCTCATCCGGAAGCGGCGTATGCTTCATTGCCTCCAGAAGGTCTGAAAGAGAGTAACCTTCCAGGACACGCCCATATTTCCGAAAAGACTTGTCCGTAACCTTTTGTACATTCATGCTATTTTCCCTCCTTGCCTGTTTCTAAATCATTACTATTCACAGACTAACCGTCCGCTCATAGTGAATATCATAGCAGACTGCCTGATCTTTCTCGACCTATTACTGGTCAGATTATGGGTCATTTTTTGTCCTTTTTTTAATTGAAAGAAAGGCTTTACACTAAAATCACCAGTTGATATAATGAAAGTACTAGTATAACCCACACTAATTACCGGTACGTTTCACGCAGGATAAATTTTCAGCCTGTAAGGCGG
>CAPEBR010000065.1 GCA_948602995.1 uncultured Dorea sp.
AAGTATTGATTTTTCAAGGTTCAACACATCAAAACGGTGTGGGAAGTTTGAGTAAATAATAGCTTTCCGTATAGCAAAAGGGTCATGCGTTTCATGTGAATATGAAATGCATGACCTTTAAACTGTTCCTAAGGAACTGTTTGGAAATAGAAAACGCTTATAATTAGCAGCATTCATAGAAAATGTGCAAATGCTACAAAATATAATTTTCCGTTTGTATATGAATGACGATGAAAAAAAAGCTAAAAAAGTTAAAATAAGCTGTAGAAAAAAGTCTAATAAAAGTCTGGAGAAGATGAGATGTTTAAAGTAAGTTATTTTCTGGAGGTTCTTCCAGTCATTGCAAGTAAAGTTAATGTTACGTTTGAGCTGACATTAGCGGCAACGGTTTTTGCATTGCTGGTTGGAGTGATTATTGCTGTTATCGGCTACTACAGGATACCGGCACTTTACCAGTTCACAAGAGTGTATGTCTCAATTATGAGGGGAACTCCGATTGTGGCACAGCTGTATTTCTTTTATTATGGAATTGCCCTTTACAGCGCCTTTGTCCGTGATATGACGCCGCTGATTGCGGTTGCGGTGGTGATGAGTCTGAATATGGGAGCGTTTATGTCCGAGAGTATCAGGGGAGCTCTCCTTTCTGTGGATGAAGGTCAGAAGGAGGCGGCCTATTCTTTGGGAATGACGAATCTGCAGTTAGTGTGCAGAATTATTATTCCACAGGCGGTGCGTGTTGCGCTGCCGCCCTTGTTTAACGATATTATTAATCTGATTAAACAGACATCACTGGCATTTATGCTCGGCGTTCCGGATCTTATGGGGGCGGCTAAGATTGAGGGCGCGAGAACATTCAGATATTTTGAGATTTATGCGGCAGTTATGCTTATTTACTGGGTGATCATATTTATACTTGGATTAGTACATAAGTTTCTGGAAAAGAAGTGTGCAACGATGTATTAGATCATGTTCTTAATAAGAAGTTCCAGTTCTTTAGATATAACAAGGTTATATGCTTGTGTAGTTCCGGAAGTTTCTTTTTAAGATATAGAGGATTATTATGAAAGAAAAGGAGAAAAAATTATGAAAAGACGTTTGTTAGCAGTATTACTGGCAGCGGCAATGGCAATGACAGCAGCTGGATGTGGAAACAGCAGTTCTGAGGAGTCTGGCAAGGAAGATTCCGGAACAGATGAGAAAGAGTCAGAAGGCAGTTCAGATGAGGGAACGGATACAGGATATTCGGACCGGAAAGTAACACTTGTAACGTCAGGCACAGGAGAGCCCTATACACTTCTTGCAGATGATGGAACATGGACCGGAATTGATGCTGAGATGTGGGCTGAGATTGAGAAACGTACAGGCTGGGAAGTAGAAGTAAAGCAGGCGGCATTTGATGCGATGTGGGGAGAGCTTGATACCGCACGTGCAGATGTAGTTGCCAATTGTACAGCAGTAAAACCAGAGAGAGTAGAAAAGTATAATGCAACCATTCCATATTATGGGGACGCGCAGTGTGTGATTGTAAATAACAGCAGCAGCTACAAGACAGTGCAGGATCTTAAGGGAAAGGTGGTTGGCTGTACGAATGGACAGGCAGCACAGACTATTATTGAAGATCTTGGTGCAGAGATAGGATTTGAAGTGAAGCTTTATGAAGACAGTGCGGTAGGTATGAATGACCTGATGCTTGAAAGAATTGATGCGTATGCCAATACTACAACTAACGTAAATGCGTTTTCACACAATAATGAGGGCGCGGATTTCCGGTTCTTTGAGGAAAACCTGATGGCAAATAACGTGGCATATTTCCTGACTAAGACAGATGAAGGAGCAGCACTCAGAGATGAGCTTAACAAGGTACTTCAGGAAATGCTTGACGACGGAACAATTGCAAAGATCACTGAAAAGTGGATGTATGCAGATATGACACAGTTGATTCAGGAATAATGTAAATCAGAAAGATCGGGAAAATGATGGGAACAGAGACACAGTTGGTAAAGATTGAGCATCTTTATAAAGAATTTGATGCAGATACAAAGGTTTTGGAAGATATCAACTTAGCGATCAATAAAAATGAAGTAATTGCAATACTTGGGCCTTCGGGAACCGGAAAATCCACATTGCTGAGATGTCTGAATTACCTGACAGTTCCGACAAAAGGACGAATTACGATTGGAAATGTTACGGTGGATGCAAAGAAGCATACGAAGAGAGAGGTTCTGGAGCTCCGCAAGCATACCTCTATGGTATTTCAAAGCTATAATTTGTTTAAAAATAAAACAGCACTTGAAAACGTTATGGAGGCATTGATTGTTGTTCAGAAAAAATCAAAGGACGAGGCAAGAAAAACTGCCATTCAATTACTTGAAAAGGTTGGTATGGGAGAGAGGAAGGACTTTTATCCGTCTAAATTGTCCGGCGGACAACAGCAAAGGGTAGGAATTGCGAGAGCCCTGGCCGTGAATCCCAATGTAGTGTTGTTCGATGAACCGACCTCTGCATTGGATCCGGAACTTGTGGGCGAAGTGCTGAATACGATTAAATCTCTTGCGGAAGATGGAACGACTATGATTCTTGTGACGCATGAGATTGGATTTGCAAGGGAGGTTGCGAGCCGGATCTTGTTCATGGACGGTGGTCATATTGCAGCAGACGGCACTCCGGAGGAGATTATTGATCATCCGGAGAATCCCAGGATTCGGCAGTTCCTGAATTTTGTAAATCGAAAATAAGATATGTTTAAAATAAGGTTCGCATAGTGGTGCGGGCCTTAAAGTGTATATGAAAGAGGTGGACAGTATGGCGGTACTGGGAGAGAAAACTGTGATGGAAAGAATCAAAAAAACGGCAAAGGAGATAGAACCGGAGCTCATAGAGATCCGGCGTGAGCTTCATCAGTATCCGGAGCTCGGAATGAAGCTTCCGAAAACCCATGAAATTATTAGCCGCGAGCTAAGGAAGATTCCCGGACTTCTGGTGCAGGAGCAAAGGGCAGGGGGCAGCGGAATTATTGCTGTTATGCGGGGAGAGAAGGGAGAAGGAAAAACAGTTCTTTTGCGGTCAGATATTGATGCGCTTCCCCTTGAAGAGAAGGTGGAGACGCAGTACAGATCTAAAAACCCGGGATGCATGCATGCGTGCGGTCATGACGGCCATGCCTCATGGCTTATTGGTGCAGCGAAGATTCTATCAGAGATCCGGGAGGAATGGGGCGGGTGTATTAAATTTGTGTTTCAGCCGGGTGAGGAAGTTGGAAAAGGAGCGGACACATTGATCAACGAAGATCAGGTGCTGGAGTCGCCCAGGGTTGATATGGCGTTTGCTGCTCATGGATGGCCGTCTATAGAGAGCGGGAGGATTGGAATTGCCAGAAGGTATGCGTTTGGCGGTGTTGGTTCATTTCGGGTGAAGATTACCGGGCAGAAAGGACATGCGTCCTGGCCAGAGCAGGCAATAGATCCTATTGCAGCAGCGTGTGAGATCTATCAGCATATACCGGCGATTCTGGCGAGAAAAATCAGCGGTACGGAGTCTAAGGTTATGTCTGTGACTTATATGCAGGCCGGGGACCCGGGAGTGCGCAATATTATTCCCGGGATCAGCGAGTTCGGAGGGACCATGAGAGCAGCCAGGCGTGAGACGCTGGAGACGATGGGACGAGAACTGGAGAAAGAAGCGAAGGCAGTCTGTGATGTATATGGAGCCCTCTGTGATGTGGATGTACAGATTCATGGAAGCGCTGTAGAGAATGCTGCGAATCTTTTGGACGGAGTGAGATGCGCTGCTTCTAAGATCTGCGGCCCCGAGCGGGTGTATATAATTGAGGAAGATAACCTGGGCGGTGAGAATTTCTCGGAATATAGCAGAAGAGTGCCGTCTGTATATTTGTTTATCGGGATCCGGCCTGCAGATCAGGAGGAAATTCCGGGACTTCACAGTCCGCAATACCGGTTCGATGATCATGTACTTTCAGGAGCAGCAGGGGTATTTGCGGCAATAGGGTATTATGGCTGTACAGGGATGCTGGAGGAAAGAGAGAACCATTCCGAACTGAAAAACAGGCAGTAAAACATATGACATAGAGAATATCAATAACTGGGGAATTACAGGCTTAAAATTTATTTGACAGGTACAATTTTCTGGGAAATAATATTCATATGGAGTTGATGAATGTGTTTGAAATAGAAAATTGTTATAGAATTATCTTTGAGGCAATGCTTGACGAGACGGTTCTTCTGAGCATAGCGGAACGGATAGAGCAATATACGGATGCAGGGGTTGCATTTGTGACTGGGACGGGGAAGATTATGGCTTTCTCCCGCCTGTGGAGCATATTTTTTCCAGTATCGGCCGGAAAGGGTTATCTTACGTTTGAAGATTATGCCGCCATCTACGGCAGAGAAATGCCAGATGGACAATGCTGCTGTGTAACTCCGGTATATGGAGGAAAGAGGGTGATCGGCCATGTTGTCCTTGTGTATGGAGGAAAAGAAAGTGAGGAACAGCTTCAGAAGCTGGGACTGGTTTTGGCAGAGAGTGTAAAACGCTTTTTTGAAGAGGAACGAAAAGCATATATTTTTAAACAGCCGCTTAAGGAGTACATCATCGGCCGGATGATGTTTGAAGATGAATTTTCGAAAGAGGCAGAGGAAGATTACTGTCCGGAGGGAAAATATATTGTTATACTATTCTGTAAAAAAGACGGAAAGGCAGAGGAGATGACTGCCAGAGTACGCAGTATGTGGAACTGTATGCATATATATGAAGAAGAGGATGCCGTTTTTGTATTGCTGTATCTAGTGAAGGATCAGGATTCAGAGACGATCTATGCGGGGATAGAGGCGGAAAAGCAAAGATGCTGTGTCAGTGATGTGTTTTCAGATCTTTGTCTGTGCAGGTGTAAGAAGAATATTCTGAGGAGAATCGCATGTGCGGAGGAATTTCAGGAAACCGTTCCGGTTCGGAGAGAAAGGGACTGGATGATGCGGGGAATGTATACTTATACGGTTTCATTGATCAGGAAGGCGGGGCTGACGGACTATTCGATTGAACAGCTGATTTTGGAAGATGAGAAAAATAATACAGAATTATATTATTCGCTGAAGGTCTATCTCCTCTGTGAGAATAATGTTACCGCAGCGGCAAAAAGGCTGCACATTCACAGGAATACGCTGGTTTACCGGCTAAAACGGATCCGGGAAATTATTGACGGGGATATGAATGATTATGAGACATCTAGAGGATTACTGGCATTTATCATGATGAATGATGCAGCAGGGCAGAATATAAGGAGTAAGAGTGCATTATGAAGATTGAACGGGAGCTTCCGGAGATATTTGAGGAATTTGGAGAACAGAAGAAAAAATCATTTCTGGAGATCAAGGAGTACAAGGACCGGGGAATTCCAGTAGTTGGTATGTATTGTGCGTACTTTCCGCCGGAGCTTGCAATCGCTGCCGGAGCAATTCCGGTAGCTTTATGCTCTTTTGCCGAGGAGACAATTCCTGCGGCTGAGCGGGTCATGCCGAAAAGTATGTGCCCGCTTGTAAAGTCTAGTTACGGGTTTGCCATTGAGGATAAATGCCCGCTTTTTTATTTTGCAGATTTGGTAATCGGGGAGACAACATGTGACGGAAAGAAAAAGATGTATGAGATGATGATGGAATTCAAGCCGGTTCATGTTATGGAGCTTCCGAACAGCCAGTCTGAGCGGGGATATGAGTTCTGGAAGGCAGAAGTCATACGTGCAAAGGAATATCTGGAGGAATTCTTTCATGTGTTCATTACGGAGAAAATGATTCGTGATGCAGTTCATCTTAATAATCAGATCCGCATGTCGCTGAAATCCTTATGTGAGTTAATGAAGCTTGAACCGGCTCCTGTGTCAGGAGAAGACATACAGAAGATGGTTATTGGAAGTAAATATCGTTTTGACTTCCGCACGACGCCTGAGCTGGTGGAGGGTGTAAGAAATAAGATCCTGGAGGAGTACAGACAGGGAAAAAAGCTGGATAAAAGGGTGAGGATACTGGTGACAGGCTGCCCGATCGGAGGGGACAGTCTGAAGGTGATACGGGCGATAGAGCAAAATGGCGGTGTTGTGGTGGCAACCGAGAACTGCAGCGGCGTGCGTGCGATTTCGACAATGGTGGAAGAGGATGCAGAGGATATATATGATGCCATCGCCAGAAAATATTTGTCAATAGGATGTTCGATTATGACGCCGAATGATAACCGCATCGAACTGCTCGGCGAGATTATAGAGGAATATCATGTGGACGGAGTGGTAGAAGTGATTCTGACGGGGTGTCACGCTACAGGCGCGGAGTCTTTTTATATACGGAAATTTGTAAATGAGGAAAAGCACCTTCCTTATATTTCCATTGATACAGGTTATTCCAATGCGGATTTCGGACAGATCTCCACAAGACTGACAGCGTTTATTGAAATGATAGAGGCAGAAAAATCAGAGGAAGAGCAGATTGACATGAACTGCTGTTACAGGATTGTATTATCAGGAAGAAATTCTGGAAGTCCGGAGCAGGAAATACTGGAGGATATCTGGCGGTATACGAAAATTCCGGTTGGAGAATACGATCAGCATAACCATTGTACCTCATGTGTAGGGGCCGGGCAGCCGGGCTGGGAAACCGGGGCAGAAAAGATTGAAAGAGAGTATCCCGACGGGCTGGGAAAAATTGTTACATATGTGATGCCGGGAAAGACAAGAAAGGCGGCAGAGCAGCTGGCAGATATTCTTCTTCAGAGCTACAGCATGAGAAAACAGTTCCGGCAGGGGGATGACAGAGCGCATCCGGATTATCTCTGGCTCTATGGAGAGAGATGTAATGATCTGGAGAAAATCTATGAGGCGCTTAAGAGCAATGATGAATTCCGGGGAAGGCCTAAGCCCCCGGAAGGGAATAAAATGTTTGTATCCTGTATGAAAGGGAGGGAAGAGCGGAACCGGCTGATTGCCGTCTGCCGGCAATGCATGAGGGAACTGGACGGGCTGGTTATAGTTGGCAATGGCTTTCATGATGCGTCATGCAAGGAAGAAAATGGGAAATTACTGGAACGGATGATGCGGATTGCCGGTGAAAAGAAGGAACGGGAAAATGTAAGGCTGATTGAAAATTATTATTATGAGCTTGCAGTAGGTTTTTTGAGTGAACGGATGGAGCAGGAGTCGATCTATCCGGGAGACCTGGGGATTCTGGACAAGGAGGAGCTGAAGAAAGGGAAAGAGCTTTATGAAACATTATACTGGTATTTGCGGATGAAGCGCAATGTGGCCTCTACTGCAGCGAAGATGAAGCTGCACCGCAATACGCTGCTTCCAAGAATTGCGAGACTCAATGAGATTATCGGGGTAGATGCAATGGATGGGGTGGAGTGCGAAAGAATTCTCCTTATGATGGAGATCAAGCGAAGACAGGTCAGGTAGACCAATATAGGGGTGAGAAATTGGAGGTGTAATCATGTTACTATTCACCGGTCAGAAATGCGCATAAGCTGCGCATTCCGTGAGAACATGATTCAAGTGTGAGGGGCGGTTTTTGCCTGGCAAGACTCGGAATGCCGCCCCGAATCGTTACTGGTCACGGAGTGAACAGTAACGGTTAGTCCGTGAATAGTAACGGAATCATATATCTGCCTCTTGCCGCCGCGTTAGCGGCTTGGTACAATAGAAAGAAGAAAACAATTACTTTACTTTTACCGGTGAAAGGGGATATTTGAATGGGGATTTATCTGAATAGCAAGAGAGCAGCTTTTTTATATCGGAAGGAAGCAAGAGCAATTTATTTCATAGATAAGTCGAAGATGATTGAGGAGTTTATTGGCTTTTTGGGAGGAGAGGAAGACGATTCTGTCAAGGCCTGTACGGGAAATCCGTATATATGCATTGCCAGACCGCGGAGATTTGGCAAAATGGTTTCGGCAAATATGATTTCTGCTTATTTTGGAAAAGGAATGGATAGCCGTGATATTTTTGACAGTCTGGAAGTCAGTACGCAGAAATGGTATAGGAAGCATTTAAATAATCACAATGTCATATATATTTCCTTTAATGAAATACAGAAGCGCCGCTTCTAAGCTACAGCCATGAGACAGAGCTTACAGCTATTGTGAATCTGGTATACCTGTCTGCAAGAGATACCTATAAAATTGAGCGGGAGGATAAGGCGGGGACTGGTTTTGTGGATTTTATTTTTTATCCCAGGAATAAAGCGGCAGATTGTATTATCCTTGAACTAAAAGTGGATCACACACCAGAGGAAGCAATACGGCAGATAAAGGACAGAGATTATGCACTTAGATTTAAAGGGAAATTAGGAGAAAAGCGGGAATATACAGGGCGGATCCTTGCAGTGGGGATTTCTTATGACAAAAACAGTAAGAATCATGCCTGCAGGATTGAGTTATTAGGGTAGTTACTGTTCACTCCGTTCACAGTAACATTCGCAAATCCATTTAGAATTCGCTTCGCGAATGGGATTAGCTCACACCTGAATCATTTTCTTACGGACTTTGCAGTAAATGCAAAGTCCTGTGTGAACAGTAACTTAGGGTAGTTACTGTTCACTCTGTTCACAGTAACATTCGCAAATCCATTTAGAATTCGCTTCGCGAATGGGATTAGC
>CAPEBR010000066.1 GCA_948602995.1 uncultured Dorea sp.
CGATAACCTGCTGATTACAAATCAGCTGCTCTGCCAATTGAGCCACATCGGCATCTATAATGAGAATACACATACATGTATTCACGAATGACTCCGACGGGAATCGAACCCGTGTTACCGCCGTGAAAGGGCGATGTCTTAACCGCTTGACCACGGAGCCATATTTTAAACAGTGCACTCGCGACGAATCTTATAATAACATATATTTTTACTTATTGCAAGCTTTTTTTGAAAAAAACTTGGGAAAAATAGTGTCGAATTTTTATTGCAACTTATCATGGACATGTGCTATACTATATGAGTATGCAGCGATGGTCGAGTTGGCTTATGGCATCTGCCTCGAAAGCAGAAGAGCCGCAAGGCTCCGGGGGTTCAAATCCCTCTCGCTGCGTTGTTGGGGACGGGGTAAAATGAATTTTACCCCGTCCCCATTGTTATGTCGCGCCATCCGCAGCCGCAAAGCGGCATACTTCCTTATGCGGCTGTGCGCAGTATAATCTTCCGATTTTCTTAAGAAACTTTAGAAATATTTCTGCATTTTGACACATCCGCGTCACATTTTCACATTATAATGAATATATCAAATAAAGAAGACGGTAGTCGTACTTATTTCTTACATATCTGTATGATTACCGCACTTCGCCTAACAATTAGCTAAAATTTATATAGATTGTTTTCATTCCTCTCCAATGACCGGTGCTGTTTGCACCGGTCTCTCTTTTCGTCTCTTTTCTCTTTTTATTTATTTTAAGGATTCTTCCTGGAGCTTATCAAACTTTTCCATGCATTCATCCACAGAGGCTCCTTGCAGCAAGTCTCTTACAATCAGACAGGTATTCCCCCACTGCTCCACCTTCATTCCTGCATTAGAGCCGAGCACATATATATCTTCTTTTACCTTGTCATTCAAAGGCTGTAATGCAGGAATGCAGTCCACCTCGACATTCATGGATGGGGATATCACTTTATTCGTCTCTGCATATAGCTGAAGAGCTTCATCTGAAAGAATCTCATTCAGAGTATTCTTTGTATCCTCCAGATTCTCAGCGTCTGCATTAATGCCATAGCCAGTCATTGATATAACCGGCATCTGACCCCGGCTGCTGGGGAATCCGATTACCTGCATGTTAAAATCAGGCGCTCCATATGCTGTATCTGTATTTGCCGCTCCCCAGTATGCCATTACAATCGGTGTTTTCTGAGCCAGAAAGTCCGGACCCTCGCCTTCAATTGCTTCATATGTATATGCTGTCTCGGCATTAATATATTTCTTATCAATCATCTTTTTCAGAAATTCGAAACCCGGGCGCATATAATCGCTGTATTTGCTTTCACCACTGTTTAATGCCTCAATCTCTGCCTCTGTGTTCCCTCCATTATAGAGATCCGCATATGCCAGCGCAAACACAAAGTTCTCCAGCCACCAGCGGTTCGCACCAATCGGAGTTTCAATCCCATTCTCCTTAAATACCTTGCAGCATTCCAGCAGATCCTCCGGCGTCTCAGGAAGTTTTAACGTATACTTATCAAACAGATCTTTATTTACAAACAAACCATATGCCACCACTTCCTGGGAAATCGCTACCAGCTTTCCATTCACCGTATTTGCTGTCTTTACTACCTCTCTTAAGTTCTTAGAGTTTTCAAGCACAGACAGGTCAAGAAGCTTATCCTCTGCTCCCAGTATCTGAATCGTATCCGGATTTAGCAGATACAGATCATCCATGTCATGCCGTACTCTGTCCAAAGAAACTTCATCATAGGTCTTTTCCTGATAGTTTTCGGCTGTATATGTCCTGTACTCCACAGTCAGTCCCAGCTTCTTTTCTGCTATACCAACCGTCAGGTCAAATGCAGTTCTCGCCGTATTTTCAGCAGCCGGGCCTGACTTTTCCATGGGGCCGAACAGATTGACTACTTTTTTACCGTCTTCATTACTATCAATCAAATTCTTAGTCAGATCTGCTTTTTTCCCGCAAGATGCAGCTGAAACCATCAGAACTACGGCCAGACTGACCGCTGCCATTTGCTTCATAATAGTCCTTCTACTATCCCGCATTATTTATACTCCCTTCTCTTAACATAATCATTCACCGTTCTTTTCAGCAGTTCCATATTGATTGGTTTTGCAATATGGACGTCCATACCGGCATCTAAAGCATCCTTGACATCCTCGGCAAATGCATTTGCTGTCATGGCAATGATCGGAATCCGGCCTGCATCTTCACGCTCCAGTTCCCTGATCGCCCTTGTGGCCTCATAACCATTCATTACAGGCATCTGGACATCCATCAGGACCGCATCAAATTCCCCTTTTCCGGCATCGCGAAATCGCTCTAATGCAAGTCTTCCATTTTCCATAATTTCGCAGGTGGCGCCTTCCAGCTCCAAAAGCTCCGACAAAATCTCGGCATTAATCTCATTATCTTCCGCAACCAGAAAATGAAGTCCCTCTATACTGTTATTTTCCAAAGCATCTAGTGTATGCTCCTTACTTTCCCCGGCTGTCTGCATCTCTAGAATCTTCTCTTTAAATGCAGATACAAAAAATGGTTTTGGAAGGATTCCTACATCTTTTTTGCAGAGCACGGCCTCATCTTCCTCCGCCCCGCCATAATCTGTCAGAAGCAGAACAGGCACGGTCTCTGTCAGAGCTGCCCGAAGCTTATCGATCAGATCACCGTCCTTCATCCCTGGCATCCGGGCGTCAAGCAGAATCATATGATACTCTTCTCCCTTCCTGTCAGCCTCCTCTGCCAGGCGGATGGCCGCATCTCCTGTAACTGCCGTATCCACTCTGACCTTCGTATCCTTCATAAGCATCCGGATATTGTTACAGCTTTCTTCTTCATCTGCCGCAAGTATCCGCTTAATTCCATGCTCTTCCCAAAAGCATTCATCTTCCTGCTCTTCCGGTATGCGAAGCTCTAATTCAACCCGGAAAAGACTTCCCTTGTCTACCTCACTGGACACCTTAATACTTCCGCCCATAAGTTCAACAATATTTTTTGTAATCGCCATACCCAGACCTGTTCCCTGAACCTTATTCGTCGTACTATTTTCAGCCCTGGTAAATGCGTCAAAAATGATTTCAAGATACTCCGGCGTCATCCCATACCCATTATCTTCCACTTCAATCCGTATATGTTCATACTGGCTGGTGTGCTGCCTAAGCCCAATAATACGGAACCAGATGCTTCCTCTCTCTGGTGTATATTTTACTGCATTAGAGAGCAGGTTAATCAGAATCTGGTTCAGCCTTGTCTCATCTCCCAACAGATATTCGTGCTTAATATCTGTTACAGTCACATAAAAGTTCTGCTCCTTTTCCCTTGCCATTGGACGAATAATCGCATCCACTGATGACACCAGGTCATTCAGGGTAAATTCACTGATTGTCAGCACAACTTTTCCGCTTTCAATCTTGGAAACATCCAGAACATCGTTAATCAGGCTTAAAAGATGCTGGCCGGATGCTGTTATCTTCCTCGTATATTCCCGTACCTTAAGGGCATTATCCGCATCCCTGGAAAGGAGGGTAGTAAACCCGAGTATCGCATTCATCGGTGTTCTGATGTCATGCGACATATTCGATAAAAATGTAGTCTTCGAATTACTTGCGATCTGTGCCGCCTGCAGCGCCTCTGCAAGCTGCCTGTTATATACCTCCCTTTCTTCTTCTCTTTCCTTCCTTATACGGTCCTGTTGCCTCTTGTTAAAGTAATAGATCAGACAGCAGATAATGAATGCCGCCAGCATCACTATAATTACAATGATGATGTTCTGATTGACTGTCCTGCCTTCCTGCTGAATTGCTTCAATTGGCACATACCCGATCAGATAAAGCCCCCCGTCATTAACTGCCCACATATAGATCAGTGAATCCCTTCCCAGAATATCATGATAAAACATAACATTTTTCCCGTTCCTGACGCTGTGGAAAACCTCGCTCTGAATATCCTTCTCCAGAATCTTGTTTGCACGGTAAAAGTCCTGAAGATTCAAATGCCCTGCATTCCTTTCCCCCATTCCTTTAGGCTTCAGTACAAGCCTCTCACTTTCTGAATCCATAATGTAAAGCATTGCCTTACCGTTATAGAATCCATCTGGCAATACCTCTTCAAGAGAGTCGTAGATATACTCTATATAAAATGTAGCAATTTCTTCGTCATCCCTGATAACAGGGCATTTCATCGTATACGCCCACGTCCCCATACTATTAAGATAAGACTCGGAAATCTCCAGTCCATCTATTGTTTTCCCGGCAGAAAAATCAAGCTCCTTCTCTGTAAACACACTTCCAGTGTTAGAGACGCCTTCTGTTTCTCCTGCTGCGATCAGGGAGAGCTTCACCATTGTATTGTTCTTATTATAAGAACGGATAAATTCCTCTGGATCATCTATTGATGCAATCTCCTGTGCGATCAGCTTTTGAAACTCTGCCTCCTTACCGTAGATCGCCTCGACCATTCCCTTGATCAAATTCAGACTTTCATTTAGATTGGTAATCGCTGACTCGGACATCTCCTCTGATATCTTTTGTGCCACAGAGTATACAACCGTCCCTAAAATACAAAAAACCAGAACAATAGAAACGATCAAAGGAATTCCTCTTCTTCTGCTACTCTTTTCTGATTTCTTTTTCATCTAAAAGCTTACCTTTCTGTTTTCATTCTCTGCTTTATAGATATTATAATCGATTTCCGCCTTCTGTACAACTTTGGCGCTTCTTTTCCTATGATAAAAGCGACCCGTCATAGAGACAAGCCGCAGTTTTTATTCTTGTTACTATTCACGGCCCAGGAATGCGCGTAAGCTGTGCATTCCGCGAGAACATGATTCAAGAGTGAGGAGCGGTTTTTGCATAGCAAAACTCGGAAACCGCCCCGAACCGTTACTATGAGCGGCCTCCCAGACCGCAAATAGTAACTTATTCTTCGTCTCTCAGGCGGTTTACCAGTTCATATACTTCGATCCGTGAAGCATTCATCTCCGGCATTCCTATAAAAATAGTTCCGCATATATAATGCTCATCCTCCGTCTGTTCGATCCTTACCACCTTCAAAAATGCATGAATCACCTCATCCGTCCATATCTTCAGAAATGCTTCATATACCGCGCCGATTGCCAGCGGCATATCACAGGAAAATCCCACCCCGGTCTTGGATACATCCAACACCTTAATCTCGACTTCTTCTGGTTTATCTGAAGCATCGTTCATATTCTTAATTAGTAAACGAGCTGATAGATCCATACGTCTGCTGCCTCTTTTTTCCTCCATATTCCGTTCCTCCTTCATAGCAATTCTTCATTTATTTTAACGTATTTCCCTATATTTGTAAAGAATCCACAAAAAAATTGTTACTTTTCACGTTACTGGTGTTACTGTTCACTCCGTGAACAGTAACACTATTCACAGCACATCTATAGCCTGGTATAATATGTGTCTGCTGTAAAAAGTGCCGCCGCAGGGTTATGTCCCAGCACACGGTCCTTTGTCACCCCGCTTGTAACAAGTGCATCGGAATATTTGATAAAGAGACTGTCATGACCCACGCACAGCCCCATGATGATATTCAGATCAGTTCCTGCATCATTAAGGAGTTCTGCCTGCAGAATTGGATTACACATGTTAATCCCGATCTTGCAGCATTCCTCCGGGATTCCCACCTCGGTTTTGGGAACTGTACCTACCTTGCACGCCGCACCGAATACCTCAAAGCCATGCTTTCTTAAAATAGAAGCGAGTATACGGCTCTCCCTAAGAAGGCCTACACAGGTAGCGATTCCGAGCTTCTTCGCTCCAAGCTTCTCTGCAAATGCCATAATCTCCTCTACTCTTGTATATTTACAATAATGCTCACACTCTACCTCAGCTGCTGCTACCATAACCTTGTAATTTTCTTCCTCCTGGTAACGCGGCATTGCCTTTTCAAATACCTCTTTTTTCATATTTTTCGTAAGACAGAACTCGGGGTATGTCTTATCCATCTTATTACAGTTTTTCACTGCACAGTCAATACACGACAGATTTTTTTCCATTTCCTTTTTCCTCCATTCCAAAGCCAAACGCAGCCAAATTATTCTATACACATTATAAACAACTTTCCCTGCAAATGCAATGACGCCATTCGTTGTATTGTGGTTTGTTACTATTATAGGTTACTGTTCACACAGGACTATGCATTTACTACAAAGTCCGTAAGAAAATGATTCAGGTGTGAGCAAATCCCATTCGCGAAGCGAATTTTAAATGGATTTGCGAATGTTACTATTCACGGGTCAGGAATGCGCGTAAGCTGCGCATTCCGTAAGAACGTGATTCAAGGGTGAGGGGCGATTTTTGCGCAGCAAAACTTTAAATATCGCCCCGAATCGTTACTATGAGCGGCCTCCTGGGCCGTGAATAGTAACTAATAACAAATATTATCAATCATATTTCCAAACGCTGACTAGAATGGTATAATAGTTGTAAACTAGTATAACCCGCACTAATTAACCGTACGTTTCACTTGTCTAAATTTCCATCTGCCGCGTTGGTCTACACTCCGTTACGGTCCGCGCTGAACATGTGCCACTGGCACATAGCGCCGTCAATCGGCGCAGCCACCGCTACGCCTCGTTCCTCCGCCTTGCAGGCTGAAAATTTTTCCTGCGTGAAACGTATCGGTAATTAGTGTGGATTATACTAGAAAAGAATACTTTAGGAGTGTTTGCGTATGAAAGAGGATAGGAAAAAGCGAATATTTTTCATTACAGTCGTTTTTGTGGCAGCGGTTTCCTTATTTTCAGGGTGGTATTTTACATTAAGGAAGGGCGTCTATATAGCCGATACGTTCTACTATAAAATAAATCTGGATAAATATGCTCATAGCAGATCCGACTACATTGAGGTTCTTTCGGAGCATTCGTATAAAATCGTATCAAAATCAGATGAAAGGACAGTCTCTCTGACATCTAAAGAGAATGCGCTGAGCTTTTCCTTTTCGGACGGAACCTCGGTGACCGGATTATGGAACGGCGAATTTCTCACAGATTCAGATGGCCTTCCGTTAGAGTACGAAAATCTTCAGATTACAGTTAATAATGCACCTGTGCCCGTCAGTGATTCGGCCTATTGCCAGGCATTGTGCAGGATCCACTTTGGAGACTATGAAACGGTTTCAGCCTGGTATATCCAGATATTTGGAAGCCTGATTTATATATGGGGCCTCGTATCCATTCTATATCCGGATAATGTCTATTTCTTTCTCCAGAGATGGCGGTTCAGGGATCTGGAGCTGTCTGAAACCGGCAGACTGCTGGAACAGGCCGGCGGTGCAGTCCTTACGATTATGGGGATTGCAATTATGTCCGGAATTATGCAGATGCTGATACACTAAGGAACTGTTAAGAAAGAAGGTATAATAATGTCAGAAAGTAAAAAACAGACACGTCCCGCGTTTCATGGGAGTGACATCGAACAGATCGAAAAGTATTATGGAATACCAGGGGATCAGATTGTAAAATTTGGCGCCAATGTCAATCCTCTTGGCCTGTCCGGTTCCGTAAAAAAGGCCCTGGCAGAACATCTGGATATTATTACCAGTTATCCTGACAGGGATTATAAGGGTCTGCGGAGAGTGATCGCCGCCTACTGCGGTACAGAGATGGATTATGTGGTTACCGGGAATGGTTCCACTGAGCTGATCTCGCTTCTGATCAGCCAGCGCAGGGCAAAACACGCACTGGTAATTGGCCCCACTTACTCGGAATATGAAAGGGAGCTGTCTCTTACCGGAGGTCAGATCTCCAAATATTATCTGAATGAAGCCCGGAATTTCCGGCTGGATATAGAGGATTTTGAAACTGCTCTCTCAAATGACGTCGATTTCCTGATCCTGTGCAATCCCAACAACCCCACCTCATCTGCCCTTACGCAGGATGAGCTTAAGATCGTGGCAGAGATCTGCAAAAAACACAGGATCTTTATTATGATTGATGAAACCTATGTGGAATTTGCCCCATCCGTGGAGAATATTACTGCTGTCCCCCTGGTAAAAGATTTTGATAATCTGATGGTCCTCCGGGGTGTATCCAAGTTCTTTGCTGCTCCCGGACTGCGCCTGGGGTATGGAATTACCAGTAACCAGGACTTCCTTGATAACCTGAAAAAGCATCAGAACCCCTGGTCGCTGAACAGTATCGGGGCCTATGCCGGCGAACTGATGCTCCAGGACCAGGATTACATCCGGCGTACCAGGGATCTGATCCACACGGAACGCCTCCAGTGTCTGGAAACCCTGGGAGGATTCCCTCATGTAAAGGCATATCCTGCCTACGGAAATTTTATTCTGGTAAAGCTTTTGGAAGAAGGGCTGACATCCTTTGAAGTCTTTGAACATGCTATAAGGCAGGGAATGATGATCCGGGACTGCTCATCCTTCGAAGGTCTTCCGGGAGAATATATTCGCTTCTGCATCATGAATCCTAAAGATAATACAAGGCTTTTGAACTGTATACGTTACTGTTCACACAGGTCTGTGCAATACTAGTATAACCCACACTAATTAACCGTACGTTTCACTTGTCTAAATTTCCATC
>CAPEBR010000067.1 GCA_948602995.1 uncultured Dorea sp.
GAGCACTTGACTTTTAATCAAGTTGTCCGGGGTTCGAATCCCCGCACGCTCAGTATGAAGTACTATCTTGAGATAATATTTTCCAAGATAGTATTTCTTATATTTTACAAGCTTTATTCAAGGAGGATATATCTGCGGATGTGGCGGAACTGGCAGACGCGCCAGACTTAGGATCTGGTGTCTTTGACGTGCAGGTTCAAATCCTGTCATCCGCATTGAATTAAGAAGGCTCAATGGATTGTACCCTCTGCCAAAGCAGAGGGTATTTTTATAGGACTACAACATGTTGTTTGCTGTTTTGTTCCGGCATCATATTAAATTCTTAACCACAAGGAGGCTTTCACCATGCCAATGCCACAGGAACGCATTTATACATCAGAAGACTACTGGAACCTTCCCGAAGGACAGCGCGCGGAGCTGATCGACGGAAAGCTGTATGCCATGGCTCCGCCAAATCCATTCCATCAAGAATTAGTTATGGAGATTTCCACTGCAGTCCATAGATATATTAAGTCAAAAAATGGCAGCTGCAAAGTTTACCCTTCCCCATTTGCAGTCAATCTGAATGCAAACGATAAGATTTGGGTGGAACCAGATATCTCTATCGTCTGCGATACAGGCAAAATTGATGGAAGGGGGTGTAAGGGCGCCCCAGATTGGATTATCGAAATCGTTTCCCCCAGCAGCACCCGGATGGATTACTCCGTTAAACTGTTCAAATATCGTACTGCTGGTGTTCGGGAATACTGGATAGTGAATCCAATGAAGAAAGCGATACAGACTTATATCTTTGAAGGTGAAGAAGATTCAAATTTGTTTTCTTTCGATGACGAAATAGCAGTTTACATTTTCGATGATCTGACTATCAGAATCTCTGATTTATTGGGGACGGGGCATTTTTAAAAATGCCCCGTCCCCAGCTTATAGCTTATCATACTGCTTTACTTCCACTGTCTTTTCTTCAAAATCCAAAAACAGCTGGAATGCATACCCCTCTTCACTGGTGTCCCAGATCTCCACGTATTTCGGAGAAACCTCTATGAGAATCTCCGTGTCCTCATGGCTGTACTTATTATAGCTCTGCCACAAGTACTTCTTATAGCCCTCTTCGAATCTGCGCCCCGGCTCATCCACAACCAGTCCCTTATTCTCTGCAAGTCCTTCTACCTGAATTCCGCTCCAGCACAGAGCAACATGAGGGTTTTCCAAAAGCTGCTTTGTCTTGCGGAAGTTTTTATCCGTCTTAAAATATATCTTTTCGTCATAGAACAGGCAGCTTACGTTCCTCACCATTACATAATCGTCCTTGCTGGATGCCAGCGCCATAATCTTATCGGTTCCCAGCATCTCGAACATCCGCTCGACCGCCGCCTCATAGGTAATTGCTTTATCCAGTGTAAATTTCATCTTTTTATTTCCTTTCCTGTCATTTTTTCCTTGTCTCTGTTATGATTCACCGGCGGAATATCCGCCCGCAGCAGCCTATCTCTCAACAACTCCTTTAATAAATCTGCTCAGCTTTTTGTAAAGTAAGAATGTAACAATGGATGTAGCGCCATATTTAATCAGGTTAAATGGCACAATTCCAAAAAGAGTCATTGTCAGGGCATCCTTCATCATCGGATTCACCGCCGTGCACATTGCCACAAAATCATCCATTGTCTTTCCCATCAATCCTGCATAAAACGGGATGATCATATACAGATTCGTAAATACTGCTACAGCCGATACAAGTATTGTGCCTGCAGTCATGCCCGCCACTGCCCTTTGTTTGTTCTTCTTCCTGTAGTAAAGCAGCACTGCCGGAAGCACATAGCAGCTGCTTAAGATCAGATTCTGAATCTCCCCTGTTCCAAGAGAGAAACTTCCCTGCATCACAAGCTGCAATAAAATCTTCACCAGTATAATACCGAATGCCGCTCCTGGTCCGAACATGTAGCCCCCAAGCATCTCCATCACACCCGAAAGGTCAAAAGACATGAACGGCGGCATGAACGGAATCGGGAACCTGAGCAGAATCAATATGGCGCTCAATGCCCCCATAAGCCCTACGAAGGCAATGGTCTTTACTCTCACATTCGGCCTTCTGCCTGCTGCTGCACTGTGTTTTAAAGTTTCGTTTGTCTGGCTCATCTCACCAATCCTCCTCAAATGTAATTTCTCTATCTTCAAGGGCATCCCCGTAAAGATAAAGAATGTGCCCTGGCACATTCTCGCGCCGAGCGCGGTCGCTTGCGACATAATTCCTCTTCGCGCGAGTGCGCCTCCCCCAGAGGGTTTTTGTGATATAGGGAACAAAGTTTCCTATGTCACAAAAAAACCCGGAACGCATACGTCCCGGGCAAATATTTGCAGAAAATGTCTTTTCTCATCCGGACTATACCGTCGGTTCTGGAATTCCTCACAGGAGGTCACCAGATCAGCCGCCTTAGCGGGTCATGGACTATACCATCGGTAGGGACTTTCACCCTGCCACAAAGACTTCCATATTCTATTATCAGAATTCGGTGATTGCAGTAACATCATCTGCTTTTTTTATTATATACCCCTTCACGCGGCTTGTAAATAGTAACCCGGGGTTATTTCTCTGTCTTTTTCAAGTAAATTAACCAGTAAGCAGAACCTACACATACGGCTCCGCCAATAATATTTCCAATCGTGACCGGAAGAAGATTCGCCACAAGAAAATTCCCCCAGGTAAGAGAGCCTGTATCAATTCCAGCCTCTGCTGCAGCCTGGGCATAGACCGGAATATTTTTAGCGAAAAGGCCTGCTGCTATATAATACATATTTGCAATACTGTGTTCAAAACCACTCAGCACGAAGATCATAATCGGGAAAAACAAGCCTGCAATCTTTCCTGCCACATCCTTTGCCGCAAAAGAAATCCATACCGCAATGCATACAAGGAAATTACACAGAATCCCTTTGATCAGCGCATCCCCAAAGGGAAGGGAGCACTTGCCTGCCGCCGTGGAAATAACGGACACGGCCATGCCATTGTTAAAAAGACTGACCTGGTGTGAAAAAACTACGCCTGCCGCCGCAAGAAGACTCCCCGCAAAATTTCCAAGATACACAACCACCCAGTTTTTTGCCATCCCGGCTGCTGTAATTTCTTTTTCCAGAAGCGGGATCGTAAGCAGACAGTTCCCCGTAAAAAGCTCACTTCCCGCAAGAAGGACCATCGTAAGTCCACCTGGGAATACACATGCGCCTACAAGCTTTCCGACAGACGGAAGAGGAATTGATACCGCTGCCGTTGTTGCCCCGATTCCTCCCATCGCGATAAAAACTCCTGCCAGAACTGCCAGAAGAAACATCTTCGGAACCGGTGTTCTGACCTTTCCCTTTCCTGCTGCAATATAATTTTTGGCCACTTCAGCCGGCGTAAATAAATTCATCGTTCTTCCCCCTGTTGTTTGGGGACGGGGTATTTTTAAAAATACCCCGTCCCCAAACGGCTCTATTTAATCGAAATTTCCCATATATTCACATACTGCTCCCCTGCCGCCAAACGGATCAGATCACTCTTATACTTAAATTCCTCCACAACATCCTGCCTGGATGGCAGGGAAGTCCATGGCTCTATACAGACATAAGGAGCCTGTGTCTTTGGTGCATGCCAGATACCGAGATACGGCATATCAGGATAAGACACACTGACCTGCCTTGTGCCTTTATCGGATTTCAAGGTTACTTCATCCGCCATATTCTGAAGGACGATGGCGTCATCATCAAACATATTATGGGAAAGCCGCAGCTTCTTCCCGTCCTCCAGCGGGAATTCTGTATTCACCCCGCTTAGGAAGCACGCAGGTGTATGTCCGATTCTCTCCGGTCTGGCCACACCGCCGAACTCAAGATAATAATCGTCAAATTCAAGTCCTTCCTCAAGAGGCGCCATAAAGCCCGGATGTCCGCCGATTCCAAAATACATGGTTTCCTTAGAGCAGTTTGAAACGCGGTAGGTAACAGCTATCCCTTGTCCCTTAAGCTCATAGGATACCTGGAGGATAAAGGAATATGGATACATTCCACGGGTTGCCTCATTATCCCTGAGTTGGAAAGTTATCTTGTCCTCCTCTTTACAAATGACATCATAGGAAAGCTTCCTTGCAAACCCGTGAATGTTCATTTCGTACTCTTTTCCTTCAAGAAGATACTTTCCTTCCGTAAATCTTCCCACATAGGGAAACAGTAAGGGCGAGCGCTCCTTCCAGTATGTTTCATCTCCATTCCACAGATATTCCGTGCCGTCTTTCTTAATGGACTGGAGTTCTGCACCAACGTCTGATATGATTATCTGTATACTTTCATTTCTAATCTGATGCTCCATATCTCTTCCTCTACTCTGCTGCCGGATACTCATTACAGAGCAGACGGTACGGTTCTTCATCCTCTTCTACCTCTGGAAACCGTCCGATCGGCTCATAGAAGCGGTTGTCATTTTCATCATCATTGCACATAGAAACTTCTCCAAGAAGCACTGCCCCTCCAGTCTCTGGCACAATAAAATCATGGTACATGTAAGGTGTAATTGTAATACTCTGACCAGGTTTTAGCAGTACCTTCGTTCCAGCCGGGACTTTCTCTGCCTTTCCGTCAGAATACACGGTTACATCCGTATCCAGCATAGCTCCGTCTTCCGCACCATTATATACAGTAATGTAAATGTCATTACCTCCCCGGTTGATAATATCTTCCATCTTGTTCCAGTGATAATGCATGGGAGCCGTCTGTCCCTCATAGAGCATGAGAAGCTTCTCTGCATAGGTCTTCGGATATTTCTCAGGCATCTTCTGATTTCCGTTGCGGATCGTCAGAAGGGAAAATCCCACCTTGTCAAAATTGCCTAGACCGTAATCCGTAATATCCCATCCCAGACAGTTGTCCCGGATCTCATCATACTCATGTCCCCTGTTCTGCCAGTCCGCTGCACTCCATTTTGCAAACGGGGGAATCTCAAACCTGTGCTCTTTAATCAACTCCTCCATGTCTCTGATAACCTGGTTGATTCTTGAACGTTTCATAATTATAATTCATCTCCTTTTCTTTTTACAACTGGGTAAACGGAGTGAACAGTAACAACTTCTCCCATTCGTTACTGCCCACCCCGCATCAATTACATCTTTGTTTCCGACAGCATGATCTCCGGCTTGTCGGCATTCGTTGTCTTAATCAGCTCCTCATTCGTGACAAAGCTTAAAAGCGCGTCAATGACCGCTGTCTCATTCAGATGTGCATAGCTCTTATAATAGCTGAAGGACTCCTCCTTTCCCGAAGAGGGAAGAACATAATCCGCCAGCGATGATACCGGCGACTGCAGGAAGGCTGTTATGGCAATACTCTTAAGCCCCTTCTCCCTTCCAAGCTCAAGACCCTGTATGACCTGCTTCGAGGTCCCGGACTGGGAGATGGCGATCAGGATATCCTTCTTGTCCGCAAGGTTCACATGGTTCATGAAATATTCCGGCGCCACGTTAAAGGTGCATTTAATTCCAAGCCTTCCCAGGCGGAAACCCATATACTGTGCCAGCGGACTGGTATTTCCCACTGCCATGATGTGCGCGTGCTTACATGTCTTAAGAAGCTTTACACAGTTCCACATAACATCCGGGTCAATGTTCCTGCCGATCTCAAGCAGCTCCTCGGCGTACTCCCTCAGCCGCTTTTCCACGGCGTCCTTGCCCTCGGGAATGCTGTCCCCGCCGTACTGCTTCCTTCCCAGGTCGCCCGCAAGGGTAATGCGGAACTGGTAATATCCAGCATACCCGATATGATGGCACATCCTGATCACCGTAGCGTCACTCACTCCGCTCCTCTTCGCGAGCTGGGACACATTGCAGTCCACTGCCTTCTGCGGGTTCTGCAGAATAAAATCCGCCACCTTCTTCTCAGCCGAAAAGATCTCGCCATATTTCTCCCGGATAACCTCCAGTACTTCTTTTCCTGCCACATCCTCTTTTACACTGCCTTTTTCCGCCTGTCTGCGCCTCATGCTATACCACCCCGTTAAAATTCCATCTGCCGGGCTCCTAATCCAATCGTTCATGTAAATGAACGGACGGACCACAGCCCCACAGTATAGTAGAACTCCGTTTTTTAGTATAGCACAATTTTATACTAATATAAAGAGGCTTTCCCGATTGTCTGGAAAAGTTCCAGTTTATGCCTTGCAACCTTCTTCATTGCCTCCATGCACAACGGCTCAATGACATTCGGCTCTCTTAAGCTCTTGTCCTCCAGCACCTCACGCATCTTTTCAAAGTAAGCTGCCTTAATATCAGAAGAAATGTTAATCTTATTAATCCCAAGTGTTACAGACTGTCCGATCTCCTCATCCGGATTGTTGGAGCCGCCGTGGAGTACCAGCGGAACATCTACCTTAGAAGCGATCTCCTTCAGGATATCAAGCTTCAATTCTGGCTTCATGCCTGCCGGATACAGCCCGTGGCATGTTCCGATGGCTACTGCCAGCGTATCCACACCTGTCTCTGCAACAAATTTTACAGCGTCATCTGGATTGGTGTAAATGATCTTTGCCGAGCCGCCTTCCAGATCCTCCGGATTCAGGGAACCGATCGTTCCAAGTTCAGCCTCAACTGATACATTTACCGGGTGAGCTGCCTCAATCACCTTCTTTGTTCCCGCAATGTTATCTTCAAAGGAAAGCTCTGCCCCGTCAAACATAACTGAAGTGAATCCGCTCTGGATCGCCCAGATAATCTTACCGAAATCTCCGCAGTGATCCAGGTGGATACATACCGGAACCGGTGATCTGTGTGCCTTCTCCCTGATTGCCGTCATCAGCTCCTGCCTGATAAAGCTTAACTCATCCGGATGAATCTCAATGATAACCGGTGAGTCTGTCTCCTCACACACATCCATGATTCCGAGGAACATGGAATAATCGCTGATATTAAATGCCGGCAGGGCAAATCTATTCTCCTTTGCTACTGCAAGGATTTCTTTCATATTCATTAACATATTTTCTTTCCTCCATAAAAATAATTATTTAAGTCTAATACTTAAGCTCCGACAGCCACATCTCCGGCTCTGAGATCTCATCCGCCCCCAGGGAAACTGCCTGGATGAGCGCCTCGATCACCGCCATTTCATTGATGCGGGAGTACTGCGAACTTCTGTTATTCTCACCATTTTCCAGGGTGGACAAGAGAAGATAATCTGCCGAGCGGGACACAGGCGACTGCATATACGCCGTAACTGCCATTGTTTTTAGTCCCTTTTCCCCGGCAAGCCTGAGCGCGCTGACAACATTTCTTGTGGTTCCGGACCAGGAGATTGCAAGCACCACATCCGTTGGCGGAGCAAGGCTTATGTGGTTCATATAGTATTCCGGCAGAGCGTCATATGTACACCGTATTCCGATACGCTCCAGGCGGAATCCGCAGTACAGGCACACCGGACTTGTATTTCCGACTCCCACCAGGTGTACCATGGTACTGTTCCTGATAAGTTCTGCACATGCATTAAAAATATTCTCGTCCACCGCTGCTTCCGTAGTCAGGATACCTTCCGCAATATCCCTGAAATAATCCGTCTTTGTGCCGGAAGAATTTCTCCGTCCCCGCAGAGGACCCGTTCCGCCAAGATCACCGGACAGACAGATCTTCATCTGGTAATACCCCTCATACCCCAGGTGCTTGCACAGACGGACCACCGTCGCATCACTTACCCCGCTGTAATTGGCAAGCTCCGAAACATTCGCGTTCACTACAAGCTCTGGATTCCTCCTGACAAAATCTGCCACTTTTCTCTCCGCCTGGAATATCTTATCATACATCTCATCGATCGTCTCTAATACCGTCTTCTGCACTTCACTCTTCATAGATCACACCTCTTCTTAGTCTGGTATTGCCTGACACATGTATCATTTCATGCCTGACACACCAGTAATTATGATACCATAAGCTGATATTTCCGTACAGTAAGAAAACGGTATTTATTTGCTCATTATACTAGAGCGTGTTTGAAAATTGCTTTCTGCCAAATGTGCGTCACAAATTGTGGGGA
>CAPEBR010000068.1 GCA_948602995.1 uncultured Dorea sp.
AAATATTGATTTTTCAAGGTGCGAATCCCATTTTTGACGTGGGAAGTTTGAGTTAGTAATATAAATTATGGAGTGATACAAGTGAAAAAAGTTTATTACAATGCAGGAATTAGAATAAGAGACTTAAGAGAGAAAAAACATTTTACAAGAGAACAATTAGCTGAAAAAGCAGAAATTTCTTCTAAATTTTTGTATGAGATAGAAGTTGGAAATAGAGGTTTTTCAGCAGATACATTATATAAACTAGCAGAGGCATTAAATACTGATATGGATTATATTTTGCAAGGAGAAAATAGAAATAATATGAATAATGAGGTAATGAATATTATTGGACGATTTGAAAAAAGCCAAGTTGAAAGTTTGATAGAGATGATGGAATTGATTTATCGGATGTTGGAAACACGATAAAATAATAATTGACTTTTTGAATCTATGTGTAGAGTGAATAGAGAATAGTCTTCAATGCAAAATAATTGTTGCATTGTTGTACGTCCATAATACATTATAAAGGGATGCTTTATCTTTTATTGATGATATTCACTGCCAAGGGATGATCACAGGTTACGTATTCCGTAGATTTAGATACGCAGTTAGGGCTTTTTAACTTCAATTAGTCTTTTGAGAATATTCCCAAAAGACTAATTGAAGATCCGTAAGACTGGTCTTGCACTTGAGCTTGGCAGCAACGGCAAGGCATAATAGGATACCAAAAGGGATATGGCTGTTGTCTCTGCGTTTGTCCGGCAGTGCGCGTGAGAGAAGTTCTGTCAGCCCCCGTCTTTTCATTGTAAGGAGAATATCATCAATCAAGTTAGGAAATGACATGTCTGCTGCATCTATTTTTCCGCTACGTATCGCTTCGTAAACCTTTTCTTTATCTTTTCAGCATATCTGAATTATAAGCCACCTCCGCTCTTGATATATAAATGGAATCTCCCATTTATTGTAGCAGATTTCAGAGGGTTTGGTCAAAAGACTAATTGAAGCTGATTTTAAGTGTAGACCTTGTAAATTTTCTCGTGGCAGTATATAATAAATGAAAAATAGGTGAAACATGAAAATATTTAGATAACTGCTGTTTCGACCGCCTATATGACGACTAGACGCGAATACGTATCTCATTAGAATGGTTAGTAATATTGAAATTATGAACAGAGGGATTCATTGCCTGTTGGAGAAACTGGGAGTAGTAGAGACAGGGCGGTTTATTACTGTGATTAATAGAGAACGGTTTGATTATACGAAGTGGCAGTGGGAACGGTTTGACAATATGAGTTTTGATGAATTTAACAGTGTGGCGGCTGTATATTCTAAAGAAAATCCGTTTTGTAAAAAGAGGGACAGTTAAAGGTTTATTCAACGAGAGGGATCACCATGATATCTGTAAATCACTTATGCAAAACATATAAGGTCAGGCAGCAGATCAATTCAAAGAATATTTTGAAAAGTTTATTTAAAAGTGAATATCGCTATGTCAAAGCTGTGCAGGATATTAGTTTTGAGATAGAGCAGGGAGAGATGGCAGGCCTGATCGGGCTAAATGGGGCAGGCAAGACTACCACATTAAAAATGATGGCAGGATTAATCCATCCATCAGAGGGGACGGTTACAGTAAATGGATTCACACCGCATGAGCTTAAAAAAGAGTTCCTGAAGAAGATCGGCCTGGTAATGGGAAATAAGAGCCAGCTCTGGTGGGACATCTCTGCTTATGATTCTTTCGAACTGGAGGGGCAGATCTACGGGCTGACGTTAAAGCAGATAGAAGAGAGAGTTGCTGATCTATCTGATTTGTTAGATGTAAAGGAACTGCTGAGAGTCCCGGTGAGGAAGTTATCACTGGGAGAGAGGATGAAGATGGAGCTGATCCTGGTTCTTTTGCATGAACCGTCGGTCTTATTCCTGGATGAGCCGACGATCGGACTGGACATTATTTCGCAGAAGAAGCTGCGGGATTTTGTGAAAAGATATAATTATGAGAAGAAATCTACAACAATCATAACCAGTCATAATATGAAAGATGTTGAGGAACTGTGTAAGAGGATTATAGTGATTGACCATGGTACAGTGATCTATGACGGGCTGATTGAAGACCTGAAAAAATACAGTAAGGAAAGTGATTTTGAAGAGATTGTTGCAAAATTGCTTCAAGGTACACAGGGCCAATGAGAATACAAAAAGCAGCATTCAAATTAAAGCTCAGCGAATTTACTGTCTATAGAAGTAACGTTTTTCTGAATTTTTTCTTCGGCTGTGTGCCATTACTGGTACAAATTTTTTTGTGGAAAGCGATCTATGGAAACGGTTTAGAAAGAATCGGCGGATATTCGTATAAACAGATGATCACGTATTATGTCCTGACATTTCTGTGCTCAGAGATATTGGACGCCAGGGATAATACGGTTAAAATGTCCGAAATGATACAGGACGGACAGATTCATAATTATTTGCTAAAGCCTATAGGGTTTCTTTCTCTGAATTATAAATTATATCAGGCTGAGAAAGTGATTTATTTATTAAATGTAGGCATCCCCTTTTTGGCTTTTTGTCTGGCCATCCATAAGTTTATTTACTGGAAAGCATATAATCTGCTGTTTTTTGTGATTTCCTTCTGTCTTGCATTTGTGCTGAAATATATGATTGGGTGTATTTTGGGCCTGATTACTACATGGGTTGAAGAAATAACCGGACTATTGGATCTTCTGAATAATGTAGAAAAGTTTTTATCGGGGTCATTGATTCCGCTGACATTATTACCCTCCGGGCTGAATATGGCTCTTTCATTTTTCCCATTCAAGTATACTTTATTTGTGCCAGTTGATATCTATATGGGGAATATGAAAAGCCAGGATATGGGGATATCAATAGGAATTCAGGCTGTATGGTGCATTGTTTTGGGACTTGTTTTGATCATACTGAAGAATGAAGCATTTAAAAAATATTCGGGCTATGGTTCATAGGGGTAGATCAGTGAGATACTTAAAGTTATACTTAAATTTTGTGAAAAACTGTTTCAGAAGAGAGACAATTTACCGGTTTAATTTTTTTGTGAATATGTTTACTGTTGTTATGGGCTATGCATCTCATATTTTGTTCTATTATTTTGTATATGACACAGGGATAGAGCAGATATCCGGGTGGGACAGGTACCAGATCTATTGTCTGCTGGCAACGGTATGGATTGTAGATTCCATTTTTGGAGGCGTTTTCTTTTTTAACTTAATAAAAATTCCTTCAAAAGTGAAAAACTATGAATTAGACGGGCTGTTAACAAAGCCTGTGAACTCTGTTTTTATGCTTTCCTTAAGGCAATTTAACTTTGGCTTATTTTCCGGAACTTTTTTTGGAGCTGCATTTTTGATTTATTCCTTGTGGCGCGGGAACATCCGGGTCAGTGCATTTGGTATACTGTGTTATCTTATATTAGTGATGTGTGCAGTAATTCTTTTATTCAGCATCTTGTTTATTATGGTAACATTTTCTTTGAGGTTTGTAAGAATCCAGGGATTAATAGGGATGTACTGGACATTTATGGATATTGGGAAGAATCCCCATTCAATCTATCCGATGGCGTTGAAATACGGTTTGGTTTTCATAATTCCGGCAATTGTGGTTTATAATTTTCCGGTACAGGTGCTGGTTGGGAATCACTATCTGCGTTATTTAAATTCAGTCAGTACTCTGATTCTGGCAATTGCAATTACATCGGTGTTCTTGACAGGTTCAGTTTTCTATTTTAGAAAGTCATTAAGATATTACTATGATTAGAGATGGTTACTGTTCACTCTGTGGCTATATTTTAGTAAAAATTGTGCATATTCACAAAGTTCTGCCGTCTGCAAAGTACAAACAGTTCATTCTATGAAGATGCGTCGTGGTGTCATAAGGAAATGATAAGAAAATAATCTTCATTTTTTAAGGAAAAATATGTTGTGCCACAAGGGCGGATGTGATAAAGTAAATCTACACAATTTCATCAGAGAATTAATCAAAGAGTTATCAATCTATTGTTCTAGAAATTTGGACAGTCGGAGTAATCATTCGGGAGATTCTCCCCAATATATCCGTTTTTAATGATTGGGAACTGTTCGGAAATAACCTGTGAACAAGTTATTTCTGAACAGTTCTTTGCAAAAACAGATATTTCCAGATAATAGTATTCTGGGAATCCGTAAATCTGCAAGAGACAGTTGTGTGAACAGAAAAAAAATTATATAATGGAGGAAACATATGAATCAGACAACAACAAAATTAAATACGGCAAACCAAAGCTTTTATCATGTGAACAGGGAGCATAAGGACGGGGTCTTCTGCCTTGCGTTCCAGGATGCAGAAGACCAGTTGTCGCTCTATAACGCAATGAATGATACGTCATATGAAGATCCGGATGAGCTGATTGTATATACGCTTAATGATGCAGTCTATATCGGGATCAAGAATGACATGTCCTTCCTGATGGGAGAGATGCTGAATCTGTATGAGCACCAGAGCACCAAGAATCCGAATATGCCCATGAGGGGCCTCTTATATCTGGCAAGGAATTTTGAATCCTATATAGCGCAGAATCACCTGAATATGTACGGCAGAACCCTGCAGAAGTTCCCACTGCCCCAGTATTATATTTTCTATAATGGGACGGAGGACGAGCCGGACAGACGGGAGATGAAGCTGACGGATGCTTTCCCAGAGATTGAGGGGAAGACTTCATGCGTAGAGTGTACGGCGACACTGTTGAACATCAATTACGGACACAATGCAGAACTGATGGAAAAGTGCAGGCAGTTAAAAGAATATGCACTTTTTATTCAGTGTATCCGGGATTACCAGAAGAAGGGGCTGGGGATGGAGGAGGCAGTGGAGAGTGCAATTGATGACTGTATCCGTGATGACATTCTGAGGAAGCTTTTGGAGAAATGCCGTGGGGAGGTCCGGAATATGGTATTATCGACATTCAACAGGGAAATCTATGAGCGTGATTTAAGAGAAGAAGGAAGAGAAGAAGGAAGAGAAGAAGGGGAAACCTTGAAACTTATTTCGCTAGTATGTAAAAAATTGAGGAAGGCGAAGAAACCAGAAGTGATTGCGGAAGAGTTAGAAGAAGATGTTTCAGTTATTAACCGGATATGTGAAGCTGCAAAGGGGTGTGGGGAGGAATATAGTACAAAACGGATTTTCGAGAAGCTGAAGAGGTCAGGAACGACAGATTAGGCTGGGAAAAAGCTTAGCGTACCATTTATGACATTAGGAGGTGGAGATTTTGGGGAATTATCTGAATCCAGGAAACAGTGGTTTTACAGCGATACGGAATAGTACTTATGTAGATAAAAGCGGTATGATCGATCTGATTAACAGAACAATTGATACAACGGAAAAACTGACCTGTATCAGCCGGCCCCGGCGTTTTGGCAAGTCTTTTGCGGCAAAAATGTTGTGTGCCTATTATGACAGAAGCTGTGATTCTTCCCAACTGTTCAAAGATCTGGAAATTGCCGTGGATTCGGAATATGCCGCTTCTTATCATAGATATCTGAACCAGTATGATGTAATCTATCTGGACATGACGGCAATCATCGGGGAAACGTCGTTTGCTGACCTGGTGTGTTATATTAAAAGAAATATAATTTATGAACTGAAGGAAAAATATCCAGAGATGATGGCTGCTGAAGGCTTTGTCCCGACTTTGGCCAACGCAGTTGAGATGACAGGGACGAAATTTATTATGATTATTGATGAGTGGGATGCCCCGATCCGGGAAGGAAAGGACAACCTGGAGATACAGCGCGGTTATCTGGAATTTCTACGGACTCTTTTCAAGAACAGCGGTGCAACTGATAAGATTTTTGCGGCTGTCTATATAACTGGGATACTTCCTGTTAAAAAAGATGGATCCCAGTCGGCGATTTCAGATTTTAAAGAATATACAATTGTAAACCCAAGAAAATTCGTAAAATATACTGGTTTTACAGAAGAGGAAGTAAAAAAGCTGTGTGTAGAGTACGAATGTGATTTTTTCATGATGAAGCAGTGGTATGATGGCTACACATTAGGAGGAACGTCCATTTATAATCCAAATGCCGTCATGGAAGCTTTGCGCAACCAGGAATTTGCTTCTTACTGGACGGAAACCTCGGCTTCAAAGAGCCTGATGGAATATATTAATTTAGACTTCGACGGTATGTCAAAAACAATTGCCGGGCTGCTCGGCGGAATTGCCGTCCCCGTGGAAACAAGTGGATTCGCAAACGACCTTGTTACTTTCCGGGATCGCAATGATGTACTGACTTTGCTGATTCATCTGGGATATCTGGCTTATGATAAGGAAACAAATACGGCGCGTATTCCGAATGAGGAGATCCGGCTGGAATTCGCAAAATCTGTCCGTAAGGTGAGACATGATGAGACAATACGGCGTGTCCGTGAAAGTGACCAGCTGATCATTGATACGGTTCAGGAAAATGCAGATGCAGTAGCTGTCCGGATTGAAAAAATTCACGCAGAAGAAACCTCTCCTTTGTTCTATAATAACGAACAGGCACTTCGCAGTGTAATCAAACTGGCTTATTTCAGCTACAAAGATTATTATCTGAAGTTTGAGGAATTGCCTTCGGGCGACGGGTATGCGGATATCGTATACTTTCCCAGGAAATCATCCCCCATGCCGGCACTGGTAATTGAACTAAAATGGAATCAAGAGGTTCAGGGGGCAATCGCCCAAATCAAGGAGCGGAGATACCCGGCGGCATTGTCAGGATATGGGGGAGATATCTTACTGGTGGGAATCACATATGATAAGAACAAAAAAGGTGCAAAACGGAAACATTCCTGTATGATTGAAAAGATATAAAGTATCGGGACAAGAGTGTCACTTTTTGCGTGATACGAATATAATAACAAGAGTAATTACAGTGCAAAACATAATTTTTTTCGTGCGTTACGCTTCGAACGAATATTCATGAGCGTTACCCCGGCAGTTAACTCAGCCCAGGCACCCTTACGGCACCCGGAAGGTTCTGCTTAGTGCTGCTTCGTTCCCGACCTGACACGGTTC
>CAPEBR010000069.1 GCA_948602995.1 uncultured Dorea sp.
TATCAATTTGTTATCAAAAGACCTTTCCAAAGCCCGCAAACCCGCATAAACACTGGGTTTACTAAGCATTTTTGTTTATTCGAACTCTATCGTCGCCGGTGGCTTTGGACTCATATCATAGCACACTCTGTTCACATTCTTCACCTCTGACAATATCCTGTCCGTTATCCTTTCCAGCACCTCCCAGTCCACCTTCTCGACCGTTGCTGTCATGGCATCCACCGTATTAATCGCACGGATAATAACCATATACTCAAACACCCGGGCATTATTTTTCATGCCAACAGACTTAAAATCCGGCACTACTGTAAAGAACTGCCATACTTTTTTATCAAGGCCTGCCTTCGCAAATTCCTCTCGCAGAATTGCGTCAGACTCACGGACTGCTTCCAACCGGTCGCGAGTAATTGCACCAAGGCATCTTACACCAAGCCCCGGTCCGGGGAATGGCTGACGGTACACCATGTCATGCGGAAGTCCGAGCTCCACACCACAGGCGCGCACTTCATCCTTAAAAAGCTGCTTTAAAGGTTCCACCAGCTGGAATTTCAGATCATCTGGAAGTCCGCCTACATTATGATGTGATTTTACCATCTTCGCAGTCTTCGTTCCACTCTCAATGATATCCGGGTAAATGGTTCCCTGACCAAGAAAATCAATTCCTTCCAACTTTCCTGCCTCTTCCTCGAATACACGGATAAACTCGCTGCCAATAATTTTCCGCTTCTCTTCCGGATCTGCCACATTTTCAAGCTTTCCAAGAAAACGGTCAGAGGCATCAATATAAATCAGATTTGCATGGAGCTCATCCCGGAATACCTTCACAACACTTTCCGATTCATTCTTACGCATCAGTCCGTGATTTACATGTACACAGACAAGCTGCTTCCCAATTGCCTTAATGAGCATTGCCGCCACTACCGAAGAATCCACGCCGCCGGATAACGCCAGCAGCACCTTTTTGTCCCCTACCTGCTGACGGATTAATTCCACCTGGTCCTCAATAAAATTTTTCATATTCCAATTTGCCTGCGCTCCACATTCCTCGAAGATAAATTTTTTCAAGACCTCATCCCCTGGAATCCCGCAGAACTGTTCCTCACATTTCGCCTGGGGATAGTCAATAGAGAGCATCGGAAATCCAAGCTCATAAAGCTCCGTTCTGATTTCCACTGCCTGTCCGTTTACAATACGGTTCTCACCGCCATTTAAAATAATCCCTTTTACATTGTCAAATGCCTTCAGCTCTTCCGCAGTAATATCATGGGGATGAATCTCACTATACACGCCGAGGCTGCGGATTTGGCGGGCAATGACTGTGTTCTCCGTACTGCCCAAGTCTAAAATTACAATTAAATCTTGCTTCATAGATCACATTCTCCTTCTCTTTTTTGCACTTTTGAATCACCTTCTTAAGTTCTGCCCGATTAACAGGCAGGTCTGTTGGGTCGTTACTTTCCATTTATATTATAGCAGACAGATGGAGGGACTGTACATAGTTTTATGCCAATGTCTAAATCGCATTCTTACGGAATGTTACTATTCACGGCCCAGGAGGCCGCTCATAGTAACGATTCGGGGCGATGTTTAAAGTTTTGCTGCGCAAAAATCGCCCCTCACCCTTGAATCACGTTCTTACGGAATGCGCAGCTTACGCGCATTCCTGACCCGTGAATAGTAACTACGGAATGGTTACTTTTCACTCCGTGACCAGTAACATTCGCAAATCCATCTGAAATTCGCTCCGCAAATGGGATTTGCTCACTCCTGAATCACTTTCTTACGGTCTGTGCAGTAAATGTACTTGAACTTATTCTTGCCAAAATTGGAAAAAAATGTTGACATAATTTTTATTTTTGAGATAATTAAAATAGAGAATTTATATTTCTCTTGAATAATAAATATATGATAGAAAGAGATACTCTGCAGCAATTGCCGGATATCTATACAGATATGATTTCCCGGCTTTATGCTTCATGGGAATAAAAGGAATTAAAAGTTATGGATAAGATTTTAATTGTTGATGACAGCCTCTTACAGGCAACACGTTTAAAGGAAATTCTAGATAAAGAATATAGCATTACTGTCGCTCTCACAGCAGAAAAAGGGCTCTGCCATGCCCGAACTGAGGACTATTCTCTGATCCTGCTGGACGTAGTCATGCCAGGGATGGATGGGTTCACACTTTTAGAAAAATTACAGGAGGAAATCATTACCCGTGGAATTCCGGTTATTCTGATCACAAGCCTTTCTGATGTGCAGAATGAATACCAGGGGCTTATATTAGGTGCGGTTGATTATATTGTGAAGCCTTTTAACCCTTTGATTGTGAAAGCAAGAGTCAATACACATATCAGACTTTATAATTACCGGAAGCAGGTGGAAAAGCAGTCCAAGACCGACCAGCTGACCGGAATTGCCAACAGGCGGCAGTATGATCATTACAGCAAGCTAAGATGGCTTGATGCTGTACGCCTTAAGGTTCCATTTTCCGTCTGTATGATTGACATTGACTGTTTCAAAGCATATAACGATACATTCGGTCATCCGGCCGGCGATAAGGTTCTTGCCGCCGTAGCCAAAACCTTATCTTCTTCTTTAAACCGGAACACGGATTTTGTTGCACGTTATGGAGGAGAAGAGTTTGTTGCATGCCTTTTAGGTGACACTTCAGTTAAAGTTTTTGAATATATGAAAAAGGTTCGGAAATCCGTAGAGACTCTTTGCATCCGGCACAATTCTCCTGTATCTGAATGGGTTACAGTCAGTATCGGGGGTGTAACTGTAATTCCAAATGAAGGAAGCTCATATGACTTTTACTTAAAAACAGCAGATGCTATGCTCTACGATGCAAAAAATAATGGCAGGAACAGAGTTATTTGGGCTGATGAAGCCCTGAAACAGCTTTGTGAAGAATAAAAATGGAGAAGAGGCAGAACAGTGAAACGTAAGGTTATTTAAATTGGGTTATACTAATGCTCCATCCAGATAGAGCACGAGTACAGCCTCGCGTACGGATTTTCCACATTTTCTACGGTTGCAGATAAGGAAATTACTGCGCGTGGCAGTACTCTCCCAGCCTCTTCTTTAAATCTTCGTGTCTAAGACGTTTCTCCTCTTTTGCAAAATGTACATCTCGAAACTGCTCCGGGTTCCCTTCGTAAATCAGAACTTCATCTCCAAACTGTTCGCTGGTCAGGTCAAATCTGCAGTTTCCAATCACATTATAGCAGTGGTAATTTCCGTCAGGACGGGACACCCCAAAGACCTTGCCTCCAAAAATATCCTGCACAAGAAATGCTGTAATAGAGCACTGCCCCAGTGTTTTATTTTCCTTTGTCCAGCCTTTCCGCATTCTCGGCGCACAGGTATCCTCGCACCAGATCTTCGAAAGCACATTGTATAAATCTATGGGTGTATGAATCCCTTTGTATTTGTCAGTAATTGCCGGAACATCCGCCTGTTCCCAGTTCCAGAATTTGTATTCCATGATCTTCCTCCTCGTTTCCTGCACCTTATAATCATATCTGTAGCCTGGTCCCGGTTGCCAGTAATTGAACCAGATATTCAGCAGGCAACTGTTCTTTGGTGTTCTTATCTTCTTGTCTCTTTCATCCCTCGAAGTTTAAATACCGTCTTGTATAAGGACAAACCGCAATACATTTCCCACAGATATCATCCTTTTCCCCGACCCCTTCAATTGCCCGTTTCTGCATAGTTGCCCTGCATTTGGGGAAATCAAATAACTCATCTCTCCCTAAAGACATCTCCCATAGCCGTCCGTAGATTGCACCTGCAGGGCAGGCATCCCGGCAGACCATGCAGCCTCCGCATTTTGATTCATTAACCGGTTTCGCCGCTGTCAGAGGCGCGTCCGTCAGAATAGAAGATATGCGGATCATTGAGCCATATTCTTCTGTAACCAAAAGCGCACTTTTCCCAATCCAGCCCATTCCGGCACGAGTTGCAACCGTTTTATGCGGCAGAAGCGTCTTGCAGTCGTCTTTATATTTCCCCACCTGTGCCCTGCTCTTAGCAATTGCCTGGTATCCCTTTTCTTTCAGCCAGTCAGCACCCAGCGTTACTAGATAATCCAATAATTCGTTCAGCTTGCCGTACCATTTCTGATAGTCTACGGTAGGAAGATTTGCAATTTCTCTGATAATCTCCTTTGGATATTTTACTGCAACACTTATCCCAATTGGAAAACCGCCGCGAATCTCTGCCGGTATCCCGCTGATATCCCCGATGCCTGTCAGATCTGCTCCATTTGTCTTAAGTATTTCTTTCAACTCTCTTGTCAGCTCATTATCCATTTCTATTCCTCACCCCAGACTGTCCGAAAACTGTTTCTTACCGTCCGTCATTCTCCACTCAAAGCGCTGTCCCTTTTGTTGGGATATAGAATGTTTCCATGTCCACACCTTCCAGTGTAAGCAGTTTAACTTTCCTCTGTATGCCTCCTGCATATCCGGTCAGACTCCCGTCTGCACCGACCACCCGGTGGCAGGGTACAATAATCGAGATCTCATTATGCCCTACTGCACCGCCTACCGCCTGTGCCGACACCCTCTCTAATCCCCGTTCCACGGCTATCCGCCTTGCCAATGCACCGTATGTTATCGTCTCTCCATAAGGAATTTCCCGCAGGAGCGTCCAAACGCACTGCCGGAAATCAGAACCAATCATATGTAACGGCGGCATAAAATCAGGTTCCTGACCGGAAAAATAATTATCCAGCCATCTTTTAACATCGTAAAAAACAGGAATATCTTTCTCCTCATTCTCCGGATCCAGGCCTTCTGCATAGAATTTTTCCCCATCGAACCATAGTCCGGTAAGCCCGATTTCATCTGCAGCAAGAAGAATCTCCCCTAAAGGTGACTGATAAGTTGTTGTATATTGCATAATACTTCTTTGCCTCGCTTTCTTCGCTCTAGAGCGTGTTTGTAAATTGCTTTATGTCAACTGTGCGTCACAGTTTGTGGGGGATCTGCCCCAAATGAAGGAGGTGTGGTGAACGCATCGACTAGAACTTTTAACGACACAATGGTGCGGGCCAGGCAGTTCAGAAGTTCAATTTCTAGCCGGATGGAGTACTAGAGCGTGTTTGAAAATTGCTTTCTGCAAGATGTCGTCCCAGTTTGCATCAGATTTTATGCTGGATTTAGGAGGTGTAGCGGGCTACATTGACTAAATTCAGCATAAAATCTGGTGTAAAGTGGGGCGGCAGATTGTGGGAATGAATTTTCAAACACGCTCTAGTACAGCCTTGCATAATTATACTGCGCGCCAGATAAATCTGCCGCGCAGGTCTCTCCGCTATCTTTAACTGTTTTGATCAAGGAATTCCGGGCCTGCGATGGCGGAGACAACACCAGTTTTAAGGATTTACCTTTACCTTTACTTTTTTATGCAGACCATTTTGGGCAATACAGTATATTATACAGCTTCCACGTTTTTTCCCAGTAATACTTCCCTTTTTTGATACCTTTGCAACAGATGGGTCAGATGAGACGTATCGCACCTTTTTGCCAGCTTTGCTTATCTTTTTCCCTGTCACTTTTATATGAATCTGGACTTTCTTACCAGAAGCCACACTCATACGTGTCTTCTTTACCTCAATCTTTGAAGGGTTGGTGTATTTACCGCCTTCTGTCGTTCCAAATACAGGAAGAGATTTAGCCAGAATTACTCGTTTTCCGCCAATCTTTTTATATGCTTTGACATAATATTTATACTGCGTTCCCCTATTTAGCTTTTTATGCTTCCACTTATCGGACTTTTTGCTAACAGTTTTGAGTCGCTTGTATTTTCCATTAGATTTTGCCCCATATATCTCATATCCATCTGCTGATTTCACAGGATTCCACCGAATCGTATGTGAAGTTTTAGCAGAAGACACTCTGCATAGAAGCAACTTGAGGGGTACTTCTTTCCCACTGTTTCCGCCTGGCTGTTCCGATATCGTTTCCTCTGTCTTATCCGGCTCTGCAGACTCCGTCCCCCCTGGTTTCCCAGGATCTGTCTCCCCCGGCTGTTCCGGATTCGTCTCTCCTGGCTTCTCGGGATCCGTCTCCCCTGGTTTCTCTAGATCCGTCTCTCCCGGATCTGTTTCTCCCGGCTTCTCGGGATCCGTCTCCCCTGGTTTCTCTGGATCCGTCTCTCCCGGATCTGTTTCTCCCGGCTTCTCGGGATCCGTCTCCCCTGG
>CAPEBR010000070.1 GCA_948602995.1 uncultured Dorea sp.
TGCGACCTCCTGGTCCCAAACCAGGCGCTCTAGCCAAGCTGAGCCACACCCCGTTCATTTTCACTTTTTTGGTCATCTCTTTGACACAAGACATATTATATACGATGTCTATTCACTTGTCAACAACTTTTTTGAAAAATTTTCTAGAATTGAATTTTTAGGGTTACTGTGAACGGAGTGAACAGTAACATTTTTGGGATATTGTAAGAGAGGGAAAATTATGTTAAAATGAAAAAGCAGAACAAGCAATCGAAAGGCTGGTAATGATATGCCGGTCTCAGACAGAATAAATTTAACAGCGAGGGTGGGATATATCATGGAAGAAAAGAGCAGCAGGCTTTTAGTGGAATATCTGAAGAGTATTCTTTATGGGCCCAGAGTGGAGGAAAGTCTTAATCTGACGGAGATTGACGAGTCTTGCATGGAGCTTGCGCAGGGACTGAATGATCTTAGGAGTATGATGGAAGCTTTGGAAGAGTATTCGGCGGAACTTTCGAAAGGAAATTTATCTGTGAAGTTTCCTGAGATAGATAATATTCTGTGCGCGAACCTGAAGAACCTTCATTCGAACCTGAAGCTTCTGGCCTGGAGAGCAAGGCAGGCGGCAAAGGGAGAGTATTCCAGGAATCCTGGCTATCTGGGAGAGTTATCTGAAGCATTTGATACTATGGTGAACCAGGTTATGGAGCGTGAGAAGGGTCTGAAGGATGAGGCGTCAAAGGCACAGAGCCATGCGGAATCTATAGAAGGATATAATGAGCTTTTACTGGGAATGCTTAGTAAGCGTAAGGAATGGCTCCTTGTTGTGGATACAGAAACCAAGGAGATCTTATATTGTAATAAGAAGAATAAAGACGGAACAGCTGATCAGACATTTTGCATGACCTGTAAAAAGCGGCTTTCATTTCAGAATGAGCTTCTGCACTGGAATGATGCGGAACAGTATCATGTGTGGGAGATTGACGATGTGGGTGACAAGCACTACCGCGTTACATCATTTATGGTTGAATGGAAGGGGCGTCAGTCCGGTGTACATATTGTGGTAGACGTCACTGAGGAGAAGCAGGCGGCAAGAAGCCTGACTAGTAAGGCATATCATGATCCGGGAACCGGAATTAAGAACCGTCTGTTTTTTGACGAATATATGGATATGATTCTGCGGGAGCATCAGGAAGCCACCTTCTGCTATTTTGATCTGGATGGACTGAAATATGTGAATGATACCTTCGGACATATGGAAGGAGATATGTATATTCAGAATTTTGTGGAGCTGATTAAACGGAATTTCCGGACAGGCGATACATTTGCACGAACCGGAGGAGACGAGTTCTGTCTGGTACTTACAGGCTGCATCAAGGAGCTGATGGACCGGAAGATGGAGGAAATCTTAACGGAATTCCAGATGAGTGACTTTTCGGATTATCAATGCAGCTTTAGCTTTGGTATTGTTGAGATACCTGGAAAGGATAATGCGCTGACTCTGGATGAAATCATCCAGAGGGCGGACTCAATTATGTATGAGTGCAAGCGTAGGAATAAGGCAAAATACCCGAAGCTGGTCAGAGATGGAGACAGCGAGTGAAAAAAGGAATGTGCCCCGGCACATTCCTTTTTTTGTCAAGGCATGGCTCTGTTCGCTATCAAGGAGCTTTTCATCCAGAGCATGGCGATCTGGTTACTATTTACGTGTCAGGAATATAATGAACTTCCTGAAATGCTGCAATTCTCGCACTGTGTCGTGTACTTTTTTGGGGAAATGCTCTATTCTGTTCATGAAAGGAGGAGAAAATGGACCAAAAGAAAACAGGGAGGTTTTTGAAGGAGCTGCGAAGGGAGAAAGGATTAACCCAGGAGCAGCTTGCAGAGCGGTTCGGTGTAACGAACCGGAGCGTATCACGATGGGAGAACGGTGTGAACATGCCGGATCTCGACTTGGTGATTGACATCGCGGATTACTTTGAGGTTAGCATTGACGAATTTTTAGATGGAGAAAGGAAGACAGATATGAAGGATAAGAAAACAGAAGAAATGTTACGTAAGGTTGCTGATTATGAAAATCAGGAGAAGGTTATGATTTCAAGAAGGCTGTGTGGTGTTTTCCTGGCTGCAATTGCAGCATTTTGCGTGTATGGTTACCTGGATATACGGGGGCTGGCTTCTACGGGTATATATGAAAATATAGCTGATTTTTCTCTGGGACTGGTTTTCGGGGTGCTCCTTCTGGGAGCTTTATTTACCAGCAGGTATGGGGCAAAGGTACAGGCTGCGAAAAGAAGGATACTTCATAAAAGCTCAGATTGTTATACTCACGGCCGATGAAATCTGCCGTGAGTATCTCGCCAGCCGCAGCCTTGCATGATTCAACGTTAATGGTGCAAGGCTGTATGAGACGGTGCTTGAAAATCATTTCCGCAATCTTCATCCCGGCGTTTTTCAGACACGTTCTGGAAAATCTGCTGTCCGCTAATAATGGTAAACAGTTCCTTTTATAAAGTTTACGTACATAATTGTACCGTACGCGGCAACACGGTCCGCTCCGGCAAAGCGCATAAGCTGGAAGTTGTATAAGGCATTCACTATGGACGTGGAAAGATTGGACATCAGCTCAGATGAGCCGTTTGTGCATGCCTTTAACAGGACGCGTCCGTTAAAATGGAGCTTCCCGAGCCGGAGCAGACTGGAATTTTCCCTTGCAAAATAAAAGACGGGGAACAGCCCGCCGATAAATTCACTGACTGCAGTAGCTGCCGCTGCACCTGCAAGCTCCCAGTGAAAAACAGCGATAAATAAAAAGTCCAGCGCCATATTGCTGACACCGGCAGCAACGATGGCGTATAATCCCAGTTTTGGCTTTTCAGCAGTTATGAAAAAGCTTTGGAAGACATTCTGCAGCATGAATGTAGTCAGAGATACAAGCAGGATTCTTCCATATAATACACAGTTGCTAAGAAGCTCGCCTTTTGCGCCGAGAGCGGAGGCGATGGGACGCAGGAAAAGGAAGCCGAGTACTGCAAAAAAGAGCCCGCCGATTACGGTCACCCATACCATCATGGAAAAATATTCATTGGCCTTTTCCCGCTTCCCCTCTCCAAGAGCTTTTGCAACAATCGCACTGCCTCCGGTTCCAATCATGAAGCCAAGTGTGCTGATCCCCATTAGAAACGGCATAATAAGATTCACGGCAGCAAAAGCGGTCTTTCCTACATAATTGGATACGAACAATCCGTCCACAACTCCATATATGGATGTGAAAATCATCATAATAATAGAGGGCATGACAAATCTTAATAGCTTTTTATAGGTAAAATGGTCTGAAAGCTGAATTCTCATACGAAATACTCCTTCCTACTATTAATGTGTTTCTGTATTAAAGTTTTCTATGTTAAAGTGTTTCTGCGTTTTCCCGAAGCCTGGAGACATATTTCTTATTCAGGCGGAGAAGTTCATGTGCCTGATTCAGAGTCATATCTTCAAAAGATTTCTCCTCCGTTTCTATAAAAGGGAGCACCTTTTCCCTTACCAGTGCCTCTCCGGCAGAGGTGAGATGCAGATGGATGCTGCGGCCGCTGCCCTTTTTCAGATTAAGGTATCCTTCTTTTTCAAGATTTCGCACAGAGGAGTGGATGGTCTGTTTGCTTAGAAAGGTCATCTGACAGATATCCCGCTGGAGACAGCCGTCTCCGAGGACAGCAATGGCATAAAAGATATCAAATGCACTGTCAGAGAGCCCGGTTTTTAATGCCATGCTGTGATAGATCTCGTTTAATTCTTTAAAAAGCTGGTTATATTCTTTTAGTTCCTTTGTAATAGAAAAATTCATAGTGTGCTCCTTTTTATAATGAGTCTGATTTCGTACTTGTGCGTACGAAAAGCATTATAGTCTGATTTCGTACTTATGTCAAGTATAAAATATTAAATGATTGACATATATATCGAAGTGTGATATATTATGTATAACGAGATTCGATATATTGAGATGTGATGTATCGTGATGGAATATAGTCGTAGAAAGGACAGGTATTTATGCAGGAGAGAATCAGAAGAGTTTATGTTCCTATGACAGAAACTGGCTTTTACATATTGTTCTGCTTACAGGAGGAGATGCACGGTTATAACATCGGACAGAGGGTAAAGGCAATGACTGGCAGGGAAGTGTCTATAAGCCCTGGAACCATGTACGGTACTTTGTCTAAGATGGAGAAGGACGGACTGATCAGGTTTATACGGGAAGAAGAAAAGAGAAAGCTGTACAGGATTACAGAGCTGGGGCAGGAAATCCTCGGTATAGAACTTCGGAGAATTGAACGGTTATATAAAAACAGTAAGGGGGAATATCAGAATGGAGAATAAAGTTTTATTCCGGTTTTGGACAATTACAGACTATGAGATTGAGGAACAGTTTCTGGCAGAGCAGCACAGAGCTGGATGGAAGTTACGGCGATATGTGCTTCCGGGTTTCTACTTTTTTGATAAATGCACTCCCGAAGAGGTTGTATACAGGCTGGATTTTGACCAGGCCGAGAGAGGGCAAAAGACAGAATACCTGCAGTTGTACCGTGATTATGGATGGGAATACCTCTTTGAAGTAAATGGCTTTAGTTATTTCAGAAAGCCAGTGGAACCGGCAGAAGAGGATATGGAAATATTCAGTGATAACTACTCAAGGCTGGAGATGGTGCAGAGAATTTTTAAACGGAGGATGGTTCCACTTCTGATTGTGTTCCTGTGCTGCCTGATGCCGCAGCTTCTGCTTCAGCTATCGCAAAGCATCAGGGAGGAGTATGTGGCGGCAAAGGTGCTGGCAGGAATTTTTGCAGCGCTTTTTGTTGTGTATGTGTGGCTGTTTATCCACTGTGGGATCGGAATACGAAGGCTTAAGAAGAAGTATGAAAAGATGTAAATAACTCAAACTTCCCACGTCAAAAATGGGATTCGCACCTTGAAAAATCAAT
>CAPEBR010000071.1 GCA_948602995.1 uncultured Dorea sp.
AAAGCTTCACTGGAGCTTTCCAGGTATACTATGGCAAAAAATGCCCCGTCCCCAACCGCAGAATCTCTATCTTACAGGAATGCCTCTTCGTTTCTTTATCATATCCGATACCCACCCCAAGTATACGCCCTGTATACTTAGGCATCTCCCCAAGTTTCCCTTCAAATTTCAAGGCATACTTTTTGTCCTTAATCTGCTGCAGTGCACGCTCTGGCGTATCATTTATCTTCAGTTCCAGAACAATTCCATCAGCCTCATGACTGATCTCTGGATAGAAGATAAAGTCCACATATCCTGTCCCGCTTTTATCTTCCCGCTCTACCCGGTAGGTGTCTCTCGCGGACAGATAGACAAGGTTTACTACTGCTGTGAGATCCGTCTCACGATTATAGCTTAGTAAGGGCACCTCCGTATTATGGGCAAATTCCAGTATTTCAGTCATAACTGCCGTGTTTCCCTCTAAAGTTGCACGAAGCATTCTGTTCGATTCCCTGGCAAGCCGGTGTACATAACCAAGAGTCGGCTCTTTCATAAGCATGTCCCTGAAGCGCTCCATCAATTCTTTATTCGGAATCCTCACATACCCCTTCTCATAACTTAAGAATCCATACACTACCATGGCCGAGAAAATCTCGTCCTTTGTTTCCAGATTCATGGATGTAGCTGCATATTCCCTCACATGAGCCTCGACCGGTATCTCTGAAACCATTTTTGCCAGATCATCCCGTACTTCTGCTGTATTCTGTTCGATATAATAAAAAATCTCATCATAAGGTCCCGCACTGGTCCAGTAATTCCCCAGATTGTTATTTGTAAGCGCTGCAACCACGGAACGCGGATTATAGACCCGTTTTCCCTGCCTGATCTGATATCCGTCATACCAAAGTCTTAACCCTTCTCTTGTCACCCTGGGATTGGGCTGATTTTCAACAAATCGATTATACAGATCATCTACTTCCTCTTCTGTAAATCCAAAATAATCACTATACAGTTCCTCTGACGCCATCGTATATTCAAGAAACATATTCAGCTCAGAACCACTGGAATACTTGGCGATCGGCAGAATCCCTGTCATATATGCTAAAGAAACATAGGCCTTTCCCTTTAACAGGTTACTCAGAAAATCAACGTATTCCTTCCGTTCCTTCTGTGTCACAAAATCCCTGTGGAAGATAAAATCCCATTCGTCCAGGACAAAGATAAACCGTTTCGATCTATAGGAATTATACACAGCTGAAAACGCGTCCCACACTGCATCCTCCTCCTGAATGTCTGCCTGCGGGTATGCCTCCCTCAGATCTTTTAGCAGCCTGCTTTCGATCCGTTCAATATACTGGTCATAGCTTCTGCATTTCCGCGGCATTTCATTAAAAGATATAAATACCACATCATATTGCCCCATATAGTCCTTATATAAATCAGATGCTGATATCTTCAATTGGTCAAAAATAATACTTCCATTAAACGCACATGAAAAAAAGGACGCGATCATATTCGCCATTACTGATTTTCCAAAACGCCGCGGTCTGGTAATGCACACATAGTTCGTGCCAGTGTCAACCCTCTGCATCAAATGATCCAGCAACATTGACTTATCAACAAAATAAGGGCTGCGGAACTCCCTGCCATAGGTATCATAAACCGACGTTGTATTCAGATAATTCCCCATAATCCTCAGATTTCCCCTTTCTTTCAATCTGGGACGAGGCATTTTTCACCTGGAAAGCTTCACTGGAGCTTTCCAGGTATACTATGGCAAAAAATGCCCCGTCCCCAATTTAATACGCATCTCATGCCACTGCTCCCCTCCCCAGGCGGACGCAGAAATACCGTTATCACAGAATCCCATCTTTTTATACATCTCCACCTTTGACGGCAGGCAGGTAAGCACAACAAGCTCCCGCCCTTTCTCGCTTTCCCTTTCGAGATACCGGCGCATCAGCTCCCTTGCCAGCCCCTGCCCCCGGTATTCCGGACGCACATCAAGCCCCAACAGCATAACATTTCTGCCATCCGGGTCATAGAGTCCGGCATTCGTAAAAAATTCATCCCGAAGGGATGATTCATCCGTAGATAGTCCGTTCAGAAATCCGGCAATCTTTCCTGTCTTCTTATCAACGGCGATCAAGAATAATTCCGGCGCTTTTATGGCCCGTTCTACCATCATCTTCTCTGAGCATGCTTCATTTGGCGGAAAACAGATTCGTTCAATCTCCGCCGCTTCCAATGCCTCCTCCGGACGGATGTTCCGGAATTCAAATATATCCTCGTAACTGCTCTGTCTCTGATTCTCCATGAGCGATACCTCCAACTCATTCCTTCATTTTAAAAGTAGATTGTCTTTACTTTCTTATCCCTTGCTGTCTGTTCACAATTCTCTTCTATAATATATGCCTTTTCGCCTGAATTCTCCGGCATTATGTCATTTAAATAATCTATAAAATCATTCGTATCAAATGAAGTCCCATCTCCTCCATCAAAATTGACGCCATCTACCCATTGGCGGAAATTACTCTGGTATTCAAAAATGTCCTTTTCCATAAACCCGGGAACATAAATGATATCCATCTCGTATGTCCACATTACCTGTACTCTGGCCATAGCACCATCCCTCCTCATTCCTGCTAATATTGCCATAAATAAAACTATACCATGAAATATGACTTTCTGTCATATAGACAAAATCTTTGGCATAAGGACTGCAAACAACATTATAACCCAAAATATGCAGATTGCCAGATCTTTCATTTTTTTTGATATTGTATAGTTGAATCCTTTACGGGCGGTAACCCCGCCCACAAAAATGGCTAGATAATTACCAAAATCTTCTCCTTTGATAATACTTAGTGCGCATAGCAAAAATACAACCGTTACCATGCCATATAATTCTATATGCCTGTCTACGGTCTTCCGTCTGCTATAGTACTTATTTTCTTCATTCGATTTCGTTTCATTCATATCAAAATATCCTTTACTGTCTGTCAGGAACATATAAATCATTCCGTTTCAATTGAAGTAACGTCAACCAGTATTGCCGGTTCACTATCACATTGCATCCCGCTATATGATACTTTCACAAGGTCTCCAACCTCAAACTCCTTTTGTGTTTCCGTCTCCGGGATGTCAACTATATATAATGAATCGCCTTCATAGTATTCGTCATCACAGTTCATTATAAAATATGTTTCTTCTGCCTGGACAATTTCTCCATATTTTATAACAGGTTCACTGTATTCTGTTTCAAACCCGGCAATTTCCTCATCGCCTGTTTCAAACCCGGCAGTTTCTTCATCCCCTGCTTCAGGCCTGGGAGTTTCCGCATTTCCTGCTATTGCCACCATTCCTGCAAATCCTCCGGCCACGAAAAGACACCTTATGTATTTCCTCACGTTCCCACTCCCTCTCTACAGCGTGTGTGAAATTCATTCCTGCCATCGGCCTTTCATACTTTTCGGTATGTTTATGCCAGATCCGGCCAACGTGGCACAGCCTTATGAGTCATAATAAGATTACAAACGAGGTCATTCTTCTTATAGGTCAGCCTCTACAACTACAGATACTTCCTCTCTGCTTTTTTTGTTTTTTGCACAGATTGCAATATAGCCGGACAGTTCTTTCAGAGTATACGTTGTATTATTTTTTACTGTGTCTGGCTTAAATCCTTCCACATAAGTCGCAAAAATCTTCCAGCCTGGCTTAAGCTTATAATTCAGTCTTATCTTTGACTTTTTGAATTGAATATAATTTCCGCTTCCTTTTACTTTGCTTAAATAACTTTTGCCATTTATTTTTAAAACTCTGAATGGATTTTGAAATTTTACTACTTTAATTGTTCCCTGCTGTTTTATTTTTTTCTTTCCCACAATTGCTGATACAATAAGCTTTGTTGTTCCTGTTTTTTTAGGATAAATGCACAACAGTCCGTTTTCACATTTCCCTATACGGGCAACTGATTTTTTGCTGGTCACCACTTTCATCTTCTTTGCTTTTCTGGGAACATTGACGGTTCCCACATAATATCCGTTCTTCTCATCTTCCTCTGACAATACAATCGTCCGTTTAAATCCGTCTTCTACATTGATAACACTCCTTGCCTCTGCAGTTATGGGCAGCATTACCATGGAAACGAAAAATACCATAAATGCCAGCCCTATTATTTTTTTCCTTTTATCTGTCTTCATAATTCCTATCTTCTCCTTCCATTTTCATTTTTTTAACTGAATCAAAAAACAATTCATTCCACTAATTTTAAATATAAATCTTTATCAAGATCACAGCTTTCTTCGTGCGTTATTGAAAAACAAATTGCCTCTCCCCCTCTTATGAATACAGGATTTTCAAGAGTAATGCCCAAGTTCCTATCTGTTTCCTCAAAATCAAAGAGGTTTTTTTTATTTAGAAAAAATTCATATAGCGTATAATCATTTTTAAAAAATAATAAATGACTAATATCACCAGAGGCATCTGAAATTTCCACATCACAGGTCGTATAGAGAACATTATCGTTCAGCCAGGACCAAATACTCTGCCTGAATTCCTCCAGACTATCTAAAAAAGGACTAACTTTGAAACATACCACATCTGTATTATTTAACACTAATTTAATAAAAGCTAAATATTCTTTGTGGTCTTCAACTATATATGATACGTAACTGTCTGTTCTTTTTACATCTCTCACAACTCATTCCCTTTCTTATTCCTTTTTACGAACCCAATCTATGAAGGAGTACGTTAAGCTTTTCAGCCAGCTGGGACTGGGACCACCCTCTTTCTTCCCTAAGCAGAATAAGAAATTGGCCAAACTTTTGACTATTCATAGGTATCATCTGGTTTTTACTCACCTTTTTTCCTCCATTCTTATATTAGAGCGGTCTCGGAAACTCTTTAAGCCCGAATTTCCGCTCTTTTTTCATGTTCTTC